>CACDMX010000028.1 GCA_902554035.1 uncultured Pelagibacteraceae bacterium | reverse complement strand
CAATTTTAGCGGCAATTATTTCTATAGTTATAATTAGAAGTTATGCAAAAAAAATTCAAGAAAACGAGGGTAAACAATTACCAGTATTATATATATCATTAGGTTTATTGATATTATTGCCTTTACTATCATTTGTTATTGGAGGTGTTAATCTTGAAATTAAAACTCCAGTACTTAAACAATTATCTGCAACAGGATTTATTTTTGAACCTGCTTTAAGTTTGCCTCCTGAATTAATAGCTTTAGTTTTAGCATTGTCTTTATACACAGCCACCTTCATAGCAGAATGTGTAAGAGCGGGTATCCAAGGTGTAGGCAAAGGTCAAAAAGAAGCTGCTGCATCTATTGGTTTAACACCAAGACAAGTTTTAAAGTTAGTGATAATGCCTCAAGCATTAAGGATAATCATTCCTCCAACGACAAATCAATACTTAAACTTAACTAAAAACTCCTCACTAGCTGCGGCTATAGCATATCCAGATTTAGTTTTAGTTTTTGCTGGAACAGCATTAATGCAAACAGGTAGAGCGATAGAGATAGTCTCAATTACAATGCTTACCTATCTATCTATAAGCCTTTCAATTTCAGTATTAATGAATTGGTATAATAAAAAAATAGCAATTAAAGAAAAATAATGAATAAGTTAAATTTTTTTAAACCTGATAAAAGTAATTTGTACATCTATGTGTACACTGGATCCTTTTTAATTTTTATCAGTATTTTTGATGTTTTTTTAAGTTCTTTTTTTAAAATTAATCTAACTGCTTTTTTACCAGGCCCAATAAGTCTTTTTTTGCCGCTTATAGTTGGGTTGATAGGTCTTCATTTAGTTAGAATTGAATTTTCAGGTCTTAAATATTTAGATCTACTAAATAAAAATATCAATACGACTAACTTTAACGGAGCGTTAACTCTTTTGATAATATTTATAATAATTTTAGCTACACCACCGTCCTTAAGTTGGTTTATATTCGATGCAAATATTGCCGGAGACACCAAAGAGGCTTGTACAGGTAGCGGTGCATGCTGGACATACATTAAAGTCTGGTTAAGAAGATTTATGTATGGAATGTATCCTAACGAACTACAATGGAGAATTAATGTGTCTTTTATTCTTCTAATTGCACTTGCTTTTGTTGGTTATTTTGCCGGTGAAAAATTAAAAAAATTTTTAACATTATATTATGTAATCATTTATCCAATAATAGCGTACATTCTAATATACTATTTAATATCTGGTGGATCATTTGGATTAGAATGGGTTGAAACTGGAGCTTGGGGCGGTTTATCATTAACATTTATTGTTTCATTTTTCTGTTTAATATTTTGTTTTCCAATCGGAATGTTGTTAGCACTAGGGAGAAGATCTGAACTTCCAACAATTAAATATTTTTCAGTCGGATTTATAGAATTTTGGAGAGGAGTTCCCTTAATAACAGTTTTATTCATGTCATCAGTAATGTTTCCAATGTTTTTACCTGAAGATTTTTTCATGGATAAATTAGTTAGGGTGATTATTGCTATATCATTATTTGAGGCAGCTTATGTTGCTGAAGTGATTAGAGGTGGATTGCAAGCTTTACCAAGAGGTCAATATGATGCTGCAAAATCTCTTGGAATGGGATATTGGAAAATGCATATTTTTGTAATTTTACCACAAGCACTAAAACTAGTTATACCTGGAATTGCTAATACTTTTTTAGCTTTGGTCAAGGATACACCGTTAATTTTTGTAGTAGGTTTAATGGAAATTGCTGGAATGTTAGGTTTAGCCAAAACTAATCCAAAATGGCTTGGATTTGCCATGGAAGGGTATGTTTTTGCTGCTATAATTTTCTGGATAATTTGTTATGCTATGAGTAAATATAGTTACAATTTGGAACTAAAATATAAAACAGAAAGATAAAAATGTCTGATCCAATAATTAAAATTGAAAATATGAATAAATGGTTTGGAGATTTTCAAGTTTTAAAAGATATAAATTTATCAGTAGAAAAAAATAAAAAAATTGTTGTATGTGGACCTTCAGGATCCGGTAAGTCTACGTTGATAAGGTGTGTTAATAGATTAGAAGAACATCAAGAGGGATCAATCGTAGTTGATGGAACTGAATTAAATG
>CACDMX010000027.1 GCA_902554035.1 uncultured Pelagibacteraceae bacterium | reverse complement strand
CTCATTTTTAAATGATCTTATTTGAGAAATTATATTAATTATTTTTTCAACTTCTTTAAAATCCTGATCTTTTTTTGAGCTACCAGATGCCCAATTTGCCAACATGAGATAATTTTTTTTGGAATTATCTAACTTATTTTTTAACCAAATCTCTTCAGTTACAAATGGTATAAAAGGATGCATTAATATTAGGATTTCCTTAAATATATAGCTAGATACCTCTCTTATTTCTTTAATAGACTTTTTATCATTGGAATAAAGAATGGTCTTGGTAAGCTCTAAATACCAATCGCAATAAGAATGCCATACGAATTGATAAGAATTTCTTGCTGCCTCGTCAAAACGGTAATCTTTAATATTTTTTTCAACATTTTTTTTAGTTTCTAATAACTCTGTATATATCCACTTATTGATATTAATTGAAATTTTTGGTTTTTTTTGGATGTTTTTAAATGAACACTTATTTTGAATTAAAAAGTTATTAGCATTCCATAATTTGTTTAAAAAATTTCTATAACCTTTAACTCTATCCTCAGACAATTTAACGTCTCTTCCTGGGGAAGCCATTGAAAGCAATGTAAACCTTAAAGCATCAGCACTGTATTTTTCTATAAGCTCTAAAGGATCAATAACATTGCCTTTAGACTTAGACATTTTTTGTCCTTTTTCATCTCTAACTAAAGCATGAACATAAATATCTTTAAAGGGCTCTTTATTTAAAAATTCCATACCAAACATGATCATACGGGCAACCCAAAAGAATATAATATCAAAACCGGTAACTAAAACAGATGTAGGATAAAACTTTTTAACGTAATCATTTTTTGCTGGCCAACCTAATGTAGCAAATGCCCATAAACCAGATGAAAACCAAGTGTCTAATACATCAGGGTCTCTAACTAATTTAACATCTTTTTTATAATACTTTTTAGCAATTTTTTTTGCTTCACTTTCAGTTTTGCCAACAAATATTTTCTTATCAGGTCCATACCACGCAGGGATTTGATGTCCCCACCAAAGTTGTCTTGAAATACACCAAGGTTCAATATTATTCATCCATTGAAAATAAGTTTTAGACCAGTTTCCAGGATAAAATTTTGTCTTATTTGATTTAACAATTTTTTTTGCTTTAACTGATAGTTTTTTTGCATCAACAAACCATTGTTCTGTCAAATAAGTTTCTATAATTGAGTTTGACCTATCTCCGTAAGGGACTTTATTTTTAATGTTTTCCTCTTTAGCCAACAGTTGTTTTTCATTTAACTTGCTAAGTATTTTTTTTCTAGCTTGAAATCTATCTAAACCAACAAATTCACTTGGAGCATTTTTGTTAATTTTTCCATCGTCAGTAAATATATTTAAGACTTGAAGTTTATTTCTAACACCTACTTCGTAATCATTGAAATCATGAGCAGGTGTAATTTTAACAGCCCCAGTTCCCTGTTCAGGGTCGGCATAATTATCTGTTATAATTTTAATTTTTCTACCAACCAAAGGTAAAATAACATTTTTTCCAACAAATTTTTTATACCTTTTATCTTTAGAATTTACCGCAACTGCTGTATCGGCAAGCATAGTTTCGGGTCTTGTTGTTGCAATTGTTATGAATTCACTTGTGGCTTCAATAGGGTAATTTATATAGTAAAGTTTTGAATTAACTTCTCTTTGATCTACCTCTAAATCAGATATTGCTGTTTTAAGAACAGTATCCCAATTTACAAGTTTCTTTGATTTGTAGATTAATTTTTTATTATAGAGATCGACAAAGACTTTTATAACAGATTCTGACAAGTTTTTATCCATGGTAAAAGCATTTCTTGACCAGTCACATGAACACCCTAATTTTTTTAGCTGGTTAATAATTATATCTCCATATTCATTTTTCCATTCCCAGACCTTTTTTACAAATTTGGTTCTTCCTAAATCATTTTTATTAATATTTTCTCCTGCTAATTTTTTTTCAACAAGAGCTTGTGTTGCAATTCCAGCATGATCTGTGCCTGGTTGCCATAAAGTTTCATAATTATTCATTCTATGATAGCGGGTTAGCAAATCTTGAATGGAGTTATTTAAAGCGTGACCCATATGTAAACTTCCAGTTACATTAGGAGGTGGTATTACTATTGAAAATTTTTTCTTATTTTTTTTTGGTTTAAATAAATTGTTTTTTTCCCAATATGAATAAATTCTAGTTTCAACTTCAGAATGGTTGTATTTATCAGAACTCATAGCCCTTTAGTTTATAAATTAATCATTTGAATAAACAATAATGAAATTATAGTGAATATTTATAGACTAAATCAAAAAAACAATTATATAAACATTAAATAAATTGATT
>CACDMX010000026.1 GCA_902554035.1 uncultured Pelagibacteraceae bacterium | reverse complement strand
AAGAATAAATGGTTTTTTTAGCAAATAGGAAACCGCGGAAGCAAAAACAAATCCTCTGGATTCAATTGCCGCTATTTTATTAAAATCAAAATTTTTTGATTTTTCAACTATTTGATTTATTGTTTCAGAAAAAGCTTTTTCATTTTTGATTAAGGTAGTAATATCTCTAAATAAAATACCTTTTTTAGGGTAGTCTGGTATTGATCTAATATATTCTTTTAAATCCATATTAATTTGGGTTATATAAATAATTAAATTATTTTTTGTATATGGCAAACAATAAATTAGCTGTAATTGGTGGAAGTGGTCTTTACGATGTTGAAGAATTTAAAGAAAGGGAGTTACTTGAGATAAATACACCCTGGGGTAAGCCTTCAGATAAAATTTTAAAAACCAATTTTAAAGGCAAAGAAGTTTTTTTTCTACCAAGACATGGAAGAGGCCATTTTATAAATCCATCGAAAATCAATTTCAGAGCTAATATTGATGCTCTTAAACAGCTAGGCGTTACTGATATTGTTTCAGTATCAGCTGTTGGTTCATTAAAAGAGGATTTGCCACCAGGAAAATTTGTTATAATTGATCAATTCATTGATAGGACATTTGCAAGAAATAAAACATTTTTTGATGACGAGATAGTAGCTCATGTATCTATGGCTCACCCTACATCAAATGGATTAATGAATGCATGTGAAGAGGCAATTAAAAAAGAAAAAATAGATTATCAAAGAGGAGGGACCTACATTGTAATGGAGGGACCTCAATTTTCAACATTAGCAGAGTCTAATTTGTATAGGTCCTGGAAAGCAGATGTAATTGGCATGACTAATATGCCTGAAGCAAAATTAGCAAGAGAAGCTGAAATCAGATATGCATCTGTATCGATGGTGACAGATTATGATTGCTGGCATCCAGATCATGAAAATGTTGACGTACAACAGGTAATAAAAGTTCTTTTAGGAAATGCTGCAAAAGCAAAAAATATGATTAAAAATTTAATTGATAATTTTGAAAATTATATTGATTCAAAAGATCCAACAAATAATTGTTTAGATGTTGCAATTATAACAGCTCCAGAAAAAAGAACACAAAAAACGAAAGATAAACTTAAGACAGTTGCAGGGCGAGTTTTAAAATGAAAATTGAAGGAAAAGAATATCGTACAATCTGGTTTGAAAAAAATATTGTCAAAATTATTGACCAAACTAAACTTCCACATCAATTTATAATTAAAGATCTTAAAACAGTTAAAGATGCAATAAATGCAATTAAAACAATGGAAGTTAGGGGAGCTCCATTAATAGGTGCTACAGCAGCCTATGGATTAGTATTATCCATTTTAGAAAACAATGATCAATCTTTTTTAAAAAAATCTGCAGAAGATTTGATTAAATCAAGACCAACAGCAATAAATCTTAAATGGGCAGTCAATAGAATGTTAGAAAAACTAAAGGGAGTTAATAGCGATAAAATTTTAGATATTGCAGTAAATGAGGCGAAGGAAATATGTGATGAGGATATAAAATTTTGTGAAAGTATTGGCTTAAATGGTCTAAAAGTGATTGAGGATATATATAATAAAAAAAAAGATACAGTTAATATCTTGACTCATTGTAACGCAGGATGGTTAGCAACAATAAATTGGGGCACTGCAACTTCACCAATTTATCATGCACACAAAAATGGAATTCCAGTTCATGTTTGGGCAGACGAAACAAGACCAAGAAATCAAGGAGCCAATTTAACTTCATATGAATTAAATGAAGAAGGAATTAAAAACACAATTATTGCAGATAATACTGGGGGAATTTTAATGCAAAGAGGTCAAGTTGATATGTGTATTGTTGGCACTGATAGAACTCTATCAAATGGTGATGTTTGCAATAAGGTTGGAACTTATTTAAAAGCTCTTGCAGCTTATGATAATAAAATTCCTTTTTATGTAGCATTACCAAGTTCAACAATTGATTGGGATATAAAAGATTTTAAAGACATTCCAATTGAAGAGAGAAATTCAGAAGAACTTTCACACTTAGAGGGTGTAGATAATAATGGTGATATTAAAAAAGTTTTGATTTACCCAAAAAAAAGCAAGTCAATGAACTTAGCTTTTGACATAACTCCTGCAAAATATGTAACAGGCTTAATTACAGAAAAAGGTATTTGCGAAGCATCTCAAGAAGGTTTAAGTAAATTATTTAAATGAAAAAAAATATTTTATTAGTAATTTTAATAATTATTGGAATGTTTGTGGTTCTATCATTCAGCGACCATAATAGAAGTAGATCTATATCTGCGTGTATCATGGCTCAAAAAAATAAAGCAGAAAACTTTGATTTAGAAAAAGCAAAAAAATTTTGTGAAAAAGAAATTAAATAATGGAAAATTTAAAGATAAGAGAGGATATAATTGAATTTTCTAAAAAGCTTAATACGACAAATTTATCACCTCTCAGATCAGGAAATTTATCAGTAAA
>CACDMX010000025.1 GCA_902554035.1 uncultured Pelagibacteraceae bacterium | reverse complement strand
ATTGATGCAGATAAAAATGAAATTATCGTTGGCAATAGAAATCATCTAATAAAAAGGGAAATAAAACTGAAAAATTTAAATTTATTAACAGATATTAAAGAATTTAATAATAAGATCTTTGTGAAAGTAAGATCTACAGGAAAGTTGTTAAAATCAAATATAAAGATCAAAGATGAAAATGATGCTATTTTATCTTTAGAAGAAGATGAGTATGGAATTTCTCCAGGTCAAGCTTGCGTTTTTTATTCTAAAGATCAAGATGGATATAAGGTTCTTGGCGGAGGCTGGATCAAGAAGTAGTATTTATTTTTTCCACATAAAAAAAGTTAATAAATAAAAAGTAATAACTCCTAAAAAATAATCCCACTCTAAGGCATGTTTTAAGTGGGTATTGCCAGGCATGCTTATTAGAGGAATGCTTATTATTGCAACTACTATTAATGTTGAGACAAGTACAAGTTTAGCTTTAAGAACTTTTTCATTTAAAAATTTAAATAAATTTCCTTTAATCGAATAAATTGTTCTAACTAAGTAAAACTGTGCAGTTATTTCAAAAATTATAAAAGATAATAATATAACTCTTCTAAATAATTTATAAAAATCATTATCAAATTTAATTCCTAAAAAAATAGAGTGAAGAATTAAAAATATTGCTGAACTCACCCCAAAAAAAACAAATATTTTTATATTTTTATGGTTTTTATCAAAAAAACTAATTATTTCTTTATTATAGAGCCAGTACTTAATTAAAAGAAATGATGTAAAAATCATTGACGGTTTAAATATTAAATAAGTTGGAAAAACTCTAGCAGTTCTACTTATTGAAGCTCCACCATCAATATAAGGAAATGTATTATGAATTACATGAATTGGGTTAGGGAAAAGTCCATGAAATTGAGTTATTAATATTAAACAGGTATTAACTGCAATAAATGGAATTATAAAAATCCATACACTTATGGATTTAGCTTTTATTATGCTATTCATCAATTAATTAATATTACTTTTTTTTATTTTTTTTTCTTGCTCTTCTTTTTTTTGAGCCCATTTTTCTACGGCCTCTATGTTTTTTTGGATATCCCATTATTACCTCTTATTATAATTTTATTGACTTATTTGAGGGATATAGCATTGTCATAAATAGTAATCAATTATTTATGTCTAAATCATTTAAAACCTTTCTGAAGCATACAGCAAAAGATTACTATAACCAATCAGTAAATCCTCCAGTAGTAAGGGCATCTACTATTATATTCAAATCTATGAATGAATTAAGAAAGACACAATTAAAAGGAAAAAAAAATCCAATAGGAGGTCATTTTGAGTACGGAAGACAAGGAACTTCAACAACGTTTATTTTACAACAAATGTTAAAAAAAATGGAGGAGTGTTATCATGTATTTTTAACACCAACTGGTTTTGGTTCAGTTTTCTTGTCAATTTTTAGCATTGTACGTCCAGGTGATGAAATTCTTGCTGCTGATCCAGTATATTCTCCAACTAGGCTTTTAACTGGGGATTTTTTAAAATCATTTAATATTAAAACAGTTTTTTATAATCCAAATGACTTAAGTACATTAAAAAAAAACATTACTAAAAAAACAAAATTAATTTATGTTGAAAATCCAGGTAGTAACTCTTTTGAATTTCAAGATTTATCTAAAATAATTTCAATAGCAAAAAAGAATAAATTATTTTCAGTAATAGATAATACTTGGGGAACACCATATTATTTAAAACCTATTAAATTAGGATTTGATATGTCAGTTGTCTCAGCAACAAAATATTATTCAGGTCATTCAGATGTAATGGGAGGAAGTTTAGCAGTTAATAAAAGAGTTTTTAAATATGTTGAAAAAGCAAATAAAATTACAGGTTTAAGATTAGGACCTGATGATGCTTATCTCGTAATTAGAGGATTAAGAACTTTAGATGTTCGTCTTGATAGACATGAGGAAAATGCAAAAAAAGTTGCGTCTTTTCTATCTCGTCATAAAAAAGTTAAACTTTTATATCCTTATAAAAAAAACTCTCACAATTATAGAATGTGGAAAAAATATTATTCAGGAGCATCAGGATTAATGGGTTTAAAAATTAAAGCAAAAAATAAAAATTCTATTAACAAATTTGTAAATTCTTTAAAATTGTTTGGATATGGATATAGCTGGGGAGGATTTGAAAGTTTAGCACTACATCAAGAATTCAGAGAATTAGGAAAAAGAAATTATTTAAAACTAGAAAAAGATGAACATTTAGTTAGACTTCATATCGGTCTCGAGGATCCCAAGGATTTAATTAATGATTTGAAAAGATCTTTGAGATTTATTAAATGACTTCGGAAAAATTTATACAAAATAAAACAGCACTAGTAACATTAATAGCTGCGTGTTTTGTCGTAATTATTTCATTAGGTATTAGACAAACCTTTGGCCTTTTCTTTTTTGATTTTGAAGTTGATCTTGGTTGTACTCAAACTGAGTTTGGTTTTGCGATGGGCATACAATTATTTTTTTGGGGACTATTCGGACCTCTATTTGGATTAATCACAGATAAATTTAGTGGAAGAGTAGCTGTATTTATAGGTTTTTTATTTTATTTAGCTGGAATTTATTTTTTAAATTATGGACCAAATACAGGTTTTTGGTTTACTTTCGATTTAGGAATTTTAATTGGAATTGGACTTGCTGCAACTGCAATAAGCATTCCTATTTCTATTGTATCTAAACATTTTCCACTAAATAAAAGAACAATCGCAATTGGTGTTGTTACTGCTGCTGGTTCTTTTGGATATTTTGTGTCTCCTATATATACAAGATTTTTCCTTTTAGAATTTGGCTGGAATCCAACCTTACTTATTTTTGGAGTAATGATTTTATCAGGTTTGATTATTTCTCTATTTTTATCTACTCCAATGACAGAATTAAAAAAAGAAAATGAAAATAATCAAACTGCAATGCAAGCTATAAAGGAAGCATTTTCAAACAAAAGTTATAATTATTTAACTTTAGGTTTTTTTGTGTGTGGTTGGCATATAGCTCTTGTTGCAACTCATATACCTATGCACATAAGAGATAAAGGGCTTGAAGATTGGACAGCAACCGCAATTTTAGCATTAATCGGTCTATTCAATATTTTTGGAACTTTGACAAGTGGATATTTGTCTACAAGAATTAGTAAGAAAAAATTATTAAGCGCAATTTATTTATTAAGAGGAGTTTCAATATTATATTTTATACTTATGCCACCAAGTGTGATTAACGCATTAATTTTTGGTGCAACATTTGGTTATTTGTGGTTATCAACTGTTCCACCTACAAGTGGTATCGTTAGTCATATTTTTGGAACTAAATATGTATCTTTGTTATATGGTTTTGTTTTCTTAAGTCATCAAGTTGGATCATTTCTAGGTGCTTATCTTGGGGGTTTATTCCATGATTTATATGGTTCACTTGATTATGCATGGTACATTTCTATCGCTTTATCTTTATTTGCAGGCTTGATACATTTACCTATAAAAGAGATAGCAATTGAAAGAA
>CACDMX010000024.1 GCA_902554035.1 uncultured Pelagibacteraceae bacterium | reverse complement strand
ATGTTTATGAGGGAAGCAATATTCCATCGGATAAGAAATCAATTGCAATTAAAGTAACAATCCAATCAGATAATAAAACCTTAGATGAGGACGATTTAACAAATATCTCAAAAAAAATTGTTAAATCAGTCGAGGAACAGACTGGCGCACAATTAAGATCTTAATTATGTCATCAATTCAAAATATAAGAAATTTTGCGATTATTGCTCACATCGATCATGGGAAGTCTACAATTGCAGATCGTATAATTCATAAATGTGGAGGACTGTCAGAGAGAGAGATGAAAGCTCAAGTTTTAGATTCAATGGACATAGAAAGAGAGAGGGGT
Source organism: uncultured Pelagibacteraceae bacterium (assembly GCA_902554035.1). Lineage (GTDB taxonomy): Bacteria > Pseudomonadota > Alphaproteobacteria > Pelagibacterales > Pelagibacteraceae > Pelagibacter. Next base: position 3,380 of record CACDMX010000024.1, on the reverse strand, counting down.
ATTACAATAAAAGCCCAGACAGTAAAATTAAAGTATAAATCAAAATCTGGAAAGGAGTATATATTAAATATTATTGATACTCCTGGTCATGTTGATTTCAGCTATGAAGTAAGTAGATCTTTATATGCTTGTGAGGGATCAATATTAATAGTGGACAGTACGCAAGGGGTGGAAGCACAGACGCTAGCTAATGTTTATCAAGCATTAGACTCTAATCATGAAATTATTCCAATATTAAATAAAATTGACCTGCCAGCATCAGATTTAGAAAGATCCAATAAACAAATTGAAGATGTTATAGGAATTGATACAAAAAATTCAGTTCCATGTTCGGGTAAAACAGGCGAAGGCATAGATCTAATATTAGAAAAAATCATTGAATTGCTTCCAAGCCCAAAAGGAGATTTAAATAAAAAGCTAAAATGTTTGTTGGTAGATAGCTGGTATGATTCTTATTTAGGTGTCGTGATTTTAGTTAGAATTATAGATGGAAAACTTAAAAAAAACATGAAGATAAAAATGATGTCTAATGATAAAGAGTATTATATTGAAAAGGTTGGAGTTTTTACTCCAAAAGCAGAGGATATTAAGGAGCTTAATGCTGGTGAGATTGGCTTTATCACTACTGGAATAAAAGAACTTTCTGAAACAAAAGTTGGAGATACAATTTGCGATGCAACTGAACCACTGGATATTGCTCTTCCAGGCTTTAAACCTAGTAAGCCTGTTGTTTTTTGTGGTCTTTTTCCTGTTGATAGTTCTGAGTACCAAAAATTAAAGGATGGTCTAGCTAAATTAAAATTAAATGATGCAAGTTTTACTTTTGAGGCGGAAACTTCATCAGCACTAGGATTAGGGTTTAGATGTGGATTTTTAGGATTGCTACATTTAGAAATAGTTACTGAAAGACTTGAGAGAGAATTTGATATTAACTTATTAACTACTACGCCAGGCGTTGTTTATAAAGTACATATGCATAGTGGAGAGGTTAAAACTTTACAAAACCCATCTAATTTACCAGAACCAAATTTTATTAAGTTAATTGAGGAACCATGGATTAAAGCAACAATTATTACTCCTGATCAATATTTAGGGGCGATAATGAAGTTATGTCAAAGTAAAAGAGGAATTCAAAAAAATTTGAGCTACTCTGGGAATAGAGCGGTAATAAACTACGAAATTCCGTTAAATGAAGTTGTATTTGATTTTAATGACAGGTTAAAATCAATGACAAGTGGGTATGCAAGTTTTGATTATGAAATTATTGGTCATAAAGAGGGAAATCTAGTTAAGATGGGAATTTTGGTAAATTCAGAACCCGTAGATGCTTTAGCAATGATGGTTCATAAAGAGTTCGCGCAATCCATAGGTCGTGAGGTTTGTGAAAAATTGAAGGATTTAATACCTAGACATAATTTTATGATACCAATTCAAGCAGCTATTGGAGGAAAAATTATTGCAAGAGAAACTATAAAAGGTTTTAAAAAAGATGTCCTTACAAAAATTCATGGTGGTGGAGCTAGAGATAGAAAAAGAAAATTACTTGATAAGCAAAAAAAAGGGAAGGCAAGATCAAAACAGTTTGGCAAAGTTGAAATACCACAAGAAGCTTTTATTGGTGTTTTAAGAATAAGTAAAGACTAATATGAATAGTAAAATTTTTGATTGTATCACTTTTTTTGATAATAATTACATGTTTGATTTTAGATATAATGTTCTTAAAGATTATGTTGATTATTTTATAGTCTGCGAGTCCATTTTTGATCATAGGGGAAATCCAAAAGAAAAGAATTTTATAAAAAAAAATAATTATGACCCTAATAAGGTAATATATTCTTTGTTAGAAAAACCTTTTCCTAAAAATACATCGATATGGGAAAATCAAGCAATACAAAGGGAATTTTTACTTAAAAGCACAGATTTTGCAGATGGGGAAGATTATATTTTTTTTTCAGATCCTGATGAAATTCCAAAACCTGAATTACTGAAAGAATTTCATCTTGAAAAAAAGTATGGAATATTTATGCAAAGATTTTTCAACTTTAAATTTAATCTTTTCAATAAATATGAAAGTCCATGGGAAGGTACAAGAGTTTGTAAAAAAAAAAATCTTAAATCAATAGATTTTATGAGACAAAAGGTAAAATCTAAAAACTTAAATTATAGTTTTTTTAGAATAGATAAAGAAAAAAGTATCCAGATTTTTGACAATGCAGGCTGGCATTTTAATAATATATTAAGCCCTGAAGAAATTTCACTTAAGTTAAAAACTTTTGCTCATTCTAATTTTGCAGATGAGAAATATTCATCTGCTGAAATTATCGAAAAAAATATCGAAAAAAGAATAGATTTGTTTGGTCGAGGTCACCTTTATCAAAAAGTAAAAATTGATGATACATTTCCAGATTATTTAAAGAAAAATATAGATAAATTTAAAAAATTTATAATTACTTAAAATTTAACTTTGTGAGTATCAAAGAAAGAAATAGGCCAATTTAAAGTTTTAAAATTTTTTTTAAACCAATATGGCATATATCTCTCTGCTAAAAAGCCATATATTCTAATTTTATCATAACCTTTTAACTCTTTATTTTTAAAAATCTCTTCACATTTAAAAAGCCAATCAAAAATTTCACTGTAAAACTCTTTAAGAATATGAGAATTTTTGCATATGAACATATTAAAAGGGTTATATTCATAGCCATCTAAATAATTAGAAAAATGTTTTTGGTCATTATTTTTTAAAAGCTTGATTGACTCTTCTAAATAGTAAGCTCCATGAAATATATTAAATTGATCTCTTAAAGATGTTTTATTAATTAAAACTGAGGGTTTTTTTATTACCTCTAAAAAATTTCTTTTAATTAACTTTATATTTTTAATTTTCTTAAATATCAAAGGTTCAACTAAAATAACATCATGATCTTGCCAGGCTTGATCTGGTTTTCTAATTATAGACGATTCTAATTCTTCAATATTTTGCGGTTGAGAAAAAATTTTTTTTTTCCAAAATCTTCTATATGTGCAGAATCCAATCCAATCATTATATGTTTCCACGTTTAATTGATTTTTCCACAAATAATAATGGAATGTATATTCACCAAAGTTTTTATTCTTATCAGAGATGTTGTCTGTTCCTTTATCTTTTATCCATTCATCACCGAACTTTTGATTTCCTAAACCTACAGGAGATAGACCAAATTTTTTTAATAACTCGTAATTTTCATTATAAATAGATAAGCAAAATATTTTCATTTTAGAATGATTATAAAATTTAGTTTTTAAATCATAAATTTTTACATATATCTTACAATGTAATAAATTTTTTATATACTCTAAATATTCTTAGACATTGGAGAGATGGCCGAGTGGTTTAAGGC
>CACDMX010000023.1 GCA_902554035.1 uncultured Pelagibacteraceae bacterium | reverse complement strand
TTGATCAAAAAAAAAACTATTCAGAATCAGGAATTATCACTAGAAAAACAGGGGAGTTAATCCATGAAATTACGAAAAATATCAAAAGTGAGAATGCAGAAAAATATATTTCAATTTATTCATGCAACAAACATGACGAAAAAGTCTGATTTTTTTTTGAGTAATTTTGTGTAAAGTACTATTATGAAAAAATACCTCATCGCTACAATTTTAAGTTTATTAATTTCCTCAGTTGCTTTAGCAAGAAGCACAGGATGTAAAGAGGGTAATTGTGAAAATGGTTTTGGTAAATGGGTTTACACAGATAAAACTACTTATGAGGGTGAGTGGGTAGGTACAAAAAAAAATGGACAAGGAGTTGAAACTTGGCCCAATGGATACATTTACAAAGGTGAATTTAAAAACAGTGAGTGGAGTGGAATTGGTATTTTAACTTTTCCAGATGGCTCAACTTATGAAGGTGAGTGGGCCAAAGGATTTATGAATGGCAAAGGAACTTTTACTTGGGCTGATGGAACACAAAAATCAGGCAATTGGAAAAATGGAAAGTTACAAGAATAAATGTCTAGAGAAAATTATTTAAACAAGATTAAAGATTTACCTGAGAATGCAAAACAATTTGGTGGTTTAGTTACGATAATTCTAGTTATTATTTCCTCTTTTTTTGTTTTAAATATTATGTTTGGTGGCGGCGATGAATTAGTAAGAAAAATGAAATTAGAGGAGGAAAGAATTGCACAAGAAAAAAAATTAAGCGAATTAATATCAAAGCTACCTTCAGGAATATTAGTAACTTTCGATGGTACAGATCATTATAAGTTAACAAATGAAGTATATGAACAAGTTTGTAAGGCAACAAAACTAATTCCTCAAAGGGCAATTATGGGTGCAAATTTCTTAAATTTTAGAGCACATGAAATTTATACAATTAATGGTAATAAAATTGATGAAACATTTGTTAAGTGGAATAAAGAAAAAAATAAGTGCTTTGCAGGTTTTACAGTGAGTGGAAATAATGTTGGAGTTAACGAGTCTGTAACAGTTAGTGGAGAAGCATTAAGTTTTTTAAGCACAGGAATTGATACTAGAGTTTATTTTATTAAAAACTTTTAAGGAGAAAAATAATATTATGGATTTAATTTTATCTAAATTTCATATAACCTAATTAATAATTTATGTCAGAGCCAGTAATCAAATGTGAAAATGTTTATAAAATTTTTGGAGCAAATGCTCAAAAAATGCTTCAGGATTCAAATGGCAACGTAGATGCTAAAACTTTTCAAGAAAATGGATGTATTGTTGGTGTTAATAATGCTTCATTTGAAGTTTCAAAAGGTGAAATGTTAGTTGTGATGGGTTTGTCTGGTTCAGGTAAATCAACACTACTAAGATGTATTTCAAGATTAACTGATGCAACTGGTGGAAAAATTTTTATCGAAGGTCAAGATTTATTAAAACTAAATACTAAAGATCTCATTGAACTTAGAAGAAATAAAATGGGAATGGTTTTCCAAAGCTTTGCTTTATTACCTCATAAAACAGTTGTGGAAAATATAGCATTTCCACTACAAATTAAGGGAGTCAAAACCGAAGATAGTATAAGCAAAGCAATGGACATGGTTAAATTAGTTGGACTTGATGGAAGAGAAAACTATTTTCCAAGAGAACTCTCAGGAGGACAGCAACAGCGAGTTGGTATTGCAAGATCATTAGCTGTTGAACCAGACATTTGGTTTTTAGATGAACCTTTTTCAGCTTTAGATCCATTGATTAGAAAAGAGATGCAAGATGAGTTTCTAAGACTTCAAGAAAAGTTACAAAAAACAATTATGTTTATTACTCACGATTTTGATGAAGCTTTAAAGCTAGCTGATCGTATAGCAATTATGAAGGATGGTATAATTGAGCAGTTAGATACGCCTGCTAATATTGTTTTAAATCCAGCTACTGAATATGTAAGAAAGTTTACAGAGGAAGTACCTAGAGAAAAAGTTTTGTTAATAGGAGATGTAATGGATACATCTAAAGATAACCTTGGAAATTTAAAAGTTTCGAAAGATGAAATTATTGAGAATGTTGCTGAAAAAATTCTTACTCAGGAAAAATCAGTAGCTGTAGTAGATAATAATAATAAAATTATTGGCTCTATTAACCCAAATAAAATAATCAATACAGTTTTTGGAGGAAGAAAAAACAATAATTAATTATGGAACTTTTCAAGAATTATCCTAAAACTTTTCAATGGTTATTTTTATTAGTTGTTTTTTTTGCTCTATGTTTTGCAATAGAAGTTCCTGAAACATATAAATTTATTCGAGGCCAAGCAGAATTCGTTAAGGATCCAAATCAAAGCAGTTATGTGTTTTTAGGCAAAGAGGTAAGATATTATGCTTTCGATGTCTTCTGGAGATTGCCTCCGTTGCTAGGATGGTTGCCTATTTGGATAAATGACTCATTATTTTTCTTAATGAACGAATGGATGCCAATCGAAGTTTGGAATGAAGATACTCAAGAATTTAAAAGTCGTCCTATAATTTTACAAATAAGTAGAAATTTAACAGCATTTATGACCTTTCTAATACAGTTGATTAGAGAGATTTTATTAGGAGGCCTTGAAACTATAGTAGCTTTTACAAGTTGGGATTGGATAGATAAAAATCCTTGGGCTGAGCTACCAGGATTACCGTGGACAATTGTTGCAGCAGGTGCAGCATTACTTTCATATAAACTTAGTGGCAAAGGTCTAGCTTTGTTTGCAGGTTTAACTATGGTTTATATTTCTATATTTGGTCAATGGAAACCTTCTATGCAAACTCTTTCATTTATATTAGTTGCAGCACCGTTGTCATTTATTTTTGGCCTAGGTTTAGGTATAGCAGCTTTTAAAAGTAAACGAGTTGAGAAAGCTTTGTATCCAATATTGTTAGTGATGCAGACGATGCCACAATACGCAGTATTGGTTCCAGCGCTTGTTCTTTTCGGAGTAGGTGATCATGCTGCAGTAATAATAACTATGGTTGTAGCTGTACCTCCAATGATATTATTAACTATATTAGGTTTAAGAGCGGTACCTCCAGAAGTTATTGAAGCCGGTAGAATGAGCGGATGTAATAATTGGCAACTAATGTTCAAAGTATTAATTCCTACTGCAAGAAGAGATATATTAATTGGTGTAAATCAGGTCATCATGGTGTGTTTTTCGATGGCAGTTATTTCAGCTTTTATTGGTGCAAAAGGTTTAGGGTTTAATTTATTATTGGCATTAAATCAGTTAAATATTGGATTAGCACTAGAAGCAGGTTTATGCATAAGCTTGATTGCAATTTTATTAGACAAAATGTCTTTAGCTTGGGCAAACAAACAAACCGATTATTTTGGTAATCTAACTTTCTACCAGAGAAATAAAAATATTTTATTTTTTGGAGCAACTGTAATTATTGGAATATTGCTAGCCTATATAGGAACTTTTTTATTTAAAGGTAGTTTCAATTATTTATTTGAAATTCCACATAACAAAGGAATATCCACAGCAGATTTTTGGAACAAGGGGGTTGATTGGATTTTTGATACCTTTTTCGTATATATTAAAGCATTTAATACATGGTTGATTAAAGATGTGCTTCAACCAATGAGAGCTTTGTATTTAAGAATGCCTGCAGTTGCTACAATAGTTTTAGTTGTTGGAGCAGGATACTTAATTGGTGGAATTCGTTCAGCTTTTGTTGTTTGTGCTTTGACTTTATTTATCGCCTTAAGCCCATGGTGGGACAGAGCTTTGGTCACAGCGTATATGGCAACTTTTGGAGTAATTGTATCCTGTATAATTGGATTTACAGTTGGAACTTTATGTTTTCAAAATAAAAATTCAGCAAGTTTTATGCTGGGAGTCTGCGATATTTTTCAAACCTTTCCTTCTTTTGTATATTTAATTCCTGTAATGATGTTATTTGGTATAACAGATACATCCGTATTGATAGCAGTTATAGTTTATGCAACGATACCCGCAACAAGATATACAATTGAAGGACTTAGAAGTGTTCCAGCTGGTTTACATGATGCAGCAACTATGTCAGGTGTAAATAAATTTCAAAGATTAACAAAAATAGAATTCCCTTTAGCATTTCCTCATATGATGCTTGGTATAAATCAAACAATTGTGTTTGCATTGTTTATGGTAATAATCGGGGCATTCATTGGTACAGAGGATTTAGGTCAATATATTCTAAAAGCATTATCAGATAAAAAAGGCGCAGGTATTGGGTTAACGCTCGGTATATGTGTAGCTTTTATAGCATTGATATTTGATAACTTGATAAGATCTTGGGTAGAAAAAAGAAAAAAACATCTAGGTATAGATTAAAAATTTTCTTTAATTTTCAACGAACATCAAATTAATAAATATAATTGGTTGGATTTTATACT
>CACDMX010000022.1 GCA_902554035.1 uncultured Pelagibacteraceae bacterium | reverse complement strand
CTGGCGAGTCTATTGCCACAGTAATAATTTTTTTTCGTTTTTTCAATTTATTTTTGCTCCAAGATCTTTTTTTAAAATTTTAAAGAAAGTTGGAAAAGACGTTTTTATTGATTCAGGATCATAAATTTTCCATTTTCCTCCAAGTGTTAAGGCTGCTACAGTGCATAGAGCCATGATCCTATGGTCCTTAAGATAATTTTTCATTTCAAAATTTTTATTCAATTTTAAACTTGGATTTCCATAAATTTTAATTGAGTTTTCAGTCAATACCGTTTTAATTCCAATCATGTTTAAAATTTTTGATCCGAATTTAAGTCGTGGACTTTCTTTTTTATTTAATTCATTTAAATCTTTAAAATATGATACACCTTTTGCTTTTGCTGCAACTAAAAATATAATTAAAAATTCATCTATAGCGCTAGTATTATATTTTGTTGGACAATTAATTGGTTTGAAATGGTTTTTGGACTCAACATGAATGTTAGCAATTTTTTCACCTTTATAATTTCGTTTATTTTTTAAAACTATGTTAGCTCCCATTTTGTTTAAAATACTGATACATCCTATTCTAGATGAATTAATATTTACATCCTTGATAACTAAACTCGATTTTTTTGAAAGAAGAGTAAGAACAATAAAAAAAGCACTGCTGCTAATATCGGATGGAATATTGTAGTTAATTGGATTAATTTTTTTTTCTCCATTTATTTCGATTAAATCAAAATTTTTTTTAGAATGAGTTTTAATCGGAAGCTTTAAATATTTATACATTATCTCCGTATGATTTCTTGATTTTTTTGCCTGAATTTTCGTAGCTCCAGGCGCATTTAAAGCTGCTAACATTATGCAACTTTTTATTTGTGCGCTTCCTATATTTTCGTAATATTTTATTGGTCTAACAAATTTAGTGCCCTGAATATAAATAGGAAGCATAGATTTATTTTTTGGATAAAAGTTTGCACCAAATTCTTTTAAGGGATTTATAACCCTTGAAAAATCTCTCTTTGATAAACTTTTGTCCCCAATTAATTTTATTTTATAAGGAGATTTAATTAAAAGAGCCAATATCAGTCTACCAAAAGTACCAGAGTTACCAGCATCGATAGTCAAATTTTTTTTATATTTGAATCCATTTATTCCTAAACCATTTACAATACAATATTTTCTACTAAGCTTTATTTTCACTCCCAATTTTTTTAAACCATTTAGTGCATTTAAAACATCTTCAGATCTTAGTAAGTTGTAAGCTTTTGATTTGCCAATTGCCTGGGAAGCTAACAACGCCCATCTGATAGATAAACTTTTGTCACCTGGTATTTTAATTTGTCTATTAAAAGGTTTAAGTATTTCTTTAATTGTTACATGAATTGACATTTAATATTTTTAATTAAATTTGAAAAATTCGCCAAAATAAGCACTTCTGGCATTCTTATTATTCATGAGCTGAGAAGGTGTTCCTTGAGCAATAATTTTTGTATTAGATAAAATCATGGCACGATCAACTACCGACAAAAGCTCTCTTGCTTGATGTTCACAAATAATAATACACATTTGAGGTTTTTCGTTCTGAAGTGTTACTAAAATTTCTTTTAACATTTGTATGGTAAGTACATCTAACGCTGCAAAAATTTCATCACACAATAAAATTTTTGGGTCCCCTAGTAAAGCCATGCAAATTACCAGTTTCCGTCTTTGTCCACCAGATAAAAATTTTGCTTTGACTTCTCTTACATTATCCAACTCAAACTTACCAATCATTTCATTAACTTTACTTGTTCTATCATTTTTATTTTCAATTAATATTTCTGCAATTGCACTTAAGTTTTCACTTAAAGTTAGATCGTTAAAATACCCACCATATTGAGGAACATAACCAATTTTAAACTTTCTAGTTCGTAAATAAATTGGATATTCAGTTGCGTCTTTTGCCTCAAAAAAAACATTTCCATGGTCAGGTTTAATAAGCCCGGTCAAAATATTAAATATTGTACTTTTTCCAGCTCCATTTGGACCAAGTAGCCCTAAAATTTCACTTGGATTTACTTTAAAACTTACATCGTCCAAAATTTGTCTTTTTCCAAAAGAGATCGAAATTTTGTTAAATGAAACTAGCGGAGTATTTTTTTTAAAACTTTTAATTCTAAATTTTTTAATAATTGCCATATTAATTCAAATAAATCACTTCAATTTTTTCATTTTTGTCCTTCATTGAAAGTTTAGAGTTTTTTGTTATTAAGTCAATTTCCAATCTATCAGCTATTAGCTTTGCATTCAAATTTCTATAAATTATATTTTCATAAAGTATGGCTTGATTATCATTAAATAAAAGATCAAGAAATTTACAGATTATTTTATGTTCTCTGTACTCAACTTTAGTATTTTCATAGAAATATGTGTCATAACTTTTACTATTATATTTCGCAAAATCTGATTGAATATAAATTGGTTCAGAGTCTAAAGTATTTATCTTTGCTTTAACATTTTTTAAAAGAATTATATCTGATTTTTTTTCACCAATTTCGCCATATTTTGCCTTAATATTATAAGTTATTCCATCGTTGTCTTTTGAAAAATATTCAATATTTTTTATTATATTGGTTTTTTCATTTATATTCTCTTCAACATTTTTATCTATAACATTATTTTTCTTAGATATTTTTTCTTCATTAAAGTATTTAGCAAAAATAGTAACGCTAATTATTAATACAATTAAAAATAAAAATAATTGTATTAAAGTTTTCCTGTTCATTTACTGAATATTTGCATCAAGTATATTATGAATATGAAGTAACCCAATGGTTTTTTTTTTATTTCTATTTTTATGAACACAAAGACTAGTTATTTTTTTTTCTGACATAATTGATAAGCTTTTAGATGCAAGAGTATCTTTATCAACACTTATTGGGTTTTTAGTCATAATGTTTTTTACTAATAATTTTTTTAAGTTTATATTTTTCTGATTTGATCTTCTTATTTGTCCATCAGTTATAATACCTGTGGTATATTTTTTTTTATTAACTGCTATTAACACACCAAGTTTTTTTTTAGTTATTATGTTTAAGGCATTTTTCATATCAGAGTTTTCATTTATAAATGGTATCCCTTTTTTTACTATCATTAAATCCTCAGTTGTTTTTAACTGTTTTCCAAGTGATCCTTTGGGATGAAAAGTTTTAAAATTTTTCCTATTAAATCTTTTTTTGTTTAAAGCTGCCACTGCTAAACAATCTCCTATTGCTAACTGCTCACAGGTACTACTTGTCGGAACTATCCCCAAGCCAGCCTCTTTAACTTCTGGAATAAAAATTTTAATATCTGAGGCTTTATACAAAACTGAATTTTTTTTAGAAACAATTCCTATCATGGTTATTTTATATCTATTTGCGTATTGAATAACTGGTTTCAATTCTTGGGTTTCGCCAGAGTTACTTATTAATATTAATACATCCTTTTTTGATATACTCCCAAGATCACCGTGTGCGCAATCACTGGCTGCTAATGAAAAAGATGGGCATCCCACAGATGATAATGTTGCTGAAATCTTTGATGCAATTAAATAACTTTTTCCCACACCACAAAGTATAATTTTTGATTGGCATTTTACTATTGCATTAACAGCTTGATCAAATGAACTGTTAATAGATGTTTTCAATTTTTTTAAAGCTTGTATTTCTAGATCAATTACGTTTTTTGCAATTTTTTTATAACTGTTTTTTTTCATAAGACAATTTAATGTTCAAACGTTTCTAATTTATAGCCTGACAATTCCATATCCACTAATATAGGAACTACTTTCATACATTTCTCGAAAAGTTCAATTCTTTTTTCCCTAATAAGCATTTTTGTTAATTTATCTTTAATTTCAAATAGATATTCAGTATCTTGAGCAGCATAATTTATTTGTTTTGTTGACAGATTTGGGTTACCCCAATCACTTTGTTGTTCTTTTTTTGAAATGTCTTTTCCACATAGCTCTTTAACCAAATCCTTATAACCATGGTATGAACTTGCAGTACGGGCTATTTTTGAAGCCACTTTTGTACAAAAAATATTTCTTGGCTGAACCTTTAAGTGATATTTTAACCATAACAAATCTTGTCTTGCATAATGCATAACAAATTGGGTAGATGAATTTGATAGAACCTTGATGAGGTTTGGAGCTTTGTAAGTTTCTCTATTAAGTTTTATTAAAAAATATTCTTTTGACTTCAAACCTAGCTGTACTAGTGTTAGAGGGTCTCTGCCAAGAACTAATCCTAACGCTTCATTATCAACACCAATGACTTTTTCGTTAGATAAATCAATATCTGAAGGTAAATCATTTTCAAAAATTTTGATGTTATTCATTTTTATTTATATATATAAAGACAAAACAAAAATGTCTATTTTTTGATAAATAACATGAAAAAAGTATTAATCTTTGGGGCTAGCGGTCAAATAGGTCGTTATTTAATAAGAAAGTTAACTAAAAATAACTACACAGTAACCGCTGTAACCAGAAATTCTCATCAAAAGGCATATAAATTAAAAACTCAAGCAAATGCTGGCTATCTAAATATAGTACAAGCTAGTATATTTGATGAAAATAAACTTCTTAATTTGATTCAAAATGCTGATATTTGTATAAACTTGATCGGAACTCTTTACGAAAATAATAAAAATAACAAATTTGAACATATTCATTCTAATTTTCCATTTTTAATTTCTAAACTATCTAAGGAAAGTAATATAAAACAGTTTATACATTTATCTGCGTTAGGCATAGAGAATGCCGTGGACTCAAAATATGCTATTAGTAAATTAAAAGGTGAACAAAATATAAAGAAAAATTTTCCAAAAGCTGTAATTTTCAGACCATCGATTGTTTACTCTGTAGATGATAATTTCACAACTAACTTTATGAGTTTATTAAGCTTGCTACCTTTTTTTCCGCTTTATTATAACGGTAAAACAAAATTTTCACCTATTCATTGTTCTGATTTAACTGAAATAATTTATAATGCTATATCTCAAAATACTAATGCTTTAACATTAGAATGTGTTGGCCCGGAGATTATTTCGTTTAAAGAGATTCTGCAAAGATTGTTAAAACTAATAGATAAAAAACGATTTTTAATACCATTACCTTTACCAGTCGCAAAATTATCAGCAATTTTTTTTCAGCTATTTCCCAAACCCATTGTAACTCTAGATCAGATTAAATTATTAAACTACGATAACATTCCATCTGGAAAGTATAAAACAAATATTGATATAGGTTTTAAAAATTTAAAAAAATTTGATGAAGAGGTTCAAAAATATTGTTATATGTGGAAAAAAGAAGGACAATTTTCAGAAAAGAAATAACTTAATATGGATTCAAGCAATTTAGATAAAAAAACTTTTTATAAATGATTTCTTACTTTATTTTTTTTATAATTTTTACGATTCTTTGTTTTGTTATTTATATCGGTTATAAAGCATTAAAACGTGGTTTAGATGCAAAAAAAATTCCTAAAAAAACTTCAAATAATCTTAAAAATAAAAAAAATAATTAAAAATTATAATTAAGCTGATTTTATTTTTTTTTCTATAAATTGAGGAATTTCTTCTTCTATTTTTCCTGAATCTTCTTTTTTTTCTCGAGTCTGGAAAGCGTAAAGCAGATGAAGCTTACAGTACGAAAAATCTTTCAAAGATTTTCTCCCGCAAAAATAAAAAGAACTTTCGTTTGGATGACCTATTGGCCATTTGCATACTGTCTCATCTAATTCTTCAAGTTGTTTTGGATTTTCTGGCTCAAAGTCTTTCTCAATAATTAATGATCTGAACTTATTTTTTCTAGTTCTTTTTCTTTCACCATTGGTTTCTTTGTTCGAATTAAAATTATTTTGATTTGATGGAGTGATTCTAGTTTTTATTTTAGCTGAAAGATTTAATCTGTGAGCTTTTCCAATAACTGCATTTCGACTTATGCCACCGATTATCTCAGCAATCTGACTTGCAGTTTTTCCCTTACCCCATAATTCTTTTAATTTTGAAACCTTTTCCTCTGTCCAACTC
>CACDMX010000021.1 GCA_902554035.1 uncultured Pelagibacteraceae bacterium | reverse complement strand
AGGAACACCAATAGTGATTGAATGTTCAGAGGAGCAGAAATTTAAATTAACAGCTAAAGATCTTGAAAGTAAAATTAATAATAATACTAAGTGGGTAATTTTGAACTCACCATCAAATCCTACTGGAGCATGTTATTCTGAACAAGAATTAAAAAACTTGTCGCAAGTTTTAAAAAGAAAACCACATGTAAATATTTTGAGTGATGATATTTATGAGCATGTAACTTATGATGGATTAAAATTTTTCACAATGGCACAAGTCCCAGAACTTAAAAGTAGAGTTGTGACCATGAACGGAGTAAGTAAATCATATGCTATGACGGGATGGAGAATTGGATATGCTGGAGGTCCTAAAGATATAATTAAAGCAATAGCAAAAATTCAATCTCAATCTACAACAAATCCTTCCTCAATAAGCCAAGCGGCAGCGGTAGAGGCACTAAATGGAAAACAAGATTTTATCTCAATAAGATCTAAAGCATTTCAAGAAAGAAGAGATTTTGTAGTAAACTTTTTAAACTCAATAAATGGAATTAATTGTTTAAAACCAGAAGGAGCTTTTTATGTATTTCCAAATTGCAAAGAATTAATAGGAAAAAAAGATAAATCAGGTAAAAAAATTGAGAATGATACGGATTTTGTTCAATCACTTTTAGAAAATTATGGCATTGCAGTGGTCCAAGGTTCTGCATTTGGATTAGAAGGTTTTTTTAGAATTTCTTATGCTACATCAATGGAAAATTTGGAAAAAGCGATGAAAAAAATTCAAGAATTTTGCGAAAGTTTAAACTAATGTATTAGTTATGAGAAAGATGTTTTTCAGCCTCAAGTGCCGCCATGCATCCCATTCCTGCAGCAGTTACAGCCTGTCTAAATATTTTATCTTTAACATCCCCAGCAGCAAATACTCCAGGAACATTAGTTTCAGTTGAATCTGGTTTAGTAACTAAATAACCTTCTTTATCCATTTTAAGTTGATCTTTAAATAGCTGGGTAGCAGGGTCATGACCTATAGCAATAAAAAGACCATCAATTTTCATTTCTTCAGATTGATTTGTTTTTACATTCTTTACTTTTAAACCTGTTACATTTTTAGGATCTTTATTTCCCAAAACATCTTCAACTACAGTATCCCATACTATTTCAATTTTTTTATTTTCCATTAATTTTTTTTGTAACATTTTCTCAGCTCTTAATTCGTTTCTTCTGTGAATAAGTTTTACTTTAGATGCAAATTTTGTAAGAAACATTGCTTCTTCAACTGCTGCATTTCCTCCACCAACAACCGCAACAGTTTTGTTCTTAAAGAAAAACCCATCACATGTTGCACATGCAGAAACTCCAAAGCCTCTAAATTTTTGTTCAGACTCGATATTTAACCATCTTGCTTGAGCTCCAGTAGAAATTATAATTGTATCAGCAGTATATTTTTGTCCACCATCCCCAATAGCTTCAAAAGGTTTTGATTTGAAATTTACGGACGATATATGGTCTTGAATCATCTCAGTGCCCACAGCTTGAGCCTGTTCTTTCATTTGTTCCATTAACCAAGGACCCTGGATAACTTCAGCAAACCCTGGGTAGTTTTCAACATCAGTTGTAGTTGTTAGTTGACCACCTGGCTCCATGCCAGTAACCATTATAGGTTTAAGCATTGCTCTTGCAGCATAAACTGCAGCAGTATATCCAGCTGGGCCAGATCCAATTATTAACACTTTTGTGTGTTTAGTTGGATTTTGATTCATATCAAAGCTATATAGTAATTTATGTCTAAATTAAAAGGTTTATTATTAACACAAGGTATGCACGGAATGATAAGCCAAGCAGAAGGGTTAGCAAAAGCCCTAGACTTAGATTTTATACACGAAAAAATTGAACTTAATAATTTTTGGAAATTTTTACCACCAAAGATAACACCAGTAAAAAATTTTGTTTTTAAAAATAAAATAGAACAGTATTACAATATCGTAATATCATGTGGAAGAAAAAGCGTTATACCTTCTATATATTTAAAAAAAAAATATAAAAGCAAAATAATTAATATTCATATACAAGATCCAAAAGTATCATTAAATAATTTTGATTTTGTTATTGCTCCGGAACATGACAGACTAAATGGAAAAAATGTTTTATCAACTAAAGGATCAATTCATTATTTAACAAAAGATGAATTAATTTTGAGTCAAAACTATCTAAAAACTAAGTTAAATCCTAATAAAAAAATCGTTTCATTTATTATTGGAGGTCCAAATAAATATTACAGTTTTGATGACAGTATAGTAGAGGATATTTTTACAAGGGTTAAGAAAAACTTTATACAAAGAAATTATCAAGCTATTATAATACCTTCAATGAGGACCCCAAAAAAAATTATTGAAAAAGCTAAAAGTTTTTTTGATAACAATCAAATCATAATTCCTAATATTGATA
Organism: uncultured Pelagibacteraceae bacterium; assembly: GCA_902554035.1. Lineage (GTDB taxonomy): Bacteria > Pseudomonadota > Alphaproteobacteria > Pelagibacterales > Pelagibacteraceae > Pelagibacter. Next base: position 4,071 of record CACDMX010000021.1, on the reverse strand, counting down.
AAAAAGCTTACCTATCATCTTTGCAATTAGCTGATCATATTGTAATTACGTGCGACTCAACGTCCATGATTTCAGAGGCTGCTTTAACTGGAAAACCAATATATGTTGCCCGAATACCAACCAAAAAAAAAGACCAAAGATTTCAAGATTTTTTTAATTTATTTATGAGCTTAAATATTGTTAAAAACCTCGATGTTTCTGTTGAGGATTGGAATTATCAAAAATTAGATGAAACAAAAAGAGTATCAAGTTATATAAAAGAAAAAATTAAAAAATATGACTTTTCTTAATTCAATATTAAATAACTCAGAAAAATTTGATATACCCTTTGAACATTGGGGATATTCAGGAGCTTTAACTGAAGAAGCAATCCAAGAGATTATAAAAACTGACATTGCGGATGTAAATGAGCACAATCTATCGTACGATGGTACTAGAGCAATAGACGGAGGTGCAGCTGAATTTAGAGAAGGAATAGCATCAGGAGGAAAAGCTTTAAATTTTAGATGTTTTGTTACAAAAGAAAATATTCAAAATTTTCCTCACTTACTTAAATTTATTAAAGAATTACAATCAAAAAAAACTTACGAGGTACTATCTAAATTAATTAAAAAAAATTTATCTAATTCTTATGTAAGAGTTGAAGTTATCTGTGATAGAAAAGGTTTTTGGTTGAAACCTCATTGTGATATTAAAGAAAAACTACTATCGGGTCTTATATTTGTAAATAAAAATAATGAACCTGAGAATTTGGGTACTGATTTATATAACGAGAAATTAGAAAAAATAAAAACATTACCTTACAGAAATAACTATGGGTATTTTTTTAGTAGTGGGCCAAACACATGGCATGGTATGGAAAAAAAAGAAATACTTAAAGAAAGAAGATGTTTGCAAGTAAATTATGTTACATTTCCAACTGATTGGAAAGTAGATTAATTAAATATCTTGGATAGAATTTACATTTATTAATTTTGTTTTAAGAGACTTTATACCTTTCAAGCAAGCTTGAGCTGTTGACATATTTGTACAATAAGGAACTTTGTTTACGAGAGTTGCCCTCCTTAAAGCTATAGCATCATTAAGACGGTGCTCACTTTTACCTCCACCAGTGTTGATCACAAGTGCAATTTTTTTTGAATTTAATATATCAACAATATGTGGAGATCCTCCACTTACTTTATTTATTTTTTTACATTTCATACCATGTCTACGAATGTAGTTTGCCGTACCTTCTGTGGCAGAAAGTTTGAAATTTAATCTTAATAATTGTCTTGCTAAGTCTATACCCTCTTCTTTATGGCTATTTTTTAATGAGATAAACGCAAGTCCTTTTGTAGGCAACGAATTAGCTGAAGCGATTTGACTTTTAGCATAAGCTAAGCCAAAATCTTTATCTAATCCCATTACTTCTCCAGTTGATTTCATCTCAGGTCCAAGCAAAACATCTACATTTGGAAATTTATTAAACGGAAAAACAGCTTCTTTAACTGCGTACATATTTTTATTTTTATTCTTTAAATCAAATTTGGATAGTTTTTCTCCTGCCATTATTCTAGATGCAATTTTGGCTAAAGGAATCCCTTTAGCCTTTGAAACAAATGGAACCGTCCTACTTGCTCGTGGGTTAACTTCTATAATAAAAATTTTATCTTTTTTGATAGCATATTGAATATTCATGAAACCTTTAACTTTTAATGCTAAAGCTAATTTTTTTGTTTGACTTATTATTTCATCAATAATTTTTTGTTTTATGGAAATTGGTGGTAAACAACATGCAGAGTCTCCAGAATGTATACCTGCTTCCTCAATATGCTGCATTATACCAGCAACAAAAACTTTTTTACCATCTGAAATAGCATCTACATCTACTTCCATTGCATTATTTATAAACTTATCTATAAGAATTGGGTTATTTTCTCCCGCTTTGAATGCTTCTTCAACAAAATCTTTTAACTGACTTTTTTCATATACTATCTCCATTGCTCTTCCTCCTAAAACATATGAAGGTCGAACCATAAGTGGCAGACCAATTTTTAACGCTATTTTAATAGCTTCATCATATGTTTTAGCAATTCCACTTTCTGCTTGTTTTAATTTTAGTTCAACGAGTAGCTTTCTAAACCTATCCCGGTCTTCTGCTAGATCAATCGAGGTGTATTGTGTCCCTAAAATTGGAAGAGAATTTTCATGAAGAAATTTTGCTAATTTTATCGGAGTTTGACCTCCAAATTGAGTTATTATCCCAATCAGATTTCCTTTTGATTGTTCTTTTAAGATTATATTATAAATATATTCTTCTACCAATGGCTCAAAGTATAATCTGTCGCTGGTATCATAGTCGGTAGATACTGTTTCTGGATTGCAATTTACCATTATAGTTTCAAATCCAGATTCTTTAAGAGCATAACTAGCTTGGCAGCAGCAATAGTCAAATTCAATTCCTTGACCAATTCTATTTGGTCCACCGCCTAAAATAATAATTTTCTTTCTTGGACTTGGATTAGCTTCGCATTCAGTTTTAATTGAAAAATTTCTTTGATATGTAGAATACATATAAGGTGTGAATGACTTAAATTCAGCTGCACAAGTATCCACCTTTTTATAGACTGGAAAAACTTTTAGTGCTGTTCTTTTTTGTTTAACTATTTTTTCACTTGTTGAAGAAAGTTCAGAAATTTTTTTATCTGAAAAACCCATAGATTTTAACTTATTAAAATCTTCGAATTTTTTCGGAACCCCATACTTTTTGATCTTATTTTCCTCATCTACAATTTCTTTTATTTGCTCTAAAAACCATGGATCAATACCAGAGAGTTTTTGAATTTTTCTTAGGTTTATTTTTTTTCTTATAGCCTCTGCGACTAAAAGTAATTTATTTGGAATATTTATTTTGAGTTTTTTTTCAATTTCATTTTTGCTAAGATTAAAAATTCTATCAAGACCAGATAGACCAATTTCTAAAGATGATAATGCTTTTTGAAGAGATTCTTTGAAGTTTCTCCCTATTGCCATTGCTTCTCCTACGGACTTCATTGATGTTCCCAAAATAGCTGGAGATTGAGCAAATTTTTCAAAAGTAAACCTAGGAATTTTTGTTACTACATAATCAATTGTTGGTTCAAAAGATGCTGGAGTTATTTTGGTAATTTCATTTTTTAATTCGTCAAGCGTGTATCCTATAGCTAACTTTGCTGCAACTTTTGCAATAGGAAATCCAGTCGCTTTGGATGCTAAGGCTGACGATCTTGAAACTCTTGGATTCATTTCTATAATAACCATTCTTCCGTTTTTTGGATTTATTGCGAACTGGACATTTGATCCTCCAGTTTCAACGCCTATTTTTCTTAGACAGGCAATAGATGCATTTCTCATTACTTGATATTCTTTGTCAGTAAGTGTTAAAGCTGGAGCGATTGTGATGGAGTCGCCTGTGTGAATACCCATGGGGTCTACATTTTCTATTGAGCATATTATTATACAATTATCTTTTTTATCTCTAACAACTTCCATTTCGAATTCTTTCCATCCTTCGAGGCATTCTTCTATTAAGACCTGACTGACAGGAGACTCATCTAAACCATTTTTTACTATTTTAAAAAAATCCTTTTTATTTTTTGCAATACCACCTCCTAGTCCACCTAGAGTAAAAGCAGGTCTAATTATTGCTGGCAAACCAATTTTTTTTAAAGCTCCTGTAGCCTCTTTATATTTTCTTATAATTTTTGATTTAGGTAGGTCTAAACCAATATCAAGCATATTTTTCCTAAATTTTTTTCTATCTTCTGCGTTTTCGATAGCTTTTGATTTTGCTCCAATGAGCTCGATTTTATATTTTTTTAAAATACCTTTTTTTTCAGCCTCCATTGCTAAGTTTAAAGCTGTTTGACCTCCCATTGTTGGCAAGATTGCCTCGGGTTTTTCTTTTTGAATTATTTTTTCTAAAATTTCTAAAGTAATTGGTTCTATATAGGTTTTGTCAGCAATATTTGGGTCTGTCATAATTGTTGCTGGGTTGGAATTAATTAAAATTACTTTATAACCCTCATCTTTAAGCGCTTTACAAGCCTG
>CACDMX010000020.1 GCA_902554035.1 uncultured Pelagibacteraceae bacterium | reverse complement strand
TAAGGCCAATGTTTCCGTCTTTATCATTTTTAATTTCTACTTGACCAGATTTTGCATCAGAAACGGCTTTAGATAAATTGTCAGTTACAGAGCCAAGTTTAGGGTTTGGCATTAAACCTTTGGGCCCTAGTATTTTTCCCAACTTTGACAATTTAATCATCATCGAGGGTGTACAAATTAATTTTTCAAAATTTAATTCTCCGCTTTTTATCTTTTCAATAAAATCGTCACTACCAACAATATCTGCTCCAGCATCTTTGGCCTCTTTAGATTTTGAATCTTCACACACAACAGCAACTTTTATTTTTTTTCCTGAACCAGCTGGTAGATTTACTACAGTTCTTAAATTAATTTCTGATTTTTTTTGTTTATTATTTATTTGTAAACTTAAATCTATAGACTCATCAAATTTTACTGTGCAGTTTTTTTTTACTTCAGGTAATACTTTCTCGAAAGTATTTGGCTCTAAAGATTTTGTGTTACTTAAAAGTTTTTTAAATCTTTTTGATGACATTAATCTTTAACCTCTATTCCCATTGATCTTGCTGATCCAGCAATAATTTTAACAGCTTCGTTTAGATCATGTGCATTCAAATCCTGCATTTTCTTTTTTGCAATTTCTTCGGCCTGTTTTTTTGTTATAGACGCAACAATTTGTCTACCAGGTTCTTGGGATCCACCTTTTAATTTTGCTGCTTCTTTTATAAAATGTGAAGCTGGAGGTGATTTTATGATAAAATCAAATTTTTTATCTTTGTAAACTGTAATAACCACCGGAACAGGTTTGCCCATAAAATTTTTAGTTTTTTCATTAAACGCTTTACAAAATTCCATAATATTTATTCCTCTTTGACCTAGTGCAGGCCCGACAGGTGGAGCGGGATTAGCTTGACCACCTTTAATTTGTAACTTCACAAATCCTGTTATTTCTTTTTTTGCCATTAGCTTACCTTTTCTACTTGATTATACTCTAAATCAACAGGAGTTGGTCTTCCAAATATTGAGACTGATACCTTAAGTCTTGATTTTTCTTCATCTATTCCTTCTACCATTCCACTAAATGATGCAAATGGTCCATCTATAACTTGAACCTTTTCACCTACGCTGTAATCAACACCTGATTTAGGTTGAGCAACCCCATCTTTAATTTGACCTAAAATTTTTTCTATTTCTTTATCAGATACGGGCACAGGAACTCCTTTTGAGCCTAAAAATCCACTTACTCTCTTTATGTTTTTTATCATGTGATAAATATTATTATCCATTTCACTTTTAATCAAAACATATCCTGGAAAATATTTTTTTTTTCTTTGTATTCTTTTTCCTCTTTTCACTTCCGTCACATCATGCGTAGGGACAATAATTTCTTCTATTTTATCTGCTATTTTTGCTTTATCTGCCTCTTCTTTAATAAGGCTTGCAACCTTATTTTCAAAGCTTGAATGAGACTGCACTATGTACCAATTTTTCATTAAAAACTAACCTTTAATAATAAATCTAAAAAAAATTTCAAAACTTGGTCAAGAAGTAGAAAAAATAATGAAGCAACAACAGCCATAATCACAACCATAAGTGTTCCCTGTAAAGTTTCTTTTCCAGTAGGCCAAGTAACTTTAAAAGCTTCTTGCTTTACATCTTGAATAAATTTTAAAGGGTTTTTCATAATAATATTTTCCTTTAACTGGCAGGAGCGGAGGGACTCGAACCCTCAGCCTCCGGTTTTGGAGACCGGCGCTCTACCAATTGAGCTACACTCCTATAGAGGTTACTCTATAATTTTAGTTACTACGCCAGCTCCTACTGTTCTTCCACCTTCCCTAATTGCAAAATTTAGTTTTTCGCTCATAGCAATTGGTGTTATTAATTTTACCGTAAATTTTGCATCATCACCTGGCATAACCATTTCAGTTCCAGATGGTAATTCAACTTCACCTGTAACATCTGTTGTTCTAAAATAAAATTGCGGTCTATATTTTGTGAAAAAAGGTGTATGTCTACCTCCTTCTTCTTTCTTCAAAACATATGCTTGTGCTTCAAATTTAGTATGTGGTGTTACTGAGCCAGGTTTACAAAGAACTTGTCCTCTTTCAACATCAGTTCTTTCTACACCTCTTAATAGTGCACCAATATTATCTCCAGCTTCTCCACTATCTAATAATTTTCTAAACATTTCAACACCTGTGCAAACAGATTTTTTAGTTTCTCTGATACCAACTATTTCTATCTCTTCACCTGTTTTGATTACACCTGACTCTACTCTGCCAGTAACAACAGTACCTCTTCCTGAGATTGAGAAAACATCCTCAACAGGCATCAAGAAAGGTTTATCCTTTGGTCTATCAGGTTGAGGAATATGCTCGTCTACAGCTTTCATTAATTCCATAATAGCATTTTTTCCAATTGCCTCATCTTTTCCCTCAACTGCAGCTAATGCTGAACCTTTAACAATTGGAGTTTTATCTCCTGGAAATTTATAAGAGGTTAACAGTTCTCTAATTTCCTCTTCAACCAAATCAATCAATTCTTTATCTTTGACTTGATCAACTTTGTTTAAAAAAACAACAATTGCTGGGACTCCAACTTGTCTTGCTAATAAAATATGTTCTCTAGTTTGTGGCATTGGTCCATCAGCAGCATTAACAACAAGAATTGCACCGTCCATTTGTGCTGCACCTGTAATCATGTTTTTAACATAGTCAGCGTGACCTGGGCAGTCTACGTGAGCATAGTGTCTTTTTTCCGTCTCATACTCTACGTGTGCAGTAGAAATTGTAATTCCTCTTTCTTTTTCCTCCGGAGCTTTATCAATTTGATCATACGCAATAAATTTAGCACCTCCAGCTTCAGCCAAAACTTTTGTTATAGCTGCAGTTAAAGTTGTTTTACCATGGTCTACGTGTCCGATTGTTCCAATGTTACAATGCGGTTTATTCCTTACAAATTTTTCTTTCGACATTACTTTTTAACCTCAATTTTTATTTTATCATTTGTTTAATTTCTTTGGAGCGGGTAAAGGGAATCGAACCCTTACATCCAGCTTGGAAGGCTAGCGTTCTACCATTGAACTACACCCGCAACACCCAAGAATTTCACTCCATTGTTATTAAAAATTTTACTGAATGGTGGAGGGGGAAAGATTCGAACTTTCGAAGACCGAAGTCAACGGGTTTACAGCCCGCCCCATTTGACCGCTCTGGAACCCCTCCACATAGTTGGGGAAGTGTCCCCTAGTTCAATAAAGCTTCAAACAACAAGCGTTTTATATATTTTTATTGTGCAATTGCAATATTAGATTTAGTGGGAAAAAATGAGAAAAAACGTGTAAAAGACCTATTTATCATGAATAAAACACCTTTTTTTATAGTTGGACAGCATGCAGTAATAGAAGCTCTTAAAAACCCTCAAAGAAAGGTGCTTAGAGTTTTTTTAACAGAGGAAAGTAAAAAAAATATTCATAGAAAAAATCAAAAAAAAAATATTTTAAAAGACGTAAAAGTTTTTTTTAAAACGAAAAAAGAATTAGATAAATACACAACAAAAGAGCAAATTCAACACCAAGGATATGTTGCGGAGATAGAAGAACTGGATCAGCCTATTTTAAAAGATTTTGTGAAAAATAAAAACAATTTAACTTTAGCTTGTCTAGACGAAGTAACCGACCCTAGAAACATTGGTTCAATAATAAGAAGTGCAGCTTCATTTAATATTGATGGGCTTATTGTTAAAGAAAGGCATTTTCCAAAAAAAAGCAAACTTATGTATAAGTCTGCAAGTGGCAGTATGGAATATTTAAAGATTTTTCAAGTATCTAATATAAACTCAACTTTAAAAAGTTTAAGAGAAAAAAATTTTTGGGTATATGGCTTAGAATCGAAAGGAGATAAAAATTTTACTGATATTAAGTGGGAGGGAAATAATATACTTTTATTTGGTTCAGAGGGTTTTGGGATGAAACATCATACAACAAAATACGTAGATTTTTTTATTAAAATTAATATAAATAAAAATATTGAAAGTTTAAACGTTTCAAATAGTGCATCAATAGTATTTCATTATTTAGATTTTGTTAAAAAAAAATAAACATACAATCTATTAAACTTTTTTAAGTATAAAAAACCAAACAGGAGCATCATTTTTATTTTTTTTAATAGATTTAATAATGCTTAATGAAATTGAATGACCAAACCAATCAGTTAGTAAATAAGGCATAAAATTTGCCTCAGCCCCAAAAGGATCCATTTTTCCAGAAGATCTAACACCATGTTGATCTGAATGTTCAATTATTATAAATCCTCCAGTGATAACTTGATCTAACCACACAGTTAATGCTAATTTTGGATCATAGCTTTGATCAAGGGAATTAGTATAAACAAAATCAAAATAGTTAATCCAATCTGGTTTTACATTATGAAAATCCCAAACCTCTGAATCTTTAAAATTTTTTGCAGTTTCCGATATATCAGTTCCAATTACATGTGAATTTAAAATACTTCTATTAAAAAAACTTTGCTCAAATCCATTTCTTGAGCCGTGGCATATACCTTTAATATTTTCCTTTGTAATATTTTGCCTTAAGAAATTACTAATGTTTTCTAGAGATGCATCGTCAGCCCATACATGATGCAATTTTTTTTTATTATATAAAATTTGAGTCTCTTTATATTCATTATAATCTTTGTACTTATAGATTTTAATTAATTCATCTGAGACATTTATTTTGGATATTCTTAATCCAAATTTTTTTAAAATTTTATTAATAAAGTTTTTAATTAAAGTCATTCACTAAATTTGCAGTTATAACGTAAAAATAATTATACATTTTTATTTACAAAATCTAAATATTTTTTACAATTTAGGTTGTAATCAAATCTGTAAAAATTTTTTTTTCCTGTATTAATTTTTTTATTAATTATTTTTTTTCTTTTATAAAAACTACTGATTAAAAAAGATAATTTTTTAAAATCTCCAATAGTAATTAAATCACCGGCTTTTCCATTAAGTAAAATTTCCTTGGGTCCTGTTGGGCAATTAGTTGAGATAATATATTTTTTTAGATATTGAGCTTCTAATAATATATTTGGCAAACCTTCGAAAGTTGATGTTAAAACTACAATATCTGACATTTTAATATATGGAAATGGATTGCTTACATAACCTAATAATTTAATCCTATTTTGAAGTTTATTTTGAATTATATAATTTTGTAAAAGAGTTTTGTTTTTACCCTTACCTATTATTAGTAGTTTAATTTTAAAATTTGATTTAATTAAATTTATTGATTTTAATAAAGTTAAATGATCTTTTTGATCAGTTAAACGACCTACTGAAACTAAGTTTAGATAATTTTTGCTTCTTAGTTTGTAATTTTTTTTATTTCTTAAACTTTTTTTGACAAGATTTTTATCGAATGGATTATAAATACATTTCACTTTTCTTTTGAAGTTTTTTTCAAATTTTTTCTTAAATTCAATAGAATTGACCATTACATCATCTGCCAAGTTAATTAAAAACTTATATAAAAAATTTTTAAAAATATTTTGAGACCAGCCAGAAGGTGCAGAATTTGATCTTGTTATAATTTTAGAATTTAAAATTTTCGCTACTAAAACAGCATAAATATTTGCCTGAAACGCAAATATTAATGGCTTATCTTTTGTGGTTAACAATTTAAAAAAAAGTGCTATTAAAGAAACTAAATATTTAATAGATCTTCCTTTTTTGTATAGGTAAGGATTTGAAATACCTATAAATTTTATTCCCTTTTGAAATTTATTTTTTTTGTCATGATTAGTGGTTAAGACTTCTATTTCAATTCCATTATTATTTAAATATTTACTAATTATATATAAATTTTTTTCCACACCACCATCTTCAATAGACGGAATGAATATAATAAGTTTTTTTTTCATAAAGCAAATACCTTATATAATAACTTTCTTATATAATAACTTTATAGTTAAAATATGGTCATGTTGAAAACTATTTAATCTTGATAAATTAATCAATTCTATTTATAAGCTATTGGGCGCCCTTGTAGCTCAGTTGGTAGAGCAATTGATTTGTAATCAATAGGTCCGCGGTTCGAATCCGTGCGGGGGCACCACTAGTTAGTTTCTCTTCTTATTTGTTCTAAATTAATTTTTTTTTGAAGACTTCTATTTTTATCAAATAAAAGATTAAATTTTATTTTGCTATTAACTTTAACAAAAATTCTTTTTGCATTTCTAAACTCAATATTATCGGCCACAGCACTAATTGGTCTTTTATTTGGGTTAAGATTTTTGATTAATATTTTTGATTTATCACTAATAATTTTTCCCTTCCATCTTCTAGGTCTGAAAGGACTTATTGGAGAAATTGAGAGTTTTTTTGAATTTAAGCTTAAAATAGGTCCATGTACAGAAAGATTATATGCTGTGCTTCCGGCAGGGGTAGAAATTAAAACTCCATCAGATATTAATTTTTTTATAATTTGTTTTTTGTTATTTTTTATTGATATTGATGCAGCCTGTCTACTTTGTCTTAAAATTGAAACTTCATTTATAGCAATTGCTTTTTTTGTTAAACCAAATTTATTAGTAACTCTCATTTCAAGAGGTGATATTGTAACTTTTTTTAAATTTTTAAGATTTTTTTTTATTTTTTTATCTGAATATTTATTCATTAAAAAACCATAATTCCCAGAATTAATTCCATAGAAAATTTTTTTAAGTTTGTGCATTTTTTTTAGTGTTTGAAGCATAAAACCATCGCCACCAACAACGATTATTAAACTCGATTTTTTAAGTGAATAGAAATTTAACTTTTTACAAATGAGTTTTTTTATTTTTTTTGAGTTATTATTATTATCGCAAATTATTGATGGTTTAATCATTTAGTG
>CACDMX010000019.1 GCA_902554035.1 uncultured Pelagibacteraceae bacterium | reverse complement strand
TTCGCCCTTTTTTTGCATAAATAATTAATATAAATTTAAATAGTATAAGAACTCAATTTGTATTAAAACCAAAAAATGTTTAAAGAATTGTACTATAAATCTTTAAAATTGGCAGGACACAAAAGCTCAAAGTTTTTTTTAGGTCTTATATCGTTTATTGAAAGTTTTATTTTTCCGATTCCACCTGATGTTTTAATAATTCCGATGACTATTGCAAAACGGAACGAGTGGTTAAAAATTGCTTTAATCGCAACTGTATTTTCTGTTTTAGGTGCTTGTTTAGGTTATTTGATAGGCTATTTCCTTTTTAATGAAATAGGGGTAAAAATATTTGAACTTTATGGTGTTGATAATACATCTTTTTTAAAAGATAAAGTATCCTCAGAGGGTGGAATTCTTGCTTGGATTACTTTATTAGCGATTGCAGGATTTACACCAGTCCCATTTAAATTACTTACTATAACGAGTGGTTTTGTACATTTTAATTTAGTATATTTTATAGTTGTTTCTTTTGTGACCAGAGGTTCAAGATTTTTTATAATTGCATTTTTAATAGGTAATTTTGGACCAGCAATGAAAAAATTAATTGAAAAAAAATTAGTTACTGTATCAATTATAGTTTCGATTATTTTAATAATATTTGCTTTTTTTGTTTATAACTTTTTAATAAACTTTACTAGTTAAATATGAGGCTTAAACTTAATTTAGAAAAATACTTTTTACTTATTTTTTTCACAAGTATTTTTTCATTGTTGAGTGCAATATATATTGAATTTGTTTTAGACCAAAAACCCTGCAAACTATGTTTATATCAAAGGATACCTTATATAATTGCAATTTTTATTTGCTTTCTTGGTTTTGCATCTAAAAATAAATATAAATGGCTATTTATTTTAAGTCTAACATTTGCTCTAAGCGCTATTATATCAGGATACCACGTTGGTATTGAAAATAATATATTTAGTGAATATTCAGGTTGTTCCAATAGAAGTATAGATCTAATTAATAAAGATGAAATTTTAAAGTCTTTGAATAATAATTTGCCTAGTTGCAAAGACGTAAATTTTAAGATTTTGGGTCTCTCACTTGCGACTATTAATTTATTTATTTCAGCATTGATAAGTATATATAGTATAAAATTATTTATAAATGAAAAAAACAAATCCAATTAAACTAGAAGAATTTATTAGAGTAGATCATGCAGGTGAAAGAGGTGCAATTAAAATATATGAAGGACAATTGCTTGCCTTAAATACTTTAATAAAAGACGAAAAATTAAAAAAAACTATTGAAGAAATGAAAATACACGAAAAAGAGCACAGCAACTATTTTGAAAATGAAATTAAAAAGAGAAATATTAAGCCTACAAAATTTTTACCACTGTGGGATATCCTAGGTGTTGGTCTTGGCTTTGGATCCACACTTCTAGGAAAAAAGGCGGCTATGTTATGTACGGCCTCAGTTGAGGAAGTAATAGACAAACATTATTTAAGTCAAATAGATCAAATAGGAGAAGATGAAATTTATTTAAAGGAAAAAATTATAAAGTTTAGAGAAGATGAATTACATCATAAAGATATAGCTTATGATGAGGGAGCAACAAAAAAAGGTATCTATTTTTTTATGGACAAAATAATTAAAGCAGGCTCAAAAATTGCGATAAAAATTTCAGAAAAAATCTAATTAAGGTTCTAGCTCAACATCCCAATATAGATAGTCCATCCAGCTCTCATGTAAAAAATTTGGAGGAAAGTTTTTTCCATTTTTATGCAAATCCTCGGTAGTTGGTTGAAATGGTTTTTGATTAAGTTTCATACCAGAATTATTTAACAATCGTCCACCTTTTTTTACATTACAACTTGAGCAAGCTGTTACCACATTACCCCAGTCAGTTTTTCCTCCTTTTGATCTGGGCAACAAATGATCAAATGTAAGTTCGTTTTTACTTCCACAATATTGACATGAGAATTTATCTCTTAGAAAAACATTAAATCTAGTAAAATTTGGATTTGATTGTGGTCTGATATAACTTTTTAAAGCAATTACACTAGGCAACTTCATATAGAAAGAAGGACTTCTAATCACACGGTCATAATTACTTACTATTGTAACCCTATCCAAGAAAACTGATTTTATTGAGTCTTGCCAGCTCCATAACGACAAAGGATAATAACTTAATGGTCTATAATCCGCATTTAATACTAAAGCAGGACATTTTTCTAAAGAAGTATTTTGATCAGTAAAAGTCATTTATATTTAAAAGAGTAGCTTAATTTATTTTATTTTTCAATAGGACTAAATATTTATTAAATTTTTATAACTTTTCCTTAATAAAATTTAATGCTAAACTTGAGGCTTCTACAGCAATATTGTGTCCACATCCTTTAATCATATTTGTCTTCACATCAATGTTCAAACGTAATAAAAAATCTTTAGCCTCCAACAAATTCGTAGCTGGAACAACTTCGTCAAGATCTCCGTGTATTAAAAGAAATTTAGTATTTGATTTTTTTCTTTTTTGTAAATCCTCTTTATTTATTATTTTTCCTGAAAAGCTAACAACGCAAGCATAATTTTCGTCGCTTGTTAATCCCAGATTTATTGACAACATACTACCCTGACTAAATCCTAAAATACAAATTTTTGAAGAGACTAAATTAAAATATTTTTTAACTTCACCAATAAATTTATTTATTTTTTTTTCGGCTTTTATTGACTGATTTAGTACATATTTAGGATCTTCTCTCGATAAATCAAACCATTGAAAGCCTGTTGGATTTATTGGACATTTTTCGTGTCCGTCTGGACATAAAAAAACTGTATTCGGTAAAAATCTTCTCCAATTCAACGTTAACATGCTTATATCTTTTCCATCACCTCCATATCCATGCAGTAAAATTACAGCACTACTTATAGGAAGATTTTGACTGGGTTTTATTACTAAAGTGTTAAGAGAAAATTGCATAATTGTATTTATCTATTTTTGCAAATTTTAATACTAAAAATTTCATACTAAATGAGTATAGTTAAATATCATGCCAAAAAATAAAAACAACCAAACAATATGGAAATCTAGAATTAAAAAAAGTTCAGCTTTATTTCAGAAAATTGGAAGTTCAATAGAAATAGATAAAAACCTTTATAAAGAAGACATTGAAGGATCAATAATTCATGTTGAAATGCTTTTTAGACAAAAAATAATATCTTTTAAAGTCAAAGACAAAATAGTTTTTGGTTTAAATAAAATAAAGAATGAAATTAAGAAAAAAAAATTTACTTATAATAATAAATACGAAGATATACATATGAATATCGAAAAAAGATTGTTTGAAATTATTGGAGATGATGCAGGATATATTCATACAGCAAGATCAAGAAATGACCAAGTAGTTACAGATTTTAAAATTTGGATGAGATTTGCCACTAATGATATTAATAAAAAATTAAATAATTTAATTAAAACTATTTTGAAAGTTTCACAAAAAAATATTCAAACAATAATGCCTGGTTTTACTCACTTAAAAAATGCTCAACCTATTTCTTTTGCACACTATATGATGGCTTATGTAGAAATGTTTAGAAGGGATAAGTTGAGGTTTAAAAATAACTTAGAAAATTTATCAGAGAATCCTTTGGGTGTTGCTGCTTTAACAGGCACATCTTTTGATATAGATAGAAATTTTACCACAAGAAAATTGGGTTTTCTAAAACCTACTAATAATTCAATTGATACGGTTTCTGACAGAGACTTTGTTTTAGATTTTTTGTTTGCTTCATCTGTTTGCTCTTTACATATATCAAGAATAGCAGAAGAATTTATTATATGGAACTCAGAAGGTTTTAACTTAATAACTCTATCAGATAAGGTGGTTACTGGATCATCAATAATGCCACAAAAAAAAAATCCTGATTTATTAGAATACATAAGAGGGAAGTCTGGAAATTCTTTTGGAAATTTATTTTCAATGTTAACTATTTTAAAAGGATTGCCGTTATCATATTTCAAAGATCTACAAGATGACAAAGAATTAGTTTTTAAATCCAATGAAATACTTAAAAATTGTATTTCTATTTTGAATGAAGTTTTAAATAACTTTAGTCCTAATAAAAAAAAAATGTTAGAGCTGGCCGAAACGGGATATATTACTGCAACTGACCTGGCAGATTATCTTGTCAAAAGCTATAAAATGCCATTTAGAAAAGCATATAAAATTACTGCTTCAATAGTAAACTTTGCTGAAAAAAATAAAAAAAAACTAAGTGAATTAGATTTAAAAGATTTAAAAAAAATTGAACCATCACTTACTCAAGATGTTACAAAAGTTTTTGATCTAAAATACTCAGTAAATTCGAAAAAATCTTTTGGTGGAACATCTTTTGCTAATATAAAAAAAATGATAACTAAATATAAAAAAAATATATGAAAAAAAAAATAATAATAATCTTTTTATGTTTTCTTTTTTTATATTCTTGTGGAAAAAAAGGTGATCCTGAATATAAATCAGAAAAAATAAAAACTATTACAAAAATTATATAATGAAATATATTGGTAAAAACTTCGTTATGGAAGGTGTTAAAATAAGAAATTTAGTTAAAAAGTTTGAAACACCACTATATTGTTATTCATATAAAAAATTAAAGAAAAATATAAATCAATTTAAAATTAATTTTAAAAATCTAAATCCAATAATATGTTTTGCTGTTAAAGCAAACTCAAATATAAAACTTTTAAAAGAAATTCAAAAACTTGGACTAGGTGCTGATGTGGTATCTTTAGGAGAGTTAATGAAAGCACTTAAAGCAGGAGTTAACCCAAAAAAAATTGTTTTTTCTGGAGTTGGTAAAACATCAGAAGAATTAGATTTTGCTATTCAAAAAGAAATACTACTGATTAATGCTGAGTCAAAAAGTGAGATTCTGGAAATTGAAAAAATTGCAAAAAAGAAAAAGAAAATTGTAA
Organism: uncultured Pelagibacteraceae bacterium; assembly: GCA_902554035.1. Classification (GTDB taxonomy): domain Bacteria; phylum Pseudomonadota; class Alphaproteobacteria; order Pelagibacterales; family Pelagibacteraceae; genus Pelagibacter. The sequence goes on along the minus strand of CACDMX010000019.1, from coordinate 5,549 downwards.
ACATTGGAATTAGATTAAATCCAAATACTGACGCGAGAACATTAAAAAAAATATCGACAGGAAAAAAACAAGATAAATTTGGTGTGTCTGAAAAATATTTTTTAGAATTAGTTAATTATTTAAAAGATTCTAAATTTATTAATCTTAAATGTATTAGTGTCCATATTGGAAGCCAAATTTTAAATCATCAGCCATACGAAAAAATGTTGAAAGTAGTAGATAGAGTTATAAAAAAATCAAAATATAAGTTTGAATTTATTGATCTGGGTGGTGGTATGGGAATTTCATACGGTGAAAAAGATAAAAGTTTAAATTATAGGAAATATTCTATAGCAATCAGAAAAATTGTAAAAAAATATAAAACAAAAATTATTTTTGAGCCAGGAAGATCAATTATAGGCAATACAGCCATACTTGTTTCAAGAATAATTTATATCAAACAAGGATCAAGTAAAAATTTTGTAATATTAGATGCAGCAATGAATGATTTGATGAGACCTGCTTTATATGGAGCTAAACATAAAATAATTCCTGAAAATAAAAATAATATTTTAAGCAAAAAAACTTATGAATTTGTTGGCCCAATTTGCGAAAGCTCAGATAAATTTTTGACTGCAAAAAAATTCCAAAAGCTGAAAGAAAAAGATTTAATTATAATCTCTGATGTTGGTGCTTATGGGATGTCTTTAAGCTCAAACTACAATGTAAGATTAAAGCCTCCTGAAATCTTAATTAAAGGATATAAAGTAAATGTAATCAAAAAAAGACAAAAGTTTAAAGATATAATCTAACTTTTGATTTAAATGATAAGAAATTTTTTATTTTTAATTTTTTTTTATATAGGAATTATTCTTATTTCTATAATATTTCTCCCATCTTTTATATTGCCTAAAAAAATAGTTTTGTTTGGTGGAAAACTAATGGGTCATTGGACAGGAATATGTTTAAAAATTTTTTTATCTATAAAAATAATAATTAAGGGAAAAGAAAATATTGTAAGTAAAGGAAAATTTTTTATTGCTTCGTCACATCAGTCAATGTTTGAAACTTTTTATTTACAAACAATTTTTAATTCTCCAATATTTATTTTAAAAAAAGAGCTAATTAAAATTCCAATATTTGGATGGTATTTAGTAAAAATCGGCTCAATTTGGATCGATCGTGGAAAAACAACAAAAAAAAATATTAATTTTTTTGAAAAAATTTTAAAATCAACAAATGAGTCAAACAGACCTTTGATAATATTTCCTCAAGGTACCAGATTAGCACCAGATGATAGATCTCAATTTAAAAAAGGAGTGAGTAGAATTTATGATGAGTTGCAAATTAAGTGTCAGCCGGTTGCAATCAACTCTGGAAATGTTTGGCCAAAAAAGAATAAGTTAAAACCAAATTTAAACTTAACAATCTCAATTTTAAAACCAATAGATTCGGGTTTAAATAAAGAGGAATTTTTAAAAATATTACAAGAAGAAATTTACTCTGAATTAGATCGATTAAATTAACCCTTCATCGGCATGACAACATAGATGCTATCAAAATCAGATGGATCTTTAATTAATGCAGGAGAACCGGTATCGTTAAAAAAAATTTCTATTTTATCTCCGTCTAATTGTGATGCTACATCAATTAAATATCTTGAATTAAAACTTATATCTAGATCATGATCAAATTTAACATTTAAGCTTTCTTTCCCGTCACCACTATTAGTGTTATTAACAGATAAATTTAGAACATCTTTAGTTAAATTAAATTTAACTCCATCTTTTTTGTCTAAGGAAACTGATACAACTCTATCAACTGAGTCTAAAAATAGTTTTAAATCAACTTCTAATTTTTTTTGATTGTTTTTTGGTATGACTTGAACATAATTTGGAAACTTGCCATCAATTAACTTTGAAATTAAAATACTGTTATTTAGTTCAAATTTTATTTTAGACCTAATGTTGGAGACTTTTACTTCACCATCATATTCTTCTAATAGGGAACATAATTGAAATATTGTTTTTTTTGGTAAAATAATAGGATCAAAATTAATTTTTTCCGAAAGTCTAAATTTTGAAATTGACATTCTATGGCTATCCGTTGCAGCAGCTGTAAAAAATGTTTTTTCCTCCAATTGGGTCTGATGAAGATATATGCCACTCAAATAATGTCTTGTTTCATCATTTGAAACGGAAAATTTACATTTATTTAATAATTTTAAAAGTTGTTTTGATTTTATTTTAAATTCATTATCATTAAAGTTTTCTTCAGTTATTGGAAATTCTGAAGGATTTTTACAATTAAGATTAAAAATTGATTTTTCTGATTCTACGTGTAATCTATTTTCTCCACTTAACGATAAATTAATCTTTTTACCTGATGAAAATTTTCTTACGATATCATACATTATTGATGCAGTAGTAGTTGTTTTTCCTTCTTCTAAAATTTCAACATTTTCAATTTGATGTATAAAAATTAAATCTAAATCGGTAGCAGTAATTGTAAGTTTTGAATTACCTACTTCTAACAATATGTTTGATAAAATAGGCAGTGTGCTTCTTTTTTCTATAACACCTTGACAATAATTTAGAGATTTTTGTAAGTCTTGTTGGTTAACATTAAATTTCATTATTTTTATTATATAAAATTTTATTTTTTAAGGTATCAATATTGGCATTAAGTTCTAAGTCATTCGTTTTTAATTTTTCAATAGTTTTTACTGAGTGTATAATTGTAGTATGATCTCTATTTGAAAATTCTCTACCTATCTCTGGCAATGATTTTGATGTAAGTATTTTGGTTAAATATATTGCTGTCTGTCTTGGTCTGACAAGATATCTTGATCTCCTTGAAGATAACATTTCATTTTTACTAATTTTAAAAAATTTGCAAACTAACGACTGAATTTGATCAATAGTTACATTATTCTCAGACAAATTTAATAAATCTTTTAAAATAATTTTTATTTCAGATAGATTTGGTTCCTTATTATAAATTCTTGAAAAAGAAATAACCCTATTAATTGAGCCTACAATCTCTCTTATACTAGTTTTAATCTCTGTACTTATAAATTTTTTAACTTCTTCTGAAATTTTAATATTATTAGAATTTAAAAAATTAATTTCATCTATTTTATTTTGTACAATTTTATATCTTAGCTCATAATCTGGTTTTTGAATATCAATTACCAACCCACCAGAAAATCTAGATTTAATTCTTTCTTGAATTCTTGATAATTTATTTGGCGCTCTGTCAGCAGATACCACAACTTGTGAACCTTTTTCTATTAATGCATTAAATGTATGAAAAAACTCTTCTTGCATAGCTTCTTTGCCATTCATAAATTGAACATCATCAATAATTAATATATCTGTATTTCTAAAATAGTCTTTAAACTTAACCATATCATTCGATTTTATAGATTTTACAAATTGATACATGAATCTTTCAGCTGAAATAAACATTACCTTATTTTTGCTTTTCAGATTAAAGCCAATTGCATTTAATAGATGTGTCTTGCCCATTCCAACGCCACCGTAAATATATAGTGGATTGTAATGTGCCAAATTCTCACTAACTTTTTTTGATGCTTCAAAGGCTAATTTATTACTTTTTCCAATAATAAAATTATCAAAGTTCTTATTTTGATCTATTCTATTATATTGTAAAAAACTATCTTTAATAAATGATACATTTTCATTTTTACTTGTCGTTTTATTAGTTCTTTGAACATTTGTTAAATTTATTTCATCAATTTTAAGTTCAATTCTTGAGATATTTTTATTTGACTCTTTTATAATTCTTAAAATTTCATCTAAATATCTAGATGTAATCCAATCTCTAATAAACCTGGTTGAAACCGATAGCAAAATATAATTTTTAAATTCCTCAACGAAATTTATTTTTTTTAACCAACTTTCATAAATGTCATTGCCAAAATTACCTCTCATCCTATCCTGTATTTCTTTCCAATTAATTTTTTCTTGTGGGATATTTTGGGTATTTTTTGGTAAATTATTGTTCATTAATTTTATATGGAATAAGTTCAGTTAAGGGCAAAAAATTAATTATGCAATAAAATATTTTTGAATTTTAAAATTAAATAAAATCTATGAGTGCATTAAAGTTTATCTCAACCCAGCGATGTAAAGATGAATTTTAAAAAAATAAAATCTGAAGGTGAAAATTAAAATTTTTTTTTAAATAAAATTTTTTTAAAACTTGACATCTATATCTAGTAATTAATTTTAAAAATAAATTTATATTTGGTATAAGTACTTTTAGTTGAGTAATAATTTAAAATTAATCAACCGTAAGTAGTTGATTTTTAGAGAGCTGATATTTTTTTTGTTATACGAGAGACGTTCCTAGACGCGTTTTGCTTTTTAATAATTCCAGTTTTTGCTACTTTCATTAATTCTGAATTCAACTTAGGTAAGAATTTTAATGCTTCTTGTTTTTTTTTTGATTCAATTAAAAGGTTCATTTTTTTAATTGCGTTTTTAAATTTACTTTTTCTCGCTTTATTTACCCGTGTCTGACGAGCAATTCTTCTTATTCTTTTAATTGCTGATTTAGTATTTGCCATACGCGCTGTGGTATATCGTGAGATTTAGATATGGTCAATAAAATAATACTTCATTTTTGACAACTGTTACAAAAAAAAGTTGACCTATTAGTTATATTTTTTTTTTTAATTATTCCTTTGCATCCTTTTTTTAAACAATTTAAATTTTCTCTTTGATAAACTCTAAATTCTTTTTGAAATTTCCCTGTATCTCCATGTATATTTTTGAAATCTCTAATGGTTGATCCTCCTTTTTTTATAGACTGTTTAAGAACGTATCTAGAGAAATATATAATTTTCTTGTAATCATAAATCGATAGATTTTTTGCTTTTTTTAAGGGTTTAATTTTACACAAAAATAATATTTCACTTGCATATATATTTCCAATACCTGACACAAACTTTTGATCAAGTAAAAAATTTTTAATATTTTTGTCCTTTCCTTTTAAATAATTAACTACATAATTTATATTAAAAGAATTACTAAACGGTTCGGGGCCTAAATCTTTAAAATAATTTATTAAATTTTTTTTGTTTAAAAAAAATTTAATAAAACCAAATCTTCTTGGATCATTATAAATCATATTTATTTTGTCAAATTTAATTTCAATATGATTATGTTTTTTTGGAAGCTGTCTAGCGCTATAAAAACTTAAATTAGTATTAAAATTTTTTTTATTTTTTTCTAAGATATGAATTGTTCCCGTCATGCCTAAGTGAATTATAAAACTTGAATTGTCAATTAAATGAATAATCAAATATTTTGAAAATCTAGATATTTTTTTTATTGTTTTTTGGACTATTTGCTTTTCAAATTTTAATGGTATTTTAAACCTTAAATTCCTATTTCTTATTAGGACATTCTTAATTTTTTTATATTTAATCTTTTTATCAAGCGACTGTTTTACTATTTCTACTTCTGGTAATTCTGGCATTTCACACTATATTAATAATCATAAAAATTTATTTTATATGCAACAATATCTTCAAAATAAAA
>CACDMX010000018.1 GCA_902554035.1 uncultured Pelagibacteraceae bacterium | reverse complement strand
GTGGTTTTGCTGATTTATTTAAAAATTCCATAAATTCTAATGTTTATATAAATAATGAAATTACTATAAATGGTCTTATAAGAGCTACGGATTTATTAACAGATGAAAAATGAATTTTTATTTTGTCCTCTAGGCGGGTCTGGCGAAATTGGTATGAATATGAATCTTTTTGCTTATGGAAAACCAAGTGAACACAAATGGATAATGGTTGATATTGGAGTTACATTTGCTGACGATAGTTTACCAGGAATTGATCTTATTTATGCAGATCCAGGTTTTATAGTTGATAGAAAAGAAAATCTTTTAGGTATAGTTTTAACTCATGCTCACGAAGATCACATCGGTGCAATCGCACACTTATGGCCTCAACTAAAATGTAAAATTTTTGCAACACCTTTTACCGCAATATTAATAAAAGAAAAATTTAAAGAAAAAAATATAGATATTACAAAGGATTTAAAGATCGTAGATCTTAATGGCACTATAAATCTAGAACCTTTTGAAATTGAATATATCACATTAACTCACTCGATTTTAGAACCAAACGGACTAAGAATAAAAACTCCAGGAGGAACAATACTTCATACTGGAGACTGGAAAGTTGATCCAAACCCTCTTATAGGTGGAAAAATTAATTCTGAAAGATTGAAACAAATTGGAAAAGATGGAGTTTTAGCAATGATTTGCGACTCCACAAATGTATTTAGTGTTGGAAGATCTGGTTCAGAATTAGATGTAAGAAAAAGTTTGTTAAATATTATGAGCAGACTCAAGAAAAGAGTTATCGTAACTTCTTTCGCCTCAAATGTGGCTCGTATGGAAACAGTTTTTTATTGTGCAGAGAAAACAGGAAGACAAATATCCTTGGTTGGTAGATCAATGCATAGAATTTATAAAGCTGCTAAACAGTGTGGATATTTAAAAAATATAATTGAACCAATAGATTCAAGAGAAGCAAAAAATTTTTCTAGGGAAAAAATTGTATACTTGTGTACAGGAAGCCAAGGCGAACCAATGGGTGCGATGATGAGAATTTCTAATTCAATACATCCTGATGTATTTATTGAAAAAGGTGATGCTGTAATCTTTTCATCCAAGATAATTCCTGGGAATGAAAAAAAACTATATAAACTGCACAATAACTTAGTCAAAGATGGGATTGAAGTAATATCAGAGGACAGTGAATTTGTTCATGTTTCAGGTCACCCAAATAGAGAGGACTTAAAAGACATGTATGATTGGGTAAAACCAAAATGCGTTATTCCAGTCCACGGAGAGCATAGGCATATGATTGAGCATATTAATTTTGCCAAAGAGATGCAGGTTCCTTTTCCTATTCAGGTTGAAAATGGAGACATAGTCAAGTTATCACCAGGAACCAATCCTGAGGTTTATGATAAAGCACCAAGTGGAAGACTTTATTTAGACGGCAATATTAGCGTTGATGAAGACTCACAATCTATTAAAGACAGAAAAAATTTGAGTAATAATGGTTATATTGAGGTAACAGTTATGATTACACCTAAAGGAAATATTCATCAAAGACCAATCTTAACTTTTAAAGGTCTTCCTATACTACAAAAAGAAGAATTCATTAATGGTTTAGAAGATGAAATAGATAATATAACAAAAACTTTCTCACTCAATAGTAAAAAGCAAGAATCTAATCTTATAGATACCTTAAAAATAGCTTGTAGAAAATTTTCTAAAGAAAAAACGGGCAAAAAACCATTTACAAACATCAACTTAGTAAGAATTTAATTGAATATTTTGATTTAAAAAACATAATAAGTTAAAATGTATTTCTCAAAAGCTTTTATACCTATTTTAAAAAATAATCCAACTGAAGCGAAAATAAAGTCTCATAAACTAATGCTTAGAACAGGAATGATAAAACAATCTTCTGCAGGAATTTATTCTTGGTTACCATTAGGATTTAAAATTATGAAAAAAATTGAAAAAATCGTAAGAGAAGAACAAAACAAAATAGGAGCTCAAGAAATTTTGATGCCAACAATACAATCAAGTGAAATTTGGAAAGAAAGTGGACGTTATGATGATTATGGAGATGAAATGCTTAGAATTAAGGATCGCCAAAACAGAGAAATGTTATATGGTCCAACTAATGAAGAATTAATAACTGATATATTTAGATCAAATATAAAATCTTATAAATCGTTACCTCAACTTCTTTATCATATCCAGTGGAAATTTAGAGATGAGTTGAGACCAAGATTTGGGATAATGCGTTGTAGAGAATTTTATATGAAAGATGCTTATTCCTTCGACATAAATGATGATGAAGCTTTATATTCATATAATAAATTTTTTCTATCTTACTTAAGAACTTTTAAAAGATTAACATTAACAGCAATTCCAATGGCAGCTGATACCGGACCAATTGGTGGAAATTTATCACATGAGTTTATTATTTTAGCGGAAACAGGAGAAAGTAAAATTTTTACTGATAAAAGAATTTTTGATGTAGAATACGATCAAACTACCGTTGAAAAAAAATCATTAGAAGATTTAAGAAAAAAATATGAATTTTTTTACTCTGTAACAGATGACAAATTTGATAAACAAGAATTCGAGAAAAAAGTTTCTTCTGAAAATAGACTTATTACCAAAGGTATTGAAGTTGGGCATATTTTTTACTTTGGAGATAAATACTCTAAACCATTAAATGCTTCAGTAGATCTACCAGGAGGAAAAAAGGATTTTGTTAAAATGGGATCTTATGGAGTAGGTGTTTCAAGATTGGTAGGGGCTATCATAGAGGCCAAATATAATGAGAAAGATGAAATTATGAAATGGCCATTAAGCGTTGCTCCCTATGAGGTAGCGATTATTCCAATGATTACTAAAAACGAAACATCTAATTTAAAAAAAGCAGAAAAAATATATAAAATTTTAAATAGTAAAAAAATTGACACAATTCTTGATGATACTGATGAAAATTTTTCTTCAAAAATGAAAAAATTTAATTTACTTGGTATACCATATCAAATTATTATCGGAAAAAAATCTGATGGCGATTTATTTGAGTTTAAAGAAATTGGAAAAGACCCTGAAAATTTGTCAATTGATCAAATAGCTAAATTAATAAATAACCAAAAAGAACAGATTTGATTTCTACATTAGAAAAAGAAATTACTTTAAGGTATTTAAAAACCAGAAAAAAAGATGGTTTCCTTAACGTTATATCAATATTTTCATTTATAGGAATTAGCTTAGGAGTTGCAGTTTTAATCATTGTGATGTCGGTTATGAATGGTTTTAGAAATGAATTAATAGATAAAATAGTTGGATTTAACGCACACATAGTAATTGATCCTTATGAAAGACAGATAGATAAACGAAGCTTAAAAAATAAAAATTTAGAAATTATCTCAGACAATTTAATTTTCACAAGTAGTGGGGAAGGTGTTTTGTTAAATAAAAATTTTACCAAAGGTATAATTTTGAGAGGTTATAGTAAAAATGATTTTTTAAAACTACAAATTGTTAAGAATAAAAATTTTATTGGTGATAGAAATAATTTAAACGCTAATAATATTTCTATAGGTAAAGAATTAAGTTTTTCTTTAAATTTAAAATTAGGTGATAAAGTTTCAGTTATGTCTTCTGCTGGCGTTGAGACTATAATTGGAAATCTTCCTAAACAGCAAACATTCGTTGTTAATTCAATTTTCGATAGTGGTTTTTCAGAGTTTGATCATAATGTTGCATTTATTAATATTGATACGCTAGAGGATTTTTTTAATTTTGATGAAAGTACTAGAAATTTGGAAATATATTTAAAAAATCCCTCTAATATTGAAAATAGTAAAAATATAATCCGTAATATTTTTAAAAATGAATTTATTTATACATGGGCCGATATGAATAAATCATTATTTTCAGCGTTAAAAGTTGAAAGAAATGTAATGTTTATAATCCTATCTTTAATAATTATTGTTGCTGCTTTTAATATAATATCAGGCTTGACTATAATGGTTAAAAATAAAACACGTGAGATAGCAATACTTAAATCTATAGGAGTGTTAAATAAATCAATTACTAAAATATTTTTTCTTGTTGGTGTAATTATTGGATCATCGGCAACATTTTTTGGTATTATTCTGGGTGTTACTTTTTCAATATATATAGAAAATGTTAGAGCTTTCTTGAGTACGATTTTCAATATTAGTTTGTTTCCTGAGGAAATTTATTTTTTAAGCAAAATGCCATCAGAAATTAATTTTCTTTCGATTTTGATAATTTCAATTAGTTCAATCTTGATTACAATTATTGTGTCAATATTTCCTGCTATAAAAGCATCAAAACTAGACCCAGTTAAATCTTTAAAATATGAATAGTTTAATTACACTTAATAAAATTTCTAAATCATTTATAACAAATAAAAAAATTACAGTTTTAAAAAAAATTAATTTTAAATTTGATTTAGGAAAGATTTATTCAATTGTGGGACCTTCTGGATCCGGCAAATCAACCTTGTTAAATATTTTGTCTCTAATTGACAAACCTACATCAGGGTTGATAAAAATAGATAAAAATACAATTAATTTTTTTAATTCTACTACAAATGATAAAATTAGAGCAAATAAAATTGGCTTAATATATCAACAAAATAATCTCCTTCCTGATTTTACAGCACTGGAGAATGTTTACCTTGCTGGACTAGCTTTAAATAATAATAAAAAAAAAATTACAGAGAAAGCAAAGCAAATTATTAAAAAAATGGGTCTGACAGATAGAATTAATCATTATCCTTCAGAATTATCTGGTGGTGAAATGCAAAGAATTGCAATTGCAAGAGCTTTAATAAATGAGCCGCAAATTATTTTAGCTGATGAACCCACTGGAAGCTTGGATCATTCAACAGCTAAAGAGGTTTTTGATATTTTGTATAAACTCAAAAGTAGAAATAGAATAATTATTTTTGCAACCCACAATAGATATTTTGCTAATAAGGCAGATTGCAAACTTGAAATGATTGATGGTAATATTAAAACTATCAATGCAAGAATCAAATAATCTTAAATTTAATCATTTAAAAGTTCATACTCAATATTCTATTTGCGAAGGAGCTGTAAAAATAGACGATTTAAAAGATTTTTGTAAACAAAATAAAATAAATTCCGTAGGTTTGTCTGATACATCTAATTTGTGTGGTTCATTAGAATTTTCAGAAAGTATATCCAAAGCAGGATCGCAACCTATTATTGGAACGCAGATAAATTTTAAATATAAAGATACAATTGGGCTTTTACCTTTGATAGCAACAAATAAAAATGGTTACAAAAAAATATTAGATCTTTCATCTAAATCATATTTAAATAACGATACAATTGAACCTCCAAATTTAGAGATTACCGAATTATTTAAAAATAATGATGGTATAATAATATTTTCAGGGTCTATCCATGGATTTTTTGGTAAACTTTTTAACAAGGGAAAATTTGAAGATATTAAAAAACTTTACAAAAAAATATCAGATAATTTTGGCGATAGGTTTTATTTAGAAATACAAAGACATGGTGATACTAATGAGCAAGAGTTTGAAAAGAATAATTTAAAAGAGTCATCTGATTTAAAAATTCCAATTATAGCTACTAATGAGGTTTTTTATCTACACAAAGAAATGTACGAAGCTCATGATGCACTAATCTGCATTGGAAACAAAACATACATAAATGATAAAAATAGACATAAATTTACAAATCAACATTATTTTAAGACAACCGATGAAATGTTAAAGTTATTCAGCGATTTACCAGAGGCTATTCAAAATAATTATAACATTCCTTTTAGATGTAATTTTAGACCAGAAATATCAGATCCTGTTTTACCTAATATAAGTTCTCAAAAAGGTATAGACCCTGACAAAATTTTATCTGAAGACTCCGAGATTGGTTTGAAAGATAAATTCAAAAAAATTTTTAATATTGAAGAATCAAAATTAAATAAAGATGAGAAATTTTTGCAATATAAAAAAAGATTGGACCATGAATTAAAAATTATTACCAAGATGAAGTATGCTAGTTATTTTTTAATTGTTTCAGACTATATTAATTGGGCAAAAAATAATGATATTCCAGTTGGTCCAGGTAGAGGATCAGGAGCAGGTTCATTAGTTGCATGGTGCTTATCAATAACAGATGTAGATCCAATTAGATTTAATTTAATATTTGAAAGATTTTTAAATCCAGACCGTATATCAATGCCAGATTTTGATATTGATTTTTGCGAAGAAAAAAGGGATTTAGTTTTTAAATATTTAACTGATAAATACAAAAACGGTGTTGCACATATAATAACTTTTGGAAAATTAAAAGCACGAATGGTAATTAGAGATGTAGGAAGAGTAATAGGACTGCCTTATGGTTTTGTGGATAGTATTTCAAAAATGATTCCATTTGATCCATCTAGACCCCAAACTTTAATACAGTGTATAAATAACGAACCAAGATTACAAAAATTAATAAATGAAGACAAAAGAGTAAAAAAACTTACAGACCTATCATTACAACTTGAAGGTTTAAATAGAAATTTTGCTACACATGCTGCTGGAGTTGTTATATCTGATAAAAACTTAACAGAGGAAGTTCCATTATATAAAGATCAATCTGCAAATTTATTATTACCGTCAACACAGTTTGATATGTATTCTGCAGAAAAAGCAGGTCTGATTAAATTTGATTTTTTAGGTTTAAAAACTTTAACTGTAATTAGTAAAACAGAAAAATTAATTAAAAAAAAAATTAAAGAATTTAAGATTGAAAATATTAATTTTGACGATCAAAAAGTTTTTGAGTTGTTGTCTAAAGGAAACACTGTTGGAATATTTCAACTTGAAAGTTCTGGGATGCGTGAAGCATTAACGAAAATGAAACCAAATCATTTAGAGGATATTATTGCTCTTGTAGCTTTATACAGACCAGGACCAATGAGTAACATTCCTATATATAATGACTGCAAGCATGGAAAACAAAAACCAGATTATTTACATCCTCTTCTAGAAGAAATTTTAAAGCCAACATATGGAGTTATTATTTACCAAGAACAAGTTATGCAAATTGCACAGAAACTGTCTGGTTTTACAGCAGGACAAGCTGATATTTTAAGGAAAGCAATGGGTAAAAAAAAAAGATCTGAATTAGAAAAGCAAAAAGAAAAGTTTATAGATGGCGCTGTTAAAAATGGGATTAGAAAAGATATTGCCGCAAGTATATTTTTAAAAATTGAACCATTTGCTGAATATGGATTTAATAAGAGCCATGCAGCCGCATATGGAATAATTTCATATCAAACAGCATATTTAAAAACTCATTTTCCAAATGAATTTTTTGCGGCATCAATGACAATGGATATATCAAACCAAAGTAAACTAAGTGAATTTTATGAAGAGCTGAAAAGACTAAATATCAGAATTGTAAGACCCGATATTAATAAGTGTTTTGCAGATTTCATATCAAGTAAAGATAATTTCTTTTATGCTTTAGGTGGAATTAAAAATGTAGGTTATGAAGCTGTTTCAAATATAATTAAAGAGCGAGAAAAAAATGGTATTTTTTTATCTATAAATGATTTTGTAAGCAGAGTTAATCCCAAAGACATTAATAAATTACAATTGGAAGGTTTAGTTAAATCTGGAGCATTCGATAGCATAAATAAAAATCGTCAATCAATCTATGATTCAATTCCAAATTTAATACAAAAATCAAAAAGTATATTTGACAATAAAATAACAAATCAAATTGATCTTTTTGGCACAAATCGTGAAAATGAAGAAAACTTTCTAATTCAAAAAGATGATTGGAAATTTGAAGATCGTTTAATGAAAGAATTTGAAGCAGTTGGTTTTTATATTTCAGACCATCCTTTAAATCAATTCACAGACATGTTTAATGATTATAAAATTATTGATTTCAATAAATTTAATATAAGTAATGAAATTAAAGAAAGTAATGTTGCGGCTACTATCTTAAAAATACAGGAGAAAAAAACAAGCAAAGGAAATAGTTATGCTATTATTAAACTTACAGACTTAACAGGGGTTTTTGAATTATTTATTTTTTCAGATCTTTTAGAAATGAATAGGGACATTTTAGTTGAAGGAAGCTCAATTTTAATGACTTTAACTAAAAACTTATCCGAGGATGAAAATAGATTTAAAAGAATTAATGTAAAGAAAATTACATCTTTAAAAGAATTATATAATAAACCAATAACTGAAATTGAGTTTAAAATTAACAGAAAAGATCAGATGAAAGATATTTCTGAGTTAATTAAAAATAAAGGTAATACGGATGTAAAAATCAAATTTAATAATGGAAAAGAGGAACTTATATTTAAATTAAAAAATAAAAGATTCGTAGATAGAAAATTGTTAAATATTATCAAAAAACAGGATATTCTTGCTACTATTCAATAAAAAACACTTGTTTATTGTTAAAATTGTTTGTAAATAAGCTTTAAATTAACTCGCACACAGCTTTTGGTTTTATACCTCCGGTCCTTAAATGGAAATAGCTGTGGTGGCATAACCGGGAAAAAATATGAAGATACCAAATATAACAATACAACAATTATTAGAAGCTGGAGTCCATTTAGGACACAAAACCTTAAGATGGAACCCAAAAATGAAAAAATATATTTTTGGAAAACGAGATTCAATTCATATTATTGATTTGACTCAAACGGTTGAATTAACAAATACGGCTCTTGAGAAAGTTTATGATACCATTGTTAACAATGGAAAAATTCTATTCATCTCAACAAAAAAACAAGCTTCAGAGGCTATAGCTGAATTAGCAAAAAATACTGGACAATACTTTGTAAATTATAGATGGCTTGGTGGAATGTTAACAAACTGGGGAACAATATCAAATTCAATAAAAAAACTTGAAAAAATTAAATTAGATTTAGTTTCAGAGAATCGTGGATTTACTAAAAAAGAATTATTAAAAATGAGTGTTTTAAGAGACAAGCTTCAAAAATCACTTGGAGGAATAGCTGAAATGAAAAAGATTCCTGATTTAGTTTTTGTTATAGATACAAATTATGAATCTTTGGCAATAAAAGAATCAATTAAATTAGGTATACCAATTATTGCTGTTTTAGATACAAATTCAGATCCAGAGGGAATTGACTTTCCAATTCCGGGAAATGATGACGCGAGAAGGTCTATTGATCTTTATTGTTCGTTAATGAAAGAAACAATTGAGAATGCAAAAAAAGCTTCTCCACAAAAAGAAGAAGAAAAAGTTCTAAAAAAAGATAATCAAAAAAAAGAAAAGAAAAAAGTTGAAAAATCTTTTGAACCAAAAGAAGTTTCAAAAAAAAGCTCTAAGCCAAACTAATATGAGCAATATAGATAAAGTAAAGCAATTGCGTAAATCTACAGGTGCAGGTTTTAAAGATTGCAATACTGCATTAGAAGAATCAGGTGGAGATTTAGATAAAGCTGTTGAAGTATTAAGAGTGAAAGGAATTTCAAAAGCTTCTAAAAAAATGTCCAGAACCGCTAACGAAGGTGTTATAGCATTAAGTGGCGATGAAAAAAAAATTTCATTGATTGAAGTTAATTGTGAAACAGACTTTGTTGCTAAAAATGATGATTTTATTAACTTTGTAAAAGAGCTAAGTGATATTAACAACTCAAAAAATTCTGATTTAGAAACATTAAAAAAAACCAAAATGAAAAATAATCAGTCTGTGGATGAAAGTTTAGTATCTTTAATTGCCAAAATAGGTGAAAAAATTACTATTGGAAGAACTAAAACATTTAATCACAATGGATCAAAAAACTTTAAGTATTTACATACTGTTGTAAAAGATAATTTATCAAAATTAGCAGTAGTAGTTTCTTTAGAGACCGATAATGACACTGAGGATTTAAAAAATTTTGGCAAACAACTTTCCATGCATATAGCCGCCTCAAATCCATTAGCTTTAGAGTCAAAAGATATTGATAAAGATATTTTAGACAAGGAAATTTCATTAATTAATGAGGAACTTAAAAACGCAGGTAAACCAGAAGAAATTATTAAAAAAATTAGTATTGGAAAAATTAATAAGTTTAAAGAAGAAAATTCTTTATTGACTCAACAATGGGTTATGGAACCAAAAAAAAAAGTTAAAGATATTATAAAAGAACTTAATATAAATGATTTAAAAATAAAAGATTTTTATCGTTTAAAGATTGGTGATTAAATGTTTAATGACAAAAATTATAATCAGAAAATGGATAAAACTTTTGAGATTTTTTCAAAAGAACTAGGATCCTTAAGGACTGGAAGAGCAAATTCTAATATGTTAGATCTAGTCAAGGTTGATGTTTATGGACAAAAAATGCCAATTAATCAACTTGGCAGTATAACTACACCAGAAGCAAGAATGATCAATATACAGGTATGGGATCTAAACAATGTTCAATTAATTGACTCAGCTATAAGAAAATCAGATTTAGGATTAAATCCCCAAATAGATGGACAATTGATAAGATTACCAATCCCAGATTTAAGCGAAGAAAGACGAAATGAGATGAAAAAAATGATTAAAGTGATAGGAGAAAAGTGCAAAATTTCAATTAGAAATATTAGAAGAGAGGCTAATGATGAACTTAAAAATTTACTAAAAAAAAAAGAAATTAGTGAAGATGATGAAAAAAAATTCCAAAAATTAGTTCAAACTTATACTGACAATCATATAAAACAAATTGATGAAAAAGTAAGTACTAAAGAAAAAGAAATTATGACAATATGAACCCAATTACACATGTAGCCATAATAATGGATGGCAATGGACGATGGGGTATTAAACATAAAAAATCAAGAAACTTAGGCCATAGAGCAGGTTTAATAACTGTTGAAAGAATAATTAAATCAACAATAAAGAATAAAATAAAATATCTAACACTTTATGCTTTTTCAACAGAAAACTGGAAAAGACCCAAGAAAGAGGTTAATTTTTTATTTGGTTTGTTAGATAGATTTATTGATCAAAAAATTGATGAATTTAA
>CACDMX010000017.1 GCA_902554035.1 uncultured Pelagibacteraceae bacterium | reverse complement strand
GAAGAAATTTTCTGTATAGACCCAAACAGAGGGATGATTGAAAATGGAAAAAAAAAATTAGTTAATTATAAAAATGTTAAATGGATTTTAGGTGCTGCTGAAAGTTTAAATGTAGAAGACAATTTTTTTGATTACTACACAATTAGTTTTGGACTACGTAATGTAAAAAATTTAGATAAAGTACTTTCAGAAGCATATCGAGTTTTAAAACCAGGTGGAAAATTTTTGTGTTTAGAATTTGCTAAAATACAAAATCAAAATTTAAATTTTTTTTACAAAAATTATTCAAAGCTCATACCAAAAATTGGAAAAGTTGTAGTTGGTGATGATAAACCTTACGAGTATCTTATTGAAAGTATTGAGAATTTTTTAAATCAAGATCAACTAATTAATCTAATGAAAAAAAATAAATTTGAAATGTGTAAATATAGAAATTTGTCAGGTGGTATTGTTGCTATTCATTCTGGATGGAAAATTAAATGATTAAAAGATTATTTATATTATTCAGAATTGGAAGAAAACTAGCTCAATCTGAAATTCTTGATATTTTTTCTAAATTTCACACTGTTCCTAAAACAATAAAAATCTTATTTTACTTCTTGTCTTTTTCTTTTACAAAAAAAACTGAAGTTAAATATAATATTGATGAAAATGAGAAACTTTCAACTTCATTACAATCTATGGGCACAACTTTCATTAAACTAGGTCAATTTTTAGCTACACGTCCAGATATAATAGGAGAGGATCTATCAAAGCAACTTGAAACTCTCCAAGATAAGCTTCCACCCTTTCCACTACATGATGCAAAAGAAATTATTAAAAAAGATCTTGGAGATCAATTATTTGGTTCTATTATTAATATTAGTGAACCGGTCGCTGCTGCATCTATAGCTCAAGTACATAAAGCGCAAATAAATGATAATGGAACAATTAAAGATGTAGCCATCAAAATTTTAAGACCTGAAATAAAAAAAATTTTTAATGAAGAAATAGACGCTCTGTTATTTTTTGCTTTTTTAATAGAGTCTTTTATTAAAAAGACGAAAAGACTAAAATTAGTTGAGGTTACTTTTCTTTTGAAAGAAATTACTAACCATGAAATGGATTTAAGGTTTGAGGCTGCTGCTGCGAATGAATATGCCGAAAATACCAAAAATGACAATGGTTTCAAAGTTCCAAAAATATACTGGAGTTTTACAAGTGAGAATGTAATGACACTTGATTGGATTGATGGAAATTCTATTCGTGAGACTGAAGTTCTGCAGAAACAAAATATTGATACAAACCAGATTGCTACAGATATTATTCAACATTTTTTAAGACATGCGGTCAGAGATGGTTTTTTTCATGCAGACATGCATCAAGGAAATATATTCATAGACAGAAGTGGCACAATAGTACCAATAGATTTTGGGATTATGGGAAGGCTAGATAAATTAAATAAAAGATTTTTAGCTGAAATTTTATACGGTTTTGTTCAAAGGGATTATAAAAAAGTAGCTGAAGTACACCTCCTTGCTGGATTAGTTCCAAAAAGTGTACCTGTAGATGAATTAGCGCAAGCCTTAAGGTCTATTGGTGAGCCAATTTTTGGCCAAACAGTAAAGGATATTTCTGGTGGAAAATTATTAAAACAACTTTTCGATGTTACTGAGAAATTTAATATGCAAACTCAACCACAACTATTACTTCTTCAAAAAACAATGGTAGTGGTAGAGGGTGTTGCAAGAAAACTTAATCCCAATACAAATATTTGGGAAACTTCAAAACCAGTTTTAGAAAATTGGCTCAAAGAAACTAAAGATCCGATAAATACTATAAATGATACTTTAAAAAACACTACAGAAGTTATTAAAAGACTTCCAGAATTTCCAGAGATTATGGATAAAGCAAACCAAGCTTTAAGTTTTTTAGCCAGTGGCCAGATACCACAAAATTCAAACTCTTTCAGTGCTTTAAATGAGGCTAAATCAGAAATGACAGCTTTTAGAAATCAAACAGCAATTGGCTTATTATTGCTTGTAATTTTAGCTCTATTAGTATTTTAATTTACAAATGAATATTTTTTTAGATAAAAAAATACTTTTGATAATATGTGGAGGTGTATCGGCATACAAAAGTTTAGAATTAATTAGATCACTTAAAAAGAAGGGCGCAAAAGTCAAAACTATTTTAACTGAGAGCGCAAAACAATTTGTTACACCCTTATCAGTTACATCTCTTTCACAAGAAAAGGTTTATGATGATTTGTTTAGTCTTGAAAATGAGGCTGAAATGGATCATATATCTTTATCTAGATGGTCTGACTTGATAGTTGTAGCTCCAACGACTGCCAATACAATTTCAAAATTAGGCTCAGGATCTTCAAATGATTTAGCTTCAACTGTAATTTTAGCTTCAAATAAGGATGTTTTTTTAGTCCCAGCGATGAATGTAAGAATGTGGGAACATCCATTAACTAAAGAAAATATAAATAAACTAAAAAACTATAGATTTAATTTTATTGGTCCTGAAATAGGAGATATGGCATGTGGAGAGTTTGGAGAAGGAAGGATGTCCGAAACAAGCGAAATTGAAAAAAGAATTGAATTATATTTTAAAAATTTATCGGAAAAAAAGAAATTTAAGGCACTTGTGACAGCAGGACCTACATATGAATATATTGATCCTGTAAGATTTATTTCTAATAAATCAAGTGGTAAACAGGGTTATGCATTAGCAAATTCATTATCAAAAAAAGGTTTTGAAACAACGCTTATATCTGGTCCAACAAATTTACAGATAGGAAAAGATATAAATTTAATCAAAGTAGAAACGGCAGAGCAAATGTTTAAAGCAACACAAAAAAATTTACCTACGGACGTTGCTATTTTTTCAGCAGCTGTTGCTGATTTTAAAGTGCAAAAAAAAAAGGAAGAAAAAATTAAAAAGAAAGACTATTTAAATCTTAATCTGGAAAAAAATATAGATATTATCAATTATGTATCAAATCATAACTCTTTAAGACCAAAACTTGTTATTGGATTTTCTGCAGAAACAAATAATTTAGAAATAAATTCTAAAAAAAAACTGAGAGATAAAAACTGTGACTGGATAATTGCAAATGATATTTCCAAAGAATCTATAGGTTTTGATTCAGATTTTAATGAAGTAACAATTTATTATAAAAATAAAGATATTAAAGAGGAAAGACTATCATTTAAAAAAAAAACAGATATTTCTGACGAAATAGTTGATAAAGTTTTAGAACAACTAAATTAATAAATGGTAAAAGTATTAATTAAAAAACTTTTCCCTGAAGTCGAGACACCAAAATACAAAACAGAGGGTGCCTCAGGCTTAGACCTAATGGCTTTTATTCAAAAACCAATAAAAATTCCCTCTAATACTTCATGTTTGGTTCCAACTGGATTATCTGTAGCCTTTTCTGAAGATTATGAAATACAAATCAGACCAAGATCAGGCCTTGCAGCTAAAAAGAATATATCTGTTCTTAATGCTCCAGGAACTATTGATAGCGATTACAGGGGGGAAATAAAAATAATTATTTTTAATCACGGGAAAGACGACTTTATAATAAATAACAAAGATAGAATAGCACAAATGGTTTTAGTACCAGTTTATAAAATAGATTTTGAAGAAGTTAATAATTTGCCAACAACTGTTAGAGGAAAAGGTGGATTTGGTTCTACAGGAAAATGAAAAAAATCTTAAGCAAAAATTTTATAGACAGATTTTCTAGACAAATAGTTTTAAAAAATATTGGAGCCTTAGGGCAAAAAAAAATTTTATTTTCTAAAGTTTTGGTTGTTGGAATTGGAGGCTTGGGTTGTCCTGCTGCAGAAAATTTGACAAGAGCTGGCGTAGGATCAATCGGTTTGGTTGATAATGATATTGTAAATCTTTCAAACATTCATAGACAAAGCTTATTCAATTCAAGAGATATTAAAAAATTTAAAGTCAGTGTTGCAGCCAAAAAACTTAAAGACATTAATCCTAATGTAAAAATTAAAACATATAAAGTTAGGCTTAATAAAAAAAATATAAAAAATATTTTTCAAAACTATAATATTATAATTGATGGAACTGATAATTTTAAAACAAAATTTCTTATCAATGATTATTGCTCAAAATTCAAAAAGAAATTGATTACAGGTGCTATAAGTAAATTTGATGGTCATGTGTTTACCTTCAATTTCAAAGACAAGAAAACTGCTTCTCTAAAAAGTTTTTATCAAAAAAATGAAGTTTCAGATGATATTTTAAATTGTGAATTTGAAGGTGTTATTGGAACGACCGCTTCAATTGTAGGTGCAACCCAGGCAAATGAGGCTTTAAAAATGATATTAGAAATTGGCCAAAACTTAAAAAATCAATTATTAATAATAGATTTGTTAAATCTAAACTTTAGAAAAGTTAAATTTAAAAAAAATAAAGACTAGTTTAATAAATGAAAAAATTTTTCCTTTTATTTTTAATATTAATTTTTTATCCCTCTTTAGCTACTTCAAATGATACATTTCTATCCTTAAAAAAAAACAAGGTAAATGTAAGATATGGTCCAGGATTTGACTACGAAGTAAAATATATTTATAGAAAGAAAAACTTACCAGTCAAGGTGATTGATAAAAAAGAAAACTTTAGAAAAATAACAGATCAAAAAAAAAACAGTGGATGGATACACGTATCTCAACTAAAAAAATCAAAGTCTTTCATAGCATCTGAGGATAAAATATTATTTCAAAAACCATCTTTATTTTCTAAACCAATTGCAAAAATCCAAAAGGGTAGGTTATTAATAAATAAAAAGTGTAAAAAAAAATGGTGTAATGTTAAGACTTCAGATTTTGAAGGTTGGGTCACAACAGAGAGTATCTGGGGCAAGGTACGTTAGAATAGTATAATTTATCAGAACAGTTTATCTAGTTACGCAAATATCCTTAATTACCGGAACATTTGCACAGTCAGAACATTTCGTTGTCTGAACAATGCAACCATCATCAAGAACTTTAACATCAACAACTCTATCACATTTTGAGCAAGTTGATGAAATAGATAAACCACATTTTTTACAATTATAAGTTTCAGTTTTCATGGTTCTAAAATAAGAATTGTTTTTTCTTTTTCAATTAAAAACTGTGTTAATGATAATCGTTTGCAAAAATAAATTTTTAATTACAACAAAATAACTTTGAATGATAATTATTCTCAATGATAATTTTAAAATATTTGTTTAATTTTAATGAGCTAGAATATTTTTTTATAAACTATGGAAAATTATCAGGAAGCTGGTGATTATCTTACGTCGTAACGATCCAAGTTCATCACCTTAGACCAGGCAAAAACGAAATCATTTATAAATTTAGGCATAGAGTCTTCACATGCATAAACTTCGGCCAAAGCTCTCAATTGTGAGTTTGAACCAAAAATAAGATCTGCTCTTGTTCCTTTCCACTTGATTTTTTTCGTTTTACGATCTCTTCCCTCAAAAATATTTTCACTTTTATCAGTTTCTTTCCAAGTTATATTCATGTCTAAAAGATTAACAAAAAAGTCATTTGTTAAAGTTTCAATTTTTTTTGTAAATACACCCAGGTTAGATCCATCAGAATTTGTATTAAGTACTCTCATACCCCCAACTAATACGGTCATTTCTGGACCTGTAAGTTTCATTAATTGAGCTTTATCAATAAGCATTTCTTCAGCAGAAATAGAACTCATTCCATGTCCATTAGTTTTTTTTGTAACATAGTTTCTAAAACCATCAGCTTTTGGTTCAAGCAATCCAAATGAAAAAACATCGGTTTGATCCTGTGAAGCATCTCCACGCCCTGAAACAAAAGGAACGTTTACTTTATAACCTGCTTTCTTTGAAGCTTTTTCTATGCCGACGTTTCCAGACAAAACTATTAAATCTGCTAAAGATACATTTTTTTTCTTAGTGTCAAAGTCTTTTTTAATTTTTTCTAGCTTATTGATAACTTTCGATAATTTTTTAGGATTATTAGACTCCCAGTTTTTTTGAGGTTCTAATCTAATTCTAGCGCCATTTGCTCCACCTCTTTTATCAGAACCTCTGAAGGTTGATGCCGAAGACCAGGCTACAAATACTAATTCCGACACTGACAGTCCCGATTTCAAAATTTTTGTTTTAAGACTTTTAATATCTGTATTTTTTAATCTATATTTTTGTTTTGGAATTGGGTCTTGCCAAATTAGGTTCTCTTTTGGAACATCTGGACCTAAATAGCAAGTTTTAGGCCCCATATCTCTATGTGTAAGTTTAAACCAAGCTCTTGCAAACGCATCAGCAAACTCCTCTGGATTATTGTGAAAGTGTTTTGAAATTGGACCATATTTTGGATCCATTTTTAATGATAAATCTGTTGTCTGCATCATAGGAAAGTTTTTTTTATTTTTATCGTGAGCATCCGGGGTCATTTCAATATCATGACCATTTCTTTTTGGCTTCCACTGATGTGCCCCTGCAGGACTTTTGGTGAGTTCCCAATCATATCCAAACAAATTATCAAAATAACCCATGTCCCATTTAATTGGATTTGTTGTCCAGGCTCCTTCTATTCCGCTACTTATTGTATCTACTCCTATTCCGCTCCTGTAGTTGCTGTTCCATCCTGTTGATTGTTCTTGAATTTTTGATCCTTCGGGTTCCGGGCCTTTATGAGATTCTGGTGCTGCTCCATGGGATTTGCCAAAAGTATGTCCACCTGCAACTAATGCAACTGTTTCATAATCATTCATGGCCATTCTGCCGAATGTTTCTCTAATATCGTGAGCTGCCAAAAGAGGATCAGGATTGGCGTCTGGACCTTGCGGATTAACATATATTAGACCCATGTGTGAAGCCCCTAAAGGTTGCTCTAAATCTCTTTTGCCACTATAACGGTTTACACCTAACCATTCTTTTTCTGAACCCCAATAAATATCTTCCTCTGGTTCCCAAATGTCTTCTCTTCCAGCCCCAAAACCGAAAGTTTTAAAGCCCATAGATTCAAGTGCAACATTTCCAACTAAAATAAATAAGTCTGCCCAAGAAATTCTTTTTCCATATTTCTTTTTTATTGGCCAAAGTAACAGTCTAGCCTTATCTAAATTTACATTGTCTGGCCAACTGTTTAATGGTGCAAATCTTTGATTACCAGTCCCAGCACCTCCACGGCCATCACCTGTTCTATATGTGCCTGCTGCATGCCACGCTAATCTAATAAATAAAGGACCATAATGCCCATAGTCTGCTGGCCACCAACTTTGAGAATTCGTCATTAATTTATGTAAATCTTTTTTTAAAGTCTTAAAATTAAGTTTTTTAAATTCTTTTGCATAATTAAATTTCTTATCCATTGGATCAACAAGTGAAGAATGTTGACTTAAAATTTTTAAATTTAAACCATTTGGCCACCAATCTCTGTTGGTAGTGCCTTTGCCTGTTGCATGTTTAGGGGGTGTTCCGGCCCCAGTAAATGGACATTTAGATTGTTCTTCAGTTAAAATTCTTCCCATATTTCTACTTTATAATGATTCTAAAGTAGTGTCAACGATGCAAAAATGTCTCGGTAGATTTATTTTTTTTAATATCTTTCAAATATTTAGTCGCTTATTCTGACCAGAACTTCTACAGATTTAATTTTTTTGCCAGGTATTTTTCTCTTTATATTTACTCTTCCCACATCACTTTTTTTTAAATCTATAAGTTCATTCGAACTTTCATTGAAAAAATGATGATGACTGGAAACATTTGTGTCAAAATAACTCTTATTTTTATTTATAGAAATTTCTTTAAGATAATTTTTCTTTTTAAAAGCAAATACAGTATTATAGATTGTTGCAAGGGAAATTTTTTCTCTTGATTTTCTTTTTAAAATCTTAGCAAGGTCCATTATAGTAAAATGGAAAGTTTTTTCTCTATCGTATAAAGCTTTACAAATTTCAATCCTTTGCTTAGTGGGTCTAAGACCTGAAGATCTTAGTTTATTAACAAAATTCTCTTTATTGTTCATTTTTTGCCAAATTTATAACAATTATAATGGATTTATATATTATAATTATCACAAATAAAGTATTAAGGTTAAAAAACTATGGAGAAAAAAACATCGTATAGTTATCAAGATCTAATAAGTTGTGGGAATGGTAAGCTTTTTGGTCCAGGAAATGCAAAATTACCCCTTCCTCCAATGCTGATGTTTGATAGAATAACTGAAATTAAGGATAATATAGGTGCTTTTAAAAAAGGCTTAATTAAAGCAGAACTTGAAATTAAAGATGATCTTTGGTTTTTTGATTGTCACTTTAAAGAGGATCCTGTAATGCCAGGATGTTTAGGTTTAGATGCAATGTGGCAGCTTGTAGGGTTTTATCTTGGTTGGCTTGGTAATCCAGGAAAAGGAAGAGCTTTAGGAGTTGGAACTGTAAAGTTCACTGGAGAAGTGTTAAAAAATGTTAAAATAGCCGAATATATAATTGATATGAAAAGGATTCTAATAAAAGAAGGTACTACAGTGGGGCTAGCAAACGGCATATTGTTGGCAGATGGAAAGAAAATTTATTCTACCGAAAACCTTAAAGTTGGATTGTTTAAATAATGAAAAGAGTTGTAATTACAGGTTTGGGCATAGTTTCTTGCTTAGGAAATAATCAAAAAGAAGTATTTGAATCTTTAATAAATTCAAAATCTGGAATTTCTTTTAGTGAAGAGTATAAAGAATATAATTTAAAAAGTCATGTTCATGGAAAACCGAATATAAAGCTTGAAAATCATGTAGATAGGAAATTTATAAGATTTATGGGCCCGGGCTCTGCATATAATTATATTGCAATGTCAGAAGCAGTAAAAGATTCTGGATTAGAAGAAAAAAGCGTAAGCAACTATTCAACGGGCATGATTATGGGATCGGGAGGTCCTTCAATTGAAAATGTGATTTTAGCTGCAGATAAAACCAGAGAAAAAAGTCCAAAAAGAATGGGACCATTTATTGTGCCAAGAACAATGTCAAGCACAGCATCAGCAACTTTGGCAGTTCCTTTTAAGATTAAAGGTGTGAATTATACCATAAGCTCAGCTTGTGCAACAAGTGGTCATTGCATAGGAAATGCAATGGAATTAATTCAGCTTGGAAAACAAAAAATTATCTTTGCTGGTGGAAGTGATGAGGTTCATTTTGCGATGACAGCTATGTTTGATGCAATGACTGCTCTCTCGTCAAAGTATAATGATACTCCTGAAAAAGCTTCAAGACCTTATGATAAAACAAGAGATGGTTTTGTTATTTCTGGTGGTGGAGGTGTTTTAGTTTTAGAGGAATATGAACACGCAAAATCTCGTGGTGCGAAAATTTATGCTGAATTAACTGGTTATGGAGCAACTTCAGATGGTTATGATATGGTTGCACCATCAGGAGAAGGTGCTATTAGATGTATGAAAATGGCACTAAGTACAAGTAAAAATAAAATTGATTACTTAAACACTCATGGAACTTCTACCCCTGTTGGTGATATTACTGAACTCAAAGCTGTTGGAGAGGTATTTAAGGACTATATTCCAAAAATAAGTTCTACAAAATCTCTTTCTGGTCATTCTTTAGGCGCTACCTCCGTTCATGAAGCAATTTATAGCTTAATTATGATGAAAAATAATTTTATCTCAGCATCTATAAATATAACTGAAATGGATGAGGACGCAAAAAAATATCCTATTGTTACAAAAGTTGAAAAAAATGTACCTTTAAATTCTATAATGTCTAATAGTTTTGGTTTTGGTGGTACTAATGCTACTTTGGTCTTCGAGAAGGTATAACTTATGAGTTTAATGAAGGGTAAAAAAGGGTTAATTATGGGTGTTGCAAATGAAAGATCCATTGCTTGGGGAATTTCACAAAAATTATCTGAAGCTGGAGCTTCTTTAGCTTTCACTTATCTTGGCGATGCGCTAAAAAAAAGAGTTATTCCATTAGCTGAAAGGCTAAATTCAAATATTACATTTAGTTGTGATGTGGAGAAAAAAGAGGAAATTGTAAAACTTTTTAATGACATTAAACTTAAATGGGGACAAATTGATTTTGTTGTTCATGCAATCGCATTTTCAGATAAATCAGAATTATCAGGAGAATATTTAAATACTACTAGAGAAAATTTTTTAAGAAGTATGCTTATTTCATGCTTTTCGTTTACAGAGGTAGCTAAAGAAGCCTCTAAAATAATGAATAAAGGAAGCAGCATGTTAACTCTTACCTATGAGTCTAACAAAGCTATTCCGAATTATAATGTAATGGGGGTTTGTAAGTCAGCGCTTGAAGCTAGCGTTAAATACATAGCTAGAGATTTAGGAGAAAAGGGGATTAGAGTAAATGCTATTAGCGCTGGACCAATTAAAACGTTAGCAGCATCAGCTATTGGCGATGCTAAATTTTTATACAAATGGAATGAAGATCATTCTTTTTTAAAAAGAAATGTAGATATTCATGACGTTGGAAACTCAGCCCTATATCTTATTAGCGACCTTAGTGGAGGAGTTACAGGTGAAATTCATTATGTTGATGCAGGCTATAACAAAGTAGGGATGCCAAATCCAAAAAATATATCTTAAGCAAATATGAACAATATAGGACATAATAATCCACCGTTTGACCCTAGAGAGGCAATTGAAGAAAATATAAATAGAAAAAAACCAATACTTGATAGAGATCCTCAATTTTATCAAAATATTCCTTTGCCAAGTTGGGTTGAACTAAGTTTAATTGATGTCTGTAACAGAGATTGTAATTTTTGTCCTAAATCAGATGAAAATATAGCGCCGAACACTTATAATAAAATGGAATTTAAACTTATTGATAAAATGATTGATGATTTTAAAAAGATTAATTTTGACGGTGCATTTGCAATGTGTGGATATGGTGAACCTTTATTGCACCCTGATGTTGCTGAAATTTCAAAGAAAATAGGAGAATTTTGGGGAATAGAAATTGTTACTAATGGAGATCCACTTAACAAAAAAAATTTAAGGCAGTTGTACTACTCAAAAGTTTCCAAAATAGTTGTAAGTATGTATGATGGTCCTAACCAAATAGGAAAATTTGAAAAAATAATTGAAGAAGCTGATGTGCCAAGAGACTTTGTTATATTAAGAGATAGATGGAATACGGGTGAAGAATTTTCCGAATATATAACTAATAGAGCTGGAACTGTAAAATCTGGAAATCAGGCAAAAGTTGAAGATTTAAAAGACAAAAAATGTTTTTATCCAACCTATCATACCCAAATAGATTGGAATGGGGATATGTTTTTGTGTCCACATGATTGGCAAAGAAGAAACCCTGTTGGAAACTTAATGCAAAAAGATTTTTTTGAGATATGGAATGGTAATATAATTCAAAAGTATAGAAAAATGCTTTTGAATGGAAGAAGAGACTCTTTACCATGTTCAACATGCAACTGTAATGGAAGAGTTCATGGATCAAAACATCAGTTGGCCTGGAAAAATTTATATAATATTTAAATTATTAAACAGCTGCTTTTATTGATAATTTAACTTTTCCTCTATCAAAACCAATAACTTTTACTTTAACTTCATCTCCTTCTTTCACAACATCCGTAACTTTGGCAACTCTTTTATTTGCAAGTTCTGATATATGGACTAACCCATCTTGTTTTCCAAGAAAATTAACAAAAGCTCCAAATTCCATTATTTTAATAACTTTACCATTATAAATTTTATTAATTTCAGCTTTTGCTGTTAAATCTTTAATATATTGTAAAGCAATATTCCTAGACTCTTCATCTGGTGCAGCAACTGTAACTACTCCTTCATCGTTCACATCAACCTTAGCACCAGATTTATCAACTATCTCTCTAATTGTCGCTCCACCTTTGCCAATTACGGTAGCTATATCTTTTTTATCTACAGTTATTTTTTCCATTTTTGGCGTATGTTTGCCGACAGAAGATCTTGATTTGCCTATAGCTTTATTCATTTCGCCTAATATATGAATTCTTCCCTCTCTAGCCTGTTTTAAAGCCTGCTCCATTATTTCAAATGTAATTCCAGTAATTTTAATATCCATTTGGAGTGAAGTGATTCCATCTTTAGTACCAGCAACTTTAAAGTCCATATCTCCCAAATGGTCTTCATCTCCAAGAATATCAGATAACACACTAAAATCATTACCCTCTTTAATTAATCCCATTGCAATACCAGCTACTGGTTCTTTTATTGGGACCCCAGCATCCATTAAAGATAGTGAGGTTCCACAAACTGTTGCCATTGATGAAGAACCATTCGACTCTGTAATTTCTGATACAATCCTAAATGTATAAGGAAAACTTTCTTTGGATGGTAAAGATGACTTTATAGCTCTCCAAGCAAGTTTTCCATGACCAATTTCTCTTCTTCCGGTTCCAATTCTTCCTGTTTCTCCAACAGAGAAAGGTGGAAAATTATAGTGTAACATAAATCTCTCTCTTTGTAGACCATCCAAACTTTCAATCCTTTGTTCGTCATCTGAGGTTCCAAGCGTAGTAGTTACAATTGCTTGAGTTTCTCCACGAGTAAATAATGCTGAGCCATGAGTCCTTGGCAAAATTCCAACTTCACACATTATCTGTCTTACATCTGAAAGTCCTCTACCATCTATACGTTTTTTATTTTTTAAAATATCGGTTCTAACAATTCTTTTTTCTAAATTTTTGAGTTCATAATTAACATCTAAATCAGTATAGCTTTCGTTTTCTTCAAATAATTTTTTTGCCTTATCTGTAACTTCAGAAATAAGATTTGATCTTTGTTGTTTATCTTTTATTGAAAAAGCTTTTGTTAGTTCATTTTTGAATTCTTGTTCAATTTTCTTCTTAACTTCAGAAAGGTCTTTTTTTTCTAAAATCCACTCAGTTTTTTTACATTCCTTAGCAAGTTCTTCAATTGTATTAATTATTGGAATAAATTTTTCATGACCAAATTTTACTGCTTTAAGCATTTCCTCTTCAGTCAAACCATTTGCTTCAGACTCAACCATTAAAACTGCATCTTTTGTTCCTGCAACTACAAGATCTAAACTTGAATTTTCTAATTCTTTTTTTGAAGGATTGAGAACATATTTTCCTTCAATAAAACCTACTCTGGATGCCGCGATTGGTCCCATAAATGGCATACCCGATATTGCCAGTGCTGCAGACGATGCTATTATTGAAAGTATATCTGGTTCATTTTCTTTGTCATAAGAAATCACAGTTGGTAATAATTGGACTTCATTTCTAAATTCGTCTGGAAATAAAGGTCTAATAGGTCTATCAATTAATCTTGAAATTAAAGTTTCACTTTCGGTGGGTCTTGCTTCTCTTTTAAAATATCCACCAGGAATTTTTCCAGCGGCATAATATTTCTCTTGATAATTTACTGATAAAGGAAAATAGTCTACTTCAGGGTTTACTTTTTTTGCACCAACTACAGTTGCCATAACAACTGTTTCTCCACATTGTGCAATTATAGCTCCGTCTGCTTGTCTTGCTATTTTTCCTGTTTCAAATTTAATTTTTTTCCCAGCAACTTCTATCTCTTTTTTAAATACTTTAAACATTTACTTCCTTAAATTTAATTTACTTAATACGTTTTTATATGAGTCAATCTTATACTTTTTTAAATAATCTAATAACTTTTTTCTTCTATTAACAGCCTTCAAAAGGCCTACCGATGAATGTTTGTCTTTTTTAAACTGCTTCACATGTTTTGATAAGATGTCAATTTTTTCGGTTAACAAGGCTATTTGGACTTCTGAAGAGCCAGTATCCTTTTCATGCGTGGCTAGATCTTTTACTTTTTTTATCATTATTTTTTCCTATTTATTTGTTTGTTTAATTAAATTCTCAATTTTTTCTGCATAATCAAATGAGTCATCTTTTGTAAAAAGAATTTTTGGTAAAAATTTCATAATAATTTTTTTT
>CACDMX010000016.1 GCA_902554035.1 uncultured Pelagibacteraceae bacterium | reverse complement strand
TCTAGAATAACAAACTTCTTATGATTTTTAGAAGACTCTATTTCAATAAATCTAGATAATGCTTTTGGTATTACAATTATTGAGTTTAAAATCCTTTTTTTATTTTTTTTTCTTAACTTCATTACAATTGCTCTTCCTTGATTGATTATAAAAGGAAATGGGTGTGCAGGATCAATTGCTGATGGCGTTAATAAAGGGTAAATCTCTTCTTTAAATATTTCTAGAAGTTTTTTTTTATCCTTAGTATTTAAATTAACTGGTTTAACTAAACTGATATTATTTTTTTTTAATTCCATAATCAGTTGAATAAAAATTTTGTTCTGTTTTTTTAATAGATTCTTAGTTTCAAGCACTACCTCATCCATTTGCTCTTCAGGTGTCAAACCATCAGAACTTAATGAGTCAACTTCTTGTTTTATTTGACTATATAATCCAGCAACTCGGACCATAAAAAATTCATCTAGATTAGACCCAGCAATTGATAAAAACTTTACTCTTTCATAAAGAGGATTTTCGATATTTTGTGCCTCTAAAAGTACTCTGTCGTTGAATTTTAACCAAGAAAGCTCTCTATTTATATATTTAGATTTCAGCTCTTCTTTATGTTGTTTTTTTAAAGCAGTCATATATTTAGATTTTATGTATCAATTATACGTCATGAGACACGCAAAATCTAGTTGGGATGATTTAAGTATTAATGATTTTGATAGACCACTTAGTAAAAGAGGCAAGAAAAATGCAAAAATGATTTGTGAATTTTTTGTTAAAAAAAAATTTAAATTTGATTATGCATTAATTTCATCATCAAAAAGAACAAAAAAAACTTTTCAAATTTTGTCCAAGAAAATTGATAGGCCAAAAAAAGTTAATTTTTCAAAAGATTTATATTTAGTTGATGAGAATGCAATTACAAAAAAAATTAAAGAAATATCCAGTGAATATAAATCAATTTTGATTATAAACCATGAACCATCAGTGAAAAATTTAGTACGAAATCTTACAAAAAATCATAATACGAATAATTTTAAACTAATGAATTATAAATTCCCAACAGCAGCATTTGCAAAAATTGATTTTGATATTAAATCCTGGAATGAAATTGAGAAAAAAGGAGTTTTAAAAGAATTTATAAGACCCAAAGATCTTCAAGATTCTAAAGAATAACCAGCTGATCTCACTGTTCTAATTAAAGGTTTTGTATTTTGTATGTTAATTGCTTGTCTTAATCTTCTAATATGAACATCTACTGTTCTAGACTCAACATATATATTTTCCCCCCAAACATTGTTTAAAAGTTGTTCTCTTGAATAAACTCTTTTTGGATTTTTGATAAAAAAATCTAATAGTTTAAATTCAGTTGGACCTAAAGTAATTTCCTTATCTTTTCTATAAACTCTTTTTGTAATCCGATCTATTTTTAAATCAGTAAATTCTACAACGTCTGATGATGATTGAGGCTTAGATCTTCTCAATAAAGATTTAATTCTAGCATTTAATTCTTTTTGACTAAAAGGTTTAGTTACATAATCATCTGCACCTGTATCAAATGCTTTTAATTTGTCTTCTTCCTCCCCTTTTGCAGTTAACATAATGACAGGAATATCATTAAACTTATCATCTTTTTTTAAGTTTTTACAAATTTCAACACCAGATAATTCAGGTAACATCCAATCCATTAATATCAAATCTGGCAGTTTTGATTTTATTTGTTTAAGAGCATCTTCTCCATTTTCTGAATGACTGACTTTATAACCTTCTTTTTCAAGATTGTACTTTAACAAACTAACAATTGATGCTTCATCTTCAGCTATGAAAACATGGGCTGACATAAATCATTTTTCTCCAGTTACAATTGGCTCGGTGCCCTTAGGTCTATCACCTTCTAAATATTCACCTTTAGCTAAATAATAAATTTGTTCTGCAACATTTGTAGTATGATCACCAATACGCTCAACGTTTTTGGTCACAAACAACAAGTGAGTTCCATCCTCTAAATTTTTTTCATTTTCTTTGAGATATTTTATAACTTCTTGCATACATAGATTTGTTAGATCATCTATTTGCTCATCACCTTCCCAAACATTTACTGCCATTGACGCAGATTTTTCTAGATAAGCGTCTAATGTTGATTTTAATTGTTTTTGAACACCGTTAGATACTCTATTTAATGAATCTACCAAATTCTTTGGAAGATGTTCATTAAGCAAAAGTGTTCTCTTGGATATATTTTTTGCTAAATCACCTATTCTTTCTAAATCTGAAGACATTTTCAAAGCTGTTACTGTCTCTCTTAAATCAATTGCCATAGGTTGTCTCAATGCAATTAAATTTACGACTTGTTGTTCAATCAAAGTTTCATATTTATCTATTTTTTCATCGTCTTGAATTACTGCTTCCGCAAAGTCGCTATTTCTTGTGGTAATGGCTTGAATTGCTTTACCCAAAGCTTCCTCACATGCACTTCCCATTTTAATGATATTAGCATTTAGATTTTTGAGTTCTTCTTCGTAAGATTTAACTGTATGTGGTGCCTCAGACATTATCCAAACCTCCCGGTTATATAGTCCTGGGTTTTTTTATTATCAGGATTTTTAAATATTTTATCAGTAGATCCATGTTCTATCAATTGTCCTAAGTGAAAAAAACCTGTATTTTGAGATACACGTGCCGCTTGAGCCATAGAATGAGTTACAATTATTATTGTGTGCTCTTTTTTTAATTCATCAATCAATTCTTCAATTTGTGCTGTTGCTATAGGATCTAATGCTGAACAAGGCTCATCCATTAATATAACTTCAGGTCTTACAGAAATTGCTCTAGCAATACAAAGTCTTTGCTGTTGCCCTCCAGATAATCCAGTTCCAGGTTCATGCAACCTATCTTTTACCTCTTCCCATAGTGCAGCTTTTTTTAAGCTAGTTTCAACAATTTCATCCATTTCTTGTTTTGATTGAGCTATACCATGAATTGTTGGACCGTAAGATACATTTTCATATAAAGTTTTTGGGAAAGGATTAGGTTTTTGAAAAACCATACCAATTTTTTCTCTTAGTCTTACTACATCACAACCTTTATCATTGATATTAAAGTCATTAATTAAAATTTCTCCTTTAACACTGCAGATATCAATTACATCATTCATTCTATTAAGACATCTTAGGAAAGTTGATTTACCACAACCAGATGGACCAATTAATGCCGTGACTTGATTTTCCTCAATATCTAAACTTATATTAAAGAGTGCTTGTTTTTTTCCGTAAAAAACATCAACATCTTTTGCTTTAATCTTTATCATTTTAACTCCATTTTTTCTCAAACTTATGTCTTATTATTTGGGCAAATAAATTCATTATTATTAAAAAGCCAAGTAAGACCATTATACATGCTGAAACTTTTTCTACAAATCCCCTTTCAGCACTTTCAGCCCAAATATAAATTTGAACTGGTAAACTTGCAGCAGGATCCATAGGTGATCCAGGTATCGTGTTAACAAAAGCAACCATTCCAATTAAAATTAGGGGTGCAGTTTCTCCTAAAGCTTGAGCTAAACCAATTATTGTTCCTGATAACGTACCAGGCATAGAAAGAGGAACTGTATGATGCATTGTGGTTTGCATTCGACTTGCTCCCATAGCAAGTGCTGCCTCTCTTATACTTGGTGGAACCGCTTTTAAAGATGCTCTAGCAGCTATAATTATTGTTGGTAAAGTCATTAAGGACAAAGTGATACCTCCAACCAATGGGGTAGACCTTGGTAGTTGAAATATAGCTAATAAAACGCCTAACCCTAATAGACCAAAAACTATAGATGGAACTGCTGCTAAGTTATTTATATTTACTTCAATAAAATCAGTGAATCTATTTTTAGGGGCAAATTCTTCAAGATAGATTGCTGCTAGAACCGCTACAGGAAAAGCTATCATTAAACAAACAAGTATAGAAAAAATTGAGCCCATAAATGAACTTGCTATTCCAGCTAGTTCTGCTTCTCTTGAGTCAGCATTTGTAAAAAAGCTAATATTAAATTTACTTTCAACATTACCATTTGCAACAAGTTGATCAAAAATTTTTAGTTGATAATCGCTTACTCTTCTTTGGTCTTCAGGTAAATCTCTTGGATAATTACCTTTAAAAACTTGATCTAAGTCATCAGATGCAGTTAGGTAAACTTCTTTGGTTTTTCCTAATAAATTTGGATCTTTTAATAATTCTTGTTTTATCTCTCTTTCAAAGAAATAAGAAACCATTCTTTTTAATTGATTTTGTTGATCCTCATTAGCGTTAGGGTCTAAATTCCACATTGATTGAAGTGCTATTTCGTAATAGTCCGCATCTTCGATATCTTGTTTTGTTGGATTTTCATCTAACATCATTAATTCAGCATCAAAATTTACTGGAACAATGAGCCAAGTTTTTTGAAAAGCAGAATAGCCAGTTGAAAAAATTTTAAAAATAAAGATTGTTAAAAATAAAAGTGCCATAAAAATTGCACTTTGACCGTATAAGCGAAATCTCTGCTCAGCCTTGTATCTTTTATTTAATAATTGTTCTTTATTTTTATTCATATTTCTCTCTATATTTTTTAACTACTCTTAAGGCCACAATATTTAAACAAAGCGTTACTAAAAATAATGACATACCTAAAGCAAAAGCAGCTTGTGTTTTTGGGTCGCCAAAAGCTTGATCACCAATTAGAATAACTACAATTTGAGCTGTAATTGTTGAAGTAGACTCTAATGGATTTAAAGTTAAATTAGCAGCTAAACCAGAGGCCATAACAACTATCATTGTTTCACCAATAGCTCTTGAAACACCAAGTAAAATAGATCCAACTATCCCCGGCAATGCTGCAGGAAAAATAACTCTCTTGATTGTTTCTGATTTAGTTGCTCCCATAGCGTAACTTCCATCTCTTAAACTTTGAGGCACACTTGTAATTACATCGTCACTTAAACTTGAAATAAATGGTATAATCATAATACCCATTACCCCTCCTGCCGCTAAAGCACTCTCAGCTGAAACTTCAAGACCCATTGAGGTTCCTAATTCTTTTAAAAATGGGCCAACAGTTAGGGCTGCAAAAAAACCATAAACAACTGTTGGTATACCGGCTAAAATTTCAATTAAAGGTTTTGCATATTGTCTAACTTTACTTGATGCATATTCAGCTAAATAAATTCCACTCATTAATCCAATTGGGATAGCAACGCACATAGCAATAAATGCAATAAAAAATGTGCCTGCAAAAATAGGGACCGCTCCAAAAGTATCAGAATACATTGACGGATCTAAAGCCTCAGAAGAATCTCTAACAAAAGCTTTTGCTGGATACCAGTGAGTTCCAAAGACAAAATCAAATAATGGAATTACTTTAAAAAAATCTATAGTTTGAAATATAAGTGAGAAAACTATTCCAATAGTAGTTAATATTGCAGCTAAAGAAGCTGTAAATAAAACTGCGTTCAAAAATTTTTCAACTGGTTCTCTTGTTCTAGAATTAGATGAAATTCTTTTATACGCATAAGCAACTGAAGCAATAATTATAGTTAATACTATAACAACTTTTGAACTTTGAGCTATTGATCGAAGACTTAAATATTTTTCAGCTGAAGCTTCAATAAAAGGTGTAATTTCTCCAGTGAATTGCCCTCGAGACAATGCTTTTGTTTTTTCGTATATTAAATTTAATTCATCATCAAGATAACCTTGATTTGAATAATCATTTAAGACTAATAATTTTACAATTGTGGGCTCAAAAATTGCCCATAATGAAAAAATTATAAAGGCTGGTATTGCACACCAGATTGCAAGATAATAACCATAAAATTGTGGTAATGCAGTTAATCTTTTTTTTGTAGATTGAATTGTATATGCTTTTTTGCGTCCAAAATAATAGCTTGTGAAACCTAAAAGAACAATAAATGTAAATAATATTAAGTTCACAGAATCTCCTTAAATGAGGACTTTACTCTTAATTTAAAAAAAAGGGGTCTAAAAAGACCCCCTTTTTAATCATTTGTTAACAGAGGAATAATTAATTACCCATAGCAACTAGTTTGGTAGCATTAGTTCTAGTTGTTTTATACAACTTAGAGTCTAATGGCACTAAACCAATGTCTGCTAGGTAACCACCTTTTCCAATAGCTTTCTTAGTTGTGAATTCTTTCACAAACTCATGTAAGCCTGGAATTACTCCAACGTGAGCTTTTTTCACGTAGAAGAATAAAGGTCTAGCAACAGCATAACTGTAGTCTTGAATAGACTTCAATGATGGTTGTCCACCATCAATACTTGCTGCTTGTAATTTATCTTTTGCAGCTAAGAAATAACTGAAACCAAAGAAACCAAACATATCTTTATCTTGAGTTAACTTTTGGATGATTAAACTATCATTTTCTCCAACTTCAATAGCAGCACCATCTTCTCTGTAAAGTTTTTGAGGTTTTTTGTATTTTTTATTTCCAGCTTCAAAACCAGCTTTATAAAGAGCTTTAGCTTCTTTAGTCATACCTTTTTTCATTACTAAAGAATTCCAAGCATCTCTAGTTCCTGATGTTCCTGGTGGGATCATCACTGAAATTTTTTGTTTTGGTAAACTAGAGTCAATTTGGTCCCAAGTTTTATAAATATTTGGAACTAATTTACCATCAACAACTGTATGAGCAGCTAGTGCTAAATACAAATGTTCTTTAGTAAAGTTTACTGGTTTTGCATCTTTGCTGTAAGCTAATGTAATACCATCGTTACCAATTACGATCTCAACGATTTCATTTACACCATTTTTCTTACATAGAGCTTTTTCTTTATCTTTCATAGCTCTTGATGCGTTTGTAATATCTGGATGTTGTTCACCTACACCAGCACAGAATAGTTTAGCTCCACCACCAGTACCAGTAGACTCGATTACAGGAGTTTTAAAACCTGTACCACCAAATCTTTCAGCAACAACTGTTGCATAAGGGAATACCGTAGAAGAACCAACTATCTTAATTTGATCTCTTGCTTGAGCAACAGTTGCAATTGAAAGTGCAACTAAAGAAGCAATTATCATAGTTAGTTTTTTCATTATCTTTAATCCTTTCGTTATTTATTAATTAAAAGATGACAGACTCGTATAAATTTATTGAATCTTTAATATTACAGAATTGTTACACTTTTGTTAAAAAGGTAACTTTTTAGTTGTATTTTTTTGATATAATTATCTGATCAATATCAGTTTCTAGGCCACCAATACATGAAACAGGGTTTACTTGTTCATTAAGAGCTAGTTCAATGCTTGGACGTAAAGTTATTTCTAGTTTTACTAAGTTTACTAATTCTTCTCTAATTTCTTCATCATATCTCCAGCTTGGCCATGAACTTGGGGTTGAAAATATAGAGGTTAAATAACTTGTAGCCATAGTATATCTGTAATTACTCAAATTTTCATTCCTCAATAAAAAATCTCTTACAGAATTAAAAATATTCTTACATCTAAAAGAATCTGAAAAATAATTTTCCTTCTTGAGATTTTCATTCATAGGAACAGAAACAATTAAAACAATTGAATTTTTAGAATACGAGGTAACTACGTCTGTATAAAATTCAGCTTCAGTAACTTCTAAATGATCTTTTATAGAAGGATATGAGGTTTTTAAATCTGCTTCTAATCTAAAAATTCCAATATCAAAAACTGTAAGTTGCTGATTTCTTAATAATGTTGTGATATCTTTAGAAAAAACACTTGTTGTTATAGAACTTAACAAAAAAGCAAAAATCAAAATATTTTTGAATATTTTAACCATATAAAAAATTAATTAAAAGATTAACATTAATCAAGTAGAGAATTGTTAAAAAAACCTTCTAAAACTATTACAATATAATACTTTTTAAGTTTAAGTTTTCGCTGGTAAATAAATTTGAATTTCAGTTCCTTGGTTTTCCTCACTTAGAATCTCATAGTGTCCACGATGTTGAGTAACTATATGTTTAACAATAGCTAATCCTAAACCAGTTCCACCAACCTTATTACTTTGTTCAAGATCTACTCTAAAAAATCTTTCTGTAATTCTAGAAATATATCTTTGAGGAATGCCAACACCTTCGTCTTTAACACTGATCATAAAATTTTTTTCTAACAATTTACCATCACTAATTTCACTTGATATAAAAATAGACTTATTTTCCTTTGAATACTTAATTGAATTATCTAAAAGATTAGAAAAAACAGTTTGTAATTTTTTTTCATCTCCAATAACAACTGTTGGATTTGTGAGAGATAAATTAATATTTAATTTCTTTTTTTTTAAAACAATCTCAAAATTACTGATGATTGTTTTGAAAAGATCATTTATATTAACTAAAGAGTTTGGCCTTATGTGTTCTTCTAATTCAATTCTTGTGAGTATTAAAAGATCATTAATTAAATTTTCCATTCTATTTGATTGATCAGTCATTATTTTCATAAATTTTTTTTTTGCTTTATCGTCTTCTGCCGCTGGACCTTCAATAGTTTCTAAAGATCCTTTGATAGCCATCAAGGGTGTTCTTAATTCATGGCTTACATTGGCGACAAAATCAGTTTTAAATTTTTGTGCTTTTGTAATTTCAGTAAAGTCTTTTAAAAATAACACAACAGAATCTGGTTCGGTAAACAAATGAGTTGGACCAGGAATAATATAAATTTTATAAAATTGATATGATGGCAAGTCTATTTCAATATCAATATTTTTTGTTTTATTTTCAACTATAGCTTTTTCAATATTTTCTATTAATTCTGGCTTTCGAATTACAGAGGATATGTTTTTATCAATTAAACTACTTCCAAATCTTTTCAATGCACTTGGATTAGCATATTTAATTATGTTAAATTTATTTAATGCAAAAAACTGATCTTCAAGCTCATCAATAATTACTCTTTTGGTTTTTTCTTCTCTTTTATTAATTATTGTGGCGGTATTTATTGATTTATTTTTTTTTTGATTAAGTAAATAGAGAAGATAAATTATAACAACTATAAGTAGAATGACGAAATATTCCATAAATTTAGATAAGTTAATTTTGCATCATTACTCTTTTTAATGCAAATAAATTAATAAAAGTTTACTAATGATTTGGTGAAATATTATTAAAAAATATTTTTGCTGTTTCTTCCCAAGTAAATTTTTTTGCAAATTCAAGACAATCATTTCGATCAACTTTCAAAGCTTTATGGGCTGAAACTTTAAGATCATTATCTAAACAATTTATTTTGGATCCTTCAAATATATCTTTAGGACCTGGAACAGGATACGCAGCAACAGGAGTACCACAATTTAAAGCCTCAGTAACTACAATTCCAAATGTATCTGTTTTACTAGGGAATACAAAAACATCAGAAG
The DNA here is from genome assembly GCA_902554035.1 of uncultured Pelagibacteraceae bacterium. GTDB lineage: Bacteria > Pseudomonadota > Alphaproteobacteria > Pelagibacterales > Pelagibacteraceae > Pelagibacter. Next base: position 5,754 of record CACDMX010000016.1, on the reverse strand, counting down.
ATGCAAAATATGATGCAAGTGCACCATTTGTTTTTTCTCCTAAAAAAATATCTTTAGGGAATTCTTCTTTTAATTTTTTTAAATCGGGTCCTTTTCCTATTATTATTTTTGTACCTTCTAAATCACATTCTAAGAAAGCTCTTATGTTTTTTTCAACTGCTACTCTTCCAACATAAATCCAAATTGGTCTTTTGTGATGTAATTGAATTTTTTTAGGTTTCTTAAAGGCTCCGTGATTTCCCCCTCTGGTCCAAGTAATCATTTTATTATTATCTATACCTATATCGATTAATTCTTTTCTCATGGATTCTGTTGTTACTAAAATTCTCTCGGCCTTGTTATGAAAATTTGCTAAGAATTTTTCAGCCCATTTTGCTGGTATAATAGGAAAGTAAAGTTTTAGATATTTATCAAATCTTGTATGGAAACTCGTAGTAAACTTTAGATTATTTTTTAAACAATATCTTCTTGCCATCGTCCCTATAGGACCTTCGGTAGCAATATGTATTGCATCAGGTTTTATTTTCTTTATTAAACTACCAACTCTTGGCCATACATTTATAGACAACCTAATTTCGTTATATTTCGGCATCGGAAAAGTTAAAAATAAATGTGGTGTAATATATTCTATAATATGACCTTGTTCTTTTAATACATTGCCTGTTTCATGTAAGGTTCTTACGACACCATTTACTTGTGGAAAATATGCATCTGTCGCTATTAAAATTTTCATTAACTATGAAGCTTTTTTTAAGTCTTCAGTTGTGATTGGTTTAATTATTTCTTTATTATCTAAATATTGTTCTCTTATTTTGTCCCAATATAATATTTCAAAACTACCATCATAATTTTCGGCTAATGCAGTGCAAGATTCAACCCAGTCTCCACAATTTAAATAATTGACTCCATTAAAATCTCTATCCTCGGCATGATGGATGTGGCCACAAATAATTCCATCAAATTTTTTTCTTTTTGCATAATCTGAGACTGTTTTTTCATATTCACCAATATATTTGACTGCGTTTTTGACTTTATACTTTAAAAATTTTGCAAGAGACCAATATTCTTTTCCTCTCAACCTTCTAAAAAAGTTAATTATTACATTAAATTTTAACAATAAATTATATGCTATTGATCCAAGTTTAGATAACCATTTAGCATGTTTCATTACTCCGTCCCAAGCATCACCATGGACAACAACATATTTTTTTCCAGCATTTGTTTCATGAATTACTCTATTAACCATATGAATGTCACCAAAATGCATTGGAATAAATTTCCTTAGCATCTCGTCATGATTACCCATTATGTAGAACACTTTAGTCCCATGTCTTGCTTTTCTTAAAATTTTTTGGATTACGTCATTATGTTCTTGAGGCCAAAAAAAACTTTTTTGCATTTCCCAGATATCTATAATGTCCCCTACAAGATAAAGATTTTCGGATCTTGAGTTTTTAAAAAACTCTAAAATTTTATTCGCCTGACAACCTTTGGTACCTAAATGCAAATCAGAAATAAATATACTCTTATATTTTAATATATTAGGCATTTAAAAATCTTTTTTTTAACACAACTGTAACACGAATCATGTAATTCTTATTTCATTCAAATGTTACAAATTTGTTAAAAATTTTTTAAAGAATAATTATGTTATATTGTTTAATTTATAATCTAAACTCTTCTTCAGGAAGAAAATCACAATTCATAAATAGAGTTTTATCTAAGTTAAAAGAAAATAATTCTGTAGACTACTTTGAGACAAAAACAACAAATCAAGCTAAAGAAATTTTTAGAAATTTTAATCAAAAAAAATACGATCGACTAATAATAGCTGGTGGTGATGGATCGGTATCTTTTGCAATTAATGAACTAATTAAAAATGATTTTAACTTTAAAGACGACTTTGCCATAGGTTATATACCCGCTGGTACAGCAAATTTACTTCAAGCTGAATTATCAATGAATAGAAAAGTTGATGATATAGTTAATGTATTAGTTTCTAATAATTATAAATCCTCTAATCTTGTAAAAATTAACGAAAGATATTTCTTTTTAATGGCTGGTATAGGATGGGATGCAAAAATTGTTCATTCAATTAATTCAAAAATTAAAAAGATTCTTGGTAAAATTATATTTGGTATCAAGGGTTTTCAATATTTCTTATTTATGAATAATAAAAAATTAAAGGTTACTTTTGACGGACAATTTTATCAAGCAGACTGGATATTATCCTCAAATACCAAATATTACGCTGGGCATCATAAAATAAATAAAACAAATATTTTTGAAGATAAATTAGTTACCTATATATTTAAGGATTTAACTAGGATCAATTTATTATATTCCATATTTTTAATTATCCTTAATGGCGACTTAAGTAAAAACAAAAATGTTATTACTACTTATTCTAAAAATATCACTATTGAAGGAAATGATTTAATACCTGTTCAAATTGATGGAGATAATTTTGGTTCATATAAAAAAATTCATTTAAATCAGTCAAATAAAAAAATGAATTTTCTTGTAAAATAGTTATTTTACGCTTCCTAAATAATTTACTAATATCACACCAACAATGATTAAAATTATACCTATAGTTCCATAAATATTAGGCAATTGATTATATTTTATAATTCCAAAAATTGTTACTGCAATAATAGTTAATCCTCCATATGTTGCATAAGTAAAACCTACTGGAATTATATTCATTGCTTTTGATAAGCAAAATAAACAAAGGACAATTGATGTAACACAAAAAATAGTAGGAAATATATTAGTAAAACCATTGGTAGTTTTTAAGAATCCATTTGCACAAATTCCAAGTATTATTGCTAAAAATAGAAAAATATAACCTGATGTAATATTCATTGTTTACTTTATTCTCCCATAAATATCTTGAAATCTTACTATATCAGTTTCTTTAAGGATAGGACCAGTTTGAACTTCAATAATTTTAACAGCTTTTTTAAAATGATTTTCAATTCTATGTATAGCGCCTGTAGGTATAAAAACAGATTCCTCAGGTTTTTTATAAAACTTTTGCTTATTAATAGTAATTTTAGGTTTACCATGCGTAATCATCCAGTGTTCAGATCTATGATGATGTTTTTGCAAACTAATAGATGATTTAGAATTTACAGTAAGTTCTTTAACAAGAAAGTTTTTTCCCTCAAATAAGTTAACATACCTACCCCACGGCCTATAATAAACATTCTTTTTTTTAAAATATTTTGCTTTATCTCTTTTATAAATTTTAGATATTTCTCTCCAGCTTCCAAGATCAGACCAAGGTATATCTAATTTAATAGCATTAATTTTCTTTGTTTTCTCTAAAATTGCATAATCAAACGATTTTTCTACTGATTTAGAAAATGCTTTTTTATTTAAGTAGTAAGTATTGTTTCTATATTTGGCTTTATTAATTGCCTCTAAACAGCTTTTATAAGTTTTATTTTGATATTTCTTAAAGTTATTAATTATAGAGTCTTTTCTTAAATAAAACATTCCAGAGTTCCAATAACCTTTATTTTTAATAACTTGTTTAGCTTTAGAGGTTTTTGGTTTTTCAATAAACTTTGTAACCTTGTTAATATTTTTTTTTATTTTTTTAGTTAAAAAATAACCATATTCACTTGATGGGTTTGTAGGTTTAATACCAAATATAAAAACATTTTGATCATCTAAATTAGACTTATTTTTATGAATGGATCTATTTAAAATATGAGATTTTTCAATTAAATGATCTGCAGCAAAGTACATTAAAGGTTGTTTTAAGGGTATGTCTTTGATTAAAGCTGAGGACAATATAGCTGGAGCAGTATTTTTCTTTGCTGGTTCTAGAACTATTTTATACTTTTTAACTTTATTTTTTTTTAAAGACTTTCTGACATCTTTTAAATATTTTAAATTAGTGCTTATTATAGGGTAATCAAAAACAGGTTTTTTAATTCTTTCTAATGTTTTTTGAATTAAAGACCATCCTCCAAAATCAATAAATTGCTTTGCTTGATGTTTTTTTTGCTTTGGCCAGAGTCTTGTTCCAGCGCCCCCGCAAAGAATAACTGGTCTTATTTTCATTAAATATCAGCGTATACTTTTACTTCGTTTTTACCACCAGGATGTGTAGGTGCACCTAAATAAGCTGGCCCTACTGTTTGCGCATATTTCCAAAGTGTACCATTACCAAAGTTTATTTTCTTTGGTTTCCATTTTTTTCTTCTTTTAGTTAATTCTTTCTTTGATAAACGAACGTTAATAGTTCCTTTTTTTGCATCTAAATCAATTATATCTCCATTTCTAAGTAATGCTATTGGTCCCCCTACAGATGCTTCTGGTCCAACATGCCCAATACAAAAGCCTCTCGTGGCTCCTGAAAACCTTCCATCTGTTATTAAAGCTACTTTCTCACCTTTGCCTTGACCGTAAATCGCTCCTGTGGTTTGAAGCATTTCTCTCATACCAGGTCCACCTTTTGGTCCTTCGTATCTAATTATTATGATATCTCCATCTTTATATTTTTTATTTTTAACAGCTTTATATGCAGCCTCTTCTGTATCAAAACATCTTGCTCTTCCTGTAAACTGTAATTTTTTTAATCCAGCTACTTTTACAATTGCGCCCTCAGGAGCTAAATTCCCTTTAAGGCCTACTACTCCTCCATCTGGCGATAAAGGATTATTATATTTACGCATCACTTTTTGTTTGAGATTAAATTTAACATTTTTTAAATTTTGTCTCATAGTTTTTCCAGTAACTGTCATACAATCTCCATGAATGTAACCACCATCCATAAGTGTCTTAAGTAACATTGGAACTCCACCTGCTTGCCACATATCTTTAGCTACATATTTTCCACCTGGTTTTAAATCTGCAAGATAAGGTGTTTTTTTAAATATTTTTGCAACATCCATTAAATCAAATTTAATTCCAATCTCATTTGCTAATGCTGGTAAATGTAAAGCTGCATTAGTTGATCCACCTGTTGCAGCAACAATCGTTGCTGCATTTTCTAATGATTTTCGAGTTACAATTTGTCTTGGTCTGATATTTCTTTTTAATAAATTCATTACTGCCTTACCGCTTTGTAATGCATATTTGTCTCTCTGCTCGTATGGTGCAGGAGTACCAGCTGAATAAGGTAAAGCTAAACCAATTGCTTCAGAAACACACGCCATTGTATTAGCTGTAAATTGTCCACCACAAGCTCCAGCGCTTGGACATGCTATTAATTCTAATTTTCTTAATGCGTGTTTAGTCATTTTTCCTGAAGAATATTTTCCAACTCCTTCAAATACATCTACTACAGTTACATCTTTTCCATTAAATCTACCTGGAAGAATTGAGCCACCATATATAAAAACACTTGGAACATTTAATCGAACCATTGCCATCATTAATCCTGGTAAAGATTTATCACAACCTGCAACTCCAACTAGAGCATCGTAACAATGCCCTCTTACTGTTAGTTCAGTTGAATCTGCAATTACATCCCTTGAGATAAGTGAAGATTTCATTCCTTCATGACCCATAGCAATACCGTCAGTAACCGTAATTGTACAAAACTCCCTTGGTGTACCACCTGAAAGACTAACACCTTTTTTAACTGATTGTGCTTGTCTCATTAATGCTATATTACAAGGTGCCGCTTCATTCCAAGTTGAAACCACTCCGACAAATGGCTTAGCAACATCTTTTTCAGTTAAATTCATTGCATAATAAAAGGATCTTTGTGGCGCTTTATCTGGACCTAAAGAT
>CACDMX010000015.1 GCA_902554035.1 uncultured Pelagibacteraceae bacterium | reverse complement strand
AGAACGCCACAATCACTTAAAAACAATGATGAAGAATTTGAATATTTAAAAATATTAAATCCCGATTTAGTTATAGTTGTTGCTTATGGAAATATTATTCCAAAAGAAATGTTAAATTTATCAAAAAAAGGCTTTATAAATGTTCATGCTTCTCTACTACCATTGTATAGAGGCGCTGCCCCAATTCAGAGAGCAATAATGAATTTAGATAAAGAAACAGGCATAAGTATAATGAAAATTAATGAAAAGCTAGATGCTGGCCCGGTATGTAGTTCATATAAAGTTGAAATTGGTGTTAATGATAATAGTTTAACTTTATCAGATAAATTGTCTTTATTGGCTTCAGAAAAAATCTTAGATGTAGTTGATGATATTATGGAAGATAAAATAAAATTTAAAGATCAAAATCATGAAAGAGCAACATATGCAAGTAAAATTCAAAAAAATGAGGGTAAAATAAATTGGAATAATACTGCAAATAAAATAATTGGTCAGATAAACGGCCTATACCCAAATCCAGGTGCATGGTTTAATTTTAATGGTGAAAGATATAAAATTTTAAGCGCAAGAATCTCAGAAAAAAAAGGACAAATTGGGATTGTTTTAAGTGAAAATTTAGAGGTAGGGTGTATTGATTTTTCAATAGAGATAATGTTGATTCAAAGACAGGGAAAAAAAGCCCAGAAGAAAAATGAGTTCATGATGGGATCAAGAATACAAAAAGGATCCAATCTTCAAAATGAATAGATATCAAATATTGATTGAATATGTTGGGTCAGGCTTTATAGGTTGGCAAACTCAACCTAAGGGTAAATCAGTTCAAAAATTGATTCAATTAAAAATATCAAAACTTTTGAAAGAAAAAATAAAAATAGTTGGCTCAGGAAGAACTGATGCTGGAGTTCATGCGATAGAACAATCAGCACATTTTGATACAATAAGTAAAATTAAAAATTTAAACAAATTTTTAAAGTCAATTAATTTTTTTTTAAATCCAGAATTGGTTTCAATAAAAAAAATAAAAAAGAGAAATCTATTGTTTCATGCCAGATTCTCAGCAAAAGAAAGAACTTATAAATATGTGATATTCAACAGGATAAGTGCTCCAACGATTGAAAAAGATAGAGGATGGCATATTGTTAAAAAACTAGATACTAATTTAATGAAAAAAGGATCAAAAAAACTTATTGGAAAACATGACTTTTCGACTTTTCGTTCCTCTAGCTGTAGCTCAAAATCTCCTGTAAGAACGATAAAATATATTAAGATCAAAATAATTAAGGATAAAATCGAAATTAAATTTACTTCTCAGTCCTTTCTGCAACAACAAGTTAGATCAATGGTGGGATGTTTGAAATATTTAGCAGAAAAAAAATGGAACTTAAAAAAATTTGAAAAAATCATGAAATCAAAAAAAAGAAAATTATGTGCACCACCCGCACCTCCTCATGGGTTATTTTTGGAAAAAATTATTTATTAATTTCTCTTTATTGCTCATCGCAAATTTTTTATTAATTCGCCATCTTGACTCCTCACGAATGATATAGCCACAACAGTTTTGAGCACGACATTTGCAAGGAAACTGTTTGTAATCTTCTTTATTAAAACTAAAACCATAATCACAAGTTATTTCCTCACCTTTTTTAATATCTCTTTCAGCTGATATCCAAACTTTAAGGCCTTTACCTTCGTAAATTGCATTTGGATTGCAACTGTGGTTCACTAAACCAGCTACATTATAAGAAAAATCACCATCAAGAGTGTATCTATTATTTAAAGTAAATAAGTAAATCGGCTTTTTATTGTCATATTTATCAGATTGCTCTACTTCTTCATTTGTAATAATTCTACCAACGTAGTCAATTATTTTTGTACCTTCTTTAATATCTTTTGTTGCATAAAGACCACGGCCTTTATTATCAATATTAGATTTTTTTATTCGATATAATTTCATAATAATTTTTTTATTAATTTTATTTAAAATTTCAATTAAATTCTATCAATGCATCAACATGTCTCTTAGTATCCTCTTGCAGTGCTTGTAGATCATATCCACCTTCTAGAATTGAAACAACTTTACCGTTACAAAAATTTTTTGTGGTTTCTAATATTCTTTTTGTAATATGATAAAAATCCTCAGGTCCTAGTTTGAAAGAAGCTAAAGGGTCTCTCGCATCACTATCGAAACCCGCGCTAATTAAAGTAAATTCTGGTTTAAATTCTTTTAATCTTTTTAAGGCAAAATTGAAAGCATTTAAATATTCTTCTGAATTTGTGCCAGCTGGCAGCGGTATATTACAAATATTATTAAATTTGCCTTTTTCTTTTTCAGAACCTGTCCCAGGATAAAAGGGGTACTGATGGGTTGATATGAATAAAACATTTTTATTCTCATAAAATATGTCTTGCGTACCATTACCGTGATGAACATCAAAGTCTATTATCGCAACTCTTTTATATTTATATTTATTTAATAAATATTTAGATCCGATTGAGATGTTGTTAAAAATACAAAAGCCAGCACCTTTATTTTGTGACGAATGATGTCCAGGAGGACGAACACAGCAAAAAGCATTTTTAAATTCTTTATTTTCAACACCATCTATTGCTGTAATAATTGATCCAGCTGCATCAAATGTTGCATTTTTACTTCCAGGTGAAATAATAGTATCTCCATCCAACGATGAAAAACCTTTTGTTGGAAAAGAGTTTTTTACTAATTCAATATAGTTTTCATCATGCGTATCTTTTAAAATTTCATCTGTAATAATTGTTGGTTTTTTCCATAAAATATTTTTATTATTAAGTTTTTTAAAGTTTTCAATAACCACAGATACCCTTGCTATTTGTTCTGGATGTCCAGGACCAGTATCGTGTTCTTTGTAGGTATCAGAGGTAATCAAACCAGTTTTCATTTAAAAATAATTTTCTAAAATATTTTGGTAAATTTTGGTAAGATTTTTTAAGTCTTTTATAGATACGGCCTCATCTACTTTGTGCATAGTTTTTCCCACTAGACCAAATTCTAAACCGGGTGATATTTTTTTTATAAATCTCAAATCTGAAGTTCCTCCAGTGGTTGATAATTTTGGTTTAATTTTTGTAATTTTTTTTATAATTTTTTGTATCATGAAAGTTGTAGAGTTTGGCTTTGTTAAAAAGGCCTCTCCAGAAACTCTATATTCTATTTTGTATTTAGATCTATTTTTTTTGCTTACTTTTTTTATAACTTTATTTACTATTTTCTTAATAGATTTTGAAGAATGTCTGTTATTGAACCTGATATTAAATGTGGCTTCCGCTGATCTTGGGATAATATTATCAGCTGTATTATCAATATTTATTTTAGTTACTTCTAAGTTTGTAGGCTGAAAATCCTTTGTTCCTTCATCAAATTTAATATTTTTTAGTTCATTTAAAATTTTAACAATTGTTGTTGAAGGATTATTTGCTCTTTGAGGATAGGCAACATGGCCCTGAATACCGTTTATTAAAAGTTTTCCAGTAATACTTCCTCTACGACCAATTTTTATCATCTCACCTAAAGTACTTGGATTTGTAGGCTCTCCAACTAAGCAAAAATTTATTTTTTCATTTTTCTTTTTTAAATATTCCACAACTTTTTTTGTCCCATTAACTGCATCACCTTCTTCATCTCCAGTAATTAATAAACTAATTGATCCATTAAATTTTTTATTTATAATCAAAAAATTACTTACAGCAGAGATAAAGGCAGCAATAGAACTTTTCATATCGTTTGCCCCTCTTCCAATTAAGTGACCTTTTTTTATAGATGGTTTGAAGGGGTCTATTGACCAATCTTTTATATTGCCTGGGGGAACTACATCTAAGTGTCCCGCATAACAAAAATTAGGTTTTTTTTTTCCTATTCTCGCGTATAAATTTTTTACAGGCTTAAAATTTTTTTCTCTAAATTCGAGTATTTTTGTTTTAAATCCTAATTTTTTTAGTTTTTTCTCAAGATATTTCATGACTCCAGCATCGTTTGGAGTTATGGATGGAAATTTTATTAGCTCTTTAGCTAACTGTAATTCATTTATCTTTTGCATAATTAATCTCTCAAAAGATCATTAATTGATGTCTTTGATCTAGTTTTTGAGTCGACAGTTTTAATTATATGAACAGCGTAAAGATCTTTATAAGTACCTGGAACTACTACTGAATAAGGTGGAATACGACCTTTTGTAATTTCTCCATTTGATCTATTTATGATCTTCGTACTTTGCCCAATGTAACATCCCATCGAGAGAACACTTCCTTCTTCAACAATAACTCCTTCAACAACCTCAGACATTGCACCAACAAAAACATTATCTTCTATTATTGTTGGAAGTGCTTGAGCTGGCTCTAGAACACCGCCAATCCCAGATCCAGCTGAAATATGACAATTTTCTCCGATTTGACAACAACTTCCGGCACGACTAAAAGTATCCATCATAGTACCTGATCCTATGTAAGCACCAATGTTTACATAACACGGCATAAGAACCGCATTCTTTCCAATAAAAGAGCCAGGGCGCACAGGACTATTTGGTGTCATTCTGAAACCCGCAGCTTCATGTTGTTCTTTTGTCCAGTTAGCAGTCTTGCCTCTTAACAAGTGCGATTTGTCATACCAACTACTATATGGACCACTCAAATTATCCATTGGATAAATTCTAAAACTTAGCATTATAGCTTTTTTTAAGTGTTGATGGGTTTTCCATTCCCCATTAATTTTTTCTGCTACACGAGATTTACCACTATCTAAATCACTTATAACTTGATTAATAGCATTTTTTATAGACTGATCTGAATTTTGGTTAACCTGTTCTTTATTTTCCCAAGCATCGTTTATAATTTTTTCTATAGACATAATTTATTTACTTTTTAATAGCCTTATTTCTTTAAGAAATAAAGATAGATTTTCAATTTTATGCAAAATATAATCTTTATTAGAGTCTATTTTTCCAAAATGCTCATCATTAACTAACCAAACTGTTGTACAGCCTCTCTCATATCCGATACTTAAATTTTTCGCGATATCCTCTATATAAATAGTTTCTTTAGGGTTAATACCAAATTTTTTTAACATTAAATCAAAAGTTCTAGCTTCAGGTTTAGGTATATAACCACTATCTTGGATATCAAAAACTTTATCTCTTCCAAAAAGGTCGTATACGCCTAAGTGTGTTAAAATATTTTCTGCATGTTCCGCACTACCATTAGTAAATATAAATTTTTCCATATCTAATTTTTCGAGTTCATTTCTCATAATCTTATCTGCTTTCATAAAGGATAGATCTATTGAATGTACATACCTTAAAAATTCTTGAGGAGGGATATCGTGATGAATCATTAAACCGTTTAAACTTGTATTATATTTATAAAAATAGTCAGTTTGTAATTTTTTAGCTTCATTCATATCTATATTTAATTTTTCAGATATAAACTTTGTCATACGATTTGAAACTTGCCCAAAAACTCTTTCTAGAGAATAATTGTTATGTTTTCCATAACATACACCGTCAAGGTCCAAAAGTAGATATTTCATTTCTTTTAAACTTTTCATTTTCTTATTAAAGTTCCCGAACCTTTGTCTGAAAATATTTCAAATAATACTGAATGTTTTTTTCTTCCATCAATAATACCAACAGCAGTAACACCATTATTTATTGCATCTAAACAAGTATTAATTTTAGGTATCATGCCTCCAGTAATAGTTTCATCCTGAATCATTTTAAAAATTTTAGATGATGTGATTTCTTCTATAAGCTTTTTTTCTTTATCTAAAACTCCTTCTATATTTGTCATTAAAAGCAATCTTCTTGATTTCAAAGATTTTGCTATTGCACCTGCTGCTGTATCTCCATTTATATTATATGTTTGATTATTTTTTCCTAAGCCTAAAGGTGAAATAACAGGGATAATATTTTTTTCGATTATATTTTTAATTATATTATTATTAATCTTATTTGGCTTTCCCACAAAACCAAGTTCTACCGCCTCTGGAATAACTTCTATAACATTATTTTTTTGAGAATTAATTGAAATTGCTTCTATACCTTTTTTTTTTAATGAATCTACAATGTCTTTGTTAAAATCAATAAGAACTTTCTCAACTATATTTATAACTTTTTCATCTGTTACTCTTAAACCCTTGATAAATTTAGTTTGAATATTTGACTTATCTAATTCTCTTTTTATTTTTGGTCCACCTCCGTGAACAACTATAATCGAGATTCCTAATTTATTTAATATAGCGATATCTTCTATAAAGTTGTTAAATATATTTATATCAGTAAAAACATTTCCCCCATATTTAATAACAATCAAATCATTTTTATACTTCTCAATGTATTTAAATATTTCATTTATTGGTGGACCGTTTTCAGGTAATATTTTCTTTAAATCTTCTTCTTTAATAGATTGCATCTACTTTGTTTTGACACTCATTTTTCTTTGAATATAGAATTGTTGAATTAAAGTGAAGATGTTATTGAAAGTCCAGTAAATTACCAATCCGGCTGGGAAAGGAGCAAGGATGACAGTTAGAAAAACAGGAAAAAACATAAAGATTTTTGCTTGCACTGGATCTGGAGGAGCAGGATTTAATTTTTGCTGAATCCACATCGATATTCCCATTGCTACCGGCCATGCTCCAATTACTAAAAAAGAAGGAACATCATATGGAAGTAAACCAAATAAATTGAATAAAGAGGTAGGATCTTTAGCACTTAGATCATGTATCCAGCCATAAAAAGGCATATGTCTCATTTCAATAGTTACAAATAGAACTTTGTATAATGCGAAAAAAACAGGGATCTGTACTAGTATTGGCAAACACCCGCTCATTGGATTTACACCCTCTCTTTTATAAAGTGCCATCATCTCTTGCTGCAACTTCATTTTATCCTCTTTATGGAGTTCCTTTAATCTTGTCATTTCTGGTTGTAAAAGTTTCATTTTTCCCATACTTCTAAATGAAAATGACGCGAGTGGGAAAAATACTAATCTGATACAAATTGTGACCAAAATGATTGCTACCCCATAGTTTCCAACAAGTTTAAAGAAGTAGTCAATTGCAAAAAATAATGGTTTTGTAAGAAAATACATCATTCCCCAGTCAATTGCTAAATCAAATTTATCAATTTTTAGGTCTTTAGCATATCCATCAATTGTCTCTACTTTTTTTGCCGCGATAATGATTTGAATTTCTTCTTCAATAGTATCATTTGGCCCTGCTTCAATTCCTTCTATAGATATATAATTAACTCTAAATTTATTCTTATAATCAAAGGTTGTCTTAAAATCTTTGTCTCTTGGGGGAACAATGCTTGTAATCCAATATTTATCTCCGATTCCTAGCCAACCTTTAGAAGCATTCTTAAAAAATTTTTCATCTTTTATATCGTCATAATCTTCCTCAATTAATTGATCATCAAGAGTTGCAATTGGACCTTCATGCAAAATATAAAAGCCTGAAATATCTGGTTTTTTATTTCTAATTATCTGTCCATAAGAATAAAAATTATATGTTTGATCTGTTGAATTAATTACTTTTTCTTTTACTGTAAATAAAAATTGATCATCTAGAGAAATATTTTTTTCAAATGTTATTCCATCATCGTTTTTCCAGATTAATTTTATTGAATTGTTATGTGTTAATTTATTATTGCCTACAACGCTCCAAATAGTTGAAGAGTTTGGAACTTGTATATTTTTTGAATTTGTAACAAATCCGCTTTGTAAAAAGTAACCGTTTTTCATAACTCTTGGATTTAAAAGAACCACTTTTTCTTTTTCTTCTAATTTTATTTTGTAGTTTTTGAAAACTAAATCATCAATTGTTGCTCCTTTCAGAGAAATTGAACCACTAATATTTTCATTTTCAAAGAACACTCTCTCATTTTCCTTTAAGGCATCTTTTCTAGATAAATTAGTTAACTTATTATTTTCATCTAGACTGGGCATATCAGAATTATTTGCCAGAGCTTTTTTTTCTTTTTCTGCTCTTAGTTTTTTCATTTCTTCAGGGGTAGGCTGAAAAAATAATGTATATAATACGATTATTGCAATAGATAATGTAACAGCAGAAATAATATTTTTAAGTTCCATTTTATTTTATTTCTTCATGTTTTTTAGAAGCATTAGTTTCTATGGAATCAAACCATGGGTTACATTTTAATATTCTTATAAAAGAATTATATGATCCTTTAAACACACCGTTTTTTTTTAGAGCATCTATAAAGTAGTTGCTACATGTAGGATTGAATCTACATGAGTTTGGAAATAATGGACTTATTAATAATTGATAAATTTTAATTAAAAAGATTAGTGTGTAAGTTATTAATTTCATTATTTTATTTTCTTGAAATCAGCTAAAAAAGTTTTTCTAATATTTTCGTATTCATCTTTTAATACTGTCTCTTTTGCAATTACAAGATAAGAATATCTCATATTAAAGCTAAACTTTTTAATAGTATCATTCATAATATTTTTTAATCTTCTCTTAATTTTATTTCTTTTTACAGCATTTCCTAATTTTTTTTTAGCAACAAAGCTTATGTATAATTTATTTTTACTTTTATTTATTAATTCTTTAAAAAAAACTGTAACGTACTTATTAGAAAATTTTTTACCTTCAAGTAAAGTTTTAAAGTCTTGATTTTTGGATAGGCTTACTATTTTTTTTGACATTTAACTATATGGTCAAAGCTTTTCTTCCTTTTGCCCTTCTTCTAGCTATTGTTTTGCGCCCGCCTTTTGTTCGCATTTTACTTCGGAATCCATGTCTTCTACTTCTTACTAATTTACTTGGTTGGTACGTACGTTTCATTGGTCTTTAAGTTTTATTAAAATTTCGTACTTATAAGAAATATATATAAATATGTACAGAAAATTTTATAATAGTCCAATTATTTATGGAAAAATCTAAAAAAATTAAAATATTTGTTGGTTTATTTTATTTGATAACTGTATCAATTTTTTTATTTTGGTTTTTTTCTAATTTTAGCATTAATGAAATTTCAAGTTATAATTTTATTCAATCAAATAGAGAATATTTTAATAATTTAAAAAATAATAATTTAATAATTACTTCTTTGATTTTTATTCTAATAGTGATTTTATGGATTTTTATGCTTGGTTTTGGCAGCCCTGTTGCTCTAGTAGGTGGTTTTATTTTTGGAAAATGGCTTGGTTCCTTTTTAGTTGCTTTAGGATCAACTTTTGGAGCAACGTTATTATACGTATTTGCAAATTATTTTTTAAAAGATTTTATTAAAGAGAAGTTCTCAAAAAAGTATAAAAACTTAGAAGAAAAATTTAAAAAAAATGAATTTAACTTTTTTTTAATTTATAGATTTATTGGTGGTATTCCTTTTGCAATTGCAAACTTGTTACCAATTTTATTCAATGTAAGTTTAAAAAATTATTTTTTTGGAACCTTCTTAGGAGTTCTGCCTGGCTTATTTATAATTTGTTCTTTAGGACATGGTTTGGAAAAAGCTATCGAAAAAAATCAAGAGTCGCTCAGTTTCGTTGAATTAATTTTATTACCAGAAATTTATATTCCTATTTTATGCTTCCTTTTATTAATGTTAATATCAATTGTAGCTAGAAAAATATTTTATAAAGATTAATTGGTGCCCTCACCAAGAATCGAACTTGAAATTGATCCTTACCATGGATCCGTTATACCATTTAACTATGAGGGCAAATTACTTGCTTATTTAAAGCGATGTATAAAATGTTATTTTTCAAATAATTGCCTTAATTTTTTAGCATTTTATAATATATTAAATTAACTTAAAAATTCATCATGAAAGTATATAGAAAAATTATCTTAGATCAAAATAACAAAGTTCTTTATGAGGATTCTTATGATTATGAAGGTAGTTGGTCTTATCTTGGTATACATTACGATTTTAAGAGCACACGTGGGGCAAAAGCTATGGAAAAAAAAGCTAAGAGAGAGAAGAAGTTAGCAGAAAGAAGAGCTAAAAGACAAGCAAAATTTGGTAACGTAAAAGAAGACGATAACTCAAATAAGATAAAAGTAGATGAACCACTTTCTTTGGATTTTATAACTAATCCAGATAAAGGCAAATGAATATAAATAAAAAAAAGGATAAGCTTACTAAGCTTGAAATTGCTTTAAGAAAAAATTTAAAAAAAAGAAAAAAATTTCAAAAAAAAATTCAAGATAAAAGAATAAAGTAAAATGATTTTAAATGACATTCAAATTAAAAAAATAGTTGAACAAGAAAATATGATCAGTCCATTTGTAGACAAGCTAGTACACAAAGGTATTAGTCATGGCCTTGGGACCTTTGGCTATGATATAAGGTGTGGAGACGAATTTAAAATTTTTAGTAATGCCAAGGGCGCAATATGTGATCCTAAAAATTTTACAGAAGACAGTTTTATAACAGTAAAAGGTGAAGAATCTGTTTTAATACCACCAAATTCTTTTGCATTAGCAGCAAGCATAGAATATTTTAAAATGCCAAGACGTATAACAGGTTTAGTTACTGCAAAAAGTACTTATGCCAGAACAGGACTCGGTACACCATCTAGTGTTCTAGAAGGAGGCTGGAGAGGAAACTTAGTAATGGAGTTTGCAAATCATACCAATTTACCAATTCGGTTATATGCAAATTCTGGAGCAGCTCAAATACTCTTTTTTGAGGGTAAAGAACCTGCAATTTCTTATGCTGAAGGTACTCGTAAGTACCAGGATCAGTGTGGCATCACACTCGCCAAGTCAAAATAAATTTATGGAAAAATTTTTGATAAGAGGATCCTCAACCAAAGGAGTTAGAGGTACACTAAGTTGTAGTGGTGCTAAAAATGCTGCCCTTCCTTTAATGGCATCTTCAATTTTATTTAATAGCACAGTTACTCTAAAAAATATTCCATTAGGAGCAAAGGATATTCAGACAATGATTATTTTATTAAAGTCCTTAGGATCACAAATTAAAATTCTTAAAAAAAAAAAAATATTAAAAATAACTAATAATAAAAAACATAAATTATTGGTAAAATATAAGTATATTTCTACCATGAGAGCTGGCGTTCTTGTAATGGGTGCTTTGCTTGGCAAATATAATAAATGTTCAACTGCTTTATCCGGTGGATGCAGTTTAGGTCCACGACCAATAGGCTATCATTTGGCTGGATTTAAAAAATTGAATTGCAAGTATATTTTAAAACAGGGTTATATAAATATTTCAGCCAACAAAGGAATTAAAGGTAATAAATATTACTTCCCCAAAGTGAGTGTAACAGGTACATCAAATTTAATTTTAGCATCAATTTTTGCTAGAGGAGCTACTGTTTTAAAAAATATTTCGATCGAACCTGAAGTGTTAGACCTGATAAAATTTTTAAAAAACGGAGGGGCAAAAATCTATTTCGAGGGCAAAAGAACTATTAAAATATATGGTGTTAAAAAACTAAAAGGTCATAGTCATGAAGTAATTGGTGACAGAATAGAGGCATTTTCTTATTTATGTGCTGCCGCAATTACAAGAGGAAAAATTAAAATTAATAAAATTAATCCAAGGTATTTACGCTCAGAAATTAAAATCCTAAAAAATATAGGGTGTAAAATTAAAATTAATAAAACCTCTATAGATTTAATTAGAACTAATAAGTTA
The DNA here is from genome assembly GCA_902554035.1 of uncultured Pelagibacteraceae bacterium. Taxonomy (GTDB): domain Bacteria; phylum Pseudomonadota; class Alphaproteobacteria; order Pelagibacterales; family Pelagibacteraceae; genus Pelagibacter. The sequence goes on along the minus strand of CACDMX010000015.1, from coordinate 4,411 downwards.
AAACCCGCTAATATAAAAACTGCGCCATTTCCTGGTTTTGCGACTGATTGTATGCCAATGATGATGGCAGTATTAGCAAGATCAAATGGTAAAAGTAAAATAGAGGAAACTATATTCAGCAATCGTTACATGGCGGCACCTGAATTAGTAAGAATGGGTGCAAAAATTTATATTAAAGGATCAACGGCTACAATTATTGGAGAAAATAACTTTAATGGAGCTGATTGTATTTCATCAGATTTGAGAAGTACATTTGCCATAATTTTAGGAGCTATAGCAGCAGAAGGAAAAAGTTGTATAAGTCGTGTTTATCATGGATTAAGAGGCTATAGTGATTTATACAAAAATTTAAAAAAAATTGGAGTAAATATAAAAAGAATTAATTGATGGATAAGCAGTTTTTAAAAAAAATCACTTGTCAATCACCTGAGGATTTACCTTATATATCAGCACTAGTTTCAGAGGGAAAAATAAAAGCAGTTGATTTAAAATTCTTGCCAGAAAACAGAATTTTTTTGTTTCTAATAGAAAGACCAGATAAAGAGAACAAAGATAGTAAAAAAATAAATTCAATAGTAAAATTTGCGCACATCACTTCAACAAAGTTAAAAAACTTCAAATATTATGAAAAAAATAAAATATTTGAACTTTTAGCAATCGACCTTCTAAAAAAAGATCATAATTATGAGATAGTACTTTTATTTTCTAATAATAGATTTATAACTCTCAACGCAGAAGTTATAGATATTGAATTAACTGATCAAATTGTAACAAATGATTAAAGTAATTAATTGTAAAAATAAAAATTATTTAGAAAAGCTGAGATTATTCTTAGAAAAAAGAAAATACGCAAAATCTAAGAATATAAAAATTGTAACTAGAATTATTGAAGATGTTAAAAAAAATAAAATAAAAGCTTTATTAAAATATGAAAAAAAATTCAGCCAAAATAAAGAAATTAGATTAAAAAATGATAAAATAAATAAGTCTATTAAAAATCTAAATCCAAAAGTAAAAAAAGCAATTGATTATGCGTATTCGAGAATACACAAATTTCACTCCAGGCAAATAAAAGAAATGAAAAATAAAATAACTTATATTGACAAATTTAGAAATAGAATTGAGTATAGGTGCTCCCCAATTGAATCTGTCGGCATTTACGTACCTGGCAATCTTCCATCAACTCTTCTCATGAATTCAATTCCTGCAAAATTAGCAAATGTTAAAAATATTATATTAGCAAGTCCCAAAATTGGTGGAAAATTAAATCCAGCAGTCCTTTATGCGGCAAAAAAAGTAGGTATTAAAGAAGTTTACTCAATGGGAGGAGCGCAAGCAATTGCAAGTTTGGCATATATTCAAAAAGTTAATAAAATTATTGGACCAGGAAATGATTTTGTTGCTGAAGCTAAAAAACAATTATCTGGAAAGATTATAGGAACTGAAACAATGTATGCTGGACCTTCAGAAATATGTGTTTTGGCAGATAAAAATACTGATATAAATCAGGTAATAACTTCACTTGTTTCCCAAGCCGAACATGATACAGAAAGTCAATGTATATTAGTGACAAAAGATACGAAAATAATAAAAAAAGTTAACAAAGGTATTAATAAATTTTTAAAAAGCTTACCAAGAAAAAAAATTGCGAGTAATTCATTAAAAAAAAATGGATTAATAATATTAGTTAAAAATGATAGCCAAATATTAAAAGTAATTAATGAAATTGCGCCTGAGCATTTAGAGATTAATGTAAAAAATTATAGAAAATATGATAAAAAAATATTCAACGCAGGCAGTATTTGTAATGGAAAATATACACCTATGAGTGTATCGGATTATACAGTAGGTACCAACCATGTATTACCTACATCTGGATCAGCAAAGTTTAGTTCTGGATTAAATATTAACGAATTTATTAAAAAAATATCTGTTGTTACCCTTAGTAAATTAGGGGTAGAAAAAATTGGGAATCCAGCTATAACTCTCTCCGAGTATGAACAATTATTTGGTCATTCTCAAAGTATAAAATCTAGAATGAGGAGAAGTTAGTTTTGTCGAAACAAGACTTATTAGAGTTTAAAGGTAAAGTTATTTATTTACTTCCTAATGCGATGTTTAGAGTGCAATTAGAAAATAATCATATCGTAACAGCTCATACAGCTGGGAAGTTAAGAAAAAACAGAATTCGAGTACTGCAAGGCGATAATGTTACAGTTGAGGTAACGCCTTATGATCTTACAAAAGGCAGAATTATATTTAGATTTTAATACATGCCTCGGTAGCTCAGGAGTAGAGCAGAGCCCTGAAAAGGCTTGTGTCGGAGGTGCGAATCCTTCCCGAGGCACCACTACCCAGGTATTAATTAGCTTTAATTAATCTTGCAATCAATTGTAAAATCTAATAATTACTGGCAAGCTAAATTTTAGCTTAAGTTAAATAATAAAAGAAAGAGTAAAATGAGTCTAAAAGGAAAAGTAAAGTGGTTCAATGGCAAAAAAGGTTATGGCTTTATTGAACGAGAAGACAAAGAAAAAGATGTATTCGTGCATGCTTCAGCTGTTAGAGAAGCTGGGTTAAGATTTCTTAACGAAGGTGACGAATTAACATTTGAAGTTGAAGACGGAGAAAAGGGTCCATCAGCAGTCAAACTGCAAAAAACCTCTTAATTCTAATTCACATAAACTTGTATAGGGTATTCTAACTAAATTTATTTTTAGTTACTTCCCTATACAATTATATGTTGCATAAGTTTTTAAATTCGTTAAAAGCTTACCAATGATTAAGAATAACAAATTTATTGTAATAAATCACAGACATCATTGTCATGCTGGCTGTACGCTAGCTATTTAATCATATTATAAATTTAAAAATAACCACAATTAGTATAAAACTATAAAAGGAGCACGGGTAGCTCAGTTGGTTAGAGCAGCGGTTTGTGGAACCGAAGGTCGACAGTTCGAATCTGTCCCCGTGTACCAAAAAATGATAAAAGAAAAAAAGTTGAAACCTTCAAAGGAACTGCCTTCAGGTTTTGAGGATAGACAAGAAAAAGAATTATTAATACGTGATTTTATAATTTCAAATATTAAAGAAGTTATGATCAAGTATGGTTTTCAGTATCTCGAAACTCCAAGTTTTGAGTACACAGATAGTATTGGAAAATTTTTGCCAGACAAAGATAGACCAGGTGAAGGAGTTTTTTCATTTAAAGATGAAAATAAATGGTTATCTCTTCGATACGATCTAACAGCACCTTTAGCAAGATATGTTGCAAAAAATTTTAATATAATTCCAAAACCTTTCAAACGTTATCAATTAGGAACGGTTTGGAGAAATGAAAAGCCAGGACCTGGAAGATATAGAGAATTTCTTCAATTTGATGCAGATTATGTGGGAACAAAAAATTTACAAGCTGATGCTGAACTTTGTGTATTAATTTCTGAAATATTAGAAAGGTGTGGGCTTAGTAAGACTGATTATACTGTAAAAATTTCTTCTAGAAAATTTACAGATAAATTGTTTGAAAAATTAAAAATTCAATCTAAAGACCAAATATCAATTATACTTCGTGCTCTTGATAAAATTGATAGGCTTGGTTGGAATGAAGCAAAAAAACTTCTTGAAGAGGGTAGAAAAGATAAATCAGGAGATTATACAAAGGGTGCAAATCTTAGCAATGATCAAATAAAATTAATTGAAAAAGCTTTAGATAGCAAATCATCGGATAGCGAAGATGTTTTAGAGATCATGAAAATATTTGATGCTTATAAATTTAAAAATTACAAATTTGACCCATCAGTTATAAGAGGCCTAGAATATTATACAGGACCTATTTTTGAAGTTAATTTAAATTTTGAAGTAAAAAATTTAAAAGGACAAATAATTCAATTTGGATCAATAGGTGGAGGAGGAAGGTATGATAATCTTGTAAGCAACTTCGGGAACATTGACTGTCCAGCAACTGGGATATCAATTGGTCTTGATAGACTTGTTTTTGCTTTAATGCAAAAAAAAGAATTCGATATAAAACCTGTTAGACCTGGGATTATATGTGTTTTTGATAAAAGTAATACCAAACAATATATTGAAATTTTGAAAAAGCTACGGGAGGCCAATATTAGTTCAGAGGTGTATCCGGGCGAAGGTAGTTTAAAAAAACAAATGGAATATGCAAATAAAATAGAGTCTCCATTTGTAATTTTCTATGGTGATGATGAAATAAAAAAAAGTGAAGTAAAATTAAGAAATCTTAAAACTGGGAATGAATCTTCTATAAAAATTGAAAATTTAGCTGATGAAATCAAAAAAATTATCTGAAAAAATTCTTAGATCAATTAAATCTAAGGGTTTTAATAATATTATATTAGATCCAGTTCTTGAAACAAAATATATCCTTCAAAGATCCGGT
>CACDMX010000014.1 GCA_902554035.1 uncultured Pelagibacteraceae bacterium | reverse complement strand
ACCATCAAAACCTGAAATTATTTTTAATCTATCTTGATTGGAATATTCTCCAAAAAACTCATCGTTTTTAGGAACTATATATCCATCAATTCCATAATCATAATATTTTTTTCGTAGAGATCTAATTCTTGCACTAATCATTTTAATTTTTTTTGATATCTAATCCATCCAGGACTTCTAACTGACTCTTGTGAATCGAAGTCTTGGTTAAATTCAAAACTTTCTTCATCATTTATTTGATTTTCATCGTAATAACTATTTTTTAATAAATTTTCTTCGGGAAGTTCGTCTAAAAATCTAGACGCAATACTATCAATCCAGTCCCCTTGATAAAATCTGTTCATTGCAAAAGATATTATGGCAAGTTTTTTTGCTCTTGTGATTCCTACATAAGCTAATCTTCTTTCTTCCTCTAACCCTTCTTGACCTTTTTCATCAATAGATTTTTGATGTGGAAATAAACCTTCTTCCCAACCAGGTAAAAAAACAACATCAAACTCTAAACCTTTTGATCCGTGCATAGTCATAAGATTTACTTTCTCCCCATTCCAATCTTGATCTATGGAAGTTGAAAGAGAGACATGTTCTAAAAAACTTTCTAGATTATCAAACTCTTTCATAGCACTTAAAAGTTCTTTAATATTTTCTAATCTATTTTCATTTTCTAAATCTTTTTTATTTTTTAACATTGATGAATAGCCAGATTCATCAAGAATAATTTGTAATAATTTTACATGACTCATTTTTTTAATTAAAAAGTCATTCCTCCATTTATTTATTAAATTTAAAAATGAGTTCAATCCTATTTTTGTCTTTGGTTTTATTAAATTTAGCTCTAAAAGCTTTTTTGATGCTATCTCAAAACTTGTTTTATTTTTTTTTGCAAATTCATTAATTTGTTTAATTGTCGTATCACCAATTGATCTTTTTGGCACATTAACTATACGTTCAAATGCTAAATCGTCTTTACTTTGATAAACTATTCTTAGATAAGCAATACAATCTTTTATCTCAGCTCTTTCGTAAAATTTAATACCCCCTATGATTCTATATGGTAAACCAATTTTTAAAAATCTTTCCTCAAACTCTCTTGTCTGAAAAATTGCTCTTACGAGGACAGCAATACTATTCAGCGAATAATTTTTTTTTAAATTTTCAATTTTATCCCCTAAACCAGTTGCTTCGTCTTTTCCGTTTCTAAAGCATTCAATAGAGACTAGCTCACCATCGCTACTATTAGTAAATAGATTTTTTCCAACTCTGTTTTTGTTATTTTCAATAAGTTTTGATGCTACCGTCAAAATATTTTGAGTGGAACGGTAATTTTCTTCTAGTCTTATAATTTTAGTATTTTTATAAGTTTTATCAAAATCTAAAAAATTTTTTATCTCTGCTCCACGCCAACTATAGATTGATTGGTCATCATCACCTACGCAACACAAATTTTTATGAAAATTTGCAAGACAATTAAGCCATCTACTTTGGATATGATTTGTATCTTGATATTCATCTACCAATATATATTTAAAATTTTTTGAATAAAGTTCACCTATATCTTTGTTTCTCTCAAAAATTTTTACGCAATGTAAAATTAAATCTCCAAAATCACATGAATTTAGATCCATTAATTTAGTTTGATAAATTTTATAAATTTTTAAGAAACCATTTTCCAAAATATCCTTTTTTTTCAAAATAACTTCTTCAGGATACCAACCTTTATTTTTCCACTTGTCTATAACTGCTAATATAAAATTAGGTGATATTTTTTTAATATCAATATTTTCCGCTTTACAAATATTTTTTATTAATCTTATTTGATCATCTTGATCAATTATTGAAAAGTTCGAATTTAATCCCGCTGCCTTTGCATGCTTTCTTAATAATTTTGCACTTATTGAATGAAATGTACCAAGCCAAGGAAGACCAATTGCATCTTTGCTTAAAATTGATCCAACTCTACTTTTCATTTCACTTGCAGCTTTATTTGTAAAAGTTACCGCAAGTATTTGGTTAGCAAATGCTTTTTTTTCTTTTATTATGTGTGCTATTCTTGAAGTCAAAACCCTAGTTTTGCCAGAACCGGCACCAGCTACAATCAATAAAGGCCCATCGGTGTGTAAAACAGCCTTTTTTTGAGAATTATTCAACTTATTTAAGTATTCAGAACTTATCATTTATAAATTTTCAATATAAAACATTTAAAAATTTCATGAAAAATACAACATTTAGAAAAGTTGCAAAAATTAATAATTTTTTTGTTTATCATTTTAATAAGATAAATGAGTACATCAAGATTACAAATCATAAATTTAAAAATATAAGTAGTTTTAACAGATATTTAATTTTTTTAATAACACTATTGTTTCTTTATTTATTTTTTCTTTCAATACCGAGTTTGTATGACAAAGGAGCTTTGCAATCAAAAATAAATACGATGATTAATGAGGAGTATAATATTAATTTAAGTTTATCCTCAAAAATTGATTATAAAATTTTACCTAAACCTCACTTCACAATTGAAAATACCAAGTTGTATACAAATGATAGTTCTTCGCCTAATGAACTTGCTCAAATAAAAAAGTTGAAGGTATTTATCAACCAAGCAAATTTTTTCAAAAAGAATTCAATCGAGTTAACAAAAATATCATTAGTTGATGTCAATTTTTTAATTAATAATGAGAATTTAAAATATTTAAAGAATTATTTACAAAAAAAATTTTCAACAAAAAACTTTAATATTATTAATAGTAAATTTTTTTATATGGATGATGAAGGCAATGTAATATCTATTTTTCCTGTTAGTAAATTAACTTTTAATTATAATAAAAAAAATCTAGAAAATATTTTAACATCCAAAGGAAGTATCTATAATATACCTTTTAACATAAGCTGGAAAAATGATTTTAAAAATAAATTAAATAAAACTATTCTAAAATTAAATAAACTTAATTTAAGAGTAGAAAATTTTACATATAAAGAAAAATCTAATTTATCAATTAAAAACTTTATTTTTTTTAGAAGTTCAGAAATAGAAACAGAAATTGAAATAGAGGAAGATTCTATTAAATTAAAATCAATAGGCGACTCAAAAATAAAAAATAATAAATTAAATTATACAGGCGAAATTAGTAAAAATCCTTTTCATTTAAATATGAATTTGAATTTAGATAAATTAAATTTTAAAAAAAATATATTCGATAATAACTTTTTACAGAACTTATTTGAGTTGAAATATTTATATAATGAGAATTTAAGTTCTAACATAAATTTTAAAGTTAAAAATATAATTAAAAATAAGTTATTTGATAGCTCAAGAATATTTATAAATTTTAGTAATGGTGGTATTAATTTTAATAACACTATTTTTAATGGTAAAATTGAAAATTTAAATTTAATATATGGAAATATCGAAAATATTAAAGATGACTTAATATTTAATGGGAGTTTTGTATTTAATGTTGTTTCAAAAGATGAATTTTATAGATTTTTTCAAGTTGGGAAAAAAAGCAGAAAGAAAATCGAATTTATATATTTTAATTTAAAATTTAATTTAACCAAAAATAAAATTAAAATCAGCAATTTACTTTTCGAGCCAGGTAAAATCATACTTGAGAACGAGTTATCAGATTTTTTAGAGCAATATGATCAAGGATCAAAGATTGATAATTGGATTGACTTTAAAAACTTTGTGAGAAAAGTTTTTGTAAATTATTATGAAGGGTAAATCATTTTTTTTGGGTTAATAATTTTGTTATACTCTTTTTCATTTATCAAACCAGTTTTTAATGTTTCATGTTTTAATGTAGTTTTATTTTTTAAAGCTCTTTTTGCAATTTTTGCTGCGTTGTCATAGCCAATTTTTGGAGTTAAAGCTGTTACCAACATTAATGAATTATCAACTAATTCTTTAATTCTATTTTTATCAGCTTTAAGACCTGAGATACAATATTTTGCAAAACTTTTTGTACTATCTGATAAAATTTTAATTGATTGTAGAATGTTATGGATAATTAACGGTTTGAAAACATTTAATTCAAAGTGCCCATGAGAACCAGCCATAGTAATACCATTGTGATTTCCAATTACTTTTACGCATACCATTGTTACAGCTTCACACTGTGTAGGGTTTACTTTACCAGGCATAATTGAGGAACCAGGCTCATTCTCAGGCAAAACTAATTCTCCATAACCCGCTCTTGGTCCTGATCCTAAAAATCTAATATCATTAGCAATTTTCATTAAACAAACAGCTGTTGTATTTAAAGTTCCTGAAAAGTTAACAATAGAATCGTGCGCTGCTAAAGCAGCAAATTTATTTTTAGCAGGTCTAAAGGGTAGCTTTGTGATTTTTTTTATTTCATTTACAATCTTTTTGTCAAAATTTTTTCTAGTATTAATGCCAGTCCCTACTGCAGTTCCGCCTTGAGCCAAATAGTATATTTCATCTAAAGCATTTTTAATTCTATCAATACTTTTTTCTAGTTGAGACTGATAGCCTGAAAATTCTTGTCCCAAAGATAGCGGGGTTGCATCTTGAAGATGAGTTCTCCCAATTTTAACTATTTTATTAAATTCTTTAACTTTTTTTTTAAGTTCTTTATTAAGTTCATTTAGGGCTGGGATTAAAGAATCTCTAGTTTGTAATGCGATTGCAATGTGCATTGCTGTTGGAAAAACATCATTTGTTGATTGTGATCTATTAACATGATCATTTGGATGTACTGGCTTTTTCGTACCTTTTTTTCCACCTAAAATTTCAATTGCTCTATTTGAAATCACTTCATTAACATTCATATTTGTTTGTGTGCCAGAACCTGTTTGCCATACTTTTAGCGGGAAATTATCACTCATCTTTCCATTAATTATTTCATTTGCAGCTTTTACAATTGCTGCAGAAATTTTTTTATCAATATCTTTATTTTTTGAGTTAACTATAGCTGCAGCCTTTTTTATAATTGCAATTGATTTTATTAAAACCGGTCTAACTAAAAAATCACCTATATCAAAATATTTTTTTGATCTTTGGGTTGATGCTCCCCAATATTTATCCGAGGGAACTTTTATTGTTCCAATACTATCAAACTCTTTTCTAAATTTCATTTTTTTTATTTGAATACAACCTAGGTATTCTTATACATTAATTGCTTATAGAATCATATAGGAGCATTATGACAAATTTTGAAAAAGTAGGACTGTTTATGACAACATTTGGGCAAGAAGTAAAAACTAAGCCAAGCCTTAGTTCAGAAAAAATAAATAATTTAAGAATTAGTTTGATAAATGAAGAACTGGAAGAATTTAAAGAAGCAATTAAAAATAATGATTTAAAAGAAGCAATAGATGCTTTGACCGATATATTGTATGTAACATATGGTGCTGGACATGCTTTTGGAGTTAATCTTGATAAATGTTTTGAAGAAGTTCAAAGATCTAATATGAGTAAATTAGGATCTGATGGAAAACCCATATACAATAAGCTTGGAAAAGTAATGAAAGGACCTTCTTATTTTAAACCAGACCTATCAAAATTTATTAAATAAATTTAACAATTACTCATTTTAAGTGTGCCAAAAATATCAATAGTTCTTTAAATAAAATAATTTAATTTTATTAATATGAAAAAAATTACATTTTTGTTCTTATTGATCCCGTTTATTTCTTTTGCGGGTGAAATGAAAACAATTGGCCAAAAAGGAGACCCTTCAGAAGTTGATAGGGTTATAATAGTTAAAATGTATGATAATTATTTTGAACCAAAAGAAATTCACATAAAAAAAAATGAAACTATAAGATTTATTATTAATAATTATGGCGAGCTTGTCCATGAGTTTAATATTGCTACTAAAGAAATGCATTTGAAACACCAGCCAGAAATGATGAAAATGATAGAAAAAGGAATATTGCAACCAAATAAAATTGATAAAAAAAAGATGATGGAGCTTGCAAAAAAAGATCACTCGTTAAGTCATTCTCATGCAAATAGTGTTTTATTAGAACCAAGTAAAAGTGCAGAATTAATTTGGAAATTTAGTTCAGATATTGATATTGAAGCAGCTTGTAATGTACCAGGTCACTACGAATCTGGAATGGTTTCAAAAATAAATAGTATTTAATTAATCGGATATTCCAAGAGTAATTAATTTTTTTTCGTTAATTTCTTTGCACCATAGTTCGTAGCTTTCACACATTCTCCAAAGTAAATTAAATTTAGTCTGAGAGCCACTTAAAGGAAAAGAACTTTTAGCAAAATAATTAAGATCATTATCTTTTAATTGTTTTAGGACCATTTTTTTTTGAATTAATAATAAATCAATGGTTTTTTTTGGTATTTTTTCTTTTTCAAGTTTAATTAATAATTCATTATGAAATTTCCCACTGCTTAAATTTTGATAACTTTTGCTACCTATATATCTTTCTATTGCTTCTATTAAAGATATTTCAGGATTCTTTAATTTTATTTCGGATATTTTTAAATAAATTTCCTCAGCTGCATAAAGCATTACAGGTTTAGATGTATCTTTTTTTTTCATTAGCAGACCTTAATAAGTTTAGGATTTATATATATGCGGTTAAATGTTAGGGGCGTTCTGTTGCCAAGTGCCTATAATTTTAGTTAATATATTAGATGTATGAATTGTTTGCAAATCTTACATTAATTGCACATTTAATCTTTATCTTATTTGTTATTTTTGGTGGATTGCTCTTTTTTATTTTTTCAAGAGTATTCTATATTCATCTTCCTGCATTATTATGGGGAATTTATATAGAACTAAATAATTCTGTTTGCCCATTAACCTATTTAGAAAATTGGTTTTTGAATAAAGCTGAGTTGGCAACTTATTCTAATGGTTTTATCAACAACTATCTTTATCCAATAATTTATCCCGAGGGCTTGACTAATAACATTCAGATATATCTCGGCATAACATTGATAGTTATTAATATTTTAATATACGGATTTATTTTTAAAAATATTAAAAGATTTTAAGGGGCGTTCTGTTGCCAGGTGCCCCGGACCCCGTAACTTAATTAAAAAATTAATTAAGCTGCAAGTGCAAATTTATTATTTGCATTTGTAAATTAGCCCGTTACGGCGGAACAATACCGAACGAAAGAAAGACTTTTAGACACCCGTCGATTCTAATTCACCCCCCTTATTTTAATGGTGGAGGTGGTGGGTACTGCCCCCACGTCCGCAATGTTTATTACGAAATTCGTTTATCGTCGTAGTTGGATAACCAACGATATAAATATAATTCTTAATAGCAAATAATCAATTAATTTCGGTTCAATGAAAAGACTAGTTATTATAATAAATTAAACTAAAAGCTAAAAAAAACAAAAAATAAAGTAAAACTAAAACTATCGGTATTTTTTTTTGTAAAATATTTCTATCTAAAATTCTCGATTTAAGTAATCCAAAAAATAAAAATAAATATAAAGGATCAAAGTATTTTTGGTAAATAGTATTTTGAGAAAATGAAATTATTAAACAAATAAATAATATATAATTTTGTATTTTGCTTTCAGAAAAATATATAATTGATAAGACTGAAAAAAATACGCTTAAAAAAATTATAATTGGATAATTTAAATTTAAAAAATAATTTAATTTATAAAATACACCTCCACCTAAATTTATTTTATAATGTAAACCTTCAATAAATATGAATAAAGTTACAAAAAAAAGGGTAATAATCAAAATCTTAAATTGTTTTTTATAAAAATTAATAAAATTTTTTAAATCTATCAAAATAAAAGGAAGAATATAAAAAAATAAAATTGATAAAATTTGAAAAATATTTTTAAGAAAATTAAAACTAGACTGATTTTCAAGTAAAGATAAAAAATTATAGTTAGAAAATATATAACCAAAGTAAATAAGAGCAGGAATAGATAATATAAAACTAAAAAGTGTTTGTTGAATTACTATTTTAAAGCCAAATTGTTTATAGATAATATAAATGTATAAAATCCAAAATGTTGCATAATAATATCTAGTATAAGAACAAAAAACTAAAAAGATTAACGATAATAAAAAATATTTTAAATTTGAATATTTTTCACCTTTAATTAAAAAATAGGTAAATAAACCAAAAAATATTAAAGAAAAATTGTCACCTAATGTCCAAATTGCAGACGTTCTGTAATATGGAGATAAAAATATCAGAAACGATAATAAATAAATATTTATTTCTCTTGAATCTTTTTTTTCGTCTAAAATTTTAAAATATATATATGGCAATATTAGACAGAGAAATAAATAGAAAATCCTGAAGTTTTCGAATCCTCCGAGCAGATTACTCAGTTTCCCAGATATATAATAAAAAAATGGTGAATGAATTAAGGTAGAATCATTTGATAGATATTCATTAATTACAGAAAAGCCCTCTTTAGAAAATTTTAATATATATGGACTTAATATATTAAAATCATGCAAGCCTCCACCAGCAGAATTTTCTTTGAAAGCATAACCTAGAATTAAGCTAAAAGAGCCTATTATATATAAAAATAATTTTTTTTTATAAAGCATTTTCGTTTTTAGCACCATTTTTTACATAAATATATTTAGAATTTATGAATGGTTTATTTTTATAAAAATTGTTATAGATATTTAAACTATAACTCTTCAAATGAAATTAACAAAAGATCAGCAACAAGAAATTAAAGATCAACAATCTCAAAAAAATGATACAAAAAGAGTTATAGCTCCAGAATTGGAAAAAATACTTTATGAAGCAATCCCAGCATTAGATCACGGCTTCGTTAGAGTGGTAGACTACATGGGAAATGACACATCCATTGTTCAAGCAGCTAGAGTTTCTTATGGCAAAGGAACAAAAAAAGTCTCCACAGACTCCGGATTAATTAAATATTTGATGAGACATTGGCATAGCACACCATTTGAAATGTGTGAGATTAAATATCATATCAAATTACCAATATTTATAGCACGACAATGGATTAGACATAGAACAGCTAATGTAAATGAATACTCTGCCAGATACTCAATTTTGGACAAAGAATTTTATTTACCTTCCTCAGAAAATTTAGCTGCTCAATCAGTTAATAATAGGCAAGGAAGAGGAGAAATTATAGATGGGGAGCAAGCTAAAGAAGTTTTGGGGTTATTAAAAAAAGATGCAGAAAGAACATATAGTAATTATGAGACAATGCTTAACGAAAGATACGATGGGTCAAAAATTGATGAAAATAAAAAAGGATTAGCGAGAGAACTAGCAAGAATGAATTTAACTTTAAATACTTACACACAGTGGTATTGGAAAACAGATTTATTAAATTTAATGAATTTCTTGAGATTAAGAGCTGATAGTCATGCTCAATACGAGATAAGAGTGTATGCAGACATAATGCTAGAGTCATTAAAAAAATGGGTTCCAATAACTTATGAAGCATTTATGGATTATAGAGTTGGAGGCACAGAAGTTTCTGCAAATGGGAAAAAAATAATCCAAAAGTTAATTAAGGGTGAAAATATATCTTACGAAGAATCGAAACTTTCAAAAAGAGAGTGGAATGAATTAATGGAGGCTTTTGATCTTAAAGATAAATTAATTTAAAAAATAATGTTTAAATCATATTTCCTTGACCGGTGTATACTTCATATAAAAAAAAAGGGCATTTTAAGTTTTATTAAAAATGGGATAAACCATATTAACTATAATTTAAATCCTTCAAAAATAGGTGAATTTCCTTTTTCTTTCTACTTTAAAAAAAAAAGAATTTTAAATAAAAAATTTATAAAAAAAAATTTGTTAAAGTTTGATGATGTTAAATTTGATAATTATTGTAACTATCGATTAAATACTGCTAAGATTATTGAAAATCCCATCGTATATAGCTTTGGTATTGGAGGTCAAATTAAATTTGAAGAAGAAATTTCTAGAAAATTTAAAAATGCAAAAATATTTTGTTTTGATCCAACAGCAATAAAATTTATCGACAATTACTCTGGTCCTAAAAATATTAATCTTTTCCCCTATGGTATTTGGATTGAGGATAAAAAAATAAAGTTTTTTCATCAAGAGGAAGATGGTGGCGGAGCAATCACAAATTATTTTGGTTCAACTCACCAAATAGAAATATATCATCAGTGCTATAAGCTCAAAACTTTAATGAAAATGTATAATCATGAAAAAATTGACGTATTAAAAATGGATGTTGAGGGTTCAGCTATAGAAGTTATGAACAATATTCTTGACGATGAAATATACCCAAATCAAATCGCTGCAGAATTTGAGTTTGCTGAGTACGACGATATACCAAAAGATAAAATGGAGAAATATACTTTATTTCAAGAAAAGTTGACTAAATTGATAAATAGAATGAAAAATTTGAACTATAAGTGTTATAATAATCCAAGATCAACTCAACCCTATGCCGCAATTGAAATTATCTTTGTTAAAGAAATTTAAAAATACTAATTTTTATTTAAAGTTATTAATATTATTAAATTTATCTTTTGGTATTTTTTTAGTTCCAATTTATCTGATCCTCTTTAAACAAAATTTATTCATTTTTAATTTCGTAATTATCGTTACATTTATTTATTTAATTTTGATTTTATTTATTTTAAAAAAAATTCTAATGAAAGTCAGTGGCGATAGGATAGGTTTTTTAAATTTAATTAGATCAATAAATATTGACAAAAAAGAACTTTCAGGTGTTGAGATTGGTGTATTTCGTGGGGAGTACAGCAAAAAAATTTATGAGTATTTTAAATACTTAAAACTTAATTTATCATTAGTAGATCAATGGTTAGTAGACAAAGATTTTCAAGATTACACTCAGGAGGAACTAGATTTAGCATACTCAGAAGTTGTTAGTTATTTTAAAGATAAAAAAAATATAAGAATTTTTAAAGAAACTTCTGTTAATGCTGCTAAAAAATTTTCAGATAATAGTTTAGATTTTGCATATATAGATGGAAACCATGATTATGCGTATGTAAAGGAAGATTTGAATACTTGGTTTAAAAAGCTTAAATCAAATGGAGTTATATTTGGTGATGATTACAGTAGAGATTATGGCGTGAGTAAAGCCGTATCAGAATTTGCACATGAAAAAAAGCTCATTGTAAAGTTTTCTGATAATTACAAACAATTTGCTATGATAAAAAATTAAACTTTGACAGTTTATTTTTTAAAAAAAAGTTTTATCATGCAAATTAAAATTTTAAATCCATCAACCAACTCATTTACCTTTTTTACACCAGCAATTCTTTTTCTTTCGTAACTTGGAATATCTACATATTTCATTTGAAATTTTTTTGCCTTGATAGGCATTTCAACACAAAGTCCAAAATCTTTTGACTCAAGTTCTAACTTTTTAAAAGAATTTGTTTTTCCTAGCAAATATGTAAAAAGAATATCTGAAAGTTTTAGAGAAAAAAAAACTCTTCCTAGTAAAGAAAAAATATAGTTTCCAAAAGAAGTAATAATTGTATCATCGTCAGTTCCCCCACTTGGCAGGTATCGTGATGCAAAAACAAAATCTAATCCATCTTCACATTTTTTAAGCATCTCATTTAAGTATTTTGGATCAAAAGATCCATCTGCATTAAAAATACATAGATAATCTGTTTTAACATTATTAATTCCCTCAATTAATGCGTTACCATATCCTTTACTTGATTGATAAACTAGGCTGCAATTAAAATTTTTTATAGACTCTATTGTAGCTAAATCTGATTTCTCTAAGATTACAATAATATTTAATTTAAAGTTTTTTAACTCATCTAATACTTTCGGTAAAGAATCAGACTCATTTTTCGCAGGAATTATCAATGATAAATTCTTCATAATAAGGTCTATGTTATATTAACCTTCTTATCTTAAAAATGAATAACTTAAAAATATATTTTTTTAATTTTCATTGCTAAGTTTAAATAAATTTTTGAAATTTCATGATCTGGATTAGCTTCAACTATTGGTTTACCTAGGTCACCATTTTTACCCACCTCAGGATCTATGGGAATTTCTCCTAAAAATTCTTTTTGAAATTCTTCAGCTGTTTTTTTAACTCCGCCTTCTCCAAAAATATTATATTTTTTTTTATCTTCTCCAACAAAATAACTCATATTATCTACTAGGCCTAAAATTTTAACTCCAAGTTTATCAAACATTTTTATTCCTCTTTTTACATCTAATAGAGCAATTTCTTGAGGTGTGGAAATTATAATTGAACCATCTAATTTAATTTCTTGCGAGAATGTTAACTGTGTATCTCCTGTACCTGGTGGCATATCAACAATTATAAAATCTAAATTTTTCCAGGAAACTTTTTGTGTAAAAGTTTTTATTGCACTTGTTACCATTGGCCCCCTCCATATCATCGGTGTTTGTTGATCAGCAAGAAAACCTATCGACATACATTGAACTTCATATTTCATTACTGGGGATAATGTTTGGCCGTCACTTTTAGGCTTTTCATTAATGTTGAACATTTTTGGAATTGAAGGCCCGTAAATGTCAGCATCAAGTAAACCAACCTTACAACCATTTTTTTTAAGAGCTAGTGCTAGATTCGTTGCAAAAGTTGATTTTCCAACTCCTCCTTTTGCACTGGAAATAGCTATGGTAAATTTAGTTCCTTTAATTGGGTTTTTTTCAAAGGTTTTACCCTGCATTTTTTTCCTCATTGCGTCACTTAATTCAGGTTTTTCTTTTGGCATATCTGTATCATAACTTGTTTTTCTCACTAAAGACATTATATAGATTGCCATGGTCGATGACTTTAAAAGTAGAGGTGGAAGTCCATGGGGAACACCCCCAGGTGGAAGTGGTAATGGATCTGGTAGAGGACCTAGACCGCCGGACGTAGAGGAAATCATACGGAAAATTCAAGACAGTATAAACAAAATTCTCCCAGGTGGAGGCTCTGGTGGAGCAAAATCAATAATTGTTGGAGCCGTAGTCCTAGCACTAATATGGGTTGCAAGTGGTTTATACAGAGTATTGCCTGATGAACAAGGTGTTGTTTTAAGGTTTGGTAAGTTTGTAAAAACAACCCAACCAGGATTAAATTATCACATACCTTTTCCAATAGAAAGTGTTCAAACTCCAAAAGTTACAAAAGTTAATAGAATGGATATAGGCTTTAGATCTGAAAGAGACTCAGGATTTACATCGGGCGGAGTTGCCGATGTTCCTGAAGAAAGTTTAATGTTAACTGGTGACGAAAATATTGTGAATATAGATTTTTCAGTATTTTGGGTCATTAAAGACGCTGGAAATTTTTTATTTAAAATTCAAGATCCACAAGGAACAGTTAAGGCAGCCGCAGAAACTGCAATGCGAGAAGTGATAGCACGATCAAATATTCAGCCAATTTTAACTGAAGGAAGATCAAAAATAGAAATTGAGACACAAGAAATTATTCAAAATATTTTAGATGAGTACACTAGTGGTATTCAAGTTACACAAGTTCAAACCCAAAAAGCTGATCCGCCAGACCAAGTTATAGATGCGTTTAGAGACGTTCAGGCAGCAAGAGCGGATATGGAAAGATCTAAGAATGAAGCAGAAGCATATGCTAACGATGTGATACCAAGAGCGAGAGGGGAAGCTGCAAAAATTTTACAAGCAGCCGAAGCTTACAAAAAAGAAGTAGTTGCAAAAGCAGAAGGTGAAGCAAGTAGATTTGTTTCTATTTATAATGAATATGTTAAAGCTAAGGAAGTTACCCAAGAAAGAATGTATTTAGAGACAATGGAAAAAGTCTTAGCAGATATTGATAAAGTAATAATAGATAAGAATTCTGGATCAGGAGTAGTACCTTACTTACCATTACCAGAATTAACAAAAAAAAAGGTTAATTAATGAAAGCAAATAAAATTATATTACCAGTAATAATAGGTATTTTTGTAATATCTTTTTTTTCAATATTTATAGTTAAAGAGGTTAATCAAGCAATAGTGTTACAATTTGGTGACCCAAAAAGAATTTTATTAAAACCAGGTTTAAATTTTAAAATTCCATTTATTCAAAATGTAGTTTTCTTGGATAAAAGAATTTTAAATCTTGACACACCACCAGAAGAAGTTATTGCATCGGACCAGAAAAGATTGATAGTTGACGCTTTTGCAAGATTTCAGATAGTTGATCCGCTGAAGTTTTATATATCTGTTGGAAATGAAAGGGTTGCTAGATCAAGGCTATCTACTATTATAAACTCTAGAATTAGAAGTGTTTTGGGAACTCAAAGATTACAAACACTATTATCGGAAGATAGATCAAAACAAATGTCCCTAATTCAAGAAGGCGTTAATACCGAGGCGGAAAAATTTGGAATAAAAATTGTAGATGTAAGAATAAAAAGAGCAGATTTGCCTCAAGCAAACAGTGAAGCAATTTATAGAAGAATGCAAACAGAAAGGGAAAGAGAAGCAAAAGAATTTAGAGCAAGGGGTGCAGAAATGGCTGTGACTATAACATCAACAGCAGATAAAGAAGTAACAGTTATACTTGCTGATGCAGAGAAACAATCTCAAATCATGAAGGGTGAAGGCGATGGACAAAGAAATAAAATTTTTGCTGATGCCTTTGGGAAAGACCCAGAATTTTTTGCCTTTTATAGAGCCATGCAAGCGTATGAAAAGTCATTAATAGGTGGAGATACATCTTTGATATTATCTCCAGATAGTGAATTCTTTAAGTTTTTTGGAAATATAAAACCGAAATCATCTCAATAAATAGTAAAATAATGAAAGAGCTAATTATAGCTTTTGGACTTTTTCTTTTTATAGAGGGAATTTTGTATGCCTTATTTCCAGCAAAAATGAAAAATATGTTAAAAAAAATTGATATGTTTGAGAACTCACAGCTAAGATCAGGAGGTTTATTTTTCGCAGTTATAGGTTTTTTAATAGTTTGGTACGTAAAAAATTAATATGAAAAAATTTAAATTATTTTTTTTAACATTCATTTTACTTCATTTGTCCACTTTATCTTTTGCAAAGGAGGGACCGACTTCTTTTGCAGACCTCGCCGAAAAATTAATGCCATCTGTTGTAAATATATCAACAACCCAAACTGTTGTTACAAGCACCAATCCTTTTCCTTTTCAATTTCCACCTGGCTCTCCTTTTGAAGATTTATTCAAGGAATTTGGAACTCCTCAAGAAAGAAAAGCAAGCGCACTTGGCTCTGGATTTATAATAGACACAAGTGGCATAGTTGTTACAAATAATCACGTCATACAAGGCGCCGAGGATATTTTAGTAAGAGTGGATGGTAATAAAGAGTACAAAGCAAAAGTTTTAGGATCTGACCCATTATCTGATGTCGCTGTTCTAAAAATTGAGTCTAAAGAAAAATTTCTTCCTGTAAAATTTGGAAATTCTGACAAAGCAAGAATCGGAGATTGGGTTATTGCAATTGGAAATCCCTTTGGTTTAGGTGGTACAGTTACATCTGGAATAATCTCTGCAAGAAATAGAGATATTGGAATGAATAGATATGAGGACTTTATTCAAACAGATGCATCAATTAATGTTGGAAATTCTGGTGGACCGCTTTTTGATATGAATGGTGACGTAATAGGAATTAATACTGCTATCTTGGGTCAATCAGGATCAATAGGAATAGGTTTTGCAATTCCTTCCAACAGCGCAAAAGTAGTGATAAACCAACTAATAGAATTTGGTGAAACTAAAAGAGGATGGTTAGGAGTAAGAATTCAAAACGTATCTAAAGAAATTGCAGAATTAGAAAAGTTAGATAAGCCAAGAGGTGCATTAGTTGCAAGTGTTGCAAAAAATAGCCCATCAGACAAAGCAGGAATTAAAGCTGGAGACATTATTTTAGAATTTAACGGTGTTCTTATTAAAGAAATGAAAGAGCTTCCCAAAATTGTTGCTCAAACAGAGGTAGGTAAAGTAGTCAAGGTTAAGATTTGGAGAAATAAGAAAGAATTAATAAAAAAAATTAAACTAGGACGACTAGAAACATCTGAAGACTTTAAAGCATCTAAACCATCTGAAAAACCTGAACCTTCAAAAATTGATAGATTAAAAATAACAGTCAGAGTTTTAAATAACGATGATATTATTCAAAGAAAACTTCCAAAAGGCACTACAGGATTAGTGATAACAAGTATAGATTCTGATAGTCCAATTAATTATCTTAATATTAATAATATTATTGTAGAAGCGCAAAAGAAAAAAATTAGATCAGTGCAGGAATTAAATAGAATAACCGAACAAGCGATGACGACAAGTGAAAAAACTATTCTTATAGTAATTTATAACAATCAAAACCAAAGACGATACATTGGTGTTAAATTAGATTAACAAAATAAATTATGTCCAAAATTGTTTTAATTTATGGACCAACGGCCTCAGGGAAATCAAATTTTGCTGTGAAACTTGCCAAAAAAATTAAAGGTGAAATTATTAATGCTGATAGCATGCAAGTGTATAAACAATTAAAAATATTGACAGCCAGACCAGATAAAAAAGAGGAAAAAAATATAAAACACCACCTCTATGGCATAATTGATGTGAATAGAAATTTTTCAACAGGTCAATGGTTAAAACTTGCAAATAAAAAAATTAATGAAATTAAAAAAAGAAAAAAAATACCAATAATAGTCGGTGGGACAGGTCTTTATTTTAATTCTTTAATAAATGGATTGGTAAAAATACCAAACATTCCACTACGGTTCAGATATAAAATTAGATCAATACAAAAAAAACTTGGCCAAAGAAAATTTTATGAAAAACTTTTAAAAATTGACCCCAAAGTAAAGGACAAAATTAATAGAAATGATACGCAGAGATCAATGAGAGCCTACGAAATAAAGATTTACAGTAAAAAATCAATTTATGAATGGTTATCTGAAACAAAATCAAACTTTGATCAAAATGATTTTTTAAAAATATATTTAAATTTTGAAAGAAAAGAATTGATAAATAGAATCCAAAAAAGAACTAATCAAATGTTTAAATTTGGTGCAATAAAAGAGGTAAAAAAAATATTGAAATTAAAATTTTCTAGTCAATCTAGCGTAAAAAAGATTATAGGAATTCAAGAGATAAATAGATTTTTAGAAGATAAAATAAGTTTAGATCAAACAAAAGAATTAATAAATATTAGAACAAGACAGTATGCTAAAAGACAAGTTACTTGGGCAAGGAGCAAGATGGTGAATTGGAGAGAAGTGAGTCCTAGTGAATTTCAATCTTGGGTAAAAGAGATTAATTTTAATTAAACTTTTTTTGCTTACTTTTAGGCAACATATTAAATGCCTTTTCAAAGTTTTTATTCAATTCTTCTTTTTCTTTTTCAAGCTTTGTAATTTTATTTTGATAATTTTTAAGCATTTTATCAACAGTATCTTTAAGTTTTATATTTTCTTTTTCTAATTCATTAAGGTTTTCATCATTTTCAATTTTTTTTGTATGGATTAAATCGAGTTTTTTGCTCAATTGTTCATACCTAAAGTTTTGATTTTCTAGGATTAAGTCATCAACTTTATTTATTAGTTTTAAGGCTATCAGCTTTGCAGGAGGTTTTTTTTTATTAACAATTGGAAACATATTTTTTCCACAATTTGTATCTAAACAATCTTGCATAATACTTTTTATATCAGCAGCCTCTTCTTTTTTGCTAAAGTCTTTATCACAACATTCTGCTTCAATTTTTGCAATTGATGCTTTTAAAATACTATTTGTTTTTTTGATTGAGGTTAACATTATTTTAGTGTTTTCAAACTGTTGTCCCAAGTTTAATAAATCTATCACATCGACTTTTGCCTCTTCACTTTTTAATTGAGTATTTAAAAAAAGTATTAAGAAAACCGTCAAAAAAAGCCTATTAAATTTCATATAATTATTATTTATTTTATAATATTGTATCGTTATGCTTTTTTTAATCAAACGAATTATTTTAGTTACTATTTTCACTATTTTTAGTTTTCATGCATCAGCAGAGGATAAATTTTGTATAGAGGGCGATGGATTTATTTATCCAATATTTGATCAAGAAAATTGTAATGAAAAAAGTGACGAAAAAATAACTAAGTCTGAATTTATAAATATTATTAATTTTGAAAAAAATTTAAGAAAAGCAAAACTTGAGGAATTTAGAAATAGTGATGAAAATTTAGAAATTAAAACTGAAAAAGATGTTGAATTAGCTGATGTAGAAAAAATAAAAACTGACTCACTTCAAAAA
>CACDMX010000013.1 GCA_902554035.1 uncultured Pelagibacteraceae bacterium | reverse complement strand
GGAAATTTAATTTTTACTGTTTCTATGGAAGGTTTTTTAGTAATAGTTAATAATAAAAATGGTAATATTGTTAGATCAACTGATATTTTCCAAAAGTTTAAAAGCAAACATAGAAAAAAAATAAAACCTATTGGGTTTATAGTTGGTGTTGATAAAGTTTATTTGACAACAAGCAATGGCCGTTTATTGATAATTGATATTTTAAATGGAAAAACTAGTAGTATTCTTAAAATTGACAATAAAAAAATCTCAAGACCATTTGTATTAAATCAAAATTTATTTATAGTTGAGAAAAGTTCAATTATAAAACTTGATTAAATGTTTTTAAAATTTTTAGATAAACTGGGTAGAAAAAAAACCGTTTTAGATAGAGGACCCTCTCATCCAAAATTTCATGAAGCGAAGCCATGGTTAAACAGGTATTATGTTTTATTTCGACACAGACCTAAATGGTTTCCTTTTAACATTTTAATCCATGAGATGCTTGCAGATGATCATGGTGAAGGTGTGCATAATCATACTTTTCCTTACATAACAATAATTTTAAAAGATGGATATTGGGAAACATTAATAAGTGGAAAATATTGGAGACCACCAGGTTATATTGGTTTTAGATCAGCAAATAATTTACATAGGGTTGATTTAAAACCAGGAACGAGACCTTTAACATTATTTTTTTCTGGACCTTTTGGTTTGCGTAAAGGTCCAAGATCAGAATACGGTATAGATTTTAAAACAAAAATTTAAATAAAAGGATTATAAGCCCACTGAAGAATTGCTTGCCTTTGTCTTCTTCTGCAATTTAAATCCCCCTCATCACAATTTTTTTTAATCGCTTTGACATGTCTGGTAAAATTTTTCCATCTTTTTATTTGGATTTCATCAATTTTGGGTATTCTCCTGCCTAAAGTATATCTACAATACCATTGAAACCAACCAAGTGGATCTTCTTTAAAAATCCAACCTTTATCCTGCCAATCTTTTCTAGATAATCCAGCTTTGACTTTAAATCTATTTACTTTTGCGTCAAATTTTTTACTTAATTTTGCTTTTTTAAACCAAGATTTAGGAAATTCCTCAATTTTATCTCCAAAGTATGCTCCCCCAAAAACTCCAAGTTCTAACATTTGTTTTGGGGTCAAATCAGGTTTAAAAATATGATTAAAATCAATTTTATCTTTAGTCATCTTTAAATCTGATTTAATCCCAGGGAAAGCAATTTATTATAAAGGTTTTCATCTGCATTACCTTCACAACCAATTAATAAAATATTAGAATCTACATTTATATCTAGCATTTTTTTTACAATTTTATTATTACAACTTGCTATCAAACTTATAATTCCTGGAGCTGAACATTCACCTCCTATAATTTTTTTGTCTGCAAATTTATAATTTGCTAACATAGCTACTGTTTTGGCTATTTGATCGTCTGAAATAGTTAAACAAAGATTTACAGAGTTTTGAAGAATTTTCCATGGGACCAATGATACCTCGCCACAAGACATTCCTCCCATAATACTTTCTTTTTTAATATCAATTTTTTTTATTGATCCATTTTCAATACTTTGCAATACACAGTCAGCACTTTCAGGTTCAACTATTACTATTTTTGGAATTTTTTTAAAATAATTTGCAATTCCAGCTACAGAACCAGCTGCCATCCCACCAACACCAGCTTGAAGGAATACATGAGATATATATTGATCGGTCTGAGAGGTTATCTCTTTTATCATCACAGAATAACCAGCCATGGTAAGTTTTGGAACTAGCTCATAATTTTCCCAGGCCACATCTTGAACAATTTGCCAACCATTTTTTTTAGATTGGTTTAAACATTCATTCAAAGAGTCTTCATAATTTCCTTTAACTCTTATTACATCAGCACCCAACTTTCTCATTTCATTAGCTCTGTATTCACTTACAAATTCACTTATGAATATTTTACAATTCAAACCCAATCTTTGTGATCCCCACGCTACTGATCTTCCATGGTTGCCTGCAGTTGCTGTAGATATGATAATATTTTTTTTTCCATTTGAAATTTTTTCAACTGCATAAGCCCCTCCTAATGCTTTAAAGGATTTTAGTCCAAATCTTTTTGATTCATCCTTATAAAATATATTATTTAAACTTAGATCCTTAGATAATCTATTTAAAGAAATTAAAGGAGTAGCCTCGTAAGAAGGCCACTTTGAAATATCGTTATAGGCATTTTCAATTAAACTTTTGGATAAAATTTTTAATATTTTATCTCTATTAAAATTAAAATTTTTATTATTTAAATACTTTGAGATTTCCCAATTTAGATATATAGATTCACTCATTATTAACAGTCTAGGGTGTTTTTTCTTTCCCAGTCAGTTATTGAGTCATTTTTATTGAAACTTTCCTCTCTATTAAATTCATCTATTTCAATTTTTTTTAGTTTTATATAACTATTAATCACATCTTCACCAAAGGCCTCTTTTAACTCTTTGCAATCATCTAATTCTTTAATAGAGTCCTCTATTTCATCAGGTAATTTTTTTAAATGGGAATAATCTTTAAAATCTGTATACATATTACAATTTAAGGGCTCTCCAGGATCCATTCTTTGATTCAGGCCCTCTAAGCCCGCCGCAATTATGCCAGCTTGTAGTAAATAAGGATTTGATGATCCATCCATCAATCTAAGCTCAAATCTTCCAGGGTCTGGAACTCTAATCATATGGGTCCTGTTATTCCCAGAGTATGAAATACTACTTGGAGACCATGAAGCTCCTGATTTTGTTGGAGGTGCATTAATCCTTCTGTAGCTATTAATAGTAGGATTAAAAAATGCTGTAAGCGGTTGAGCATGTTTCATAATACCTCCCAAAAAATTATAAGCCATTTTACTTAAACCAAGTCTGTCGCCATTCTCTAGAAATTTATTTTGTTTATCTTTCCACACTGAGATGTGAGCATGGCAACCGTTACCAGTTAAATTTTCAAAAGGTTTAGGCATAAAGGTAGCTCTCAATCCATGTTTTTCAGCTAGTGTTTTTACCATGAATTTAAAAAAAATATGTCTATCAGCAGTAGTTAAAGAATCGGAATAATCCCAATTCATTTCAAATTGACCATTAGCATCTTCATGGTCATTTTGATAAGGGTTCCACCCAAGTTCAATCATACTGTCACAAATTTCTTTTATCAAATCATACCTTCTCATTAATGCAGACTGGTCATAGCATGGCTTTGATTGTATATCTCTATCATCTGCAATTTTTGTACCGTCTTGAGAAATTAAAAAATATTCACATTCTACTCCAGACTTCATAGTCAAATCTTTTTTAGAAAGCCTATCTATTTGATTTTTTAACATGACTCTTGGTGAAGCTTTAACAGGTTTACCTGCCATCCATAAATCTGATGCTAACCATCCTACTTCTTTATTCCAAGGTAGTTGAATTAAACTTGCAGGGTCAGGAATTGCAAACATATCAGTATCTGCAGGAGTCATATCTAACCAAGTTGCAAAACCTGCAAAACCTGCTCCATTTTTTTGCATTTCACTTATAGCTTGAGTGGGAACTAATTTTGATCTCAGTACACCAAATAAATCAACAAAGCTAATTAAAAAATATTTAATCTTTTTTGTTTTTGCTATTGAGGATAAATTTTTTGACATAATTTAATCTAGCACATTTTTATTTAAAAAAAGAACCAATAGTTTCCCAGTAATATATTAAATTTACTACTATAATTATTATTACCGCAATTATTGCTCCATATTTTGCCTTAGGCCATGCTAATCTAGCCATTTTAGTTGGAGTTTTATTTATTTCTTCTTTATCGTCCATAAACATTATAAATTTCATCATCAATTACAGCATTAAACGAAATTGATCTCCTTTCCTCTTCAGTATCTTTAAATGGAAAGACTGTATGCATTAAATAGTTTGGAAAAAAATAAAAATCCCCGACAGCTGGTACTAGATCAATAGTAGAATGACATAAAAACATTCTAGATCCATGAATTAATTGTAAATTGCCTCCTCTATAAGCAAGATTTTTACCTTTTTGAGAATGCGAACCCATACTTGACGGAACTTTCAAAAAACCTGCACCAGATATATGTCCACCATGCCAGTGAGTAGGGTTATACTCGTTTTGGAATTGTCTTACAATCCATGAATTTTTTATTTCAAAATTTTTTACATCTTTATTTGTTTCTAATTTTATCCATTGTTTTACACAAAATCTCAAAAAATTATACCAACCAGAGTTTTTCATAAAATCTTTTTCTAAAACAAATTCTTGAGTGACATCTCCAACTAGATTTTTTCCAACATCAAGTTCCCTAATTTTTTCTTTATTTTTTATTATTTTATCAACATAGCTATTAAGATTATTGATTATTTCATCTGGTATCTTTACATGAAAAATAGAAGGTCCAAATTTTTTTATAAGCCTATATTGAATTTTATTTTCCATTTTTAAATTATAGAAGGATTTAATGATATTTTAAATATTTTAATTTTTTAAGAGGGCACATTTAATAAAATGCGCCCTCAAATAAAAAACTAATTACCACTCGGTAATGTTGCTTTTATGGTCGTTTGCACTATGTCTTTTTCTAGCTAATTTCTGTAGTTCTTCAGACTCCTGCATATTTGCTAAAACATGCCAGCCAATCCAAATAACTATTCCAATTATTACTAGAACAGTTTCTGTGCCAACTCCGGGATAAACCGCACCTGCAACTTCTTTAGCACTTAGATGATCTATCCAGTTAGTTACTGTTGCCATAATTTATCTCCTTTACCTGGTTGCTGAGGAAACTGCTTTTTCATCATTTTTAGAAGCTTCCAACATATTATAGTCTAGACCTGCAATCTCTACTTCTCTTGGAATTCTAAGTTTACCCATTCCATGAAGTATTTTTGCAATAATGAAACCTGGTAAAAAACCAAGTAGTCCAAACATTATTAATGCACCTATAAACATTCCTAAAGGATTGATAGCTGCATAGTTTGATCCATCCCACATAGCTCCAACGCTGTAACCAGACGATGGATAACCATTTAGAACAAATCCACAGATAACTAGACCAACAAAACCAGCATAACCATGAACTGCAACTGCACCTACTGCATCATCTATCTTGAACTTACGTTCAACCCAGTAATGTAGTTTGTATGCAATAACAACACCGATCATACCAATTATCATTGATTGTATTGGATGATATAAGTCATTTCCTGCAGAAGCACATATAATTCCTGCTAGACCACTAGAGTAAGTCCAGAAAGGGTCTCCTTTAGCTACTATATATCCAGCTAATAAACCGCCTGATAAAGACATCAAAAAGTTAAAAGTGATACCGCTAAGTGTAGTTGGAGTTACATATATGTTTGTTGCAGTAAAGTATGTTACACCTTCCATTCCATACTCAGGCCCAAGATCAAATATTGGAATATTGCATGCTGCATAAAATCCCCAGAAACCAGTATAAATTAAAAATAATCCAACTGTAACTAGCCAAGGATTTCTTGGTCCAATATTTCTTGGTTCACCACTTGATGAAAATTTACCAATTCGTGGTCCTAAAACTGCCAAGATACCTAAGGCAAATCCTCCCGCAATTGCGTGGATTACACCGGATGCGTAAGCATCATGATATCCTAATAATTTTAACATCCAACCATCAAAGTGCCATCCCCAAGCAGCATCAATTACCCAAAAACAAGATCCAATTGCTATTGCTAAAATTCCAAAAGCAAACGTGGTAATTCTTTCAATCACTGCACCGGAAACGATTGATGCGGCGGTCCAAGAAAATAATAGGAACGCAGCCCAGAATACCCCGGAGATATGATCTCCTAAATTAATAGCCATTAATTGACTATTAGGTTGGTACCACTTTGCACTAAAAGTTGATTCATCCGTTATCAGTGCAGCACTTTCATTCATAATTGAAGGTGCAAGACCTGGTCCTGTTGGAAACGCCCAGTAAATCCACCATCCAAAGAAAAACCATGTTACTGTAACTAATGGTATAAGCATTGTGTTTTTCATAAGGGTGTGTTGGTGATGTTTATAACGTGAAGCACCCACTTCATACATACAGAATCCTACGTGGATTAAAAACATAAGAACTACAGTCACCCAGTAATAAAACTCTGTAAATATAGTTGTAAGAGCGCTTAATTGATCAGTCATAATCTTCCTCCCATATTTATTTTAGAAACCTTATGAAAATTTAGAGGTTGTGACAAACTAAACCGTGATCAAAAAGCTATTATAGACAGCAGTATTATAAGAAATTATCAACTTCTGATTGAGCTTTTTTATAATTATAAATTGTATTTATTAATTGATTTGGAAAAAGAGTTCTCGATTCTTTTTATCTGACTTTGGTTTAACAATGAAGAATAATAATTATTTTTTCCAACATTCATAAAAGAATTCTTAACCAATCCCATAGCATCATTAAAAAAACTATTTAACTTATTATTTCGTTCAAAATTTTCTATTTTTTTTAATTTTTGAAAAGACGTTTTTTTTTTATTATTTGTATTTTTTTATTATCTACTTTGACGCTTAAAAATTTACTAATTCTTAAGATTTGGTTATCAAAATCTCCTAGAAGATCAGCATATTTAATAAGACAATATTTTAAACCAGAATTTGTCCAACTTTCTAAATGATCTTGCCAATTTGGAAAATTTTTGAATCTTGGCAAGGTTCGATTTTCACAAAAAAAATCAACTAATTCTGCAATTTTATTTGTCTCAATATCATAATAATTTATTAGAGACGCAAAAACATCAAGAGGATTTCTTAATACAATAATAATTTTATTAATAGGAAATTGTTTAATTTGCGTATAGCTAAAATGAGTCTTTAGGAAAATTCCTTTTTGACTCTCTATTTTTTTGTAATCAAATATGAATTTATTATTTTCAATTCTAAGCATTCTATGTAAATCAGGGACCTTTTCTTTAATACTTAGCGAACTTATGTTATCTTTATTTTCATTATTATAAAGCAATTCATAAATAATAAAACGCATCCAAGAATTACCTGATTTTGGAAATGAAGTAATAATATTTAATTTAAAAATTAAAATATAATTAAAATTTTAAATATGCCTTTTTTAGATCAACCAATGGATGATTTGGAGACATTTGAAACTTTACTAATAACTCCCTTGCAATCATATCTCTATCTTGTTGATTATCTGGAAGCTTTATTTTTTTTGGAATAGTAACCCATCCATTAGCGTTTCTATCAAAAACAGCCGGTCTATCTTCTTCATAGCCCATATGTACATCTTCTAACCAATTTAAATCATCCCATCCCATATGTTCTATATATTTCTTTAGGAAAGGAGTTAGTCTTTTATAATCTGGCAACAAGTTAACGTCATACCTATAACCGATAGTTTGACCAATCATTTTTTCACGTGCCGTTTCTTTTTTCTTTCCTAGCTGGCCTTTAACTTCTTTTTTTTTATTTTTCTTTTTTTTTGCCATAGTTATTTAAATTTTATGGAAATCATCTACTCCAACAGTATGATTAGTTCCTGATAATGGAACTTTTGCTAAAGCTGATGCCTCCATTGTTAATGCAGCCATATCTTCTGGCTCTAAAGAGTGAATATTTGTTTTTCCACATGCTCGTGCTAATAATTGTGCTTCTAAAGTCATTGTATGTAAGTAATTATAAACTCTTAATGCAGCATCATCTGGATTTAATCTCTTTCTTAGTTTTGGATCTTGTGTAGCAACACCCACTGGACATCTACCAGTATGGCAATGATAACAATGGCCTGCTGGTACTCCCATTTCTTTTTCAAAGTTAGATTCTGGTATCTCTTTATTACAATTTAGAGCAATCATTGCGCCTGTTCCGATTGCAATCGCATCAGCTCCTAAAGCTAAAGCTTTTGCCATATCAGCACCATCTCTTACGCCGCCAGCATAAATAAGTGTAACTTTTCCAGTTTTACCAACATCGTC
Organism: uncultured Pelagibacteraceae bacterium; assembly: GCA_902554035.1. Lineage (GTDB taxonomy): Bacteria > Pseudomonadota > Alphaproteobacteria > Pelagibacterales > Pelagibacteraceae > Pelagibacter. Next base: position 15,398 of record CACDMX010000013.1, on the reverse strand, counting down.
AATTGCTCTTCTTGCTTCTCTTATAGCGGCTATTCCGGGTATGCCAGTGTTTGCTGCAGCAATGTGTGGTCCTGCTCCAGTTGATCCTTCCATACCGTCAAGATATATTGAGTCCGGATCACACTTTGCAGCCATACGAACATCATCATAAACTTTTGCTGCTCCAAGTTTTAACTGAATTGGAACTTTATTCTTTGTTAACTCTCTAAGCTCTTGAACTTTTAAAGCTAAATCATCTGGCCCTAGCCAATCAGGATGTCTTGCCGGAGACCTTTGGTCAATACCAGCAGGCAAAGATCTCATTTCTGCGACTTGGTCAGTAACCTTTTGACCCATTAAATGGCCACCCATACCAACCTTTTGTCCTTGTCCAATGAATACTTCTATTCCATCTGCAAGTTGTGCATGATGAGGATTAAAACCGTATCTTGATTGAATACATTGATAGTACCATTTTTCTGAATATCTTCTTTCATCCGGTATCATTCCACCCTCTCCAGAACAAGTTGCTGATCCAGCCATTGTTGCACCTCTTGCTAGAGCTGTTTTAGCTTCATAAGAAAGCGCACCAAAACTCATCCCAGTGATGTAAACTGGTATATCTAACTCAATAGGATTTTCACATCTTGGTCCTATTACTGTTTTTGTTTCGCATTTTTCTCTATAACCTTCAATTACAAATCTTGTCAAAGTACCTGGTAAAAAAACCAAATCATCAAAAGTAGGAATTTTTTTCATCAATGCCATTCCACGCATTCGGTATCTTCCTAGCTGTGCTTTAATATGTATATCGTCAATTACTTCAGGGGTAAAAATCGCATTATACCCTAATAAACTTTTATTTCTTTTTGCAAACTCACTCTTTCCGTTTGAGTGTCCATTGTTTTTACCGTTGCTTTTACCGTTTTTTTTCTTTGCCATTATATAGCTCCTTTTTTTTTCTGTTGGTTCTAAAGCGTCATAATTCCATAGTTTTTTACCTGCAACAATTTTTGTCATTTTAGAAACATCAAAATTATTACCTATCTCAGCAACTTTAAGTTTTCTTGTTAACCATTCTATATCATTTTTTGTCATGGGGGCTTCTACCGCATCACTTCCAAATGATCCAATTTTCCCCCCAACATATATTGTTCCGTCATACATAGAGTCTCCCAGGTTAATTCCAACATCACCTAATATAACTATTCTTCCCCTTTGCATCATAAAACCAGTAAATGCTCCTGCATCACCTCCGACGATTATAGATCCTCCTTTTTGATCAATTCCAGTTCTTGCCCCAACGCTTCCTTTACAGATCAAATCTCCACCTCTTATAGCGGCTCCAAAACATGAGCCTGCATTTTTTTCTATTACCACTTTACCTGCCATCATATTTTCGGCACAAGACCAGCCAACACGCCCATTTACTCTAACTATTGGTCCATCAATTGATCCGACTCCAAAATACCCTAAACTTCCCTCAAAAATTAAATTAAGTTTATTCAGTATTCCAACTCCTAAACTATGTTTGCCTTGTGGATTTTTAATAACTATTGTTCCGTAACCTTCGCTCATTAAACGATCAATCTTTTCATTAGCTTGTTTGCAATCCATGTCTTTAACATCCAATTCAGTCCTTTTATTAAAGTCAACGTCATGAGTACCCCAATAAAAGAAATTTTCTGCTTCATCAGGATTAAAGAATTTTTGCTGTGTTTTCCCTGTTAAAACCTCAGAATGCAAACCCATTGATTGGGCTTTTGTTTTTTTCTCGTTTGGTTTTAAATTTGCCATACTTTTACCTCTCCATCAAACGGATCATAAGTATCTATTTCTTGTGGTAGAATTGATCTTATAGCTATTTCCTCTGATCCCATTGCAACCAAGTCATCAGACTCATATAGCACCAATGGTTTTGCAGCCATTGTATCTTTTGCCATACCTAATGAATCTTTTGTTGCAACAAAATAAGTAAAAACTCCGTCAAGTCCAGTCAAAGATTCTTTCATTCCTTCTTCTAAAGTTGCACCATTTCTCATTTTTTCAGCAAGAAAAACTGCAATCAATTCAGAATCACATTCTGACATAAATCTCATGCCTTTGTTTTCAAGAACCCTTCTGTTGTTCCAATAATTTGTTAATTGACCATTATGAACTACAGAAACATCAGCAAATGGGTAACCCCAAAAAGGGTGGGCTGATTTAATATCAACGCCTGACTCAGTTGCCATTCTTGCATGCCCGATACCGTGTGTTCCTTGTACTTTGTTTAAGCCATATCTCTCTGATACAGTAGTTGCGTCACCCAAGTCTTTTATAAGTTCAAGTGATTTTCCAATAGAAAGTATTTCAACACTTTCAATACTTTCAAGAGCTTTAGAAAATTCCATTAAATCTTTATCGTATTTCATTTCATACCTAAAGGAATATGGTGTCAGTCTATCCTCTTTAATAACAGTTGCACCTAATTCAGAAAGTTTTTTGTCTACAAGTTTTTTTCTTTCATCATAAACACTTTCGTCTTCATTCACGGAAGTACTTCCTTCTCCTACGTTTTCTCCAACTTTAAATCTTAATATAAAGTTCTGGCCATCATTATTTGCATAAAGAGCATATCCAGTTGAATCCGGGCCACGATGTTTCAAAGCCTGAAGCATATTTTGAAGTTCTTCACCTACGTTTGATGATTTACCTCTATGAATTAGTCCTGCTATTCCACACATTTTTTTTCCTTTTTAATTTATACTAAGGCAAACAATCCAAGTAAGTATCAAGATCCCATTGCGTAGTAGCACCTAAGAATTTTTCCCACTCATCATTTTTATACCAATGAAAAACTTTGTACATTTCATCAGGCATTGCCGATTTTATAACTTCGTCTTCAGCTAATCTATCTAACGCTTCACCTAAGCTTAAAGGAAGTTTTTTAACATCTTTACCAGCTTTTTTAGCTTCATACATACTTCTAGACTCTGGCTTTGATGGTTTTAGGTTTTTTGAAATACCATGGTCACAAGCTTTTAATAAAGCTGCACCCAATAGGTATGGATTATGCATTGAGTCAACTGATCTATATTCAAATCTCCCAGGAGCCGATACTCTTAACCCGCAAGTTCTATTTTGATATCCCCAATCAGCATAAACCGGAGCCCAGAATCCCTGGTCCCATAATCTTCTGTAAGAATTTACAGTTGAAGATCCTAAAGCAGTTAAAGCAGGCAAGTGTTCCATTATTCCAGCTATAGATTGTAAACCAACTTTACCTGGTAATTGCATATCTTTAGTATCAGGCATAAATGTATTTGTGCCTCCCTGTACATAACCAAATACTTCCTCTACTCCAGGTAATTTTTTATGACCTAATTTATTTGTTACAACTTTTCCACCTTTCCATAAAGACATATTTGTATGGCAACCACTTGCAGACACACCCATAAAAGGCTTTGTCATAAAGCATGCTATTAAGTTGTGTTCTCTTGCTACTTGAGCACAAATTTGTCTATAAGTAGAAAGTCTATCAGCGTTTCTTAAAACATTATCGTATGTCCAGTTTAATTCTAATTGTCCTGGCGCATCTTCATGGTCTCCTTGAATCATATCTAGACCCATAGCTGATGCATACTCAATTACTTTCATAAACACAGGTCTTAATGATTCAAACTGATCAATATGATAACAATATGGTTTAGAAAAACCTGATCCTGTAGGGGTTCCGTCAGGATTTTTTGTTAACCACATCATTTCAGGTTCAGTTCCAACTCTTAATTCTAGACCGTGTTTTTTTTTAAATTCATCCATAAATATTCTGAGATTTCCTCTACAATCAGAGGTTAAATGTCCTCCTGGATTCTCTCTTTCTTCTCTGTTTCTAAAACACGTAACAAAAACTCTTCCAATTCTTTTATCCCATGGTAATTGACAAAAAGTTTCAGGGTCAGGTATACCAACAAGTTCCATCGCTTCAGGACCGTAGCCGATATAATTTTTGTGTCTGTCTACAAATAAGTTAGCAGTAGATCCGTAAACTAATTGAAAACCTTTTTCAGCAGTTCTTTCCCAATGGTCTGCAGGTATTCCTTTACCAACAACACGTCCTGTTACTGATATAAATTGATAATAAATATATGTAATTCCTAACTCGTTAATTTTTTCTCTTACTTTTTTAACCAGTTTATCTCTACCTGGTTGGTTCACATGTTTTTCTAGATCTGTCATTTTCCCCTCATAGTATTTTAAGACCAAAAAGGTAACTGAAAATGAAACTTCTGTCTACTCAGATTAACTAGCTCCATGGGAATGGACTGTTCGAAGTGGGGTGAAGCTCACCTTTCGCGTACCGATTGTATCTAAATGGTTTTAGTAAATCACTTTCATGACCTAAAATTTCTTGAGCAACTAAATGTCCAACACCAATCATTTTATAACCATGATTTGCATCTGCTATCATGTATACATTTTCAAAAAATCTATCAAAAATAGGAAAAGAGTCGGGAGTTAAACAGCCTAAACCTCCAGAAGGACCTTTTCTGTAGAGATTTGACTTTCCAACAAATCTTTTTTGGCAATGAGCCAAAGCTGACGACCACATATCTGAAAACTCATCAGAAGTTTGATATTCTGGTGAATCAATTCCATACGGGTCAACATTAACTTTATCAAAATGTTTTTGCACTATATACGGAGATGTTCCTCCTTGTACACCTAAGCCTTCGATGTCAGGCTTATAATATATTCCCCACAATTTATCCGTAATTAATCTTTTATCTTTGTCAGAATATAATGGTGCATCAGTATCTACATGTATTACAGGTGGTTGTTTACCATCGTTAGTTCTTAAATAATCAGCCTCAACACCCAAAACACCTTCTTGTAAAAACCAGTATTTCCACATTTCAACTTCATGTGATTTTCCATCTTTACCCTTAATTTCAGTTGTCTTTGGTAATTCTAGCATATTCCAAAAGTCTCTTACCCATGGACCAGCACCAACGACTACTTGATCACACTCAATTATCCCTTTATCGGTTACAACTCCTGTTACAGCATTACTATTACTTCCTCTTTTAAAACCTGTTACCTTAACTCCTTTATGGACATTAACTCCATTTAAATTTGCTTTTTTTTCTAATGCTTTGATAGAATCTTTATTAAACGCGTACCCACCTTTTTTTTCATGGAGCACCGAAGTAATTCCTTGGGCTTGCCAATCGTCAAAAATACCTTTCATATATTTTGTGCAATCTTTTTCACCTTCTATAAATACGGATTCATACCCAATAGCTTTTTGTTGTTCATAAATACTTGAAACATCTTTATGCATTACCTCTGGGGAAATTTGCATGTATCCAACAGCGTTATATTTAAATGCTTTAGGGTCACTTTCCCAAACTTTAACCGAATGAGCCATCAATTCTCTCATTGCAGGCTGAAAATAATTATTTCTTACTACACCACATGCTATTCCACTTGCTCCTGCTGCTGTATCTTTTTTTTCTAATACAACAACATCTCCTGGATTTTTGTAAGTTTCTGATAATTTCCATGCTGTACTCAGACCATGAATTCCACCACCAATTATTACTACTTTAGCTTTAGTCGGTAATTTTGACATAAATCAATCTAATATGGAATCAGTAACAAATGCAAAATTTATATTAAAGTTTTTTTTAAATATCTAAAAAGTATATATAAAAATAATACCTTAATTATGCTATTTATAGCTCAATTTTAAAAATATAATAAATTTATGAGCCATAAATATTATAAACCAGCAAAGTCTAGGTTGCAAAGAAGTGAATTGGCTGTACCAGGATCGTCACCTAAAATGTTTGAAAAGGCTCTTAATTCAAATGCAGATTATATTTTTTTGGATCTTGAGGATGCAGTTTCTCCAAATGATAAAATTTCAGCAAGAGAAAACGTAATGAAAGCACTTAAGGAAATAAATTGGAGAGAAAAAGGCAAAACTATTTCTGTTAGAATAAATAGTTTAGATACACATTATATGTATAGGGATTTAATAGAAATAGTAGAAGAGGCGGGAGAAAAAATTGATACAATTTTATTACCTAAAGCTGGAACAGCTAGCGACGTATATTTAGTTGATTGTTTATTGACGCAAATAGAAACAAATAAAAAAATTAAAAATAAAATTGGAATAGAATGTTTAATAGAAACAGCTTTAGGAATGTCAAACATAAAAGAAATAGCAAAATCCAGTGGAAGATTAGAGGCTCTACATTTCGGAGTAGCAGATTATGCTGCAAGTTTGAGAGCCAGAACGGTTGTGATAGGAGGGTTAAATCCTGATTATCCAGGGGATCAATGGCACCACGGTTTGTCTCAACTTGTTATGACTTGTCGTGCTTACGGTTTAAGAGCGATTGATGGACCATTTGGAGATTTTAATGATAGCGATGCATATATAGCTTCAGCAAAAAGAGCAGCTGCAATTGGGATTGAAGGCAAATGGGCGATACATCCATCTCAAATTGATCTAGCAAATAAAGTTTTTTCGCCACCAGAAACTGAAGTAAATAAGGCTAAAAGAATTCTTGATGAATTAGATAAAGCTGCAAAAGAAGGAAAAGGAGCTGCTCAACTAGACGGAAGAATGATAGACGCGGCATCTGCACGTATGGCAGAAAATATTGTAAATATAGATAAACTTATTCAAAGTAAATAAAATGGACATTCACGAATACCAAGCAAAAAAAATACTTTCAGGATTTGGAGTTACAATTCCTAGAGGAGGTATTGTCTACAGTCCTGAGAATGCAGAAAATAAAGCAAGAGAGCTTGGTGGATCTAAATGGGTAGTTAAAGCACAAATTCATTCCGGAGCTAGAGGAAAAGCAGGTGGTATAATCGTTTGTAATAGCCCTCTAGAAGTTGCTCAAGCGGCCGACAAGCTCCTTGGTAAAAAGTTAGTTACAAACCAAACAGGACCGGAGGGCAAGATTACAAATAGGGTTTACATAGAAGAAGCAACAGAAATTAAAAAGGAGCTATATCTAGGATTAGTATTTGATCGTAGCTCAGAAAGTATAATGGTTGTAGCTTCAACTGAGGGAGGAATGAGCGTAGAAGAAATTTCTAAAAATAAACCAGAAACTATTATTAGGTCTAAAATTGAAGTTGCTGTAGGAATGCAAAAATTTCAAGCAAGAGAAATAGCTTTTGGATTAAAAATTGAAACAAAATTAATAGCAAGAGCAGCAGACACAATTATTGGATGTTATAGAGCATTTAGTGAGTTAGATGCTACTATGGTAGAAGTAAACCCATTGGTTATATCGAACCAAGATCAAATATTAGCTTTAGATTGCAAAATGAGTTTTGATAATAATGCTTTGTTTAGAAGAAACCAAGTTTCAGAGTTAAGAGATAAAACACAAGAAAACAGCAATGAAGTTTATGCGTCAGACAGAGGCCTTAATTATGTAAGTCTCGATGGAAATATAGGAAATATAATTAATGGCGCAGGTCTGGCTATGGCTTCAATGGATATGATTAAATTGGCTGGAGGAGAGCCAGCTAATTTTTTAGATGTTGGTGGAGGAGCAACTCCTGAAAAAATAGTTAAGGCTTTTAAACTAATATCAATGGATAAAAAAGTTAAAGTTATACTAGTAAATATTTTCGCAGGAATTAATAGATGTGATTGGGTTGCCGAAGGTATAGTTCAAGCATTAGCAAAAATAGAAATTAAAGTCCCTTTAGTGATCAGACTAGCAGGAACAAATGTCGAAAAAGGTAATAAAATTTTAAAAGAAAGTAAAATTAATTATATAGAAGCTAAAACTTTAGAGGATGCAGCAAACAAAGCAGTTAAAGCTTTAGGAAAATAAAAATGTCAGTTTTAATTGATAAAAAAACAAAAATTATAATTCAAGGCTTTACTGGAAAAATGGGATCTTTCCATGCCGAAGAAATGATAAAATATGGATCAAATGTGGTTGGAGGTGTAACTCCCGGAAAAGGTGGATCAAAACATTTAAACTTACCAGTTTTTAATACGGTAAAAGAAGCAGTAAAAAGCACAGACGCAACTGCTTCAATTTTATTTGTACCACCTGCCTTTGCTGCAGACTCTGCGATGGAAGCAGCTGATGCAGGTATAAAAACATGTGTAGCAATTGTAGATGGTATCCCATCGCATGACATGATTAAAATTAAACGTTACATGAGAAGATATTCTAAAACAGAAAAAATGACACTTATAGGTCCAAATTGCGCGGGTGTAATTAGTCCGGGAAAAGCAATGTTAGGTATAATGCCTGGGCACATATATAAAGAAGGCAAAGTAGGAATTATAGGTAGATCAGGAACGCTTGGATACGAAGCTGCTCAACAACTAAAAAACTTAAACATTGGAGTGTCCACAAGTGTAGGTATTGGAGGAGATCCTATTAATGGAAGTTCATTTAAAGATATTTTAGAAAAATTTGAAGAAGATAATGAAACAGAAGCAGTTTTGATGATAGGTGAAATAGGAGGCCCGCAAGAGGTAGCAGCAGGAAAATTTGCAAAAGAAAATATGAAAAAACCAGTTATAGCTTACATAGCAGGACTAACTGCTCCAAAAGGTAGAGTAATGGGGCACGCAGGAGCAATAGTATCTGCTTATGGAGAAAGTGCAGTTGAAAAGGTTGAACTCTTAAAAGAATGTGGAGTCACTATTTCACAAAACCCTTCAGTAATGGGAGAAACTGTAAAATCAGCTTTAAATGGCAAAACTTAAAATATAAAGCAGAAAGTTAACTATAAAGATTATTGTATAGTATAATTATCTTAGTTTAATAGTTTATACGAAATGTTAAAAAGAGATCTCTATTACGAAAGAATACCCACAAAATCCTTAAGAGACGATGTCAGATATTTAGGAAATATTTTAGGTAGGGTATTAAAAAAACAAGAGGGTGAAAGTTTTTTTAATTTAGTAGAAAAAATAAGATTACTCTCGAAAGCAAACATAAAAAATAAGAATAATAAAAAAAGATTTAATAAAATTACTTCTGAAATTCAAAGACTTAAACCAGTCAAAATATTTAAATTAGCAAGAGCATTTACACATTTTATGAATTTTATTAATCTTGCGGAGTCCATAGATGCCTCTAGAAAACTAGACGAATTTGAAAACTCTGGCCTTAAAGATAAACATAAGAATATTTTTATTGAAGAAATTTTTGAAAATCTTTTTAAAAACAAAAAAATTAAACCTCAAAAAATTTATAATATTGCAAAAAATCTTCATATTGGAGTGGTTCTTACAGCTCACCCAACTGAAGTTAAAAGAAGAACTTTAATACAAAAATATCATAAAATAACTGAGATAATGGATCAAAGAGATCTTTTGAAAAATAAACCATCACGGTTGAAAATTTTGGATAAAAAACTTTACGATGAGTTTACAATCATTTGGAATACTGACGATTTAAAAAGATTTAAGCCAACTCCCGCTGAAGAAGCGAGATGGGGATTAGCAGTAATTGAAGACAGTCTTTGGGAAACAATTCCAAAAGTTTACAGAAGATTAAACGCTATTTTTGTTAAAAATATGGGAAAAGGTTTGCCTAAAAATTTCAATCCAATTGAATTTGGGTCTTGGATGGGAGGAGATAGGGATGGTAATCCAAATGTAACAGCAGCCATAACTAAAGAAGTGATACTTTTATCAAGATGGGAGGCAGCAAAACTTTACGAAAAAGAATTAACAAAATTAATTAGAGGACTTTCGATGGAAAAATGTTCAAAAAAAATTCTAAAAACAACTGGAAAAACTTTTGAACCTTATAGAGTTTATTTAAGACCATTAAGAGATGAAATGAGAAAAACACATAGATTAATTGAGAGACATTTAGTAGCGAAAAAACCTTTAGATCAAAAAAAACTTTTATCTTCAAAAGAGGAAATTCTAAAACCTTTAAGAGTTGTAAGAGAGTCATTGGAAGAAAATCAAAATGAAAATATTGCGAGTGGTGATTTACTCGATTTAATGAGAAGAGCTAAATGCTTCGGCATTAATCTTGCAAAATTAGATATCAGACAAGAGTCTTCGCGACATTCGCAACTATTAGCAGAATACGTAAAGAAAAAAAATAATTCAAATTATTTAAACTGGGATGAAAATAAAAAAATTAAATACCTGATAAATGAAATGAAGAAAAAAAGAAAAATTTTTAAAAATTTTAATTTTAAAAAAAAAGAAAATAAAGAAGTTTGGTCTACTTTTAAAATTTTAGCCGATGAGCCGCCAGAATGTTTAGGTGCATATGTAATATCAATGACTTCGGCAGCTTCAGACATATTAACAGTTTACCTAATGCAGATGCAGGCAAATATTAAAAATAAATTAAGGGTAGTTCCACTTTTTGAAACTTTGCAAGATTTAAAGAATGCAAAATCTATAATGGAAAAACTTTTTTCATTAAGTTGGTACAGACAATTAATTAAAAATAAGCAGGAAATTATGATTGGTTATTCGGACTCAAGTAAAGATGCTGGAAAATTATCTGCTAGCTGGCATCAATACAAACTACAAGAAGAGGTTTTAACTATTGCTAAAAAGTATAAAATTGACCTTACTTTTTTTCATGGAAGAGGTGGTTCACACGGAAGAGGCGGTGGACCAATTCAAGCAACGATGAGATCTCAACCTCCAAATTCTGTATATGGTCGTATTAGAATTACTGATCAAGGAGAAATGATACAACAAAAATATGGCTATGAACCACTAGCAAAATATAATTTATGTAGCTACATAGGATCTGTAATGCAGGCTACATTAGATCCACCTCCTCATCCAAAGGATAATTGGAGAAAATTAATAGAAGAAATGACAAAAATTTCCACCTCAGCTTATAGAAAAAATATAAATGAGAACTCAGATTTTATAAGATATTTTAAAACTGTTACACCCCACTTGGCTCTTGGAAAATTATCAATAGGATCACGACCTTCTAAAAGAAAAAATGTTGATAACATTCAAAGCTTGAGAGCAATACCTTGGGTATTTGCATGGACACAACTAAGATTGATGTTGCCTGCTTGGTTAGGAACTGGCGATGCTTTAAAATACTCATCTGTAAAAAAACACAAAGTTACTCTTACAGATATGGAAAAAAATTGGCCATTTTTTAATTCTACTATGGATATTTTAGATATGGTTATTTCAAAAGTTGACCCAGAGATATCAGAGGTTTATGAAAAAAGTCTTGGAGATAAAAAATTAAGAGAAGTAGGTGATAAACTAAGATCTGAATTTGCTATAATTAAAAATTTAAATAAATTTATAACTCCAATAGAAATCATCAATCAAAGAAAAAAATTTAGAACAACGGTTCTAGTTAGAAATATTTATTCAGAAGTTTTAAATATTCTACAAGCAGTAGTGATGAATAAAATATCAAAAAAAAAATTAAAATCTATAGATAAGAAATATCTTAATGATGCAATGATGACGTCAATAGCAGGTATATCTGCAGCCATGAAAAATACCGGTTAAAGAGATATTTCTCTTAACTTTTTCAGATAATCTTCAAACTCTTCGACGAAACTTTCAGTTGGTTTAATATTTTTTTTTCTTTGGTCTTCTGCAGTTTTTTGCAAATAAAAAAATCCTTTTTCACACGCTTCATTAATTATTAATGCGGATTTTGGTCTTGAAGTTTTAAAAAGCTTTGTTTTCAACTCTTCTACAGTTATAGGTATTTTTTGTTTATAATATGCCATGATTATAAGCATCATATGATAGTGGGACGGTGATTTTCTAAAAAAAAAATTACTTGAAGTATGTGACTGCTTCATCTGTGCTTCCCAAAATTCTAACAAAGCTTTTGTACTTTTCATTTAAGACCTCACTTTTGTTTTTTGTGGATCATAAAAAGGAAATGGAACTATTTTTGCTGGGATTCTTTTCTGATGACCATCTATTTTTCCAACTTCAATTTCATTTCCTATTTCTGCGTGTTTTACGTCTATTCTACAAAGTGCAATATTTTTGTTTAAGGTTTTAGATAGCATTCCACTAGTTATTACTCCTACTTGGCCCCTTCCAATATGAACTGTGTTGCCAGTTACAGCTGGTTCATGACCAACCAATTCTAAACCGACAAGTTTTTTCTGTGGATTATTTTTTCTTTTTATTAACTCTTCTTTACCAATGAAATCATCTTCTTTAGTTTTAAGTGGAACTGTAAATCCTATACCTGCTTCAAAAGGATCTGTTTTATCATCAAATTCGTAGCCATAAAATATTAATCCAGCCTCTATACGAACCATATCTAAAGCTTCCAATCCTAAAGGGGATATTTTAAATTCTTTACCTGACTCAAAAACCTTGTCCCAAACCGCACTGGCATCTTTGGGATGACACCAAATTTCAAATCCTAATTCACCAGTATACCCAGTTCTTGAAACTATAATTGGCGTTCCAGTTACAGAGTCAATTCTTCCAATTGTCAATCTAAACCATTCTAAATCTTTAATTGATGGCTGAGTATCAGGTGTCCACACAAATTTTTCCAAAATTTTTCTACTATTTGGTCCCTGAACCGCAATATTATGAATTTGATCTGTTGATGATTTTACCCAAACTTTAAAATTTTTCTTTTTTGCTTGTTCTTTTAACCATTCACCACCGTATTCTTGCCCACCAATCCATCTGAAATTATCTTGCCCAAATTTCATTAATGTACCATCATCAATCATACACCCATTTTCGTAGCACATTGCAGAGTACACAACTTGTCCTGAAGAGAGTTTTTTTACGTTACGTGTAAGGGTGTACTGCATTAAATTTTCAGCATCTGGTCCTAAAATTTCAAATTTTCTCAGCGGAGACAAATCTGTAGCAATCGCACTCTCTCTACAAGAAGTGTATTCTTTGACCGCACCATAACTTGTATAATTATTTGCAAGCCAATATCCATTGTAGTTAATAAAATTTTTAGTTAACTTAGATGTTTTGGCGTGAAAGCCAGTTTCTCGAGTAAGTTTTGGTTCCGAATCTGTATTCACTCTAAAAGCAACTCCTTTTGAAATTTTTTTATCTTTAGCATAAGTTCTAACAAATATATCAGTTGGATTCCATCCATTTGCAGCATCTATATCGCAAGGACATGCTGAAGAGGCACATGTTAAATCTTTCAGTGCTCTAAATAACACATAATCTCCTGGTCTAGACCAAGGCTCATCAAAGGATGCAACATTGTTTGCATCAATGGCTGTATTAAAAAAAAGATTAATCGCTATCCAGCCTTTTCGTGGTTTTACATCATATTTTTTTAGCGCATTATTAAAATTTGTAGAACAATTTATATGTCCAAAATATCCCATATCCTCATAATATTTTGCTGTACATGCGTAATTAAAAGTATCATGTCTTCCAACTGTATCTCTCACAACCTCAATTACTGGATCATGATTAGCATCAAAAAATTTAGAAAATAAACCAGGTAAAGGATAAGCGGCACCCATAAATGTTCTAGTTGCAGTAGGATCAATAATATCTTCAATACCTTTATCGAGTTTTTTTTTATCAAAGGCTAAAAAATCTGAACATTGCCTACCACTTGTGTCGATGATTTGAATATAATCTCCTTTTTTCACATCGTAAGTTTCAGCAGTCATTCTTTTAATAAATTTTTCTGAAATTGGATCATAAAGTGGTTCAGGTAAAATATACTGTTCTTTTTTCACTTCAAATTTTGCTCTATGCAAAAAAACGGTTAAACTTGATGGCGGATTTTGATTATGAACATTCATTTCCATACCTGGTGAGGCCACCATAACGATGCATGCATCTTTTGAGTTTAGAGTTATTTTTTCACCCATCGGACAGTCTTTGCTAAATATAATTGAAGATTTTGATTTGTTTAATTCTATTTTCTTTTTTTTTAATAATTGAAAGATTTTTTTATCTTGATTGATAGCTTTTTTTAAATAATCACCATTTGAATTTTCTTTTAAACTAAGAATTGATAGATCTGCTTTTCCTTTAGAATCAAATGCTATAATTTCACAAATTTGTTTTCCTTCATCGTTAATAATTTCTATTTTGTCTTCTGGAAAAATTTCCAAAATATTAATTCCACCACCTTGAATAAGATACCTTTCAACTCCAGGTGGCAAGGTTCTTAAGCCAGGGTTTTTAATAGCGTTACTAGTTAACGACATAAACAATACCTTTTTTATATGTATATAATATATATATATGTTCTAGTTGACTATAAATTTACTTAAGCACATAATTAAATAACTTAATATTAAGGAAAGGGGAAAAAATGAGAAAAATCATATCTCTTTTATCTGCTTTAATTATTTCAGTTGTTTCATTCACTGGAATAGCTAATTCGGCAGATAGTAAGAAACCTATCGTTATCCCAACACACAATTGGTCAAGTCAAATTGTAATGGCTTACGTAATTGGTGGAATTTTTGAAAGTATGGGAAATAACGTCAAATATGTAAACGCTGACTCTCAAGCCGTATATGAGTCTATAAGAATTGGTGATGTAACTATATCACACGAAGTTTGGGAATCTGCATTTGGTAAATCATTTACAACTGCTTTAGATAAAGGCGGTTTACTTGACTGGGGAGATCACGAAGCAAGAACTCTAGAGGATATGGGATATCCAAACTGGGTTGTTGAAAAAGGATTGTGCCCAGGTCTACCAGACTGGACAGCTCTTAAAAACCCAGACTGTGCTAAAAACTTTACAACACCTGACTCTCCTGATGGAAAAGGAAGAATGTTGGAAGGTCCACAAACTTGGCATGGTGACTTAATCCCTCAAAGAGTTGATGCTCTAGGATTAGGAAATCTTTGGTGGGTTAAATTTGCAGGAAGTGCCGATGCACTTTGGGCAGAGTTAAAAGCAGCTGAAAAAGAAGGAAGAGGAACAATCATCTTTAACTGGACACCAAACTTTACAGATGGTGCCGGTTTTACATTTATCGATTTCCCTCCATACACAGCTGGTTGTAGACCAGAAGATGGTGGAGATGGAAAATGTGGTTCGCCAGATGGTTATTTGAAAAAAGCAGTTAATGCTGATTTTCCAAAAACTCATCCAAAAGCAGCAGCTATGTTCAAAAAACTTTCTTTCTCAACAAGTCAGATTGGTGCAATGGCAGCTTTAGTTGACCTTGACAAAATGACTCACGAGGATGCAGCAAAAAAATGGCTGAAAGATAACGAGAAAGTTTGGAAAGCTTTTACTAAATAAGGTAAAGAGCTACTTAAATCTTTAAATCTCTCCCAACTATGTTGGGGGAGATTTTTTTTTAAAAAATTAAATGATTAAGTATTTTTTAAGTATATTTATTAGTTTATTATTTTTTAATCAAACTCTAGCAAACGATGTTAGCATTAAAGAAAATATCGATCTTGAGTATGTTTGTGATCTAGA
>CACDMX010000012.1 GCA_902554035.1 uncultured Pelagibacteraceae bacterium | reverse complement strand
CTAATTCCCTCAATGCTATTATCGAATAAGGAGGTATGAGTTATTTGAACATTTTTGGGCAAATTTTCTCTAATTATTTCAAAACCATGATTTTGACTTGTAATTTCAACTTTATTTTCAATTAAATTTTTTACAGGATGATTTGCTCCTCTGTGGCCTAGTTTCATTTTTTTTGTTTTTGCACCAAGTGCTAAACCCAATAATTGGTGACCTAAACATATTCCAAAAATAGGTAAATCTTTTTTTATAAGTGCTTGAATTATTCCGATAGCATATTTTCCTGTAGCAGCTGGGTCTCCAGGCCCATTAGATAAAAAAATACCATTCGGTTCTAGCTTTAATATTTTATCTACGCTTGTTTTACATGAGACAATATTAACTTTACAATTAAAATCTGAAAAATATCTTAAAATATTTTTTTTTATCCCATAATCTATAGCAACCACATTAAATGATTTTGTATTATTTCTTACATAACCACTTTCTTTTTTCCAAGTTTTAAAACCTTTCCATATGTAATTTTTTTTTGTTGTTACTTTTTCTGCTAAATCTAAGTTTTTTAAACCACTCCACCTCGTGGTTAAATTTATTAATTTATTGATATTAAATTTTCCATTTTTAGATAAAGAAATTGTTCCTTTAGGTGCGCCTTTATCTCTAATGAAGTTAGTTAAACTTCTAGTATCTAAACCTGTTATTCCGACAACCTTATTTTTTTTTAGCCACCAATCTAAGTTTGCTAAAGATCTATAATTTGAAGGGTTTGTAATATCTGAATTAAAAATAACTCCTTTTGTCCAAATTTTATCGGATTCGTGATCTTCCTTGTTGGTCCCAACATTGCCTATGTGAGGAAAGGTAAAATTTATTATCTGTTCGGCATAAGAAGGATCAGAAATAATTTCTTGGTAACCTGTTAAAGATGTATTAAAACATACTTCTCCAGTTACAGTGCCCTGGTAACCTATACCAATACCTTTAAACACTTTTTTATTTTCAAGAACTAATACGCCTGTTTGAATCTTAGAGATTTTTTTTGAGTTATTTTTTTTTGCTTTTTTCTTCAATTACAACTCATGAGTTAAAGGTTAATACAATAAAACCTTAATTACCGCAACGATCTTATGTGGAAAAATTAAAAAATTTTCTTTTGAACAATATTGTCTTTAAAGTAGATTAAAAAAATGTCTTTAAAAGAAAAAATCAGTAAAAATTATCAAAACTCACTTAAAACTAAAGATAAGTCAGAGATATCAACCTATAGGTTAATATTATCAGCTATAAAAGATATTGATATTGCAAATCGGTCTGGTCCAAATAAGAAAGAGACAGATGACTCGGATATTAAAAAATTATTAAAAAAAATGATAAAACAGAGAGTAGAGTCGATGGATATTTATAAAAAAAACAATAGACAAGATTTATTAGAAGTAGAGCAAAAAGAACATGATATTTTATCAAGCTTTTTGCCAAAACAATTAACAGATGAAGAAACAAAAAAAATTTGTTCTGACTTAGTTAATTCTTTAGGCGCAAATTCAATAAAAGATATGGGCAAAGTGATGGGCGAACTTAAGAAAAATTATTCTGATAATTTGGATTTTGCTAAAGCAGGCTCTTTACTTAAAGAATTATTAAATAAATAATTATGAAATATCCAAAAAATTATTTAGATGAAATTAAGACACGTTTAAAAGTTTCAACAGTTGTATCAAGAACTGTAAATTTAAAAAAAAGAGGAAAAGAATTTGTAGGCCTTTCTCCTTTTAAAAATGAAAAAACACCTTCATTTACAGTCAATGATGACAAAGAATTTTATCATTGTTTTGCAACCTCAGAGCATGGCAATATTTTTGATTTTGTAATGAAAACTCAAAACCTCAAGTTTGGAGAGGCAGTAAAATTTTTGGCAAATTTAGCCGGCATGCAACCTTATACATTTTCTAAACAGGATGAAGAAAGAGAAAAGGAATGGAAAGAATATAGTTCAATTTACAATCAATATGTAGAATTTTATCATGAAGAAATTTTAAGAAATGAAGAAGCTGTTATCGCTCGTGAATATTTAAAAAAAAGAAATCTTTCAAAAAAAGAAGTCAAAAAATTTAAGATAGGCTATGTTGAAAAAAATCCAAAATTTTATGAAAAACTAATAAATCAATTTAGTAAAAAAATTTTAACAGATTGTGGACTTTTTTATTTTGATGAAAAAAAAAAAATCTTCGTAGAAAGATTTAGAAATAGAATAATTTTTCCTATAAATAATATTTCTGGAACTCCAATTGGAATTGGTGGAAGAATTTTTCAAGATAATAATTATTTAGCAAAATACATAAATTCCCCAGAAACTCGTTTTTTTAAAAAAGGTTCAAACTTATATAATTTAGATTTAGCAAGAAAATTATCAAATAAAATAGATCATGTTTATCTAGTTGAAGGATACATGGACGTAATTGGATTAGCTAAAAATGGAATTGAAAATGTAGTTGCAAATTTGGGAACTTCTCTTACAGAAAAACAGATATTAGTTTTAAATCAGTTTTTTGACGATATAATAATATGTTTTGATGGAGATGAAAGTGGTTATAAGGCTGCCTTAAGAGCAGCAGAAAGTTCCATAAAAGAATTAAAACCTGAAAAAAAAATTTCATTTTTATTTTTACCTGAGAAAGAAGATCCAGACAGTTTTATAAATAAAAATGGTATGGAAGCTTTTACAAAATTTACAAAAGAAACAAAAGTTCCGATACATATATTCATTTTTAATCATTATATGAAGCAAACTATTAATGACCCATCTTCAATGGCTATTTTTGAAAAAACATTGAGAAGTATCGCAAACACTATAAAAGACAATTTTATAAAAAAATATATCCTAGAATACTTTTTAGAACAAATTTCTTTACTTACCCCTCATTCAAACTATAGACGAAAAAAGTTTTATAATAAAAAGGAGAAATCATTAAAAACTACCCAGAAATATTTTAATGAAACTCAATCTCTAAGCCCAATTGAGTTAAAGGAATTTTCACTTTTATATATTGTATTAAATAATATAAATATTTTTCAAGAAAACAGATATTTAATTGAAAATATTAAATTCTTTACAAAAGAAAATAAAATAGTCTTAGAAAAAGTTTTAAATGAATTAAAAACAAAGAATAATTTAAAATTAGACGATTTATTACTAGACAGCCAATTGGTAGACAAAATTTTTAAATTTGCATCTATTAAGCATATTTTAAACAATAATAAGAATGATCAACAAAAAGTACTAGAGCTACTTGAGGAGATAAAAAGAGATCTGAAGAATTATGAATTAGAATACAGGATTGAAGAGCTAGAATCAAAATTTTCCAAAGATTTAAGTGAAAGTACCTTTAACGAAATAAGAGAGTTGAAAAAATTACAAAATATCAATTAAATCATTCAAATTAGATATGGATTTTTATAAAATTGTCATTATATAGGTCTTCCAGACTTTTAATTTATTGTGGAAAGAATTATAACAAAATCATTTGCGAGATTAATGGGCAGAGGTGTCCATAGAGGCTTCATAACACATGAAGAACTAAATAAATCACTAGGTAAGAGAAATCTTTCTGGTCAAAACCTTGAACAAGCTTTTCTCCACATACTTGATGAAAAAATAAGTTTAGTTGAAAAAAAATCAGATTTTAAAGTTTTAAGAAAAAAAGATGGCTCTTCCAAAGAAGAGGGAAAGACGATTGAAAAAAGTGATGATCCAATAAGAATGTATTTACGAGAGATGGGCGGGGTAGAGCTGCTTTCAAGAGAGGGAGAAATTGCAATAGCAAAAAGAATAGAAGCAGGTAAAGATGTTATGTTAAATGCTTTGTCTCAAAGTCCAATTACAGCTCAACAATTTTATGAATGGAATGCAAAACTTCAAAACGATGAAATTTTAGTTAGGGAGATAATAGATATAGATACAAATTATATGGAAGATGAAACAAATAATCTTTCTCCAAAACAAAAAAATTCAGAAGATGTAGATAATAAAAAAACAGAGGAAAATAATAATGAAGATAACGAAGAAGCAGATGATGAATTTAATCCAACGCTTGCTGCAATGGAAACTGAAATTAAACCTAAAGTTTTACAAACCGTAAATACTTTAACAAAAGATTATGCAAAATTAATAAAATATCAAAAAGAAAAATTAGAGTGCATTCTGAAGTCAGTAAGTTTCTCTAGCTCAAAAGAAAAAAATTATCAAAAAATTGTAGCTGACATTCTTGAAAATATTAAGTCCCTTCAATTGTCGCCATCAATTTTGGAGGATTTAGTCCAGAAACATTATGTAGAAAATAAAAAAATTATTTCTCTTGAAGGAAACCTGCTGAGATTAGCAATGGAAAATAAAATACAAAGGAACGAATTTATTAAATTTTATGTAGGAAATGAAATAAACCCTAACTTAAAATCATTCCTTGATACTAATCAAACTTGGAAAAATTTTTTTCAAAAAAACAAAAGCGAATTTAAAAATATTAGAGATAGACTGATTGAGATAAGTAATAAATTAGGTATTTCAGTAACTGATTTTAAAAAGCTAGTTAGCAGAGTACAAAAAGGAGAAAAAGAGTCTAGAATTGCAAAAAAAGAAATGGTTGAAGCAAATTTAAGATTAGTAATTTCAATTGCAAAAAAATATACAAATAGAGGATTACAATTTCTAGATCTTATTCAAGAAGGGAATATCGGTTTAATGAAAGCAGTAGATAAATTTGAATACAGAAGAGGATATAAATTCTCAACTTATGCAACTTGGTGGATAAGACAAGCAATTACAAGATCAATAGCTGATCAAGCTAGAACAATAAGAATTCCAGTTCACATGATAGAAACGATAAATAAAATTGTGAGAACTCAAAGATTAATTTTAAGCGAGTTTGGAAGAGAAGCTACACCAGAAGAATTAGCTAAAAAGTTGAGAATGCCTTTAGAAAAAGTAAGAAAAGTTTTAAAAATTTCCAAAGAACCAGTTTCTTTAGAAAAACCTGTTGGTGACGAAGAAGATAGTAGTTTAGGAGACTTTATTGAAGACACGAAAGCTTTAGCTCCATTGGAACAGGCTATCAAAGCTAATTTAAGCGAAGCAACTACAAAAATACTTTCTACCTTGACACCAAGAGAGGAAAGAGTGTTGAGAATGAGGTTTGGTGTTGGAATGAATACAGATCATACTTTAGAGGAAGTTGGTTTACAGTTTTCAGTCACAAGAGAGAGAATTAGACAAATAGAAGCAAAAGCACTAAGAAAACTAAAACATCCAAGTAGATCAAAGCAACTGAAAAGTTTTTTAGAAAGTTAATAGTCTAAAATAGATTTTTTAAGTTTTTAAAAATATGAATTCTAATAAAAAATTTCTTAACAACTATTTTATAATTCTTTTTTCTTTTATTCCACTATCTATCCTCATCGGTCCTTCCGTTTCCATTAGTTGCATAGCACTAATTATATTAAGTTTTTTAATTTTTTTTTTTATAAATAAAAGTTTTTTTTTATTAAAAGATCAAACATTAATTATACTATTTTTATTATACCTTTATTTTATTTTAAACTCATTATTTTCAATAGATTTTGAAATTGGGGCAAAACGAAATTTTGGATTTTTAAGATTTATAATTTTATTTATAGCAATTAATTATCTTTTTTTAAGAAAAGAAAATCTTGAAAAACTATTGAAATTTTGGATGCTGATATTTTCTGTAGTTTTATTTGATGTATTTTATGAATTTTATTACGGTGAGAATATTTTAGGGTTTATATCAAATAATCAAAAGAGGATTGTTAGCTTTTTTAAAGATGAGCAAGTTGTTGGTACTTTTTTAAATGGTTTTGCATTTATTTTGATTGGTTTTATTTTTATAAACTTTGAAAATAAAACAAAAACCGAAAGATTTTTGGTCTACTTCTTTTTAGTATTAATATTTCTTGCCATGATGTTGACAGGTGAAAGGTCAAGCTTTATTAAGTTTATTTTCGGTTTATCAATATTTTTTTACCTTAATAATAAAATTAAACTTCGTAATAAGTTATTTTTCCTTTCTTCAGTTGTTATCATAATATTTTTAATATTCTCATTTCTAGACAAAGTACCATCTAAATGGTTTCCATCGGGGCCAGGCCTATCTGGTTACAAAAAAATGTCAATTTTAAAGCATAGATATTATAAGGACTTCATAAAAAAGTTAGAAACTAAAGAGAAAAGACAAAATCTTATTTACTTTAAGCTTTATAATTCTGGTTTAGAAGTATTCAAAAAATACCCGTTTTTAGGAGCTGGTAATAAAAATTATAGAGTTGAAACGTGTGAGAACTTAACAGAAAGAAAACAAAAAGGAAATTATAATGAAAAATATATTTGTATCAGTCATCCACATCAAATTTATGTAGAATTTTTGTCTGAGCATGGATTTATTGGAACTAGTATTTTATTATTTGTAATTTTATATTTAATATTTAAAAATCTAAAAATCATGTTAATAAAAAGGAACATGATTCAAATAGGATGTTTTTCATACCTATTAACATATTTTATACCTATTTTACCAAGCGGTTCTTTTTTTACAGATTTTAATGCAACATTTTTCTGGTTAAATTTTTCTATATTTTATGCATCAAATCTTGAAACGAACATTTATAAAAAATATAATACTTTCAATTTATAATATCATTTAATATTTAAATGATACAGGGCCTTTAGCTCAATGGTAGAGTGTTCGCTTGACATGCGAAAGGTAGTTGGTTCGATCCCAACAAGGCCCACCAACTAATTTTGGTTATTAGGATTATTAAAATACTTGAAATTTTATTAAATTGTTGAATATTAGTGTGAGCTTAAAATAACTAGTTTAAAAATAAAATAAATGGAAAAAAATAAAGTATATTTTTTAATTTTTATCTCTTTTTTTCCAGTTTTTTCTTTAAAGTCAAACCTAACTCTTATTGAAATTTTTTACTCTTTTGTAATTTTTTTAATACCAATTTTTTTAATTAGTCATTATTTAATTAAATTTTCTCTTAATAGTAATTATTTTAAAATTTATATCTCCTTAATAATTGTTTTTGGAATAGATAATAATTTTGGTCTTTGGAATGGTCTTATCGCGCCATATACTTTTGATTTAATAGATAAATTTGGAGTCATTTATATTCCCGCCTTTCTTTTAATTGCAATATTAACATTGATATTTTTTCTAGCACTCAAATATTTTGATAAAAATTTTACAAATGTTGTTTTGATTTTTTTATTTACGATTTTCATCTTTCAAGTACTCGATGGAACAAAATCACATAAGAACGTAATTAGTTTTGAAAAAGAAAAAAAACAAAAATATCAAAATACTAAAGTTGTAATTGTTTTTGATGAAATGTCGGGGCTTAATAGCTTTGAAAGCTCTAAATACAACGGGCAAGAATTTAATACATATGCAAAAAAATTTTTCAAAAAACACAACTTTGAATATTATAGTAATGTAAATACAGCTAATACAGATACAATTTCATCTTTAGCAGCTTTATTAAATTTCACAGTTGAACCATCTATAAGAAATGAAGTTATAGAAATCTCAAATAATTATTTTACAGAATATGATTTAAATGAAAGTTTATTTTTTAAGAATTTTAAAAGTATTTCAATTTATCAAAATATACATATTAACTTTTGTAATTTTAATAATATTGTTAAATGTGATAGTTATAATATCTTTAAAGAAGATAGTTTTATTTTAGGATTTAAAGATAATTTTTTGACTAAAATTATTTCTTTGTGGAAAGTCAATGGATCAATTTATTCTACATTGACTTGGAGATCTTTAAGGCAATTAAGAATCATAGATAGTATTTTAGAGCCTGTTGGTCATAAAGCTACTTTTCATAACCTTTTTAAAAAAATTGAGAAGGATATTTACACTAAAAATTTTGATTTAATTTTTGTGCATACATTAGTTCCTCATGTACCCTATGCCTTTGATGAAAAGTGCAACTTCGATGGAAAAAGGTCTTTATTAAATAGATATAGGTCACTTAAAGTAAAAATAAGACAACACAATTTAGAGAGAAAATGTGTTTTATTTTACTTAGATACTTTCCTGGAAAATCTTAGAAAAAATAACAGAATCGATACAATAGATCTAACTATTTTATCTGACCATGGCGGTAGAACTTTACGCGGTGAAAACACGAGCTATTTTCCTGTTATATATGCAAATAAAAATCCAACAAAAAAATTTAAAGAGATTTCAAAAGAAACAATTAGTCAAAAACTATTTATGGATCAATTTAAATAGTTTTTTTTAATTATATTAATTCTTTGAATATTCAAATATTTTTCTACCACTATTACTAACGATTTTTTCGGAATTAATTTTCGCATTTTTGAGAATAAGATTTCTAAAATTTTGCTCGTTATAGTCTTTAAATATATCACCTTTTAATGTAAGCATTTTTTTTATTGTTTCGTCATTCTTTGGCACAAATTCAATGAGTCCACGCGGAGCTATTCTAATATGCCATTCTATTACTTGATCCAAAGGAATGTTTTTTGCTATAGATAAATGATGTTCAAAAGCAAGAGATAGCATCCCTGAAAAATTTACTCTTTCCATAAATCCCTTTCTTTCATTTTGTGCCCAGCCTAAATTTGAACTAGGATTTGATGCGTCAAAATAAAGTGGTAAGAAATTTAATTTTTTTTGTTTTGCCGATTTAAAAGCATTGTTTACAGCATTAAGATCATAATCAAAACCTACCACATATTCGCTTCCATTATTTAAACAAATTTCTGAGTATACTCCATCATTACATCCCAGATCAGCCAAAATTTTAAATTTATATTTATTTGAAAATTCTTTAACAATATTTTTTTTAAGATTTTCCTCTTCAGTTTTATAAGTATTATTTTTTGAATAGTCGTCCCAAGTCGTTTTACTTTTTTTAAGTTCCAAAGACATTATTAATTTTTTTAAATTGTTGAGCATGGCAACGAAAGATCTTTTAGGAAATTTTTTTTTTTTTATTTTTCTTATATTTATACTTTTATTTTTTTGAGCTTTTTGTTCTAAATAATCTAACAAAACTACTTGTGTAAAAATATTATATGAAAATTTATCTTTAAAATTTAATATAGCGTTTAGATCTTTAGTGGTAATTCCCTCTAGGTTTCCTTTAAACCAGTTGTTAAAATCCAACCCTTTTTTAGATTTTAAGATTAGAGGATTTAAAAAATTTTCACAAAATTGCTTATGAGCTTTCCAATATTCACCATCTTCATATTGTTTTATAGATAAAATGTCTATGAATATTGGTTTATAACCACTGTATTGAATATTAAAAGCACTTGCGTCTAGCAAAGTTGCATTATTACTAAGAAGGTAAATATGAAAATCTAAGTGATGAATAGCGGCATTTTTTAATTGCTCAAACGACCACTCATAAGGATAAGAAATGTAATCTAATTTTTTATGTTCTAGAATTGTTTTATTTTTAAATTTATCTAAGATTAAATTATTATCTGTTAATTCATTACTTTGTATTAAAAAATCTTTAGAAATACAATTTTCTAAAAGATTATTTTTTTTTAAAAAGTCAAATCTGCTTTTACCTTCGTTTTCTAAAATCCTTAGAATTTTATTATTATAACTAAAAATTTGTCCAGCAGGATCTCTAAAAGAACCCGGATCTATTTCAATTTGACTCACTCTTTTTGTCTTTTTTGAATAATTTAATGAAGAATAATTTAACTTTGTTCCAATAAAAAGATGCAGTTGCTATTGATGCTGCAATAAATCCAAGGATGGCTTGCAAAATTATACTTCCTGTTCCAGGGTCAAGGTAGGCATTAGCAGTACCGCTAAGAATAAAAAATATTACTATAACTGTTTGTAAAAAATATTTCTTCATTAAATTAATATATATTGTTTTTTTTTTTATTAATATTATAAATTGTTTAACGATATATTTTATTTTTATCTAAAAATATAGCAAATAATATTAATTTTCTTAATTAATGCAAATTGAAAAAAATCTTAAAACTCTATCATTATCATTAATTATCTTTGCTTTACCGTTTGTAGATTTTGTTAAAAATAACTTTGATGAACTAGATATAATTATTGGAAAAAGCTTTTATTTTTTAATAATAATTCTAGGCTTTATTTTGATTATTTTCAGCTATGCTATTATTTTTATTTTTAAGAAAATTGACTTTTACAACGCACTATTAATTATAGTTTTATTTTTTTGGTTTTTCTTTAAACATAATCTTCTAAATTTACAGATCAAAAAATTTTTAGAAAAATTTAACATAATCAGTATTGAATATTCGTCTGAAATAAGCCTGATAATTTTAGTTATTTTGTCTATCTGGTTCTCTATATTAATTTATAAAAAAAATTTATTTTTAAGAAGATTCCTTTATATTTTTTTCATTCTTTCTTTTTTTACGTCTATAATACAAATAAGCTTCTTTGAAAAAAAAAACAAAGTTGATCATGAAGTAAAAAAAAATGATATTAACTTTCCTGATAAACTAAAAATAAAAAAACAAAATATATATTTTTTTATTCTTGATGGTATGCAACCTATTAAAGAGTTTGAGAAATATTATGAATTAAATCTTCAGAATTTTTTAAATAATACTGAAAGTAAAGAGTATAAGTATTTTCATAATACATATAATTTATACGATAACACTACACACGGTTTATCTGCGATATTTTATTTAAATGACATTTTTACAAATGATAAAAAACTCAAAGAAAAAAATAAAATATTATATCCCACACTTTTGAGATACAATAACAAATCAGACCTTATTAATAATCTAAATAGTCTAGGGTATAGCTTTAAATGGATAGGTAATTTCTTTGCATATTGTCCAAAATTTAATATTAAATATTGTTTGAATAAAAATGAAAATACTTTAATTGATACATACCTTTATATAAATTTTTTTAGACAATCACCAGTTATTCAGATTATTATAAATTTTGGATATTTTTTTAACTTCGATTTTAATAGGCATTTTTTTTTCAGATTAAATGATGGAATGGGAAGACTAGTTGACTATCTAAAAGTAAATGCAATTAATGAAATAAAACCAACATTTTATTTTATCCACCATATGTCTCCACACTGGCCATATATAACAAATTCAGATTGTTCATATAAAAATTTTCCCGGAAATAAAAATTTTGAAGGTTATAAATCTGCATATCTATGTAACATAAAAAAAATTCAGGAGACAATAAATTTTTTAGACAAATATGATCCTAATTCGACCATAATATTTCAAAGTGACCATAATTGGCTAATGTCTAAAAATAAACAAGAAAAGAAAAAGATTTTTAATTTAATAAAACTGAACAAAACTTGCAAAATTGATGAAAATTTAAATTTGAATAATGTAAATGTACTAAGATTAGTTTTTTCTTGTATGACAGGAAATGATCCAAATTATATAACTATTTATTAATTAATTACCTATAGTGATTTATTTAAAATATAAATTACCCAAAGAGCAACTTGAAAACATCTGTGCTTGTATATCTCAGAAAAGTGATGTAATACCTTAATCAATCTCTAGGGCCTGTAGCTCAGTTGGTTAGAGCAGTACACTCATAATGTATTGGTCCCAGGTTCGAGTCCTGGCGGGCCCACCAAATTTACTTATTAACAAAATCCTTTAGGCTAGAAAATAAAGCTTCGATTTTTCCATCATTACTTTGAATAATAGAATTAAATTCCTCCTTTTGTGTTCTTGCCAAACTTAAGCCCTCAATTATTAAATCTCTTATTAAGGGTTTTTCAGGATTTTTTGTATAAATTCTCCAATCTATTTTTACTTCTGACCTTTCATCTGTTGCAATTAATATACTTGATACCATAGTATATTTTTCACTAACTTTTTCTTGAGAATTTACCTCGATTTTAGGGTTTGAATACTCTGCTAATCTACTTGAAAAACTTTTTAAAAAGTATTTTTCAAAAAGTTTATTGTACTCACTTTTTTCTTGGTCACTTAAGTTTTTTCTGTGCTTTCCAAGCGTGTAAAATCCTATACCCTTAATGTCAACTGTTTCCAAAGCAACTTCTTTAAGTTTTTCAATCTTTTCTGTTTTAGAAATATTATCGCCCAAAATACTCGAAGCTCTATTAACAGTAGACTGTACAAAAATATTTGGTTCTATTGAATAAGAATTTTTTACTAAAATAAAAGATAAAGATAAAAAAATAATAAAGAAAAATTTTTTGCTTGAGGTCATTTATTTTTAGAAACTATTCAGTGCCAACTTCATCCCAATCATTATCATCTTGGGTTTCAGTAGTTTTGTTTGTGTTTAAGATTTTCAATTGTCTATCTTGAAGATATAAACTCTTAACAGAGGCATAAAAGTCCATTGAATTTTCTTCCAAATTATTTATTGAATCAAAATTCTTTGATCTAAAATCAACCCCATTGGCTCCTCTAGTTACGTAGTAGTCAGCATCCTTAAAATATTGCGTATCATTTTTAATAGTTATATTATACCAAGGATCGCCTCCAAGCATTCCCACAACCGTTCCCATAGCATCTCTTGCTGTTGATGGACCTAAGATTGGCAAAACCAAATAACACCCAGGCCCTGATCCCATTTTTCCAAAAGTTTGTCCATAGTCTTCTTTTTCATATTTTTCGAATCCTAAGCCCTTAGCTACATCAAATATTCCCAAAATTCCGACTGTTGAATTAATTCCTAGTCTAGCAAAGTTTGTACCTGCTTTTGCAAAATCTCCTTGAAGAGCATTATTTGGTATTGTTACTAAGTTTGAAAGGTTATTGAGAAAATTACTAGTCATTGTTCTTATTCCAACAGGTAATTTTCTATAACCTATAGAGATTGGCTTAACTATCGCCTTATCAAGGCTTTGATTAAAACTAAAACTAGCTCTATTAAAACCTTCTGAGCAATCTTTGACATTAGTGGGATCTTTTTCTTCTGCATTTACAGCAAAAGATGAGATAACTGTTAAGAAAAATAAAATTAAAATTTTTTTCATTTTTTACAAGTATATGTATAATATCACTATTTCTAATGCAAATTTAGAAATAAAATACCATGTCTTTAAAAGTAAAAATTAATTATTCACCTAATTTTACAAGAAAAAAAAGGACTAAAAAGGACATTAAATTTTTAATATTTCATTACACTGGAATGAAAAATGAGAATTTAGCGATAAAAAGGTTAACTGATATTCAATCTGAAGTTGCAAGCCATTATTTTATTAAGAGAAGTGGTGAAATAATTTTGTTTGTTCCTGATTTATTTATAGCATGGCATGCAGGTATTTCGGAATGGAAAAAGTCTCATTCATTAAACAAAAATTCAATAGGCATAGAAATAAGCAATCCTGGTCATAATTTTGAATATAAAAAATTTTCAAAAAAACAGATCAATTCTCTCATAAAGTTGACAAGATTTTTAATTGGCAAATATAAGATAAATAGAAAAAATATATTAGGCCATTCAGATATTGCTCCACTTAGAAAAAAAGATCCTGGAGAAAAATTCCCATGGAAATATTTGGCAAAAAAAAATATAGGTTATTGGCACCATTTAGATCAGAAAAAATTGGCCAGATATAGAAACAAAGAATGTAATAGAAACTTAAAAAATAGATTTTTTAATTATTTATATAAAATTGGGTACTCTAAAAATTACAAGAATCAAAGTGAAAAACTTATTGTGAAAGCTTTTCAAAGAAGATTTAGACCTGAATTAGTGAGTGGAATAATTGATCAAGAATGCTTATATATCAGCAAAAACTTGAGCTAGTGAGTATATCTATTATTTACTTGAAAATTTAATATTTAGGCATATTTTATATATGCCAGATAAACGACTTATCGCTTTAAATTAATTTTAAAGAGGAAAGTCCGGGCTCTACAAAGATACAGTGCCAGGTAATGCCTGGCGGGGGAAACCCCAGGGATAGTGCCACAGAAAATAAACCGCCTCATCAAGGCAAGGGTGAAAAGGTGTGGTAAGAGCACACCGGCTAAATTGGTAACAATTAGCGCATGGAAAACCCCACTGGGAGCAAGACTGAATAGAGATGACATTGTTTATTAACTAAAAGCTGTCTTTGGCTAGTCATCTGGGTTAGTTGCTTGAGCTTGAGAGCGATCTCAAGCCTAGATAAATGATAAGTTTAAATGACAGAACCCGGCTTATAGTTTATCTGGCTTTCTAAAACTCAAAATTTCATAACCTAAATCACTTTAAATTAAAGCATAATGCAGCTTAAATTAGATATTGACGTGTAGGTTGAAAACCCATAATATCCCATATATTCCCAAATAAGGGAAAAGAAATTATGAAATATGTTTTTATCTACTTACGAAAACAAACTGGACAAAAAAGGACGGGTTTCTGTGCCTGCTAGCTTTAGATCGCATCTTTCAAATTTAGGCTATAATGGAGTAGTTTGCTATCCATCATTTAATAATCAATCAATAGAAGCTTGGCCACAAGATAGAATAGAAAAAATTTCAAACACAATTGATGCCCTGAATCCTTTTGAAGAAAAGAAGGATTATTTTGCAACATCAATTTTATCTGAAAGTATTAATTTACAGTTTGATAGCGAAGGAAGAATTTCTTTAACTCCGAAACTATTAAAACATGCTAAAATCAAAAATAGCATATTATTTGTTGGCCAAGGTAAGACATTTCAAATTTGGGAGCCAACTGCATTTGAAAAATTTAAGGTCCAAGCTAGAAAAAAATCCAATATAAATCGTGCAAGCCTTAAATGGGAAAGGATGGACAAAAAATAATGACAAAGATAGAACAAATTATTTTAATGCAAAAGATAGAAAATCAACAAAATAATTGTTTAACAGCTATAGAAAAAACTATCGAGGGTTCTTGGGCATATAATTTTTGGACTAATACTTTCGATAAACTAGAAAAAAACTACAAATTAATAAAAAATGGAGAGGGGATAAATGACAATTAATTTTAAAACACCAGATATAAGAGAATTAAAACCAAGAATATTAGTTCTTGGGGTTGGAGGGGCTGGAGGTAACGCTATTAATGGAATGATAGATAATGGTCTTCAAGGAGTAGAATTTATAGCAGTAAATACTGATGCTCAAGATTTAAAACATAGTAAAGCAAAACAGAAAATTCAAATAGGTCTGAATTTGACTAAAGGTTTGGGAGCTGGATCAAAATTAGATATTGGTCAAGCTGCAGCGGACGAATCTTTAAATGATATTGTAAATGTACTTCAAGGTGCAAATATGGTTTTTATAACAGCAGGTATGGGTGGTGGAACAGGAACCGGATCTGCTCATGTAATAGCGAGAGCAGCTAAAGAACTTAATATTTTAACTGTGGGCGTTGTAACCTTACCTTTTTTATATGAAGGTCCTTCAAGAATGAGAAGAGCACAACAAGGTTTAGAAGAATTAAGAAAACATGTTGACACAATTATAGTTATACCAAACCAAAATTTATTTAAAGTTGCGAGTGAACAAACTACTTTTGAAGAGTCCTTTGAACTTTCAAATCATGTTCTTCTTCATGGTGTTCAGAGTATAACTGACTTAATGGTAAGACCTGGACTTATAAATTTAGATTTTGCTGACGTAGAACATGTTATGAGTTCAATGGGTAAAGCTATGATGGGAACAGGCGAGGCAGAGGGCGAGGGAAGAGCCGCAAAAGCAGCCGAGATGGCAATTACTAATCAGTTAATTGATGACTATACTTTGAAAGGCGCCAAAGGACTTCTAGTTAATATTACTGGCGGAAAAGACCTTAAGCTTTTTGAGGTTGATGAAGCTGTAAATAAAGTTAGAGCAGAAGTTGATCCTGAAGCTGAATTAATTATTGGTGCAATTACTGATCCTGCGCTTGAGGGAATTATGAGAGTCTCAATTGTTGCAACGGCTCTAGATGGACAACAACCAGAGTCAAAATCAATTATTAATATGGTGCATAGAATTCAAAATAGAAATCCTGGTTACTCAGATTTTTCTAATATTAATCATTCAAAGGCATTCAACTTTTCACACCAAACTTCAAATAATATGACAAGTGGAGCAAATGCATTAAAACTTGAAAATGAGATTTTGACTGAGGAAGAGACATCATCATCAAATCTTGTTGATGCTCACGTTTTAAATTCAGAAGATACAAATGTTAATTCTAGTACCGAAAGACATCAAGAAGAATCCTCTCTTCAAGCTTCTGAAGAAATAAAGCAAGAACCTTCAAATGGTCTAGAAAATTTTGGAATAGAGGAAGAAACTCCAGATCTTTTTGATTCAACAGAGGAAAGTTCAATTAGAGAAATTGTATCCTCTGAGACCGAAGAAGAAGAGGAAGATGATCTTGAAATACCTGCTTTTTTACGGAGACAGAAAAATTAATGGTCTTCGAAAAAACAAATGTGTGCCACTATAATACCGGAAAAGCATATGCATTACCCGGTGTTGCTAAATGAAATTGTTAGCATTATTTCCCCTCAATATGGTGGCACATTTGTTGACTGTACATTTGGGCAAGGTGGTTATTCTAAAAAAATTTTAGAATTTCCAAACACTAAAATAATTGCTCTTGATAGAGATATAGATACTTCCAAAAAAGCATTAGAGGTTAAAGAAAAATTTGAAAATAGGTTTATATATAAAAATATAAAATTTAGCCAGCTTTCTAATTTAAAACTCAAAAATCAAAATATAAAAGCGATTATTTTCGATCTTGGTTTCTCTTATAATCAAATAAAAGACAAAAAAAAAGGACTTTCCTTTGACTCTAAAGGAGAACTTAACATGAAAATGGGATTAAATAATTTTTCAGCTTCTGATGTAATTAATAAACTTGAACAAAAACAACTTGAAAAAATATTTAAATTTTTTGGCGAAGAAAAAGAAAGCAGAAAAATAGCAAGAAATATTATTATAGAAAGAAATAGAAAAAAAATAAATACAGAAGACCTGGTTAAAATTGTTGAGCAATCTAAAAATAAAAAAAATTACAAAGTTCATAGTGCAACTAAAGTTTTTCAAGCACTTAGAATCTTTGTTAATAAAGAAATTACCGAATTAATTTATGGACTTATAAATGCTCTAAAGGTTTTAAAAGACGGTGGGATAATAGTTATTGTAA
Source organism: uncultured Pelagibacteraceae bacterium (assembly GCA_902554035.1). Classification (GTDB taxonomy): domain Bacteria; phylum Pseudomonadota; class Alphaproteobacteria; order Pelagibacterales; family Pelagibacteraceae; genus Pelagibacter. Next base: position 6,737 of record CACDMX010000012.1, on the reverse strand, counting down.
GCTTTCATTCTATTGAAGATAAAATAGTTAAATATTTTTTTAAAAGTTTATCGGAAGAAAAAAGTATATCGAGATATGTTCCAAAAGAAATTGCCAAAAAAAAATTGCTTCTAATTAATAATAAAAAGCCTATCTTACCAACCCTAAAGGAAATTAAAGAAAATACACCTTCAAGGTCAGCAAAATTAAGATATGCATCAAAAAGGGGAAACTTTTATAACTTCGAGACCGATATTTTAGAAAAATTTAGTTATTTAATAGAGATAGAAAATTATTCAAAAAATTTATGAAAAAAACCTTTTTATTACTTACAATTATTTTTCTAATCATTGCTACAACTTTAATAAAAAACTCAACAAAGAATTTAGAAAACCAAATCTTTGTAACTAATGAAAATATAAGTGTTTTAAAAGATAAATATGAACTAATCCTTCTTGATTATAATTATTTAACCAGCCCAAAGAAGCTTATGAACTATCAAGACGAATATTTTGAAAAAGAATTAGTAAGTCCCCGAATTAATGATATTAAAAAAATAATTATAAAAAATGAAAAAATAATAATTCAAAATTTTATTAAGTCTAAAAATGAGTAATAATACAATTAAAAGAATAGTTTTAGAGAAATATGATAATGAATTTTTATATAAGAAAAATAAATCCAATTTAATTATAACATTTAATAGAATTGCTTTTATTTTTTTTGTTTTTCTGACTATCTGCTTTATATATTCAGTAAGAGTATTATATTTAAGTAGCTTAAACTCTAAAGAAGATATTAAAGTTTCAAAACCAATAAAATCTAATTATAGAGCAGATATAATTGATAACAGTGGAAATTTTATAGTTAAATCTGTTCGAACAATAGATGTTGGAATAAATCCAAATTTAATTACAGATAAAAAGAAAATTCTTATTAAGTTAAAATTAATTTTTCACAACAAAGACTTCTCTTCAATAAAAAAAAAAATTTATAAAAAAAAATTTTTTTATTTAAAAAAAAAGATTAGCCAAGAAGAATATGAAAAACTCAGATTACTCGGTGAAAAGTCTATTATCTTTGAGGAAAAATTATCAAGAGTCTATCCTCAAGAAAATTTATTCAGTCACATAATTGGTCAAATTGATAATGATAATAATGGGATTTCTGGAATAGAGAAATTTTATGACTATGAGTTAAAAACAAGGGAGCAACCATTAAAACTTACAGTTGATACAGATATACAATTTTTGATCAGAGAAGAACTTTTAAAATTTCAAGATATTTTTAAAAGTAAGGGAAGTGCCTCAATTTTGATGAACGTAAACAATGGAGAAATAATTTCTTTAGTATCAATTCCAGATTTTAATTTAAACCAAAGAAAAGAAATTAAAGATAAAAAATTTATTAATAGAGTAACAAAAGGCGTGTATGAACTTGGATCAGTTTTTAAAACTTTTACATTAGCTGCAGCTTTAAATGAAAAAGAAATAGAACCAAGCACAAAATTTATAGATTTGCCAAAAAGTGTTATATGTGCCGGAAGACCAATAAGAGAATATGATAATAAAATACCTACAGATTTAACAGCAGAGGAAATTTTAATAAGATCTGGTAATATTGGATCCATAAGAATTGCACAAAGCATAGGAGTTGAAAAATTTAAAGATTTTTTAAAAAAAATTGGAATTTTGGATAAAATTAATTTTGATATTGAAGAAATAGGTGAACCAATACCATTTAGATGGGGCAAGTGTAAGCTGGCTACCTCCTCTTTTGGGCACGGTATAACAACTACACCCTTACAATTAGCTAAGGGCTATGCAATAATTACTAATGGTGGATATGAAATTAAACCCACATTAATAAAAAATAATTTTAAAAAAAAAAAAATTAAAAATAAAATTTTAAATGATGGAGTTTCAGAAAAAATAAATCTTATTTTAAGAAAAATTGTCTCAACTAAAGAAGGAACAGCTGGCTTTGCAAATATAAATGGTTACCAAATAGGGGGAAAAACAGGTACCGCGCAAAAAACTTTAGATGGAGGTTACTCAAAAGAAAAAGTTAATACATTTGTTGCTATTTTTCCAACGTCTAAACCAAAATATGTTTTAATTGTTTTGCTAGATGAACCCAAACCAAACAAGGATTATATTTATCATTATAAAGATGGCTCTGGATGGAAATATAAAGGAACAGCTTACAATACCGCAGGGTGGACATCAGTTGAGGTTGCTGGCAAAATAATAGAGAAAATTGGACCTATTTTAGCCACAAAATATATCAAAGCTTATTAATTTCATGTTGATAGGAAATTATTTCAAAAATATTGATTTTAAATTTAAGAACCATTTTTTTTCTGGTTTAAGTTTTGATAGTTCAAAATGTAAAAAAAATCATATCTTTTTTGCTATAAAAGGTAATAAATTTGATGGATATAAATTTATAAATAATTCAATCAAAAATGGAGCCAGGACAATAGTGTCCGACAATAAGTTTGAGGGAATAAAAAATAATGTTCTTTTTATAAAATCTTCAAATGTTAGAAAATTACTTTCTGAAATTTCATATAAAATTTACAAAAAAAAACCCAAAAACTTGATTGCTGTCACAGGTACGAATGGAAAATCATCTATTGTAAATTTTTATTTGCAAATACTAAAATTAAACAAAAAAAGTGTTGGATCTATTGGAACCTTAGGTATTAATATAAACTCTAAAATTACAAAAATTCAAAATACAACCTTAGACCCACTTCAATTAAGTAAACAGCTAGAGAAATTAAAAAAGAAGAATATTAATAATCTAATATTGGAGGCATCTAGTCATGGCCTCAAACAGTCTAGACTTGATGGTTTGAAATTTCAAACCGCAATATTTACTAACTTATCTCATGATCATTTAGATTATCATAAATCATATCGAGATTATTTAAACTCGAAGTTACATTTATTTAGAAAATTATTAAAAAAAAAATCAAATATAATCACTGATGCTGACATTCCGGAGTATAAAAAAATAAAACTTATTACTAAAAAAAAAAAAATTAAACTAAAAACTATTTCTAACAAAAAAGGAGATTTAACCCTCTTATCTCACAAATATTTAGGTGAAAAGCAAATTATAAAAATAATTTATAAAGATAAAACATATAATTTTGAATTAAACTTAATTGGCAAAATACAAACAAAAAATGTTTTAATGTCCATGATTGCTTCAGAATTAAGTGGAGTTAAATTTCAAGATATAGTCAATATAATTCATAAAATAAAACCTGTTTATGGAAGGTTAGAAAAAGTTGGTTCAATAAAAAATAATTCATTGGTGTTATTGGATTACGCTCATACTCCAGATGCACTAAGAACTTGTCTACAAAATATAAAAAATCAATTTCAAAATAGGAAAATTTCAATTGTTTTTGGATGTGGTGGCGACAGAGATAAACTTAAAAGACCATCAATGGGAAAAATAGCAAATGAATATTGTCATAAAATATACTTAACAGATGATAATCCAAGAAATGAGAATCCCAGAAAAATTAGAGAAAGTATAAAAAAAAAAATAAATAAATTAAAAATAAATGAAATTCCAAATAGAGAAAATGCAATTAAAGAAGCGGTGGAAAATCTTTCTTCAGGAGATATTTTAGTGGTAGCAGGAAAAGGTCACGAAAAAATTCAAGATTACGGAGCTTTCAAAAAGTTTTTTTCTGATAAAGATTGCATTCTTAAATATATTAGGAGAAAAAACAAACATTTAAATAATGATATTAAATTAAATATTTTAAAAGAAATTTCTCAAAATAAAAAAATCTCTACAACTAGAAAAATAAAAAAAGCTTCAATTAATTCAAAAGACATAAAAAAAGGTGATATATTTTTTGCAATAAAAGGTAAAAAAAAAGATGGAAATAATTTTGTTAACGAAGCGTTTAAGCAAGGTGCTTCTTTGGCGGTCGTAAATAAAATCAATAATTTATTTAAAAAAAATAAGCAAATCAAAGTAAACAATAGTTTAAGTTTATTAACAAAAACTTCTAAAATAATTCGACAAAATTCTTCTTCTAAAATTATTGCAATCACTGGTAGCTGTGGAAAAACATCTTTAAAGGAGATGTTAAAAGTAACTCTTGAAAAATTCAGCAAAGTATCTTCATCGCCTAAATCATTTAATAATAAATATGGTGTTCCTCTAAGTTTATTTAATTTAAACCCAAAACATGATTATGGAGTTTTTGAGGTTGGCATGGATAAAAAAGGTGAAATTGATTTTTTATCAAAAATCATTCAACCAGATGTTGGTGTAATCACAAATATTTCACATGCACATGCAAAAAATTTTAAAAATATAAAAAGTATTGCAAAGGCAAAAGCAGAAATAATTAATAATATTGTTTCCGATGGAACATTAATATTGAATGCAGATGATCAGTTTTTCAATTTTCATAAAAATATTGCTATAAAAAAAAAATTAAAAGTAATTACATTTGGAGTTAGTAAAATAGCAAATATCAGATTTAAAAATATAATAAAGAATAAAAAAGGATTTATAATTTCTTTAGTTGCAAATAATAAAAACAAAACTTTTTTTACAAAATATAACTTTAAAAATTTTATTAAAAACTTATTAGCTACAGTTGCAATAATTTCAATCTTTAAAGACCCTTTACATCTTAATAAAAATATTTTCAATAAATTTAAGTTACCTAAAGGTAGAGGTGATATTAGTAAAATAAAATTAGGGACAAAAAGTATTTACTTTGTAGACGAAAGTTATAATTCTAATCCTTTATCTCTAAAGTCAGCCATAGAAAATTTTAGTTTAATAAAAACAAATAACAAAAAATACGCGATACTCGGAGACATGCTAGAACTAGGTAAACATTCAAAAAATCTGCACCGTAAGATCTCACCTATAATTAATTCATCTAAAATAAATAAAGTTCATATATTTGGTTCCCATATAAAAGAAACCTTCAAATTCATAAGATCAGATAAAAAAGGTTTAATTTTAAGAGAAAGTTCTCAAATAAATGATTTGATTAACAATAAATTAAATAATAATGATTATCTCATGATTAAAGGATCTAATTCAACAGGACTTAACAAATTAGCAAATCAACTAAAAAAATTTAAAAATGCTTTATAGTTTATTAACCAATTTTGTAGATACGTTTTCTTTTTTAAATGTATTTAAATATTTGACAGTCAGAACTGGTTTAGCTGTTTTTACCTCCATGTTCATAGTTTTTCTAATTGGTAATCCTTTTATAAGTTATTTTTCAACAAGACAAATTTTAGATCCAATAAGGGAAGATGGACCAAGCGATCATATAATAAAAAAAATAGGAACTCCGACTATGGGAGGAGTATTGATTTTAATAGGTCTTTTTTCAGGTATTTTACTCTGGGGTGATTTAAAAAGTTATTTGATATGGTTTTTAATTTTTATTGTAGCTGGATTTGGTTTGCTTGGAGCATACGACGATTACAGAAAAATAAAGTACAAAAATTCTTACGGAGTTTCTTTCAAATTTAAAATTTTTACTCAAATTCTCATTGCCGTTATCGGTATATTATTTTTAAGTTATCTTTCAGATCATTCCGAATTAGAATATTTATATTTTCCTTTTTTTAAAGATTTAATAATCAATTTAGGATGGTTTTTTATTCCTTTTTCAGTTTTTATAATAGTTGGTTCATCAAATGCAGTTAATCTAACTGATGGTTTAGATGGTCTTGCTACAGTGCCGGTAATTCTGGTTGCTAGCTGTTTTGCGTTTATAAGTTATGTAACTGGAAATATAGTTTTTTCAGATTATCTTCAAATTACTTACATACAAGGTATGGGAGAAGTTTCAGTTTTTTGCGGTTCTATAATTGGTGCTTGTTTGGGTTTTTTATGGTTTAACGCACCACCCGCAAAAATATTTATGGGAGATACTGGTTCTTTAGCGCTTGGTGGATCTTTAGGAGCTGTAGGTATAATTACAAAACATGAAATAGTTCTAGCTATCACTGGAGGTCTTTTTGTTTTAGAGGCCGTTTCAGTAATTATTCAAGTAGGGTCCTATAAACTTACTGGAAAAAGAGTTTTTAAAATGGCACCCATACACCATCATTTTGAAAAGAAAGGTTGGCAAGAGTCAACTGTTGTTATTAGATTTTGGATTATATCAATCATACTAGCAATGATAGGTTTGGCTACCTTGAAATTCAGATAATGAACGAAAAAAAAAAAATTTTTTTTAAAAAAAAAATTTTAATTTATGGTTTAGGGAAAACTGGAATATCAAGTTATTTATTTTTAAAGAAAAATAATCAAATATATTTTTTTGATGATAATAAAAAAAATTTGTACAATAAAAAAAAAAATTTCTTAAATCTTAAAAATATACATAAAATTATTTTTGATTATATTCTAGTTAGTCCTGGAATTGATATAAAAAAATGTAAACTAAAAAATTTTATTAAATCAAAAAAAAATAAAATAATTACAGATTTAGATATTTTTTACACTCATAACTATAACAATTTGATTATATCTATTACTGGAACAAATGGAAAATCTACTACAGCGAAAATTTTATTTAATATTTTAAAAGATCAAAATAAAGATGTAAGACTTGCAGGAAATATTGGTAATGCAGTTCTAAATGAAAAGAAAGTTACAAAAAAAACTATTTTTGTAATTGAGATATCTTCCTACCAGATTGATTATAGTAAATTTTTTAGAAGTGAATATGCCGCAATATT
>CACDMX010000011.1 GCA_902554035.1 uncultured Pelagibacteraceae bacterium | reverse complement strand
TCAAATATAAATCCAGTGAACTTTTTTTGGAAATTAATGAAATCAAATTCTTCTCCCGAATCTTTTATGATTAGAGACAGAAATTTTTCTATAGTGAGCTGCTCTCCAGAAACTTTAATTGATAAAAATAAGGATAAAATAGTAACAAAACCAATTGCAGGAACTTTAAGAAAAACCAAAACACTAAATAAGAAAAAGGCTTTAAAATTTTTTAAAAATAATGAAAAGGAAACCAAAGAACATAATATGATCGTTGATATGGAAAGAAATGATTTATCTAGAATATGTAAGGCAGGAAGTGTAAAAATTCTAAAAGAAAAATACGTTGAGGAATATAAACACCTATTCCACTACGTAACTGTAATCGGCGGTATACTGAAAAAAAAAATTAAAATTAAAGATATAATTAGGTCAATGATGCCAGGAGGTTCAGTTATCGGTTGTCCAAAAATTAGAACTTTAGAGCTTTTAAACAATCAAGAAAAAGAGGATAGAAATATTTTTACAGGAAGTTTTGGCTTCATAAAGTTTAACCAGGATATGAAATTTAATATTATCATTAGATCAATTTTAAATTTTAAAAATTCTTCTGAAATTTCAGCTGCATCAGGTGTAGTCTTAGATAGCTCTGCAAAAAGAGAGTTTAATGAAAATTATATAAAAGCTAAATCATTACTGGAGTTATTCAAATGATATATATAATAGATCATCAAGATTCATTTACATGGAATGTTGTTCATCAATTTAATGCTTTCGATGATGTTTACTGCTCAAACTATTTTGACTTGAATGAAAAAAAATTAAAAAATGCAAATGTAATTGTTTTCTCGCCAGGCCCAGGATCTCCCAAAGATTATCCCTTAACATCAAAGATTTATAAAAGATTTAAAGGGAAAAAGAAAATAATTGGTATTTGTTTGGGCTATCAGCAAATACTTTATAATGAAAATGGAAAAATAATTCAGCAAAGAAAAATATTCCATGGCTACCAATCAATAGTAAAAGTTACAAAGGAAAGCTCAATTTTCAAAAAAAATGAATCCTTTAAGGTAGGAAGATACCATTCACTTAAATTGCACGAACCCTTTAAATCAAAAAATATGAAAATAACTATGAGATGTGTTAAATCAGATGTTGCAATGGCAATAGAAGATATTAAAAATAATGTTTACGGATTTCAGTTTCATCCAGAGTCTTTTTTAACAAAAAATGGCAATACTATTATTAAAAAAATCTTATCAGCTTAAAGATCTTAAAGAAATAAAATTTAATGATCTTTGGAATTCATATGGAGTATTTACCACCATGAGAGTAATTGGCAAACCTGCTAAAATTTTATTTTTAAAAGATCATTTAAATAATCTTTTTAAATCGATTAGAGATTATAAATTAAGAAAAAAAAATATTGAGAAAAATATAAAAAAAATAATTAAAATCAATATTAACAAAGATAAAAAGTATGATCATTTATTTAGAGTTGCTGTAAATCATAAAATGATCTCTGTCTCTCTAAGAAAAAGATTAAAAACCAAATCAAATTTTACATTAAAACTTATAAATTATAAAAGAATTGACCCTGAGTATAAAAACTTAAAATATAAAAAGATTTTAGAATATTTAAAAAAAATCAATACAGCAAAAACAGATATTGCTTTACATAATGGAAAAAATATTCTTGAGACTGGAACATCTAATCTTTTATTTTTGAAGAAAGATAAAATATATTCTCCTTCTAATGATTTCTATAAAGGAACTACTCTAAGATTTTTTTCAAAAAAGCTTAAAAAAATAATCAAAAAACCAATATCTATCGATTCTATAAATGATTACGATGAGATTATTGTTATTGGATCTGGTAAAACAGTAGTTTCCGTTAGTCATATCAAAGAACCATATTGGAGAAGAAAAAGTTTAAAGAATTATAGAATTTTATCTAATATCTACGATAAAGCTGTTACGAACTGTCCACGATATAACGGTTGATCTATTATTCTATCTGTACTAAAAACTTTTCAAGGGAAGGAAATAAATCATGTTTTTAACAAATAATCCGTTTGCAATATTATCAGAAACAGTTTCACCGATATTTATGCAATCCTTTGTAATATTAATGATAGCTTTGGTAGTAATAGGTACGTTGGTAGATATAATTCATAAGAAAAATGTAAAATATTTTTTTGAAAATGCAAAAAAAGCAAAAATGTCTGCTACAAAAACCTTAACAACAGGTGAAAGAATTAGTGTTATTTCAAAAACAATAATTAGTGATATAGCTACAACATCGGAATTAGGGGCTGGCAAAAGAAGAGTAGCTCACGTGCTTGGGATGTATGGAACAATATTGTTTTGGGTTGGATCAGCCATAATGATTTTTTGTTACTCAACTCAATCATCTAATACACCTTCCTTTTGGCCAATGATTTGGCACGTAGGAGCAATAATGACAGTTGTTGGCGGTGGATGGTTCTGGTTTTTTTTAAGAGTAGATGTTTATTCTGAAGCACAGCCTTGGTATAGAATTATCAAAGCAGACTTATTTGTTTTAGCTCTTATCGCATCATCTTTATTTGGATTAATTTGGTCTTATCTGCAATCTATGAACTTAGGTGATAGATGGGATGATAAAGTATTTTTAGTTTTGTATATTGTTGCAAATCTAGTTTTGTTTGGAGGGGTTTATTGGTCTAAATTTGCTCATATGTTTTATAAACCTGGAGCCGCACTACAAAAAAACCTTGCAGAGGCTGATGGCTCTAGAGACAATTTGCCACCCGAAGCAGATGCCCCAAAACAATTTGGATTAGGTATAAGCAGGGAGAACCCGAAACATTATTAAATGAACAAAGAAAGAATAAAATAAATTATGTCAACTTTTGTATACATGACCAGATGTGATGGCTGTGGACATTGTGTAGATATTTGTCCTTCAGACATCATGCATATCGATGAAACTATAAGACGAGCAAAAAACATTGAGCCAAATTTCTGTTGGGAATGCTATTCATGTGTTAAAGCATGTCCAAACCACGCAATCGATGTAAGAGGTTATGCAGATTTTGCTCCGATGGGACACAGTGTGAGAGTAAGACGTGAAGAAGAAAAAGGAACAATTTCATGGAAAATTAAATTTAGAAATGGAACTGTGAAAGACTTTGTTTCACCAATCACTACTAAACCTTGGGGGAAATTTATCCCTAAGCTTGCTGATGCTGACAAACCAAATCAAGGAGAAATTAATTCCCAAATACTTTATTCAGAGCCAGAGGGACTTAATACAAATAAAGAACTTCCAAAAGTTGAAAAAAGTTCTTTTAAAAAAGGTGTTTATTATTAATGGCAAAAAAAACAATCATTGAAGAATGCGATATCCTCGTAGTTGGTGGAGGTATGGCCGGAACTGGTGCTACATTTGAGGCAAGACACTGGGGAAGAGATTTAAAAATCGTCTGCGTAGAAAAAGCCAATATAGATAGAAGTGGAGCTGTAGCTCAAGGTTTATATGCAATCAATTGTTACATGGGAATGCAGTGGGGTGAAAACCAACCTGAGGATCATGTGAGATATGCAAGAAATGATTTAATGGGACTTGTAAGAGAAGATTTAGGTTACGATATGGCAAGACATGTAGACTCAACTGTTCATATGTTTGATGAATGGGGTTTGCCAATGATGAAAAATAAAGAGACCGGCAGATACCAAAGGGAAGGTAAATGGCAAATCATGATACATGGAGAAAGCTACAAACCTATTGTTGCAGAAGCAGCAAAAAAATCTGCTGATAAAATTTATAACAGAATAATGATTACCCATTTATTAATGGATGAAACAAAAGAAAATAGAGTAGGTGGAGCTGTTGGATTTAATATGAGAACAGGTGATTACTATGTCTTCAAAGCAAAAACTGTAATAGTTGCTGCTGGAGGAGCATCGCATATCTTTAAACCTAGAGCTGTTGGTGAAGGTATGGGAAGAACTTGGTACGCACCATGGAGTAATGGATCTGCTTATGCTTTACCAATTGCAGCTGGAGCTAAGATGACACAAATGGAAAATAGAATTGTCTTATGTAGATTCAAAGATGGTTATGGTCCAGTTGGTGCATATTTTTTACATTTAAAAACTTACACTCAAAACGCCAAAGGCGAAAATTATGAGAAGAAGTGGTACAATCAAACAAAAGAACTCGTTGGAGAATATATCGATCATCACCCAACACCGACATGTTTAAGAAATCATGCATTTATACAAGAGACTATGGCAGGTGGAGGACCAATCCACATGGTAACAAAAGAAGCTTTTCAAGATCCACATTTAGAAACTGTTGGTTGGGAAAACTTTCTAGGAATGACCGTTGGTCAAGCAGTTGTTTGGGCATCTCAAAATATAGATCCAAAATATACTAACCCAGAACTGACAACATCTGAACCTTATGTTATGGGTTCTCATGCTACTTGCTCTGGAGCTTGGGTAAGTGGACCAGAGGATATTTCTCCTCCAGAATATTTCTGGGGTTATAACAGAATGACAACTGTACAAGGATTATTTGGAGCTGGAGACACTGTAGGCGGAAGTGCGCACAAATTTTCATCTGGTTCATTCACGGAGGGCCGTTTAGCCGCAAAAGCAGCTGTAAAATACATTGAGGAACAAAAAGCTAAAGATATACAAGTTAGTGACAAGCAATGCGATGAATTTAAAGAAATAATATTTAAACCTTTAGAAAATTATACAGTTGGAAGAAATGAAATCACAGGAGGTACAGTTTCACCAAGTTATATATCACCAATTCAAGGTTTACAGCGTTTACAGAAAATTATGGATGAATACGTTGGAGGAATTTCATATAATTATATGACTAATGAAAATACTTTAAAGAAAGGCCTTGAATTATTACAGTGGTTGCAAGAAGATTTAGAACATGTTGGTGCAGAGGACTATCATCAGTTAATGAGAGCTTGGGAACTAAAACATAGAACTCTGACATCACAATGTGTAACTGAACATACTTTATTTAGAGAAGAAACTCGTTGGCCTGGATATTATTACAGAGGGGATTATATGAAGCTTGATGATGAAAATTGGCATTGTTTAACTTTATCAAGAAGAGACCCTAAAACTGGTAAATTTACAATGGAAAAGGCACCCGTGTATCATATTATTGACGACGAAAAAGAGAAAAAAGAAGCTTCCTAATTTTTTAAATGAGTCTTCTTGATAAGTCAGACGAAGAAATATTCAAATTAGCAGATCCTATTTGGCAAAATTTAATCAAATCATCAAATATGAAAGATTACGGTGGGTTCACCAAAGATTTCTCATCACAAATGTTATACGGTGCTAATGAGGTTGAATTAGGTAAACAATGGGCCAGCAATGAACTCATATCCTCTCTTTCAGATAACTACAAACCCTTTGGATGTTTAAGAAGGGGACTTTATATAACGGTTCTTTACAAACAAACCAGCACAAAGTTGCCTGGAGACTTTTTAGGCCGTCTTGTTCTTGGAGAAGAGGATGGTATGACCAAAGTTTTTGGAGCAACTATTTTTTAAAAAATAAAGTAAATTTTCTTGCAAAATTATTAGAACCGGTGTAATTCACCAATATGCTTGGTAATTTTAATAAAAATGTAAAAAAAATTATTAAGTTTTTCCCAGAAAGTATTTTAAATTTAACATCAAAAAGTGCGGTTTATTTCGGACTAGCAGTTTACTGGTGTGTAATCATAGCTGGAACTGTCTTTAATATTATTTAATTTTTTTCACCAATTAGTTGACTTTAATATTCCATAGGAATAGTTAATGAATATGGAATATTTTCTTCCAATTGCAGAAGTTTATGTAAGTTTACCTTTAATTTTTACTCTTAGTTTAATTGTTGGAATTTTGTCAGGTTTATTTGGAGTCGGTGGTGGTTTTTTAATGACACCTTTTTTAATTTTTCTGGGAGTTCCACCTGCTTATGCAGTTCCAAATGAAGCAAACAACATTTTAGGAACATCAATTTCTGGATCAACTACACATTATTTGAAAGGTACATTAGATTATAAAATGGGCTTGATGATTGTAGCAGGCGGAATAGTGGGAACACTTTTAGGAATTGTAACTTTCACTTATTTTCAAGATATAGGTAAAATAAACATAGTTATTTCACTATCTTATATGTACATATTAGCGATAATAGGAACTATGATGTTAGTTCAAGGTGTTAGCGAAATAGACAGAGCTAGAAAAAAAATAGTTTTAAAACAAAAACTTCACTCACACTATTGGATACACGGATTACCTTTTAGAATGAGATTTAAAAAATCAAGGTTATACGAAAGTATATTTACGCCTATAATTATCGGATTAATTGTTGGGTTTATTGCAGCAATAATGGGAGTAGGAGGCGCTTTTATTTTAGTTCCAGCAATGATTTATATTATTGGTATGCCAACAAAATTAATTCCTGGCACGTCTTTATTTGTAACTATATTTGTAAGTGCGATTGTAACTATTCTCCATGCTTTTAATTATGGCTCTATTGATTTAATTTTAGTGTTCATTTTAATATGTGGCTCAATACTTGGGGTTCAAGTTGGTCAAAAAATTGGAGAGAAAGTAGACAGTTCACAGTTCAAAACAATTCTCGCACTACTTTTGTTATTAGTTGGAATAGCAATTGCTTATGATACCTTTTTTGTTGAGGAAGCAATTAAAACTACAGTAGATAACGGTACAAAAACACTAGGACCGGTATCTCAATTTGTAAAAAAACTTTCAGATGAAGTACCTGTATTATATGGCTTAGCTTCTTTAGTACTTGCTTTAGTTTTAGGAGTTGGGGCAGCAATAATTAGACGACAATTATCAAATCTAAGAAAAAAATTAATGGAAAAATCAAAAACTAAATCTTAAGCACTTCTAAATAATTTGGTCATTACAAATTCTTTATGACCTAATACCTCAGCACAAGTAAGTCGCCCACTTGCAGCTCTTATTGTTGTTTTAATCAATTCATCTCCAGCTTGATCCATATTCATCTCTCTCTTTAGTATTTTTGATACATCTAGATCGATATGCTCTTTCATATTTACAGCAGTACTTGGGTTCCCAGTCAACTTAACTACAGGTTCTATTGCGTTTCCTATAATGTTACCTTGTCCGGTAGGAAATAAATGAATGTTAAAACCAGCAGCAGCTTGCAAAGTCAAACATTCTCCTGCAGCTGATGAAGTATCCATAAAATATAAACCAGGTCCTTTTTTAGGTTCTTCTGCTGGTGTAAGCACATCAATAAATTTTCTTGATCCTATTTTTTGGAAATTTCCAAAAGCTTTTTCTTCAATTGTAGTTAAGCCGCCAGCGATATTTCCTGCAGTTGGTTGGCTTTCTGAAAGATCATTAGTTGCTTCCTCCAAAATAAAATCATTATAATCACTCCAAGTTTTCATAAATTTTTTTGATGCTTCTGGTGTAGCTCCTCTAGTAGCACAAACTTTTTCCGCACCTGTGAGTTCAGATGTTTCACCAAAACATAGATGGACACCCAGTGGTTCTAATTTATCCATTAAATTTCCAACAGCTGGATTTGCAGCCATACCTGATGTTGTATCAGATTCGCCACATTTAACTGAGATCCATAAATCGCTTAAAGGGCATTCCTCTCTTTGTTTTTCTGAAGCCCATTGAGAAAATTCTTGAGCCTTTTGTGAAGCTTTCATTATTGTTTTAATATCTCCAGATCCCTCTATACTAAATCCCTCAACAGGTTTTCCGGTTTTAGCTATTGCGTCAACAATTCTTTTAGTCCACTTTGGTTCTATTCCAATTACAATGCATGCTGCTACATTTGGGTTTTTACCTGTTCCAATCATGGTATCAAAAAATAACTCTAAGTCCGCACCAAATTGTAGTCTTCCATAGGCGTGAGGGATTGCAAATGTGCCTTTAATATTATTTGCTACAGCTTCTGCACAAGCATTTGAGATATCGTCTACAGGCAATACTACTACATGATTTCGTGTGCCAACTCTGCCGTTTTCTCTTTTGTACCCTAAAAAACTCTTTGGAATTTCCATTTTATTTTTTCTTAAACCATTTTTTTGTTTTTACGTTATGAACATGCACATGTTCACCCTTGTTAATAGCTTTTACAACTTTTCCTATATCATGACCGTATTTTAAGATTGTATCACCCTCTTTAAAATCAATCATTGCAATTTTGTGACCTAAAGGGATTTCACTTTTGGATTTAATTGTCACAGACCCGTCATTTTCCATTACCCAGCAATTACAATTTTGTTCGGGAGTGATTTTATCAATAACCACAACACCTACATTATCCTTCTTATCATGTATAATTATGTCAGTCTTAGCCACAAGGTAATTTCTTTGTTTGAAATTTTAAGGATCTTATATATTAATCATTATCTTTTAGAAATAAAAAATATTAAATAAGGATAAAAAATGACCAAAATGACTACCGAAGAGGCTTTTATAAAAGTGCTACAAATGCATGGCATCGAGCATGCTTTCGGAATAATAGGTTCAGCATTTATGCCGATTTCAGATTTGTTTCCAAAAGCAGGAATAACTTTTTGGGATGTTGCGCATGAAACTAATGGTGGTTTAATAGCTGATGGTTACACAAGAGCTACTGGAAAAATGTCAATGGTCATTGCACAAAATGGACCTGGTATTACAGGATTAGTTACTCCTATTAAAACTGCATATTGGAACCACACACCATTACTTCTAGTCACTCCTCAAGCTGCAAACAAAACAATGGGTCAAGGTGGATTTCAAGAAGTTGAGCAAATGAATTTATTTAAAGATATGGTTTGTTATCAAGAAGAAGTTAGAGACCCATCAAGAATGGCTGAAGTTTTAAATAGAGTAATAGAAAAAGCTATAAGAGGTTCGGCTCCAGCACAAATAAATGTTCCTAGAGATTATTGGACACAAGTAGTAGATATTGATTTACCACCAATTGTAAGGTTTGAAAGACAAGGCGGTGGAAAAGATGCTATTGATAAGGCGGCAAAAATTTTATCAGAATCTAAATTTCCCGTAATTTTGTCAGGCGCAGGTGTTGTAATAGGTGATGCAATAGAGGAGTGTAAAAAGCTTGCTGAAAAATTAGATTCGCCAGTTTGTAGCGGATATCAACACAATGATAGTTTTCCAGGTAGCCACCCATTAGCGGTTGGACCTCTTGGGTATAATGGTTCAAAAGCTGCAATGCAGTTAATATCAAAAGCGGATGTAGTTTTAGCCTTAGGAACTAGATTAAATCCTTTTTCTACTTTACCAGGATATGGAATAGATTATTGGCCAAAAGATGCAAAAATTATTCAAGTAGACATGAACCCGGATAGAATTGGTTTAACAAAAAAAGTAACTGTAGGGATTTGCGGAGACGCAAAATTAGTTTCGAAACAATTATTAGAAAAATTAAGTTCAACAGCAGGAAATTATGAAAGAGAAGAGAGAAAGAATTTAATCCATAAAACTAAATCAGCGTGGCTTCAAACACTTACAAGTCTAGATCATGAGGAAGATGATCCAGGTACAGTTTGGAATAAAGAGGCAAGAGAAAGAGACAAAGATAGAATGTCTCCAAGACAAGCCTGGAGAGCAATACAAGACGGTATGCCAGACGATGTTATAATATCTAGTGATATTGGAAATAATTGTGCAATAGGAAATGCTTATCCAACTTTTGAAAAAGGAAGAAAATATTTAGCACCAGGTTTGTTTGGACCATGTGGATATGGATTTCCATCAATACTAGGTGCTAAAATTGGTTGTCCTCATACTCCGGTTATAGGTTTTGCTGGAGACGGAGCATTTGGAATAAGCATGAACGAAATGAGTTCATGTGCAAGAAAAGAATGGCCAGCCATCTCAATGGTGATTTTTAGAAATTATCAGTGGGGAGCGGAAAAAAGAAATTCAATTTTATGGTTTGATGACAACTTTGTTGGTACTGAACTTGATCCAGAACTTAGTTATTCTAAAGTTGCAAATGCTTGTGGTTTAAAAGGAGTTACAGTAAAAACTATGGAAGAAACTACCAAAGCAATAAAGCAATCTTGCGAAGATCAAAAAAAAGGAATCACAACATTTATTGAGGTAATCTTGAATCAAGAACTTGGTGAGCCATTTAGAAGAGACGCAATGAAAAAACCTGTTCAAGTAGCTGGTATTAATAAAGAAGATATGAAACCTCAAAAATCATTGGTTTAACATATAATTGTTTTAACAGAACCCAACTTTTGAATTTTACCAATATATAAACCCTTGTTTTTTAGTGGCACAACTCCAATAGTAGATCCTGTAAAGACATAAAAATCATTATTCAATTTTATTTTATCTCTTTTGATTTTGTTGAGAACAAATTTTAACGAGTTCAGTGGATTAACATAAACAGTATTAGTATTGCCACTGACTTTGTGATTTATCTTTTTATTTACAATATTAGTATTTAAATTTTTAACGTTAAATTTTTTATATTTTTTCTTTTTCCCAACTAAAAATTTAACATTTGCTCCAAAATCACTACAAAGATCTCCAAATGAGTTAATACCTTTTTTATTCTGTCTGTAACCTACAATCTCTATACATGGAGCAATGTGAGATATAAATTTAGAGATGTTTCTTTCTGTTATTTTGTTTTTTGTTAAAAAAAAGGATTTTTTGACCAAATAACAAACTTCAAGTTCAATACCTAAGGTAGATTTGTTTATTTTTACTCTTTTGCCACTCTTTAAAAAATTTCTTTTATAGACAGATGCATAGAATGGTTCTTTTTCTTTTAATTTTTTAATTAGCGGAATTCCAGTACCTGCAGCTTTGAATCCGATTATTGGTTGATTGATTTTACTCTCGCAAAGTTTTCTTAGTTTTTGAGCCTCAGATATTTTTTTTGTAAATTTACTAGGAATTGGTGAAATAATTTTATTTTTTAAAAATGCTACAACGAGTTTGTTAGCTGTTTTTTCAATTAATGTTTTTTTCATAATTTATTATTTAGGAAAAAATATGAAATTATTGAATGAGTCAAGATTATTAAGTTCATTTGTGCTCTTTAAATCTTTTTTATCAAAAAAATAAGATTTATAGCCTAATGAATTGATAAAATTGATTGATTCTGCAACTTCTTTTTTTGTGTACTGCTTTTCTATTTCAACCAACAAAATTGGTTTATCCTTTTTAATAGTATTTTTTGCACCCTCGATAACTTCCAACTCATGACCTTCAACGTCTATTTTAATAAATGAGATCTTGTTATCAAAACTTAATTCATCAATTGTTTTTGTCTGAATTTCAAAATTTTCATAATTTTCAAAGTTGTTTTCATTATGAATAGTCGCTCTTCCCATTTCATAGTATTCCTCAAAAATTTCTTTATTTGAGTTTGAATTTCTTATTGGAATTTTAAGATTTATAGTTTTATTTTGGTTACTTAGTGCAAAGTTATACAAATGAATATTTTTAATAAATTTTTTTAAGTTTTTATCTATATATTTAAAAATTATTGGATTTGGTTCAAAAGAATGTACTTTTTCAGAATATTTAGACATTTCATAAGAATAAACTCCTCTATAAACACCAACATCTATACTATCTGATCCTGGTTTAATAAATTTTTTTACTAAATTGATTTCTTGTTCATCACTTCTTTTGATTGATCTTTGTATCCTTCTTTTTAAAAGAAATCCCTCAGAAAAAAAAAATTTTTTAAAAAAAAATTCAATCTCTTTATTAAATTTTAATCTCATTTATTGTCTAAGCAACCAATGTAATCACTCTTTTGTTTTATTGATGTATTTTTTAATTCTATATTTTTCATGCATAGAAAAAAAAAGATTTCTATGAAATATTTTTCTTATAACTCGATTAAACAAGGAATTATTAGAAATTCTACTAAAGAATTTTTTAGATTTTATGTAATATCCTTCATGTCTATAATCAGTAAACCAATTCTTAATATCTAGATCATTTTTAATACTAGAGCTATTTTGACATCTTTTAGAGTCTATATTTATAACTGTTAAAGAATTAAAAAATTCAATTGAGTAAATTTTTTTTGAAAAAAAATTATTTTCTTTTTCAACAAGAGGATTTCTTCTATGAATATTTTCTATTAATCTTACACAGTAGTTTATAAAAGAGTATTTTGAGGGGTTTTTAAACCCTTTTTTTCTCATAAAACTTGTGTGAGTGTCCTCAATTATGATTAATCCATTGTCGTTTATATAGTTTATAGACTCAACCAGTGAGGAAATTTGTTGAAGATTCCTGTGCCCACCATCATCAATTAAAATATCGATTTTTCCCACATGATTATAAAAATTTTCCCAAAATTTAGGATCTGATTGATCCCCTATAAATATTTCAAACCCATGTTCTTCTAATTTTTTTGCTTCAGGATTTAAATCAATTCCAATTATTCTACTATCTTCCCCAAAAAAAGATTTCCACATAAACAAAGACCCCCCAAAACCAATTCCAACTTCAACAAGGGTTATTTTTTTGTTAATAAACTTTGAAAATATTCGGTCATATATCTCAAAATAATTGTCGAATTTTATTATCGACTTTGGTGCTGATTTAAAAATATCGGCAATTTTTTTCATGATTTAAAAATAATATATTAATTTCAACGTTAAAAATATCTATATTTACAAAATATTAATTAATTATCTAATATACTTTGTGGATCTAATCTTTCACCAAACCAATTAAGTCTTATATCTAGGTGAGGGCCCGTAGATCTTCCTGACGATCCAACGGTTCCAATAATATCACCTTTTTTAACATGATCTCCAACACTCACAAAAATTTCATCCATATGCATGTATAAAGTTGAAACTCCATGTCCATGATCAAAAATTAAAGTAGCGCCCGTATAAAATAAGTCTTTTTCTGCCAAGGTTGTTATACCACTATTCATTGCTTTAATTGGTGTTCCAGCTTTGCCAGCAAAATCTAAACCATAATGAGGCCACTTTGGAATTCCATTAAGAATTCTTTGACTACCGTAAACACCTGTAATTATGGCATCATTCAGTGGCATAATAAATTTATCTTTAAAAAACTGCAGGTCACTATTTATCTCTCTTGCGTTTGCTATAAGAAGGTTTTCTTTTTTAATCCTATCATATACTTCCTTTGGTGGCGTTACCTTTTTTTTGGGTAGTCCATCAATTCTTTGAATTTTATATTTTCTTTTTTGAATCTTTTTAATAATTTTGTTATTGCCTTCTGTTATAATTATATCGTATTTTCTATCTTTACCAATTCCAAATGCAAAATAACCATCTTTAGATACTTTAACTTTTTTTTTATCTATGAGAATTTTAGTTCCAGGAGATGTTTTACCAATTATAAAATGTCCCTGAATAAATTTTCCTTGAAATTCAGCTGCTATTACTTTGAAGTTAATAAAAAATATTACTAATGCGTATTTTATTATTTTGCAGTCCATCCACCGTCAACTAATAATGAAGTTCCATGTATCATTGATGCTGCATCTGAAGCCAAAAAAACTACAGCAGATGCAATTTCTGACATTTCAGCAAATCTTCCAAGAGGAATATTATTTAAGGTTTCCCTTTTAAATTTTTTATTTTTTAAAAATTGTTTTGTCATTGGAGTGACAACAAAAGTAGGGGCAATTGCATTAACTCTTATGTTATATTTGGCTAAATCAACTGCCATACCTCTAGTTAAGCCCTCTAAACCCCATTTGTTCATATTATATACACTTCTTATTGGTCCTCCCACATGACCCATTTGAGATGACATGTTAACAATTGATCCGCCTACCTTTTTTCTATTATTTAATTCAATCATTTTATTTGCACATAGCTGCGCAAGGTTGAAAGCTGCAATTGTATTTATTTTTACCAAGTACTCCATATCTTTAGTTTTTACTTTTGTGAAATGCTCAGGAATATTATTACCAGCATTATTTATCAAAATATCAATTCTTTTTTGTTTGCTTACAATTCCTTTGATTTGATCATATTGTGTAATATCACAAACAAATGCCTGACATTTTACCTTATATTTTTTAATTTTTTTAGACACTTCATCTAAATCTTTTTTAGTTCTACTAATAATTATTAAGTTAGAACCCGCCTCAGCAAGAGCTATTGCACAAGCTCTTCCAATTCCTTTTCCGGCACCCGAAACTAAAGCAACTTTATTTTTTAAGTTATATTTTTTTAGAAACATTTTATATGAATAACTTTATATCCGTATAAATCAACTCAATTGCAACAACAAGAATTGCTATTAAACCTAACCAGCCAATCCATTTATATTTTTTAATCCAGTCTGAGATCAAAGTTGCAGCCGTAGCCATTAAAATAATTGATAAAACTAATCCGAATATTAATAAAAAGTAATGATCTTTTGCAGCTCCTGCTACTCCTAAAACATTGTCAAGACTCATTGTGAAATCTGCAATCAAAATTGTCCATATAGCTTTAATAAAACTGGAGTTATCTACTTTTATTTTACTTTCTTCACTGGTATTTTTTTTTATAACATCCACGTATAATTTATAAACGATATATAGAAGGGCCAATCCACCAATTAAACGTAGACCTTTAATTTGAAGCAAGTATGCTGTTAGTAAAGTTAAAATAATTCTTAGAATAACAGCTGCGCCTATACCAAAAAAAATAATTTTTTTTCTTTTATCTATCGGAAATTGGGAGGCAACCATTCCTATAATAATGGCATTGTCCCCAGCTAAAACTAAGTCGATAAATACAATTTGAAAAAAAATAATTACTTGTTCAGACAACATTAATTATTCAATATCATATCCGCACCCTTTTCAGCAATCATAATAGTGGGTGCATTAGTATTACCCGAGGTTATATTCGGCATGATTGATGCATCAATTATTCTTAAATTTTCAACTCCATGGACTTTTAGTTTATCAGAGACAACAGCATTTTCATCTTTACCCATTTTACATGTGCCTACAGGATGAAAAATAGTTTGAGTGTAATCACTTCCTGCTTTTACTAATTCTTCTTCATCTTGAATATGTATTCCTGGTCTATATTCAGTTGTTTCATATTTTTTAAAAGTATCTGTTTCAAGCATTATTTTTCTTTTAGGTTGGCCTTTAGAATGGGTACCAATCGTTATGATAATAATACCTATTATTTTACCTTTAGTTGAAGCTTTGGGTTTTAATTTAACATGGTTCGCAATTTTAGTAGCTGTAAATCTACAAACCGCCTGGCTATCACCACCAGTAGCATTATCAGCTTATTTCTTAAAAGGTGTAGTTCCCGAATGGGATTTAAAAGATATTTATCTAGGGATGATGCAATTTATGGTACTTCAAGTTATAGGGTTAATAATAATTATAATATTTCCAAAAATTGTACTATGGTTACCAACTCTACTGTATGGACAGTAAAAATTTTTAGTTTATTATAACTAATGTGACTCAACAAAAAGTAAATATTCATCTTACAAACTGGGAAATAGTCTCTGTAAATCCTTCAGACAAACATTGGAGTTGGAAAACTCTATTTTGTTTTTGGGGAAACAGTGTCCAAAGTATAATTGGTTTTTCATTAATAGCATCACTTTACTTGGTTTATAATTTAAATTTTATAGTAGTATTTATTGGTAGTTTAATTGGATCAATATTTGTTTATCTTTTGTGTAATTTAATAGGAAAACCATCTCAGCGTCATGGTATTCCTTTTCCTGTACTGTTACGAACATCCTTAGGTATAAGGGGCGCAAAATATATTTCTTTATTAAGAGGTTTTGTTGGAATATTTATGTTTGGAGTTCAAACATTCTTTATTTCTAAATCAATTGGATATTTAATACGTATCGCAATTTATTCAATTGATCAATCAATTATGGATAAAGAAATTTTTTTAGTATTCTTTTTTGCAATGAACATTATTGATTGGTGTGCTTTTTTGTTAGCTCTAATAATTCAAGTTTTATTATTTAGCAAAGGGCATAATTTTAATAAATTATTTATAAATATTTCAGCTTTAATTGTTTATTTTGGTTTAATTATTTTTTTAGTTATGGTTATTTCAGAATATTATTTAAGTATAAGAAACTCATTTAAAAATCTTTTAGTATATGAAAATATTTTTTTAAAAGAAAATGTTTCTGCAATAATAACTATTGCAGGAACTATTTTTGCATATTTTTCAATTGTAATAGTTAATTTTGGAGATTTTTCTAGATATGTTAAAAATGAAAAAGAGTTAAATATTGGTAATTTAAGTTTATTATTAAATTTAATTATTTTTTCATTGTTTTCAGTCTTAATTGTAATGGGCTCGGATATTATTTTAAAAAATAACTTAGTTGAGCTTGATAGAATTTTAACAAATCCAACTGATATAATTGGTAAATTTAATAATACTTTTTTAACAATAATAGTAATTTTTTTTATATTATTTGCTTCTGCATCTACAAATTTAATTGCAAATTATATTCCAACACAAAACTCGTTACTGAATTTTTTACCTAAAAATCTAAATATTAAAAATACGTCAATAATTATTGCTATAATTGGATTATTTGTTGGAGCGTCTTGGACACCTCTGCTAAGTCAAATAGGAATTTTGTCAATTGTTGATACAATAGGTTCTTTCTTTGGTCCTATATTTGGAATTATTATCACTGATTATTATATAATTAATAAAAGTAAAATTAACAACAAAGACTTATATTCTTCTTCCGATGATGGTAGTTATTTTTTTTCAGATGGCTGGCATATTAGAGGCATTTATGCTTTAGTTATTGGCTTTATTTTTTCTGCTTCCACTATTTGGAATTTAAATCTTAATTTTTTACAATCTTATTCATGGTTAATAGGAGCTTTAATGTCATCAATTACTTACTATTTATTAGTTTCAAGATAGTTAAAAATGATCAAATTTAATCTAAAAAACAAAACAGCAATAATCACAGGTGGAGCCCAAGGTTTGGTCTTAATATTGCTAAAAAATTTTTAGAATTTGGTGCAAATGTAATTATATGGGATATTGATAAAAAAGAATTAGATGAAGCATCTAAATCAATGAATAATAATAAATTATCTTTTAATATAGTTGATGTAACTAATTTTGAACAGGTTGATCAAGCAGTTAAACAAATTACCAAGTCTTCAAATATAGATATATTAATAAATAATGCTGGAATAACTGGATCAACCACTGAGCTTTGGAATTACGATATTAAAGAATGGAATAAAGTTGTTGAAATTAATTTAATGGGTACTTTTAATTGTTGTAAATCTGTTGTTCCTTGCATGATTAAAAATAACTATGGTAGGATCGTTAATATAGCCTCAGTTTCTGGTAAAGATGGTAATGCAAACGCAAGTGCTTATAGTTCAGTAAAAGCTGGAGTTTTAGGATTAACAAAGTCTTTAGGTAAAGAACTTGCAGAAAAAAATATTGCAGTCAACGCTGTTACTCCTGCAGGAGCAAAAACAAGAATACTTGATCAAATGTCTAAAGAACATGTGAAAAGAATGCTTTCAAAAGTTCCTAGAGGAAGATTTTTAGAACTAAATGAGCTTTCATCCTTGGTATGCTGGCTTTCATCTGAGGAAAATTCATTTTCTACAGCCGCTGTTTTTGATATTAGTGGCGGTAGATCTACTTACTAGGCTTTTTTAACGGCTTAATTATTACTTTCTTTTTATCAATTTTAAATTCATTAGACAAAACTGGAGCTAAAATAATTACCGACCAATAAATTAATAGGGCAAAAAAAGAGAATGTTTTCAAGATTTTTCTCCATTTATTTTACAATTTTCCCTATTAATTTTAGCGCTAAAATCTTCAATATTTTTTTTATCAACTATCCAAACAAAGGATTTTTCGTATGTATTGTCACTAGCTATTTTTGTACATTTTTTACCCAATTTTACTACAGAATTAGTTGAACAATTTGTTAAAAGTATTAAACAGAAAGCTAAGATTATTGTTTTCATGACTTAAAATTAAACACTAATAATGTATTTTGAATGTTTAAATCTTGTCTAAAATTTGATTTTATGAATTTTTTTTTATAAACGTATAATGTTTTATAAATGAAAATAATATTAAAATTGTTAGTCTTTTTCCTTTTTTTCACCTCTAACTTATTTGCAGATAAAATAAGTGTTTTTGAGTTTACTACAGAAGAATTTGAAGGATTAAAGGTCAGAAAAGTAAGAGGAGCTAATGCTGAGACTAAATATTCTTTAGGATCAAATAGTAATGGAAATTTTTTGAGGGCAGAAGCTAATAACGCAGCCTCAGGGCTAGGAAAAGAGATAAAAATAGACTTAAATAAAACACCTCATCTTAATATTACCTGGAAAGTAGAGAGAGATCTTAAGGGAATTGATGAAAGAAGTAAAAAGGGGCATGATTATGCAGCGAGAGTATTTGTTGTAAAAAAGACTGGTGCTACACCACTTTCAAATAGAGCGATGAATTATGTTTTTTCAAGTAATGAGGATATAGACGATTTTCATCCAAGTCCTTATACTAAAAAATCGATAGATTTTGTTTTATCTACTACTAAAAAAGACCTAAATAAATGGGTTACAGTGAAAGTTAATGTCAAAGAACATTTTAAAAAATTTCATAATCTAGATTTAGATGAGATTAATGGTGTTGCGATAATGGCTGATACTGATAATTCAAAACTAATCTCAATTTCCTATTATCAAAATATCTATTTTTCCTCAGAGTAACTAAACTTTAATATATTTTTTTAAAAATACACTTAAGTATGATAATGCTACTGCAGCAATTACATCTTCAAGAGGTTTAGCTTCCGGATATCCAAAATTCCATAGGATTACACCTATTAGCCAAATAATATAAATTTTCATTAGTCATATATGTTGTATTAAATAATTTGGTATTTTAGTATCATTATTTTATGAACAAAGAATTTTCATATAATTTAAAAATATATTATGAGGATACAGATGCTGGAGGCGTGGTATATTATTCAAATTATCTTAAGTTTTTTGAAAGAGCAAGATCTGAAGCAATATACTCTTTGGGGTTATCAAATAAAAAACTTCTAGATGAATATGGAATTTTAATTTTAGTAAAATCATGTAATATTGATTATCTAAAACCAGCATTATTTGAGGATCAAATCAAAGTAATCTCTTCTATAGAGTCTTTTTCAAAAACATCTTTTAAAATGAACCAAAAAATATATAAAAAAAATGAAATATTGACCACGCTAAACGTAAAACTTGTCGTAGTAAACAAAAGCGGAAGACCTACTAAAGTACCTGATATTTTGAAGGAAGGTTTAGCTTAATCTTTATTCAAGTTAATTTGATTGCTTTTTTAAATAAATGACTCATTTTATTTAAATTAATACGCCCTGTGTTTACATTTCTAGGACTAGGGTGATAGCAGCCAATGAGTTTTACATTATTTGGTAAATTATAAATTAGACCATGTCCAAAATTTAATTTTTGATTTAAAGTGTATTTTTTTTTATAAAAATAAACACAAGCATCAAAAGCTATCTTTCCTAAAGCTACAATAACTCTAAGATTATTTAAATTATTAATTTCTTCATCAAAATATTTAGAACAATTATCTAATTCATTTTTTTTTGGTTTATCACCAGGAGGAACACATTTTAATGCTGTTGTTATAAAGGCATTATTTAATTTAAGCCCATCATCTACACTTTTAGAGATACTTTGGTTCGAAATCTTTGCTTTGTAAAGACACTTATAAAGAAAATCTGAAGATCTATCTCCTGTAAAAACTCTTCCTGTCCTTGTACCTCCATGAGCAGCGGGAGCAAGACCGACAATTAATATTCTCGAGTTAATATCA
Source organism: uncultured Pelagibacteraceae bacterium (assembly GCA_902554035.1). GTDB lineage: Bacteria > Pseudomonadota > Alphaproteobacteria > Pelagibacterales > Pelagibacteraceae > Pelagibacter. The sequence goes on along the minus strand of CACDMX010000011.1, from coordinate 6,541 downwards.
CCAAAACCTGTTATTGGCTTTCCCCAATACTTTTCGTTAATATATTGTTTTCTCTTAAATTTTGAAATTTTTTTTCTAAATTTAACTAATCTAGAACATTTAGAGCATTTAACTATTGTTTTATTTAATTTAATAAATTTATTCATGTTTAACTTTTAATTTTTATACTATAGTTATAAATAAGATTTATGTTAAGGAGTTTATTTTTTTCATGTATGAAATAGATAGAGTTTTAAGTGCTAAAAATAAAAATAAAAATAAAAATCTACTTAGCAAATTTTGGAAAAGCTTAAAAAATAATTTTTTCGCTAGAACACTGTTAGAAAAAAATCAAAATAAATCTAAATTTTCAGGTTGGGGACTAGAAATAAATCATTCCGACCCGCCCTGGAAAATTCTCCAAAAAGATACAGACCTTAACTTTATTGAAATTAACGATAATCTTTCGGAGCTTATAAAGGAAAAAAAATTTAGATTAACTCAATTTGAATATATTGATACAAATTATAAAAAGATATTAGAAGAATTAAAATGGAGACATTATTTAATCTACAACTGCGCTTCACAACTTTTGGAAAATACGGAAAGTTCAAAAAAAACATTAGTTGAATGTGGAGTTTGTGATGGATTAACATTTTTTTTTTCAGCACAAGCATTAAAATTTAAAGGTGTTGATTTTGAATCGTATCTTTATGATTCATGGTCAAAATTTTCATTTAATGACCAAAAAGATATTTTTGACTATTCATATTTAAATGTAGATATAGCTAAAAAAAATCTAAAAGAATTTGAAAAAAAAATTATTTTTAATGAAGGTAATATTCCTGATGTTTTTAAAAATTCAGTTAATCCTGAAAAAATAGATTTGCTTCATTTAGATTTAAATTCTAAAGAGGCAACGATTAACTCACTTGATTTTTTTTATGAAAAAGTTTTGAGTGGAGGTATAATAATATTTGATGACTATGGAAGAATTAAATATGAAAAAGAAGTTATAGATAAATTTTTTATAAACAAAAAAGGTAATTTTGTTTCATTTCCAACAGGCCAAGCAATTTTTTTTAAAAGATAAAAAAATATTATTCTTTTTTTTTATCCACATAAAATAAAAATATTAAAAAAATTGCAGTCCACCCTAAAGCCATTAAACCTTTTATTATACTAGTTTCAGCATCCCAAAGTCCAAGAAAAAAAGCTCCCAGCACCAAACCTAGAAAATATATTATTGTAATAATGTTTGTTGCATTCATTTTTAAAAATTTAGATATTTTTACTATTTTTTTTGAATAAAATAAATTTAATAAACTTAAATATACCTATTATTTGTGAAATATTTTCAACAATTTTATGTTTATTAAGTATAATTAAATTAAATGGAAGAAAAAAAATATTTTGAAAAACTTGTCTTAAAACTTTTATAATCCGAATTTTTTTATGCTTCAGGTCAAACAAGAGCTCACCATATTTAAAATTTATCCTTCTAATAAACTGTACATTTAAGTTATTCAAGGTTGAATTGCCACTGTCATGAACTACAGAAGCATTTAATAATTGTATCATTTTAAAACTAGATTTTTTTACTCTTTCCATTAAATCTTTATCCTCCCAATATAAAAAAAAATCCTCATCAAAAAAGCCAATTTGTTTAACTTTATCAATGTCACAAATCATTAAAGATGCATCTAAATTTGATTTAAGCTCATAATTTTTATCTATTTCACCTTTTTTTTTTATATCATTTTTAGTGTTAAAAACAGGACCAGCAAATATTACATCATTTCTTAGATTCATACCTTTTATTAAATTTGAAATTGAACTTTCATCTATTTTAATATCTGCCTGAGTAAATAGAAAATATTTAGTTTTTACTTTTGAAATTAAAAAGTTTGTTGATTTACATAATCCTAAATTTTTTTCAGAATAAAAATATTCAAATTCCGCGTTTAAATTTTTTGATATTAACTCTGAATTATCTTTTGTAGCTTGATCAAATATTAGTATTGGATACTTTTTGTATTGATTTAATATCTTTAGTTTATCAGCTGGTGTTTTAAAAAGTGTGATAATAATACTTAAATTATCCTTCATATTAATTTCTAAATCTTTTCTATTTTAAATTAGCTTTTTTATATAACGAAACACCATTTTTTACTTTATGTTTGTATGATTCTTTGAAGCTTTCTAGTTGCCATCCATTTAGTCTTTTTTGAATTTCAATTATATTATTTTTTTTCCATTCATCAGAAGTTTTTTCATTTTTCCAAATTTTTTTTTCTTCATTAGTTCTTCCACACCCATAACAAAAACCTGTTTTTGGATCGGTTTTACAAATACTTATACAGGGTGATATAGTCATTTTATTTAATTTTATACCTATATATTTACACTATTATTCTAATTGGACAAATGAGTTCAATAATATATAAAGCATCATTAATTTGGGCGAGTGGCGGAATTGGTAGACGCGTTGGTCTTAGGAACCAATATGGCAACATGTGAAGGTTCGAGTCCTTTCTCGCCTACCATTATATTTTGAATATTATGAAAGTAACCGTAGAAAATAAAAAAGGGCTTAATAAAGATTTAAAAGTTTTTATAGATAAGAAAACTATAAATACTCACTTAGATGAAAAATACGAAGAAATAAAAAAAAATGTTGTTTTAAAAGGTTTTAGACCAGGAAAAGTTCCCAAAGAGGTAATAAAAAGACAATTTGGTAAAGCTGTTTATGGCGAAGTTCTAGATAAAGTTTTGAAAGAGACAACAATGAAAGCTTTAGATGATAATAAAATCAAACCAGCTGGTCAGCCAAAAATTGATTTAAAAAGTTTCGGGGAAGGTAAAGATGTTGAATATATAATTTCAGTAACTGAGTTACCTAAAGTGAATATAAAATCTATTGAAGATATTAAATTTGATGAGTACAAAGTAAAAATTGATCAAAATGAAACTGATAAGCGTATAAAGGAAATATCTCAAAATCAAAAAAATTTTAAGGAAACATCTGTAGATTACAAAGCATCAAAAGGAGATTTGGTTATTTTTGATTATAAAGCGACTGTAGACGGAAAAGACTTTCAAGGCAGTGAAGGTAAAAATACTCAATTAGAACTAGGAAAAGATTTGTTTATAAAAGGTTTTGATAATAATTTAATTGGAGTAAAAAAAAATGAAACAAAGGAAGTTGAAGTTACTTTGCCAGAAAATTATCCTCAAAAAGATCTTTCTAGTAAAAAAGCAAAATTTAATTGTAATATTTTGACAGTAAAAAAACCTTCTCCTGTAGAAATTAACGATGATTTTGCAAAAAATCTGGGGGCAAAAAATTTGAATGATTTAAAAGAATTAGTCTCAAAACAGATTAATGATCAATACAAGAACTCTTTAGAAAGTTTGACAAAAAATACAATATTAAAACAATTGGAAAAATTTAAAGTCGATCAAATACCAGAAAATTTAATTGAACAAGAAATTAAAATTTTATCTCATGGAATGAATGAAGAAGAGATAAAAAAAAACAAAAGCAGCTTTGAAGAAAAAGCAAAAAAAAGAATTAAACTAGGCCTAATTTTGAATGAAGTTGGAGAGCAGAATAAAATAAAAGTAGAGGAGCATGAAATTCAAGAAGAGATACAAAAACAACTAAAAATGATGCCAGGCCAAGAAAAACTAGTTATGGAATACTATCAAAAGAATCCATCCGCTACAGCTAGTTTAAGAGGTACAATTTATGAAGATAAAATATTAAAGGTAATTAAACAAAAAGCAAAATCAAATAATAAAATTATAAATAAAGAGGAAGCGGAAAAACTACTCAAATCCGCTCAAAATGACGATCATGATGACTCTAATTTAGAACAAGATGAGAAAAAAGTTAAATCTGTCAAAAAATCATCTGATCAAAAAAAAGCTAAAACAATAAGCAAAAAAACCCGTAAAACAAAAAAAGTTAGCAAAAAGTAATCACAAGTTGTATAAGTAGAGCTCGAATCAATTTATGACAACAAAAATATCAGAACATATGAACACCTTAATTCCTATGGTTGTCGAACAATCAAGTAAGGGTGAAAGAGCTTATGATATTTATTCAAGACTTTTAAAAGAAAGAATAATTTTTCTAACAGGACCAATAAACGATAATGTTGCTTCGCTTGCTACTGCTCAAATGTTATTTTTGGAGTCAGAAAACCCAAAGAAAGAAATATATTTATATATTAATAGCCCAGGAGGATTAGTAACAGCAGGTTTAGGTGTTTATGATACTATTCAATACATAAAACCTCCTGTATCAACTTTATGTATTGGTCAAGCTGCATCGATGGGATCATTCTTACTTGCGGCAGGCGAGAAAGGCAAAAGATTTTCATTGCCAAACTCGAGAATTATGGTTCATCAACCATCAGCTGGTTTTCAGGGGCAGGCTACCGATATTGAAATTCATGCGAACGAAGTTTTAGCTCTTAAAAAAAGGCTGAATGAAATTTATTCTAAGCACACTGGTCAATCTACAGAAGATATTAAAAAAGCTCTTGAAAGAGACAATTTTATGACTCCAGAAAGTGCAAAGGATTTTGGTTTAATTGATGAAGTAGTAGAAAAAAGAATTTAATCCACAACATATTGATCTTTCTTCAACCCATACTTGATTACAGTCAATGTTATATAATAAGGTACATTTATTGATTCGTTAAAAAAATATTATGACAACAAATAATAAAAATATTCTTTATTGCTCATTTTGTGGAAAAAGCCAACATGAAGTAAAAAAATTAATAGCAGGTCCAACGGTTTTTATTTGTGATGAATGCGTAGAACTTTGTATGGACATTATTAAAGAAGAGAACAAAGATACATTTGTAAAGCATCAAGATGGATTGCCGTCTCCCAAAGAAATTTGTGCCGTGTTAGACGACTATGTAATTGGTCAACAACATGCTAAAAAAGTTTTATCTGTAGCAGTACATAACCACTACAAAAGACTTAACTACGAGAGCAAAACAAGCAAAACAGTGGAGCTAGCTAAATCAAATATTTTATTAGTTGGCCCAACAGGTTGTGGAAAAACTTTATTGGCTCAAACGTTAGCAAGGATTTTAGATGTACCTTTTACAATGGCCGACGCAACCACTTTGACTGAAGCAGGTTATGTAGGAGAAGATGTTGAAAATATTATTTTAAAATTATTACAAGCAGCAGACTATAATGTTGAAAAAGCACAAAGAGGAATAGTTTATATTGACGAGGTTGATAAAATAAGTAGAAAATCAGAAAACCCCTCAATTACAAGAGATGTTTCGGGAGAAGGTGTTCAACAGGCTTTACTTAAAATTATGGAAGGTACAGTCGCAAGCGTGCCTCCACAAGGGGGAAGAAAACATCCGCAACAAGAATTTTTACAAGTTGATACTACAAATATATTGTTTATTTGTGGTGGAGCGTTTGCAGGATTAGATAAAATTATTTTACAAAGAGACAAAGGTACTGCCATAGGTTTCGGAGCAAATGTTAAATCAACCGAAGATAAAAAGACAGGTGAATGGATTAAAAGTTTAGAACCTGAGGATTTATTAAAATATGGTTTGATACCAGAATTTATAGGAAGATTGCCTATAATTGCTACACTAGAGGATCTAGACGAAAAATCATTAATTAGAATTTTACTTGAGCCAAAAAACTCTTTAATAAAACAATATCAAGAACTTTTTAAGTTAGAAGGAGCAAAACTTTCTTTTAAAGATAATGCTTTAAAAGAAATAGCGTTAAAAGCAATTAATAAAAAAACAGGTGCACGAGGTTTAAGATCTATTTTAGAGAGTATACTTTTAAAAACTATGTATGAGCTTCCAAGTCAAAATAATGTCGAGGAAGTAATAGTAGACATGAGCGCGGCAAAAGGTCAAACTCAACCTATTACAGTATACTCAAAATCTGGCAATAAGTCTAAGAGTGATAAAACCTCAGCCGCATAAGTTCAGGTTAATAAACCACAAATATCTATTGCAAATTTATTTTTAATCTCCATATTAAAGTCATGAATGTAAAAATCGAGTTACCATTATTACCTCTAAGAGACATTGTTGTTTTTCCTAGCATGGTAATACCATTATTCGTTGGAAGAGATAAATCTATTTCCGCTCTTAACGAAGTAATGAAAAAAGATAAAAAAATTATACTTGTTACGCAAAAAAATTCAGAAGTTGATGACCCAAAAAATACGGATATTTTTATGTATGGATGTGAAGGTAATATATTACAATTACTGAAGCTTCCAGATGGAACTGTAAAAGTATTAGTTGAGGGCCACAGAAGGGTAAAGGTACTTGATTTTAAAGATAACGAAAAATTTATTTCTTGTGAGTTTTCATATCAGAATGATGAAATAGACAAAAATGATGATTTAATGCCACTAGCGCTTACAGCAGTAAGAAGGCTAGAAAAATTGACTTCAGTTAATAAAAAAATTTCTAATGATGTAATTCAAAATATTAAGCAGCTAAAAGACCCATCTAAAATTGCTGACAATATTGGATCACACCTAAAT
>CACDMX010000010.1 GCA_902554035.1 uncultured Pelagibacteraceae bacterium | reverse complement strand
AAATTGAAAATTTTTTTAATTTTTTTAATTCCCAAATTTAGATTATTTTTTTTTCCAGATATAGTTCCATTAATACCTTCGTTCGACAAATAATTGTTCCACGAATTTCATTTTTAATAAAAAAAAAATTTAGGATTTTCTTATTTTTTTTTATCTCTTTTATTTTTTTAAATTTATAAAACCCAAAAATATAAAACATTATAATTTTCTACAGATAGTAAAGCCATCACCAATAGGCATCATAACTTTTTCAGTTTTTTTGTCTTTTTTAACATAAGAATTAAAATCTCTTATAAATGTTGTTATTTTATCATTTTTATTTTTGTTAACAACATCTCCATACCATAAAACATTATCAATAATTATTAATCCATTTTTTTTGATCAGATCAATACTATGGTCGTAATAATTTTTATAATTTTCTTTATCAGCATCTATAAATATAAGGTCAAATTTTTCATCATCTTTTTTAAGAATATTTATACTCTCTAGAGCTGGTTTAACTATTAACTTTATTTTATTTTCTTGATTAGCTTTTTTAATAAAATTAAATGCAATATCGGAAGTTTTTTTATTTTTATCCAGTGCTATTAATTCTCCATCATCTGGTAAAGCTTGCAACATTGATACGGTACTTAATCCGGTAAAAGTTCCAATTTCTAAAATTTTTCTAACATTAGACGTTTTAATCAATAAATGTAGAAAATGACATTGGTTTTCTGAAATCTGCATTTTTTTAATTTCGCCTAGACTTTTATTATACGAAATAATTTCTTTCTGAATTGGACTCAATTTTAAAGAATTATCATTAATATATTTTTCTATATCATTTGTAATTTGTAAATTTTTACCCATTTAGGCTAAAGTTTTTTCTTTAATATATCATTAACCATTTTTGGATTTGCTTTACCTGATGAAGCTTTCATCACTTGACCAACAAAAAAACCAAAAAGTTTATCTTTTCCAGATTTATATTTTTGTACATTATCTGGATTATCTAAAATCACTTTATCTATTATTCTTTCTAATTCTTTTGGATCACTTTGTTGTTTAAGACCTTTCTCCTCAACAATTTTCTTTGGATCCTTGTCTCCATTTGACATTTCTACAAATAATGTTTTAGCGATTTTTCCCGATATAGTTCCATCTGAAATTAAGTTAATTAATTTTGATAAATTTTCTGGACTTATTGGACTTTGATCAATTTCAATATTTTTTTCATTAAGTAATGCAAATAATTCACCGGTAATCCAGTTTGCAGATAACTTTACATCAGAATTTTTAATTACTTTTTCAAAGTATTTTGACGTCTCTAAATCTGAAACTAGTATTGTTGCCTCATAAGGAGAAAGTTTAAATTTTTCAATAAAACGATCTTTTTTTTGATCTGGAAGCTCCGGTATTTCTCTTTTAATATCCTCTATAAATTGATCATCAAACTCTAAAGGTAATAGGTCTGGATCAGGAAAGTATCTATAATCATGAGCATCCTCTTTTGATCTCATTGATCTTGTTTGATTTTTTTTAGTATCAAAAAGTCTGGTTTCCTGGTCAATTATACCTCCTTCTTCTAATAATTCGACTTGTCTATTTGCTTCATACTCGATAGCCATTTGCATGAATTTGATTGAATTAACATTTTTAATTTCACAACGTGTACCAAATTTATCACTGCCAAGTTTTCTAACTGATACGTTAACATCTGCTCTTAATGAACCTTCTTGCATATTTCCATCACATGTACCTAAATATCTCATTATTGATCTTAGTTTCTTTATATATAAATTGACCTCTTCAGGAGATCTAAGGTCTGGTTTGCTAACAATTTCCATAAGAGCTACACCAGATCTATTTAAATCAACTAAAGTACTACTAGGGTCTATATCATGTATACTTTTTCCAGCATCTTGCTCCAAATGCAGTCTTTCAATTCCAATAGTCTTAGGGCCTGAGGGTAAGTCTAGAACAATTGATCCTTCACCAACAATTGGATCTTTGTATTGAGAAATTTGATAACCCTGAGGTAGATCAGCATAAAAATAATTTTTACGATCAAAAATTGATTTTTTATTAATTTTAGCTTTTAAACCAATGCCTGTTTTAACAGCTTGTCTGACACAAAACTCATTTATTACAGGTAGCATTCCAGGAAACGCAGCATCAACTAAACTTACTTGAGTATTCGGCTCAGATCCAAATTTTGTTGCTGAATTAGAAAATAATTTTGAATTTGAAAGCACTTGAGCATGTACTTCCAATCCAATTACTACTTCATAATTATTTCCATTTTTCTCTATCAAGTATTGATCTTGTTTCACTTAATCCACCAATCGCTTGTATTTAATTTAAAATTAATTTTTTCTTCCATAGAATATGCAATATTTAGAATTCCCTGTTCATCAAAGGGTTTTCCAATAAGCTGGAGTCCTAATGGATAGTTATTTTCATCTAAACCTGCTGGAATTGAAATACCTGGTAATCCTGCTAAATTTACTGGGACAGTAAAGATATCATTTAAATACATAGAAACAGGGTCGTCCATTTTCTCACCTACTTTAAAGGCTGAACTTGGTGTAGAAGGAGTTAAAATTGCATCAACTTTATTAAAAGCTTCATCAAAATCGTTTTTTATAAGTTTTCTTACCTTTTGAGCTTTAAGATAGTAAGCATCATAATAACCTGATGAAAGAACATATGTACCTATCATAATTCTTCTTTTAACCTCATCGCCAAATCCTTGAGATCTAGTTTTTTCATACATATCAATCAAATTTTCACCTTCGACTCTAAATCCATATTTCACACCGTCATATCTCGCTAGATTTGAAGATGCCTCTGCAGGAGCAACTATGTAATAAGTAGGAAGAGCATATCTTGTATGTGGTAAAGAAATATCAATAATTTCAGCTCCACAATTTTTTAAATATTCTTTACCATTTTCCCATAATTTTTCTATTTCGGCAGGCATACCCTCAACTCTATATTCTTTAGGAATACCAATTTTTTTACCTTTAATATTTTTATTAAGGTCAGAAAAATAATTTGGCCGTTTAAAATCAATTGATGTTGAATCTTTGTTATCGAATGAACTTATCACCTCAAGTAAAAGCGCGCAGTCTTTAACATCTCTTGTCATTGGACCTGCCTGATCTAAAGAGGATGCAAAAGCAACTATTCCGTATCTAGAACAACTCCCATAGGTAGGTTTTAATCCTACAGTTCCTGTGAAAGAGGCTGGTTGTCTAATTGATCCACCTGTATCAGTACCAATAGTCGCTGGCGTAAGTTTTGCTGCTAAAGCAGAAGCAGAACCACCCGAAGAACCTCCTGGTACTAAATTATTATCAATTGGGCTTAAAACATTTCCAAAATGACTTGTTTCATTTGATGAGCCCATTGCAAATTCATCACAATTCAATTTTCCTAGTAATATAGCTCCTGAATTCCAGAGATTTTGAGTAACGGTAGACTCATAACTTGGAACAAAATTTTCTAAAATTTTACTACCTGCTGTTGTTTTAACATTTTTTGTACAATAAAGATCTTTAACTGCTATAGGAATGCCTGGAAGTTTTTTTTGAAAATCTGGTTTAGCATCAAATTTTTTTGAATTTGCTAGAGCATCATCGAAAGTTTCTTCGATATAAGTATTTAGTTTTTTTGATGATTTTGATCTTTCTATATAATTAGAAGTAATATCAGTTGAGGAAATTTCTTTAGATTTAATTTTCTTAACAAGCTCAGTTAATGTTAAATTTATTATATCAGTCATCAATCTACTACTTTCGGTACAACAAAATAATCTTTATTATCTTTCGGAGAATTTTTAAGGATATCTTCTCTGATATTTTTAGATAAAATTTGATCTTTTCTCAATCTTAGAGTTGTTTCTGCAATTGAAGTTAAAGGCTCAACATTGTCTGTATTTAATTCATTTAATTTCTCAATCCAATTGAATATTGAATTTAAATCTTTCTCTAATTTCTTAGCTTTTTGATCATCAATTGAAATTCTTGACAACTTAGATATATGTTTAACTGTTTTAAGATCTATAGTCATATGATAATTAGATCTATCATTATAATAGAAAAATACAACATGATCACTATTGATGAACTTAAGAGTAAAATTGATAAAAAATCACGATTACTAGGTATTGATATTGGTACAAAAAGGATTGGTATATCGATATCTGATGACAAAAGATTAATTGCTATGCCTTTAAAAACTGTGGAAAACTCTTCATTAAACGAATTAATTAGTGAAATTAAATATTTAGTTAAAGAAAATAATATTCAAGGGTTAGTTATTGGTGACCCAATAAATATGGATGGTTCTAAAGGTAGATCTTCTCAGTCTGTTAAGGATAAATGTATTATTATCAATAAAGAAGTAAAAATTCCTTTGATTTTATGGGATGAAAGATTATCAACAGTGGGTGCTTTTAATTTATCAAGTCAATTAGATGTAAGTGTTTCTAAAAGAGTAAAAAAAATTGATGAAAATGCAGCAACATTCATACTTCAAGGGGCTTTAGATTATTTAAACAATTAATACTTGCATTAATTCTATATAATAGTTATAGAGTTAATTTTAATGGCAATAAATTCTAACAAAGCTGTTAAAATTTCAAAAAAACACCTCTTAGGTATTCAAGATTTATCCGTGTCAGATGTAAATTTAATACTATCTGAATCAAAGAGATTTATTTCTCTAAATAAAAGTAAAAACAAAAAGATTGATATTTTAAAAGGCAAAACACAAATTAATTTGTTTTTCGAACCATCAACTCGTACTCAAAGCTCATTCGAGTTAGCAGGAAAAAGACTTGGTGCAGACGTAATGTCAATGAATATTACCAATTCTGCAATAAAAAAAGGTGAAACATTAATAGATACAGCGATGACGCTTAATGCAATGCATCCAGATATTATAGTAATTAGACATCAAGATTCGGGTGCTAGCAATCTTTTATCACAAAAAGTAAATTGTGCAGTTCTAAATGCAGGTGATGGAAGAAGAGAACATCCTACTCAAGCTTTGTTAGATGCTTTAACAATAATTGATAGAAAAAATAAAATTCAAGGATTACGTATTGCTATTTGTGGGGATATACTACATTCAAGAGTAGCTAGATCAAATATTTATTTATTAAACATGTTAGGTGCTGAAGTGAATATTGTTGCACCATCAAATTTACTTCCTAAAGATATACATAAATTAGGAGTAAATACTTTTTCTGATATGAAAAAAGGTTTAAAAGATTGCGATATTGTAATGATGTTAAGATTGCAAAACGAGAGAATGACGAGTTCTTTTCTATCGTCAAATAGAGAGTATTATGAATATTATGGATTAACTCCTGACAAATTAAACGAAGCTAAAAAAGATGCTTTAATAATGCATCCTGGTCCTATGAATAGAGGTATAGAAATAGACACAAAATTAGCAGACGATATAAATAAAAGTGTAATAAAAGAACAGGTCGAATTAGGAGTGGCTGTAAGAATGGCTTGTTTAAAAATTTTTTGTGAATAATGAAAAAAAAATATTTTCTTAATGCAAACATAATTGATCCCAAAAATTCAATAGAGGAAATTGGAGGTTTAATTGTTAGCGAAGAAGGAAAAATAGAAGCAGTTGGTAAAAAAGTTAATAAAAATAACATACCATCAAGAGAAAAATATATTGATTTAAAAGAAAAATATTTATTTCCAGGCCTAGTTGATATGAGAGTATTCGTTGGTGAACCTGGTTATGAATACAAAGAAAATTTCAAAACCTTAAGCAATGCTGCAATTGCAGGAGGTGTAACATCTGTTGTAACTATGCCAAATACAATTCCAGTCATTGATAATGTTTCAATTGTTGATTTTTTAAAAAGAAGAGGTCGTGATAAAGCTAAAATTAATATTTTTCCAGCTGCTTCTTTAACTTACAATTTAGAAGGTACCAATATGACAGAATTTGGACTATTAAAAAATAAAGGAATAGTAGGTTTTACTGATGGAACTAAAACAATTCAAAATACAAGGCTTATGTCAAGAATAATGAGATCAGCTTATGATTTGGATTGTTTGATTATGCAACACGCAGAAGATCTTGAATTATCAAAAAATGGAATGGTTAATGATGGTATTATAGCAACAAAGTTAGGTTTACAAGGGATACCTGATTTAGCTGAAAAAATAATTATTGAAAGAGATTTAACACTTCTAGAAGATTTTAATTGTAGATATCACATTTCTCAAATTTCTTCCTCTAAATCTATAGATATAATTAATAAAAAAAAAGATCATGTAAAATTTACAACGGGAGTCTCTATTAATAATTTATCTCTTAACGAAAATGACATTGGAGACTTTAGAACTTTTTTAAAATTATCCCCTCCTTTAAGAACAGAAGAAGATAGAAATTCTCTTGTAAAAGCTTTAAACAAAGGTTTAATAGATGTAATTGTTTCTGATCACAAGCCTGAAGATGAGGAGTCAAAGAGATTAACCTTTTCTCAAGCTGCAACGGGAGCTTCTGGAATAGAAACGCTTTTACCTTTATCATTAGAACTTTTTCATAATGGATCTGTTAAATTGTTTAAATTGGTAGAATTATTAACGAGTAATCCTGCTAAAATTCTAAAAATTAACAAAGGAAATTTATCAATAGGAAATGATGCAGATTTTTGTATTGTTGATTTATACAAGCCTTGGGTCGTAAAAAAGGAAAAAATTATTTCAAAATCAAAAAATACTTGTATTGAGAATAAAAAACTACAAGGTTTAGTTACTAATACCTTTGTAAAAGGGGAAGAATTATTTAAAATCTAAAAATGGAAATTCTTATAATTGCTTTAATTTGTTATTGCATGGGATCAATACCTTTTGGTTTCTTGTTAACTAAAATTTTTTTAAAAAAAGATATAAGAAAAATTGGTTCTGGTAATATAGGCGCAACAAACGCTTTAAGAACTGGAAATAAATTGTTGGGTTATAGCACACTAATTCTAGATATTTTAAAAGCTGTCATACCAATTCTTATTATTAAAATATATTATTCGGAATATATATTTCTTTCATCATTGTCTGTATTTCTAGGGCATTTATTTCCTATTTGGTTAAATTTTAAAGGGGGTAAAGGAGTTGCTACATATATTGGAATTCTTTTTTGTATAAATTACATTCTAGGATTGATATTTATAACTACATGGTTGATTATTTTTTTGATTTCTAAGTATTCATCTTTATCATCATTGATGGCATCTTTTATAATACCAATTTACCATTTTTTCATTATTGAAAATGGAAATTATTATTTCTTCATAATTTTATTTATTTTAATTTTTTATACCCATAGAGAAAATATAAAACGCTTAAAAAATAATACAGAATCAAAGTCTAAAATTTATTAATTTGACTATCTAGATGTTTTATGTAGGTTCTGATTAAATGAATCTAGTCATTGTTGAAAGTCCTGCAAAAGCAAAAACTATTAATAAATATCTAGGGAATGAATATAAAGTTTTGGCAAGTTATGGGCATATAAGAGATCTTCCATCTAAAAATGGTTCAGTAGATCCAGAGCAAGATTTTAAAATGGAATGGGAAATTGATAGTTTCTCTAAAAAATATTTAAAAGAAATAACTGATGCTGCTAAAAATTCTTCAAAAATTATATTGGCTACAGACCCTGACCGTGAAGGTGAAGCAATAGCCTGGCATGTAAAAGAATATTTAAATGAAAAAAAACTTTTAAAAGATAAAGAAATTGAAAGAGTTGTATTTAATGAAATAACTAAAAAGGCTGTCATCCATGGAATTGAAAACCCTAGACAAATTGAGCCACTGCTAGTTGATGCTTATATGGCAAGAAGAGCTTTAGATTACCTGGTTGGATTTAATATTTCACCGATACTTTGGACAAAGCTACCAGGTTCAAAATCCGCAGGAAGAGTCCAGTCAGTAGCTTTAAAATTAATTACTGAAAGAGAACATGAGATTGAGTCATTTAAACCAGAAGAATTTTGGACTTTAAGTATTAAATTTACTGATCAAAATAATCAAAATATTACTGCCAGTATTAATCAATTAGATAACAATAAGATTGAAAAATTTTCATTTAGAAATAAAGAAGAAATAAATAAAGCCAAATCAAGTATTGAAAAAAAAAAGTTTAGCATAACTGATATATCAAGCAAAGTAGTAAATCGTAATCCTTCTGGACCCTTCACAACATCTACACTTCAGCAAACCGCTTCCAGCAGATTGGGTTTTGGTGCATCAAGAACAATGCAAATTGCACAAAAATTATATCAAGGAATTGAGATAGAGGGTGAAACAATTGGTTTGATCACCTATATGAGAACCGATGGAACTAACTTATCAAAAGATGCAGTTTTAAATTTCAGAGATTATATCCAAAAAGAAATTGGTAGTGAATATTTACCAAAAGATGCTTTAAATTATTCTGGTAAAAAAGCAAAAAATGCTCAAGAGGCACACGAGGCAATCAGACCTACGGATATTATCAGAACGCCTCAAAGTATTAAAAAATATCTAAGTACAGATCAAAATAAACTATATGACCTCATTTGGAGTAGAGCTTTATCTTCTCAAATGGAGTCTGCTAAGTTTGATAGAAACACCATTACTATAACATCGGAAAATAATGATACTGTTTGTAAAGCTAGTGGGTCAGTACTTAAATTTGATGGGTTTTTGAAAATTTATAACAGTCAAAGTAAAGATGATGATGAAAGTATTTTGCCAGATGTTTCTAAAGGACTTATCAATATTGAGGGATTATTAGACGAACAACACTATACTCAACCACCACCAAGATACTCTGAGGCTAGTTTAGTAAAAAAACTTGAAGAATTGGGTATTGGAAGACCGTCTACTTATGCAAGTATCATTTCTACTATTGCCAACAGAGGATATGCAGAAATATTGAATAAAAGGTTTTTTCCGACAGATAGAG
The DNA here is from genome assembly GCA_902554035.1 of uncultured Pelagibacteraceae bacterium. Classification (GTDB taxonomy): domain Bacteria; phylum Pseudomonadota; class Alphaproteobacteria; order Pelagibacterales; family Pelagibacteraceae; genus Pelagibacter. The sequence goes on along the minus strand of CACDMX010000010.1, from coordinate 23,428 downwards.
GTAAATTAATTTCTGCTTTTTTAGAAAAATTATTTTCAAAATATGTTGATTATAATTTTACAGCAGGATTAGAAGATCAACTTGATGAAATCACCACAGGAAAAGAGAGTTGGATTAAAGTTTTAGAGCTTTTTTGGAAAGATTTTAATAACAATGTCTCGGAGGTAAAAGAAAAAAGAACTAGAGAGGTCTTAGATTTACTTAATGATAGTTTGGGTGATTTAATTTTTGATAAGGATAATGAAGGAAATATAGTAAGAAAATGTCAATTATGTAGTTCTGGAACGCTAAGTTTAAAAAATAGTTTCAGGGGAGGTGCTTTTATAGGATGCTCAAATTACCCAGAATGTAAGTTTACCAGACCATTATCTAAAGCAAAAGCTGCGGCTCAAGCACAATTGGCAGAACCTAAGCTAATCGGAAAACACGAAAATGGAAATGATATATATTTAAAAAATGGAAGGTTTGGACCATATCTTCAGTATGAAAAAATCAATAATGATATAGAAATTGAAAAAGTCACTAAGAAAAAGAAAAAAACTAAAAAATCTAAAACAAATGTTAATGATCTTTTAAAAAATGTGTCAATACCAAAAGGTTTAGAGCTGGAAAGTATTGATTTAGAAAAAGCTAAATTCTTATGTTCATTACCTAAGTCTTTAGGAACAAATCCTGACAATCAAAAAGAAATTACGTTAAATACTGGAAGGTTTGGCCCCTACTTAAAATGTGAAAATAAGTCTGCAAGAATTGATAATGTTGAGGATATATTTTCTATAGGTTTAAATAGAGCAATCACAATGATAGCTGAAGCTAAACCTGGACGAATATCTTCATCAATTATAAAAGACCTAGGAGAACACCCTGAAGATAAAAAACCTGTAAGAGTTATGAAAGGTCAATACGGACCCTATATTAAATATAAATCACTTAATGCAACTATACCTGAAGAAAAAGAACCATCCGAATTAACAATGGAAGATGCTTTAATATTGATTGAGAAAAGAAAAGAATACGATAAAACTAAGAAATTAAAAAAAAGGAAATAACAATGAATTATGATGATAAAATTAAAGAACTTAAAATAAAACTTCCTGAAGCAAAACCACCTGTTGGAAATTATGTTGCAACAAAAATTTCAGGAAAAATGTTATTTGTATCAGGACAAATTTCAATTGATGAAAATGGCCAACTAATTAAAGGAAAAGTTGGAAAAGATTTAAACACTGAGACTGGTTACAATGCCGCTCAAAGATGTGCATTAAGTATTATTGCTCAAGTTAAAAAAGCTTGTGATAATGATTTATCAAAAGTTAAATCATGCGTAAAATTAACTGGTTTTGTTAACTCTACAGATGATTTTATAGATCAACCAAAAGTAATCAATGGTGCATCTGACCTAATAGCTTCAGTTTTTGGAGATTCTGGTATGCATACTAGAGCTGCAGTAAGTACTAATAGTTTGCCTTTAGGGGTTTCGGTGGAAGTTGATGCAATTTTTGAGTTGATTTAGACTTTATTTTCCAACACTATAATATTTTAATCCCTGATCTTTAACTTTTGTTGAGGAATATATATTTCTCATATCAAAAATAATAAACTTTTTACCTTTAACTAAATTTTTAAAATTAATGGATTTAAAATCATTCCATTCAGTATGTATAATTACAAGATCTGATCCCTGAACCGCCTCTTTAATTGTTGTTTTGTTGGTAACGTTTTTTAATTTTGAAAATTCATTCTTGTAACCAGTTGGGTCAAAATATTTTATTATCGCTCCTTTTTTAGATAACCAAGGTATCATTTTGAGGCTAGAAGAATCTCTCATATCATCAGTATTTGCTTTAAATGTAACTCCTAAAAATGTTATTTTTTTATTTCTTATTTTTCTTTTTAAAATTTGATATACTCGCTGAAGTAGGATTTTAGATCTATTCTCATTTGATTTAATTACGGATTTTATTACTGATAAATTGGTTTTAAACTTATCTGCTGTTGAAATAATAGCCTTGGTGTCTTTTGGAAAACAAGATCCGCCATAAGCTGGACCTGCTCTAAGAAATCTACTCCCTATTCTTTTATCTAGACCCATACCTATTGATATATCTTCAACATTAATACCGGTTTTTTCACACAAATTAGCTATTTCATTTATAAAAGTAATCTTAGTTGCTAAAAATGCATTAGAAGCATATTTGATTAATTCAGCTGCTCTTCTAGAAGTTTGTAAATAAGAAGCTCCTTTTGAAATTAAGGGGTTGTATAAATTTTTTAAAATTCTACCAGTCTTTTTATCACTAGTTCCGATTACTACTCTATCTGGATATATAAAATCTCTTATTGCTTCACCTTCTCTCAAAAACTCAGGATTAGAGACAACTGAAAATTTTTTTTTGTTGTTATTTTTAGAAAGAATTTTTTCAATTTCGTCACCTGTAGTTACTGGAACAGTTGATTTTGTTATGATAATTTTGAATTTATTAATTGAGTAACTTATTTCTTTAGCAACTTTATAGACTTGACTTAGGTCTGCAGAACTTCCACCTCTTGTAGTTGGAGTTCCTACACAAATAAAAATAATATCTGAGTTCTTTACTGACTTTTTTAAATCAGTAGAGAATTCCAATCTTTTATTTTTAAAATTTTTAACAACTAATTCAGATAAACCAGGCTCATAGATTGGGATTTTGCCTTTTCTAAGTAGTTTTATTTTATTTAAGTTATTGTCAACACAAATAACATCATTACCTAAGTCAGCAAAGCATACTCCACTTACTAAACCAACATAACCTGTTCCTATCATACAGAGTTTCATAATTTTGCGATTTCTAAATTTGATTTAATATACCCATTCATACTTCCACAATCTAAATATTTACCAGAAAAATTATGTGCAACGAATTTGTCTCCCTCATAAATTAATGATTGTATTGCATCGGTAATATGAATTTCACCACCTTTACCAGGTATTTGTTTTGATAACTTTGAAAAAATATTTTTTGGAAGTATATATCTTCCTATAACAGCTTTATTTGATGGAGCATTTATAATAGTTGGTTTTTCTACAACATCTTTAATTAAATAATTTTTTTTATCTAGTTTATTGCTCAACTTAAAAATACCCCATCTTGAAACAGTTTTTCTTTTGACATTCATGCTTGCTATAACTGATGATTTGTAACGATTATGAATATTTATCATAGATTTAGAACAATTTTTTTTAATAATAAGATCGTCTGGCAATAGCATTAAAAAAAATTTACCTTTAATTAATTTTTTTGTTTTCAAAACTGCATCACCTGTTCCTAGAGGTTTATTTTGATAAACAAACTTTATTATCTTTTTATATTTTAATATTTTTTTATACTCTCTTATAACTCTTGAGTCTCTCTTCTCTCTTATTATTTTTTTATAGAACTTATCATTATAAAAATATTTTTTTATCATCTCTTTTTTTTTTGATATTATAAAAATTACTTCTTTAATTCCTGCTTCTATACATTCATCTAGAATGTATTCAATACCTGGTTTTCCATGAATCGGCAAAAGTTCCTTGGCAAATACACCTGTCAAAGGCAGCAAACGAGTACCTAATCCTGCTAGCGGAATAATTGCTTGTTTAATCATTTAAATGTTTTACTTATTAAAAAGTTTTATACAAATGAAAATTTTATTAAATAATAATGATTTAAATGAGGCATTATATAGTGTTCAAAACTTGGGATTTGTACCAACTATGGGAAGTCTTCATAAGGGCCATATTTCTTTAATAAAGAAATCTTTAAATGATTGTAATAAAACTATTGTAAGCATATTCATTAATCCTAAACAGTTTAACAATAAAAACGATTACAAAAATTATCCTAAAAATCAAAAGAAAGATTTATTAATTTTAAAAAAATTAAAGGTTGATCTAGTATTTCTTCCAAAACAAAAGCATATCTTCAATTCAAAAAGAATTGATAAAATTAAGATTAATAAAAAGGATAAGATCATGTGTGCTAGGTATAGAAAGGGTCATTTTGAGGGGGTGATTGATGTGATGGATTGTTTTACAAAAATTATAAATCCACAAAAAATATTTATGGGAGAAAAAGACTTTCAGCAGTTTTTTTTGGTAAAAAAATATATTGAAAAAAAATACGACTCCAAAATCATCTCGTGCAAAACAGTGCGTAATAATAACAAACTTGCCTTATCCTCAAGAAATATGCTTCTAACAAATAAGGAATTAAATATTGCTGAACAAATTGCTAGAAATTTGATTGCTATTAAGAAAAATTTATCTTATCAAAAAAATATTAAAAAATTTCTTGAAATTAAAAAAAAAAAATTTAATGAACTGTTTAATGTTAATATTGAATATCTTGAGCTAAGAAAAATTTCTAATCTTAAAATCACAAATCAAATTAGAGGATCAAAATTGTTTGTAGCTTATTATTTAAACAACGTGAGATTGATAGATAATTTTTAATTGTTATAAAAAATAAGCTCCAACACCTAAAAAAGATACAAAGCCAATAACATCTGTTATTGTAGTAACAAAGACACTTGATGCTATAGCAGGATCAATGTTCATCTTTTTAAGTGTTACTGGAACTAAAATTCCAAAAAGACCCGCAACAACCATTGTGAGCACCATTGAAATAGATATTATTAATGATAACTGAATATCATTAAACCATAATTGTACAATAAACGAACTTATAATTGCAAAAATAATTCCATTTAATACTCCGATATTAAATTCTTTTAAAATATTCTGATTAAAATTATTTTTTGTTAGATCGTTGGTCGCTAAAGTTCTTACTGTAACAGCTAAGGTTTGCATACCAGCGTTACCACCCATTGATGCAACAATTGGCATTAAAAAAGCTAAGACTACCATTTGTTCAATAGTAGCTCCAAATAAACTAATACACCAAGTTGCTAGAAATGCTGTAAATAAATTTAACAGAAGCCAATTAAATCTTCTTTTTGTTTTAGTAAAAACACCATCGGTTATTTCCTCATCGCCTACACCTGCTAATCTTAATGCATCTTCTTCAGCTTCTTCTTTTAATACTGTCAATACATCATCGCTAGTTATCATTCCTACTAGCTTATTATTTTTATCAACTACGCAAGCAGAATTAAGATTGTAATTCTCGAATAAGTGTCCTACTTCCTCTCTATCCATTTCAACGGGTATAGATAATTGACTTTCATTCATTATAGATATCATCTTTGCTTCTCTTGGTGTTCTTAAAACTTTAGAAGATGGAACCGTTCCAATAGGTTGAAATTCATTATCAACTATAAATATTTCAAGAAATTGTTCAGGCAAATCTTTGTTTTCTCTTAGATAATCGATTGTTTGACCTACCGACCAGTTACTTGGAATAGCAGTAAACTCTCTTTGCATTAATCTAGCTGCAGAATCTTCTGGATAACTTAAACTTTCCATTAAGGCAAAGCGATCTTTTGGTGGCAAAGATCTAAGAATAGAATTTTTATTTTTCTCATCTATATTCTCTAAAATTTGTATAGAATCGTCTGAGTCTAAATTTTTTAAAATTGTTACAATTGATTCTGAAGATAAATACTTAATAATCTCTTTTTGGATTGACTCATTTAACTCGACAAAAACCTCTGGATCAATTTTAAAATTGTTTAGTTTGATTAAACTTTCACGATCGTTGTCGCTTAGATGCTCGATAATATCAGCTGCATCAGATGGATGCATTTCATTAAAAGAATTATTAATAAATAGCGCATCATTATTAGCTATTTTTTCTGTGACAACTTTAATGTATTCTTTATTAAATTCAAAATTGACTTTTTTATCTTTTATTTTTTTAATTAAAGTCATAAATTTACCTATAATTTATTAGGCACTATTAATATATAATTCACATAATACAATTTATTAATGAAAATAGAGATAAAAAATACAAAAAAACCCATAGAATACACAAAAGCAATATCAATATTAGAAGAAAGAATTGATAAAATTTTAAATTGTAATGCAAAAGAATTAATATGGATACTAGAACATAAGTCAGTTTATACAGCTGGATCAAGTTACAAAAAAAGTGAGATTTTAGATAAATCAATTAATTTAGTTAATACTAATCGAGGTGGTAAAATAACATACCATGGTAAAGGTCAATTAATTTGTTATTTTGTCTTAAATTTAAATAAAAGAAAAAAAGATATTAGAAAATTAATCTCAATTATTGAAAAAACGATTATAGAAACCCTTGAAGAGTATAATGTAAGATCCTCAGCTGACAGAAAAAATATTGGTATATGGGTGAAGAAAAATAATAAAAGAAAAAAAGTAGCCGCTATAGGTATAAGAGTTAAAAAGTGGATAGCCTACCATGGTTTTTCAATAAACATAAATGTGGATTTATATAAATATAATAAAATAATTCCATGTGGTATTAATTCAAAAAATTTGATCAATCTAAAGACAGTTAAAAAACAAAATTATAAAGATATGGGAAACAGATTGACTAAAAATTTTATTAGAAATTTAAAAAATTTAGTTTTTTAACTTTTAATAATTTTTTAAAATAATCAGGTAATAATGCTGTATATGAAAATTTTCTATCATTAATCATAAATTTGATTTGGTATGCGTGCAACATTAAGTTTTTATTTATTCCCTTATTTTTAAAACTAAAATTGTATTTTTGATCTCCATAAATAGGATGACCAATTGCAGATAATTGTTTCCTTAGTTGGTGTTTTCTTCCAGTAATAGGTTTCAACTCAACCAAACTGTACATTGAATTTTTATCTATAACTTTATAAATCGTTTTTGCTTTTTCTATTATTGGTTTATTTTTTTCGTATCGGGTTAAATCTGAGTCCCAAATTCCCTTATTACTAATTAACTCACCGTAACATATAGCTAAATATGTTTTATAAACTTTTCTTAGTCTAAATAATGTGGTTAATAACTGAGCTGTTTCTCTGTTTTTTGCAATAATGTATACACCTGATGTATCTTTGTCCAATCTGTGAACCGAGTAGGGTTTTGCATTCTTAAAAAACTTACTTTTTGCAAATATATCGATTAAATTTTTTTTTGACTTTGTCCCTCCTTGTACTGCAATACCAGTTTTTTTATTAACAACTATAAAATTATCATTATTATCAATAATTAAATCTTCGTTTGCTTTAACAGTTGACTTAGATGGTTGAAATTTTATTTTAATTTTATTTTCTTGTGGTTTAAATTTAAAATCATATAAAGAAATTTTATCATTAATCTTTGTTTTGTATGAACTTTTAATCCTTTTGTTGTTTATTTTTATTTTTCCGTTTCTTAAATTTTTTTCAATAAACCCTTGTGGAATTTGTCCAAAATTTTTTCTTATCCATCTATCAATACGCATATTTATAAACGTTACATCAACGTTATATGTTTTTTTCATCGTATTAATTTAATTTAAAATTAGGCTGTAGATAATTTTTTTTCTGGTTTTTGCTCTTTTTGATGATCTTTAATATCTTTTTTCTTTTTATCTACTCTCTTTGCTTCTTTATCTCTATCTACAAACTCAATTATTGCCATAGGAGCATTATCACCGTATCTGAAACCTGCCTTTACGATACGAGTGTAGCCACCTTTTCTATTTTCATATCGTTTTGAAAGTGTTTTTTTTACCTTATTTGTAGATTTGATGTCCTGTAGTTTGCTCATTAATAATCTTGTATTTTGCAAACTTTCCTTTTTACCTAGAGTTATAATTTTATCAGCTTGTGGTTTCAAAAACTTTGCCTTTGGTAAAGTTGTTGTTATTTGCTCATATTTAATTAAAGAGTTAAGCATATTTTTTAATAAAGCTTTTCTATGTTCTGAAGTTCTATTAAGTTTTTTGTTAGCAAAACCGTGTCTCATATTTAAATATTAGATAGCCTCCTCAAGCTTTTTTGACATTTCAGCAATATTATCTGGCGGCCAATTAGGTATTTCCATACCTAAATATAAAGACATACCATTTAATACTTCTTTTATCTCATTAAGAGATTTTCTACCAAAATTTGGTGTTCTTAACATTTCTCCCTCAGATTTTTGCACTAAATCTCCTATATAAATTATATTATCATTTTTAAGACAGTTCATAGATCTTACTGATAGTTCTAGTTCGTCTACTTTTCTCAATAAATTTTTATTAAACTCTGGCTCTGATGGTTTCTCACGAACTATAACTTCTTGTGGTTCATCAAAATTTACAAACATATTTAATTGGTCTTGAAATATTTTTGCAGAATATGCAACAGCATCCTCGGCTGATATTGAGCCATTAGTTTGAACTTCCATTGTTAATTTATCATAATCTAATGCTTTTCCTTCTCTTGCTGTACTAACAGAATAAGAAACTTTCTTTACAGGGCTAAATAACGAGTCAATTGGGATAAGACCAAGTGGTGGATCCTCAGGTTTATTCATAGAGGCAGGCACATAACCTTTGCCTGTTTCGACTGTCATTTCCATATGAAAATTAGTATTTTCATCTAAATTACAAATAACTAAATCAGGATTTAAAATTTCTATATCAGGTACAGTTGTTATATTTGATGCTTTAATTTCACCAGGTCCTTTTGCATCAAGAATTAATTTTTTAACCCCTTCAAATGAACTTTTAAGTGCCAAAGATTTTACATTCAAAACTATATCAGTCACATCCTCTCTAATTCCTTTAATAGATGTAAATTCGTGCAAAACACCGTCTATTTGTATTGATGTGACAGCAGCACCTCTTATGGATGATAACAAAATTCTTCTTAGTGAGTTACCCAAAGTTAATCCATAGCCTTTTTCTAATGGTTCAGCAATAATCTTGGCAAAAGTTTTATCTTCACTTAATTGAACATCAAGCTTTGGCGGCTTGATAAGCGATTTCCAATTTTTAACATTTACATCAGTTGTTTCCATTTATACTCTCCTTTTTTTTGGTGGCCTTGTACCGTTATGTGGCATAGGCGTCGTATCTTTAATAGAAATTATTTTAAATCCTCTTGCCTGCAAAGCTCTTAGGGCGGTCTCACGACCAGAACCAGGACCTTTTACCTCTACAGATAAAACTTTCATTCCATATTCAAGAGCTTTTGATGCAGCTGCATCAGCCGCTACTTGAGCGGCATATGGTGTGGATTTTCTTGAACCTTTAAAACCTTTTTGTCCAGCAGACGCCCAAGATACAACATTTCCACTTGTATCAGCAATGGATATAATTGTGTTATTAAATGTTGATTGGACATAAGCTATGCCATTTAATATATTTTTTTTAACTTTTTTTTTTTTTGAATAAGTACTTTTTTTTACTACGTTAGTTTTTTTATCTTGAATTTGCTCTTGGTTATTTTTTTTTTCAACTTTTGGCATTATTTTTTAAGTGGTGTTAATTTTTTACCAGCTATAGCAATAGCCTTACCTTTTCTTGTTCTTGCATTACATCTTGTTCTTTGACCTCTTACAGGTAACTTTTTTTTGTGACGTGACCCTCTATAAGATGCTAGATCAATTAATCTTTTAATACTAAGAGAATATTCTCTTCTTAAATCACCCTCTACTTTAAAGTTTTTATCAATATATTCCCTTATTTTTAAAATTTGATCATCTGTAAGCTCGTTAACTCTTTTTGATTTTGGGATATCTAGATCTACACAAATTTGCTTAGAAAATTTATCACCTATTCCATAAATGTATGTGAGTCCAATTTGAACAAGTTTATTTTGTGGTATATTTACACCTGCTATACGAGCCATAAAAAAGTGATTAAAAATTTAGCCTTTTATATAAGAAGTTTGTTTAAAGTCAATGTGTTAAACCTTAAGTATTTCCTCAATTTTTTGAGAAATATCGTTTATTTCCTTAGTTCCATCCAATTCATGAAAATTACGATTATTGGAGTAGTAATCTAAAACGGGTTTAGTTACTTCCATATATGTATCATATCTTTTTAAAATAGTCTCTGCATCATCGTCAGATCTTTTTTCTAATATTTTTCTTTTCTCAATTCTTTTTATGATTGCTTCTTTTTTAACATTAAGAAAAAAAATATAGTCTATTTTTTGATTATTTTCGTTTAATACCTTGGACAGATTTTTTGCTTGATAAATATTTCTTGGGTAGCCATCAAAGATAATTTTATTTTTATATTTTTCATTTTTAATTATATTTAAAATTAAGTTATCAACTATAGCATCAGTAACCATTTCACCTTTACCAATAAGCTCTGAAATTTGATTTCCTATGATAGTTTTATTTTCAATTTCATTTCTTAAAAGATTACCTGTTGATAATTGATAATAACTATACTTTTTTACAAGATGTTGAGCCTGAGTCCCTTTACCAGCACCAGGAGGACCAAACATAATTAAATTCACTTTTATCTACCAAATTTAGTTTTTTTAATTAACTGTTCGTATTGTGAGCTCATTAAACGAGTTTGAATTTGCGTAACTGTGTCTATCGCAACTACTACAACAATTAGAATTGATGTTCCACCTAGATAAAAAGGTATCGGATAATTTGCAATTAAAAATTCAGGCATTAAACATACCAAGGTTAAGTACAACGCTCCAATAGTTGTTAATTTTGTCAAAATATTATCAATGTATAAAGCTGTACTTTCGCCTGGTCTAATACCAGGTATAAAGCCACCATGTTTTCTTAAATTTTCTGCAGTCTCATTAGGATTAAATGTTATTGAAGTATAAAAAAAAGTAAAAAATATTATTCCTGAAGCATATAAAATCATATACAAAGGTTGGCCTTGAGTAAAAAATGAAGAGATATTAATAAAAGTTTCACTTTCACTAAAATTGAAGTTTGAAAAGGTAACAGGCAAAAGCAATAGTGCAGATGCAAAGATAGCTGGTATAACGCCGGCCTGGTTAATTTTTAATGGAAGATGTGAAGATTCTCCACCGTACATTTTATTACCCATTTGTCTTTTTGGATAATTTATTAAAATTTTTCTTAAAGCTCTTTCCATGAAAACTATAAACATTATTGTCACTACCAATAATATAAATATCAAAATTATCATAACTGTAGATATGGCTCCTGTTCTACCTAATTCGAAAGTAGTAACTAAAGCCCTTGGAATTTCAGCCACTATTCCTGAAAATATTATTAAAGAAATTCCATTTCCTATTCCTCTTTGGGTAATTTGTTCACCTAACCACATTAAAAAAATAGTTCCTGCTACAATTGTTGTAACTGTAGAAACTTTAAAAAATACACCTGGATTTATAACTAAGTTAGGTGAAGACTCTAATCCAACAGATAAGCCATAACCTTGAATAAGTGCTAACAAGACTGTACCATAACGTGTTATTTGAGTTATTTTTTTTCTTCCTATTTCACCTTGACTTTTTAGATTTTTAAAATAATCAGAAACACCAGTCAATAATTGAACGATAATTGATGATGAAATATACGGCATAATTCCAAGTGCAAAAATAGCCATTCTGCTAATTGCACCTCCTGCAAAAACATTAAACATCCCAAGTAAACCTTTTTGGTTTCCTTCCATTAGGACTTGTAATTGATCGGGATTTATACCCGGTAAAGGAACAAAAGTTCCAAATCTATAAATTGATAAAATGAAAATTGTAAAAATAATTCTATTTTTGAGATCGCTTGACTGTGAGTTTATACTCATAATGACCTAAAGCTACTTATTGATTGTTTGGACTGAACCGCCAATTTTTTTTAATTTTTCAATTGCTGATTTTGAAATTAAATCAGCTTTAATATTAACTTTGGTTTTAATTTCACCTTTTCCTAAAATTTTTAATATTTTAGATCTTTTATTTATGATTTTCAATTTTTTAAGCGTTTCAACAGATATTGTTTCATTGTGATCCAGTTTTTTTTTATCAATATACATTTGTATTTTATCCAAATTTAATTTTGCAATTTTTAAATTTTTAAAAGAATTAAATCCTCTTTTTGGCAATCTTCTATAAAGCGGCATTTGTCCACCCTCAAAACTTTTAATTGCAACGCCTGATCTTGATTTTTGTCCCTTTATACCTCTCCCGGAAGTTTTACCTTTTCCTGAACCTATGCCTCTACCAACACGAATTTTTTTTCTTAATATTTTTCCTGTTGTGTTAAGTGAAGTCATTATCCCCTCTTCTCTATAATTTCTGAAATTTTTTTATTTCTGATTGTTGATATATGTTTAGGTGAATTTTGAGCACCGAGCGCTTTCATTGTCGCTCGTATAACATTATGAGGATTAGCTGTACCCATGGATTTAGCAACTATATCTCTTATTCCTAGTACCTCGCAGACAGCTCTTACGGGTCCACCTGCAATTATTCCTGTTCCTTTTGGTGCTGCCCGTAATTTAATTTTTCCAGCTCCATCTTTACCTGAAATATCATGGTGAATAGTTCTTCCTTCTCTTAAAGGGATATGGATAAGTTTTCTTCTAGCCATTTCGTTTGCCTTTTTAATAGCATCTGGAACTTGCTTAGCCTTTGCATGAGCAATTCCAATTTTACCATTCTGATTACCAACAACAACTAATGCTGAAAAGCCAAATCTTCTACCACCTTTTACAACTTTGGTAATTCTATTTATGTGAACTAACTTTTCTATAATTTCGTCTTTGACTTTATCCATAATTTAAAATTCCATTCCATTTTTTCTTAAAGTTTCTGCAAAAATTTTAACTCTACCATGATATTTATATATGCCTCTATCAAAGTAAACTTTTGTAATTTTCTTTTCTTGAGCTTTTTTTGCGAGTTTTTCAGCTACAACTTTAGATAAATCAGTTTTGTTTTTCATTTTCATGTTTTTAATATCTTTTTCTATTGAAGAGGCAGAAAATAATGTTTTGCAATTTTTGTCATCTATAATTTGTGCAGAAATATTTTTTGTTGATCTTGATACACAAAGTCTGAATCTTTCTGGTTTTGCAACTTTTTTAATTTTATTTTTTACTCTAAACCTCTTTCTATCTGTCGTGCTTAATTTCATTATTTCTTTTTTCCTTCTTTTCTAAGTATATATTGACCTTTTTCTTTTATACCTTTACCTTTATAAGGTTCGGGAGGTCTTATTGATTTTATTTTTGATGACACCTCACCAACTAATTGTTTATCATAACCACTTATTTTCAATATAGTTTGTTTTTCAACATTTATTTTAATTCCCTCAGGTATATCAAAATTTATGTCATGGCTAAATCCTAGCTGCATATTAAGTTGTTTACCTTTTAATGATGCTCTAAAACCAACACCTACAAGTTCAAGTGTTTTTTCATAACCTTTGCTAATACCAATTATTGCATTATTAACTAAGCTTCTATTCATCCCCCATAATCTTTTCATATTCTGATCAATTTTTTTTGGTTTTATTGAAATTTCTTTACCTTCATTTATTTTTAAATCAAAAATATTTGTATCTATACTGAGTGATTTTTTTCCTAATGGTCCATCTAAATTTAATATAGAACCATTCAAGGCTACATTGACTTTTTCTGGTATTTGAATATTTATTTTTCCAATTTTTGACATTAAAAAACCTTACAGATTATTTCCCCACCCACTTTTTGTTTTCTTGCGTCTAGATCTGTCATTACTCCTTTGGGTGTTGATATTATTGCAATGCCAAGACCATTATTAATCTTTGGAAGACTTTCAGCGCTTGAAAAAATTCTTCTCCCTGGTTTAGAAATTCTTTCTATTGTACTAATTACAGGATTACCGGAATGATATTTCAAATTTATAGATAAAGTTGGCTTTTTCTTGTCATTACTTATTTTGAAATCAACTATATAACCTTCACTTTTCAAAATTTCAGATATACTAATTTTAAAATTTGATGATGGTAATTCAACAATTTTATGGTTACGCAATTGTGCATTTTTAATTCTTGCTATCATATCTCCTATAGGGTCACTTAAACTCATAATTTCCTTTCTACCAGCTTGACTTTACCATGCCTGGAATTTTTCCTTGTAATCCAAGTTGTCTTAAAGCTATTCTTGATATTTTTAGTTTTCTATAAACTCCATGTGGTCTTCCAGTTATTTGACATCTATTCATAACTCTGACTTTCGCTGAATTTCTTGGTAGTTTTGACAACTTTTGTTGTGCTTTAAACCTTTCCTCTAATGAAAGTTTTTTGTTCATTATAATTTTTTTAAGTTCACTTCTTTTTTTGAAGAACTTATTAGAAAGTTTTATTCTTCTATTATTCTTATTGATTGCGCTTAACTTAGCCATATTTAGTTTTCTCCTTTGTTTTTAAATGGAAAGTTGAGTTTTTTTAACAACTCAAGACTATGGTCTTTTGAATTTGATTTTATTACAATTGTTATATCCAAACCTCTGATTTTATCGACTTTATCGAAATTTACCTCAGGAAAAATTATGTGTTCTTTCACACCAAATGTAAAGTTACCAAATTTATCAAAACCTCTTTCCGATAATCCTCTAAAGTCTTTAATTCTAGGCAACGCAATATTTACTAATCTATCGATAAATTCATACATTTTATTTTTTCTCAAAGTTACTTTAAGACCTGCATTTGTACCTTTTCTTGTTTTAAAATTAGATATAGATTTTTTAAATTTAGTTAAAACTGGTTTTTGACCACCAATGTTTGCCAGATCCTGTTCGCAAGATTTTATTGTTTTTGTATCGTTACCATCCAATCCTAAACCCATATTTATTACAACTTTTTCTAAATGAGGCGTCATATAAATGTTTTTAAATCCAAACTTTTCTTTTAAAGAAGGTTGTATTTCTCTCATGTATAGTTCTTTCAATCTTGGAATCATGCTTATTTTTTAACCTCTTTTTTTTTACTTTCTTTTTTTTCATTTATAATGGCTAAATTAGATATATTAAGGAAATTTTCTTTTGAAACAATTCCACCCTTTTTCTCTTTTGTAGTTTTAACGTGCTTCTTAACCATGTTTATACCTTTAACTTTAGCTCTATTATTTTTTCTGTCTATCTCAATAATTTCACCTTCTTTTCTCTTATCTTTTCCAGCCAAAATTTTTACTTTAGTACCTTTACTGATCATTTTTATAAAACCTCCGGTGCAAGTGAAATTATTTTCATTTGACCCCTATTTCTTAACTCTCTTGTAACAGGTCCAAAAATTCTTGTGCCTACTGGTTCACCTTTATCATCCACTAAAACAGCTGCATTATTATCAAATTTTACTTTAGATCCATCATCTCTATGAATACCTTTCTTAACTCTAACTACTACAGCTTTATGCACCGATCCTTTTTTAACTTTGCCTTTAGGTATAGCTTCTTTCACAGCTATGACGATAGTATCTCCTATACTTGCATATCTTCTTTTTGATCCACCAAGAACTTTTATGCACTCTATTTTTTTTGCTCCAGTGTTATCTGCAACTAATAATTCGGTTTGGACTTGAATCATTTTAAATCCTCCATTACTTGGAATTTTTTATTTTTTGAGAAAGGTTTGCTCTCTACAATAAAAACCTTATCTCCATTTTTAAATTTATTATTTTCATCGTGTGCATTATATTTTTTTTTAATTTTTATTATTTTTTTTAGAATTGGATGTTGATACTTTCTTTCAACCAAAACTGTTATAGTTTTGTTAGGTTTGTCGCTAACTACAATTCCTGATAATATTTTTTTAGGCATTTAATTTTCCTTTTAAAAGAGTTTTTAGTCTTGCTATTACTTTTTTTGTTTCGTTAATTTTTGCAGTATTTGTTACTTGTGAATTTATTTTTTGAAATCTAAGATTAAAGAGATCCTTTTTCATTTTGTCAATATTTTTAATTGCTTGATCCTTAGTTAATTTCTTTAATTCTTTTTTTTTCATTATGATATTCTTTTAATAAATTTTGTTTTAATTGGCAGTTTTGCAGATGCTTTATATAAGGCTTCTTTTGCTGTTTGTTCAGTGACTCCATCAATCTCAAATAATATTCTACCTGGTTTCACTCTACAGGCCCAGAATTCAGGTGAACCTTTGCCTTTGCCCATTCTAACTTCAACTGGTTTTTTTGAAACTGGTATGTTAGGAAAAATTCGTGTCCAAACTCTTCCTTGCCTTTTCATATGTCTAGTTAATGCTACACGTGCAGCTTCAATCTGTTTGCCAATAACTCTATCTGGTGACATCGCTTTTAAAGCAAAAGAACCATAGTTTATTAAATTTGCTCTTGATGCATTACCATGAATTCTGCCCTTGTGTGCTTTTCTATATTTTGATCTAGTTGGTTGCAACATAACTATTTCTTATTAGTCTCTTGACTAAACTCCTTACTAAAAATTTCTCCTTTATAAATCCAAACTTTAATTCCTATAATTCCATACGTAGTTAATGCTTCCGACTCCGCATAATCAATATCGGCTCTTAGTGTATGTGATGGTATACTTCCTTCTCTCAACCATTCTGTTCTTGCTATTTCATTTCCGCCCAACCTACCACTAATAGAGACTTTAATTCCTTTTGCGCCCAATCTTAATGCCGATTGCATTGATCGTTTCATTGCTCTTCTATATGAAATTCTTTTAACTAATTGTTGAGCTATGTTTTCAGCAACTAAAAAACTATTAGTTTCGGGTTTTTTAACTTCTTTTATGTTTAAGCTAACTTCATTAGATGTAATACTTGATAGTTTATTTTTAATTTTTTCAATATCGCTTCCTTTTTTTCCTATAACGAAACCTGGTCTAGAAGTATATATTGTCACAAAACATTTTTTTGAAGTTCTTTCTATCATCACCTTTGATACACCAGAATTAATAACATTTTTTTTTATATATTCTCTTATTTTGAAGTCTTCAATTAGATAACTTCCAAAATCTTTCTTTTTAGCATACCAAACAGAGTCCCAACCTCTATTTATTCCTAATCTTAAACCAACAGGATTAACTTTTTGACCCATAACTCTCCGTTTTTTTCTGTGACTCTGTTAATATGATTGTTACATTTGAATAAGGCTTTATAATTGGAGCTGCTCTTCCTTTTGCTCTTGCTCTAAATCTTTTCATAATTATTTGTTTTCCACAAAAAGCTTCTTTTATAAATAGTTTATCTATATCGTATTGATAATTATTTTCAGCATTTGCTACTGCAGAAGAAATTGTTTTTTTTATATCTTTAGAAATTCTTTTTTCTGAAAATTCTAGATCTCTTATAGCTATATCAACTTTTTTGCCCACTATACCCTTTAAAATTGGATTTAATTTTCTAACACTTGACCTTACATTCTTGTTTACCGATTTTACCAATTTATCTTTTGTATCTTTATTTTTCTTTTTTTTGCTCATTATTTTTTCTCTACTTTACTATCTGCGTTAGCATCTTTTGCAGCTTTTTTATCTGCTGGTGTATGCCCAGCGAAAGTTCTCGTAGGCGCAAATTCACCAAGTTTGTGTCCTACCATATCTTCTGAAATTGTAAGAGGGATAAACTTTTTTCCATTGTAAATCAAAAAACTACATCCCACAAAATCAGGAATTATAGTAGACTTTCTTGACCAAGTTTTAATTGGTTTTTTATTTGTTTCTTTTTTCTGTAGATCTACTTTTTTTATCAAGCTTTCTTCTACAAAAGGTCCTTTCCATACTGATCTTGCCATACTACTTAACTTAATCCTTTTTCTTTTTTCTTCTTCTAATTATAAATTTGTCTGTTCTTTTATTATCTCTAGTTTTTAAACCCTTAGCAGATTGACCTGTTCGTGAAACTGGATGTCTTCCTCCGGCACTTTTTCCTTCACCACCTCCGTGAGGATGGTCTACTGGATTCATTACAACACCTCTGGTATGTGGACGTCTACCAAGCCATCTTGATCTTCCTGCTTTGCCTATTTTGATGTTTTTTTGATCTGGATTTGATAAAACCCCAATTGTAGCAAGTGACCTTGAGTCTATTTTTCTCACTTCACCAGATGTCATTTTAATCAAGGAATAATTTCCATCTATACCTGATATTGTTACTGAGGTACCAGCTGATCGAGCTATTTTACCCCCAGATCCTGGTTGAATCTCAACGTTATGAATTTCAATTCCAACTGGTATATCTTGTAAAGGCATACAGTTTCCAATTTTAATTTCCTTTTTATTTCCATTAATTATTTTATCTCCAGCTTTAATTTTTTGTGGTGCCAAGTAATATTTGTAAACTCCATCATCGAATTTAACCAGCATGATGTAACAAGATCTATTGGGATCATACTCAATTCTCTCTACAGTAGCCTCTATATCAAATTTCTTTTTATAAAAATCAATCTCTCTATACATTTTTTTATGACCACCAGCTCTATTTCTTGATGTAATTCTTCCAATATTGTTTCTACCTTTTCTAGAATTTTTTCGAGAAACAAGAGATTTAAAAGGTTTACCTTTCCATAGTCCAGATCTATCAATTAAAATAGTGCCTCTTGTAGATTTCGTATAAGGTTTAAAAGATTTTAATGCCATTATTAAATACCTGTTGTTAAGTCAATACTTTGACCTTTTTTTAAAGTTATAATTGCTTTTTTATAACCTTTAACTTTTACTTTTCTTCCTCTTGTTAATTTTTTTCTATTTTGTTTATTAATTATATTTACCTTTATTACATTTACTTTAAAAATTTTCTCAATATTTTTTTTAATACTAACTTTATTTGTTTTTCCTGGTACTTTAAAAACTATTTTATTTTGTTCAGACAAATTAGTTGACTTTTCAGTAACTACAGGTGAATAGATTTTATCGTATAAACTAATTTTTTGCATTTTATATATATCTCTTTTCTAACTCTTTAACTGAACTTTCTGTAAAAACTACTTTTTTAAATTTAACAATATCAAAAGCACTGAAGTGATTAATGTCAGTAACTTTAATATTTGGTATATTTCGTGCAGATTTGTAAATCTTATCTTTTGATTTTTTATCTAAAATTATTAAAGAGTCTTTAATTTCAAATTTGTTAACAATTTTATACATTTCCTTAGTCTTTTTTATTTCATTCGTAAAATCGTTGAATATGATTAAATTTTTAAGTTTATTTTTTTCTGTAATAAGAGATGCTATGCTAAGTTTTTTTTCACTTTTTGTTAATTTTCTTTTTTTATAAGCAAGCGCTCCTTTGGGACCATGAGCAACACCACCACCTACAAATATTGGTGCTTTTCTGCTTGCATGTCTTGCATTACCAGTCCCTTTCTGTGCGTATATTTTCGATGTTGATCCCTTAATTTCATTTTGTTGTTTGGTTTTAGCGTGTCTTCCTTTGTAATTTGCATTAGTTTTGTAAAGTACTTTTTCAACTAAATTTTTATTTATATTACCAGAGAATATTTTATCCAAAACCTCAATTGAACTTTTTTTGCCGTCTAGATTAATTTTTTCTATTTTCATACTATTTCTTTTTCTTTTCTGGTATTTTTTTTGCTTTTTCTGCTGCTTCGATTTTTTCGTTTACCGTTAGTTTGTGAACATTTTTTTTTGCTTTTTTAACTAAAACCTCTGTATTTTTTGACCCAGGTATTGAACCTTTTAGATAAAGTAAATTATTTTCTATATCTGATTTAATAATCTCTATATTTTGTATAGTTCTTAATTTATTCCCCATGTGTCCAGCCATTTTTTTTCCTTTAAAAACTTTTCCAGGATCTTGCCTTTGACCAGTAGATCCATGCGATCTGTGCGAAACTGATACACCGTGGGTTGCTCTTAAACCAGCAAAGTTATATTTTTTCATTACGCCCGCAAAACCTTTACCAATGGTTTTTGATCTTATATCTACAAATTTTACCTCTTTAAAAATTTCTAAACCAAATTCATTTCCTTCTTTAAAATTTTCGGTATTTTTTACTCTAAATTCTTTTAAAATCTTTTTTGGTTCTGTATTTTTCTTTGCGTAAAACCCCTTCATTGACTTTGTTAATTTTGAATTTTTAATTTTCCCAAAACCTAGTTGAACAGAATCATAACCTCTTTGGTCTTTTTTAATTACTTGGATAACTCTTGCTTTTTCCATTTTAACAACTGTAACGGGTACAGATTGGCCAGATTTGTAAAATTCTCGCGTCATTCCAATTTTTTTTCCTATAAGTGCAACTTCAGTCATAATTATATTTTAATTTCCACATCTACTCCTGATGCCAAATCTAATTTCATTAAAGCTTCAACTGTCTGTGGAGTTGGTTCAATTATATCAATCAGTCTTTTATGTGTTCTTGTCTCAAACTGTTCTCTACTCTTTTTATCTATATGAGGTGATCT
The DNA here is from genome assembly GCA_902554035.1 of uncultured Pelagibacteraceae bacterium. Lineage (GTDB taxonomy): Bacteria > Pseudomonadota > Alphaproteobacteria > Pelagibacterales > Pelagibacteraceae > Pelagibacter. Next base: position 3,182 of record CACDMX010000010.1, on the reverse strand, counting down.
CAAAACTGTATACTTTTCAATTCTTGTAGGTAATGGAATTGGTCCTTTAATATTTGCTCCAGTTCTTTTCACAGTATTTACAATTTCCTCAGTCGATTGGTCTAATATTTTATTATCATATGCTCTCAACTTAATTCTAATATTTTGTTTTTCCATAATCTATCCTGTTTTCTTTGTAACCTCATCTTGAACATTTTGTGGAACTTTATCATAATGATCAAAAAACATTGAGTATTGAGCTCTGCCTTGAGACATTGATCTTAAAGCATTAATATAACCAAACATATTTGCTAGGGGAACCATTGCAGTAATGACTGTTGCATTACCTCTTTGCTCTTGTGTACTTATTTGTCCTCGTCTACTGTTTAAATCACCTATAACATCACCCATATAGTCTTCTGGTGTCACTACCTCAACTCTCATTACTGGCTCTAGTAATTTTAAAGTAGCTTTGCTACAAGCTTCTTTAAAACATTGTCTAGATGCTAGCTCAAATGCTAGCACACTTGAGTCTACATCGTGATGTAATCCATCTAGAATTGTCACTTTATAATCTATAATTGGAAATCCTGCTAAAATTCCTGTATCAGAAACTGATTCTATCCCTTTTTCTACGCCTGGAATAAATTCTTTTGGTATTGCACCACCTTTAATTTTACTTTCAACTTCTCTTCCTTTACCTGGCTCAAGTGGTTCTATTGATAATTTTACTCTTGCAAATTGTCCTGCTCCACCACTTTGCTTCTTATGTGTATAGTCAAATTCTGCATTTTTAAGAATTGTTTCACGATATGCTACTTGTGGAGCTCCAACATTCGCTTCTACTTTAAATTCTCTTTTCATTCTATCAACAATTATATCCAAGTGAAGTTCGCCCATACCTTTAATAATAGTCTGTCCTGACTCTTCATCAGATGTTACTCTGAATGAAGGATCTTCTTTCGCGAGTCTTCCAAGTGCTTCACCCATTTTTTCCTGATCACCTTTGGTTTTAGGTTCAACAGCGATCTCAATTACTGGATCAGGAAACTCCATCGGTTCTAAAAGAACTGGATTGTTTTCGTCTGATAAAGTGTGTCCAGTTATAGTATTTTTTAAGCCTGCTAAAGCGACGATATCTCCAGCATTAGCTTCTTTTATATCTTCTCTTGAGTTAGCATGCATTAACAGCATTCTACCAACTCTTTCTTCTTTATCTTTCGAAGTATTGTAAATACCTGTTCCAGATTTAACGGTTCCTGAATAAATCCTTATAAACGTAAGAGATCCAACAAAAGGGTCGTTTGCAACTTTAAAAGCAAGGGCTGAAAAAGGAGCACTATCATCAAATTTCATTTCTAATTCTTCATCAGAACCTGGTTTTTTACCTTTAATTGAACCAATATCTACAGGACTTGGTAGATATTCTACAACAGCATCTAATAATGGCTGGACACCTTTATTTTTAAAAGCTGAACCAGTCAAAACTGGAACAAAGTCAAAATTTAGGCACCCTTTTCTAATACATTTAGTTAAATCTTCGCTTTTAATCTCTTCTCCGTTTAAATAACTTTCCATAAGTTTCTCATTCTGTTCAACAGCAGTCTCAACTAATTCTTGTCTGTATTTTTCTGAAATTTCTTTAAGTTCAGCTGGAATTTCTTTTTCTTCCCAGGCAGCACCAAGATCCTCATTTTTCCAAACAATAGCTTTCATTTTTACTAAATCAACAACACCTTGAAGAGATGACTCTATTCCTATTGGTACTTGCATAACTAGAGGTTTTGCGCCAAGTCTATCTTTAATCATATCTACACATCTAAAAAAGTCTGCTCCTGTTCTGTCTAATTTATTAACAAAACAAATCCTAGGAACTTTATATTTATCAGCTTGTCTCCAAACAGTTTCAGATTGTGGTTCAACACCAGCTACACCGTCAAAAACAGCAACTGCTCCATCAAGAACTTTCAAAGATCTTTCAACCTCAATTGTAAAATCAACATGGCCTGGAGTATCAATGATATTAATTCTATGTTCCCTCCAAAAACATGTTGTCGCTGCCGATGTAATTGTTATTCCTCTTTCTTGCTCTTGCTCCATCCAGTCCATTGTTGCAGCACCATCATGAACTTCACCAATTTTATGGCTTTTACCTGTATAATAAAGAATTCTTTCGGTGGTAGTAGTTTTACCGGCATCAATGTGAGCCATGATACCGATGTTTCTGTATTTATCTAATTTATGTGTTCTGGGCATAATTTTTTACCATCTAAAATGAGCAAATGCTTTATTAGACTCTGCCATTTTATGAGTATCCTCTTTTTTCTTTATTGCCGATCCTTTATTTTGATAAGCGTCATAAATTTCATTAAATATTTTATCTGACATTTTTTTATCTTTTCTTTTTCTTGACGCATCAATCAACCATCTTAAAGCTAATGCTTGAGATCTTTTTGATTTGACTTCTACCGGAACTTGATAGGTAGCTCCACCCACTCTTCTTGATCTAACTTCTACAGTAGGCTTAATATTGTTAATTGCTTCATTAAAAACATTCAAAGGTTCTTCTTTGACTTTAGATTTAATTTTTTCAATGGCATCATAAACTATTTTTTCAGCTATAGTTTTTTTTCCATCATACATTATTGAATTAACTAATTTTGGTATAACTGTTGACTTATAAACTGGATCTACTGCTTGAATTTTTTTTGGAGCTCTTTTTTTTCTTGACATTTTATTTACCTTTTTTTGCTCCATATTTTGAACGTTGTTGTTTTCTAGCTGTTACACCTTGAGTGTCTAGGTTTCCTCTAAGAATATGATATCTAACACCTGGTAAATCTTTAACTCGTCCGCCTCTAATTAAAACTACTGAGTGTTCTTGTAAGTTATGACCTTCTCCCGGAATATAAGATGTTACTTCGTGACCATTTGAAAGTCTTACCCTTGCAACTTTTCTTAATGCAGAATTTGGTTTTTTAGGTGTTGTTGTATAAACTTTTACACAAACACCTCTTTTTTGAGGTGACTTTTCCAATGCAGGAACTTTATCCCTGGATTTTACTTTAACTCTTTTTTTTCTTAACAATTGGTTAATTGTCGGCATATTTTTAAATTAATAGTTTAATTTTTGATGAAATAACTGACAGGTTATTTGTGGCAGCGTTTAGTACTAAATGTACTACATTCCAACCAAAAATATC
>CACDMX010000009.1 GCA_902554035.1 uncultured Pelagibacteraceae bacterium | reverse complement strand
TCAAAACTTATATCAAAAAAAAGTTGTTTTTTATTTGAAACAGTCTTTGGCTTTACGTGTGAAATTAGATTATCAATAGAGAATTTAAATAAAATGTAAAGCTTGAAAAATCTAATACCTGAACTCGTTGAAAAAAAAGAACCACCTATAATAACTAAAATTAAGAACAAAAAGGATAATGACGATGGGGTATTTTTTAATGAAAGTCCAATATTAGATACACTACTGGCAATTGAAAATAGAATTAGACTAAAGTCGTAATCAAAATTTAAAAAAGAAAAGAAAATAATTATTAAAAAAAATAAATAAAAAAGAAGGTAAATATCCTCCTGAAAAAAGTTTAAATTTCTATTTTTTAAAAAAACTAAATTATAAGTAAGAAAAATACTAAAAAAGGACAACAACATTAACAAAGCAAAAATTACCTCTTTGGTATTTGTGTTTAAAATTAAAGACAAATTATTAAATGGTAAAAAACCTCCTGAAGAAATAAGAGTCATTGACAAATTAAAAGAGTCGAAAGTTCTAAAATTAAATATCTTCAAGATTAAAAAAATAAAAAAGGTCAATACTGAATAAAGTATTAAAATTTTAAAAGACTGTTTGAATGTTTCTGATGTATCAAAAGTAATAAAATTTGTAAGCGATTTTTTAAAATTATTATCAAAAATATCTATTAACAAAATAATAGAAAATAAAAAATATAATCCACCTATCCATTGAGTTGAGGATCTCCAAATTATTAAACTTTGGTCTAAGTGTTTTATATTTTCAAAAATTGTGAAACCAGTAGATGTAAAGCCAGAAATTGTTTCAAAATAAGAATCTAAAAAAGAAATATTATAAATACTTAAGTAAAATGGTATTGATAGAACTATAGGCAATATAAAATAACCCGATATTACTGTGATTATTTTATGATAAATATTAATTTTATAATTATCTTTATTTTTTAATAAAAATATTAACCCAAATATTAATGATAAAAACAATGTGATTAAATAGCTGTTAATGCCCAAATACAAATTAAAGTAATAAGAATAAATTATATTAAAAAAAGATAATACAGAAATTATTAAATAAAATACTCCTAAATAAACTAAACTAAAATAACTCATTTCAACTTAAATTGAACTAATTCTAAACATGCTTTCAACAAGTGGTAATTGATTTATTTTTGCAAGAAGTACAACTATATCTTTTTTTTGGAAAATAAAATTTGATCTTGGTATAATAATTTCTTCTCCTCTTAGAATAGCGCCTATTCTTATTTCTTCTGGTAGATTTGAATTTTTTAATTCTTTGTTAACTAAATCAGAAGTCTCAATTATTTCCGCCTCAATTACTTCATACTCTCCATTTAAAATACTATAAGCATTCTCAATAGAGCCTTTATGAACATGCTTTAATATACTTGATACCGTATTCATTCTTGGATCTATAAGATCATTAATTTTTAATGACGATTGTAATAAAGAATAATTTGGCTTATTTATTAAAGCCATTGTTCTTTTATCTTTTGAGAATTTTTCAACAAGTACACTTACCATTAAATTATCTTCGTCATCATTAGTCAAAGCAAGTACCGTTTCAACCTCGCTTAAATTAGCTTCATTCAAAACATCTTCATCAAGACCATCACCGTTTATGATAATTGAATTATTTAATTCTTTTGCAATAATCTCTGCTCTAGTTTTATCTTTTTCAATTATTTTAATTCTGGCATCTTCAAAAGATTTCTCGATATTTTTTGCGAGATTAAAACCAATATTTCCACCACCGATAATCAAAATTTTATTAGAAATTTTTTCATTATGACCAAAAGCAGATAAAGTTTGTTGCATCTGAGAAGAATTAATAACAACATAGGCTTTATCATTTTCTTGGATTACATCATTTTTTTTTAAGATGATAAATTTATCTTTTCTAATAACTCCTAGAATATGTGCTTCAAGTTTAGGAAACTTTTTAGTTAATTCTTTTAATTTTATTTTAACTAAAGGACAATTTTTTTCGACACTTATTTCAAGAAGTCTAATTTTATTATCGGCAAATGGTATATTGTCTAAAGCTCCTGGTGCCTCTAACTTTCTTTGTATAGACTTAGCAATTTCAAGTTCTGGTGATATAATTACATCTATTGGAAGATTTTCTTTACTGTAAACTTTTGAAAACTTAGGATTTAGATAGTCTTGGGACCTTATCCTTGCGATTTTTTTTGAAATTTTAAAAACTGTATATGCAATTTGACAAATAAGCATATTTATCTCGTCATTTCTTGTAACTGCAATAATCATATCGGCATTTGAACCGTCGGCTTTTTCTAAAATTGATGGATATGTAGCTTTGCCAACGATTCCTTTAACATCAAGGGTATCGTTAATTTTTTGAATATCTTCGCTAGACTGGTCAATTACTGTAATAGAATGATTTTGTTCACTTAATAGCTTAGCTATTGTAAAACCAACTCTACCTGCGCCACAAATAATTATATTCATTTAATTTAAATCTTTTACGCCTAGACCCTTAAGTTTACGATGTAAAGCAGATCTTTCCATGCCAACAAATTCAGCGGTTTTTGATATATTTCCACCAAATTTTTTAAGTTGTGTTGTTAAATATTCTTTCTCAAAATTTTCCCTAGCTTCTTTAAGTGGTACGGAAAGAGAATTTTCAATTTTATAATTAGTTTCATTGGTTTTTTTAAGAGACTCTTTAATAATACTAGATACCTTTTCACTATTGTCTGGACCCAATATAGCAATTCTTTCTATTAAATTTCTTAATTCTCTAACATTTCCAGGCCAATCATAGTTTATTAAATAATGATTATTAGTATCAATAATAAATTTTTTTAAATTGTAGTTTTGAGCAATTTTTTCAGAAAAATATTTAATCAACAAAGGAATATCCTCTGGTCTATTTTTTAGATGTTCTATGTTAATCTGAAAAACATTTAGTCTATGAAATAAATCCTCTCTAAAATTACCTAATTTAATTTCATTATTAATGTCTTTGCTAGTAGAACATATAATTCTGACATTTACTTTTATATCATGATCTCCATTAATTCTTTTAAATTTTTGATCAATCAATACTCTTAAAATTTTAGATTGTGTCTCTAAAGGTATTTCTGAAACTTCATCTATTAACAATATGCCGCCAGAGGCTTTCTCCAGTGCACCATAAGATATTGAACCATTATTTTTTTCTTCACCGAATAATTCTAACTCATATTTTTTAACATCTAAAAGTGCTCCATTTAAAATTACAAATGGACCAGTTACTCTACTTGAAAGTTTGTGAATTTTCCTTGCTATCAATTCTTTTCCTGAACCGGTTGGTCCATTAATAAAAACTCTACTTTCAGATGTTGCTAACTTTGCAATTTGATCCTTAATTTTTTCTATATTTGAACTTGATCCTATTAACTCAAAAGAATGGAATAATTTTGTTGTTAACTCTTTATTCTGACTTTTAAGATGAAAGTTTTCTACTGCTCTTTTAACAAAATTTAATAGCCTTTCTTGATCAAATGGTTTTTGAATAAATTCAAAAGCACCAGACTTCAATGATTTAACTGCCATTTCAATGTTTGCATGTCCTGAAATTATTATTACTGGAATATCTTTGTTCTTATTTTTTATATGAGATAGAAGCTCTATCCCGTCATTATCTCCTTTATCAAGCTTAACATCTATGATTGCAACATCAGGTAATTTTTTATCAATTTCAGTTAATGCTTGATTATAGTTTGCAGCTACTCTTGTTTTGTAACCTTCATCAGAAATAAGTTCATTTAAAATATTTCTAATATCTGGGTTATCATCAATAATAAGTATTTCAGTTGCCATTTTTTGAAAAGTTTATAACAATTTTTGCACCAATTTTTTGTTTTAAAAAGTTAATTGAACTATTGTGATCATTTAATATTTTGTTAACTATTGATAATCCTAAGCCTGTACCCTTTTTCTTTGTAGTATAGTAGGGTTTCAAGATGTTATTTAAATTTTCGTCAATAAAACCAATTCCATTATCAGTTATAATTAAACTTATATAATCATTTTTATTCTCAATTTCTATATCAATTTTCTTAGATAAATTAGGAGTTTTAGCTGCTTTTTCTTGAACACTTTCAATAGAATTTTTTACTAGGTTGAAAAAAACTCTACTAATCTGTTCACTATCACAAATCATCCAGTAATAATCATCTTTATTAGTCAATTTAATTTTAATAGAACTATCTATTTCATTTAATAATTTTATGTTTTCGGTAACTATGTCTAATAAATTATTTTTTTTTAAGATTGGTTTAGGCATTCTTGCAAAATCAGAGAATTCATTTACTAAGTTCTCGATTTGATCTATCTGTTTATTAATAGTTTTTAAATGATCATTAAAATTATTCTTTTGATTTGACTCAATCATATTTGAATATTTATTTTTTAATCTATCTATAGTTAGTTGAATTGGGGTAAGTGGATTCTTAATTTCATGAGCTAGCTTTCTTGCAATGGTATTCCACGCTTCAAATCTTTCCTGCAAAATAAGTTTTTCTTGCTGGTGCTTCAACTGATCTATCATGTAATTAAAATTTTTATTTAAAACCTCCAGCTCTTTATCGGTTTTTATTTCAGGGACTTTTGTTTCAAGATTTCCCTCGCCAATTTTTTGTGATGCGAATATTAAATTTGAAATCGATCTGAAGAATCGTGAAGAAAATTTTATAGCTATTGAAATTGATAAAAATAGAAGCAAGGAGACAATAACAATATAAATTAGAAAGAAAGATATTTTAATTCCAGTACTTTTATCCTCTACTCTGTAATAAAAATTTATGGCCTCTTCTGACTCTGTTAAGTAATTTGATATTTCTTCATCCAAAAACTTTACAACATAAACATAAGTATCAATATATGCAGTTAATTTTTGAATTGCTGAAGATTTGTTTTCAAATGCATTTATAATTTTTAATGGTTTTTCTTTGTTAAATACCATCTCTAATGCTTTTTCGTTTGGAGGAAAAAAGGTTTTATCATTAGTATTGGTAGTTAAAATCAAATTACCTGAACTATCAATCAAATGAATCTCATCAACATCTCTGATAAATTTTTGTGTAATAAGTAAATTTTTAAATCTTCTAGGATTGTCATAAAAAATACTTACATTTTTATTTAAATCTAGAGCTATAAGCACAATATCAGACTCAATTTTATTTCTTACATCGTCAACATAGTTTTTGGCTATTTCATACGAATTATTAACTGCGGTTGTTATTTTTTTATCAAAATATTTTTCTAGAGCGAAAGAAAATAAAAATAAAGAAAATATAGAAATAAGAATTGAAGGAATTAGTGTAAATAAAGAAAAAAAAGCTATATATTTTTTATTCGCTTTTGAACCATCAACATTAATATCAACTTTTAACGAATTTTTAACTTCAACAAAAATTAATACAAAAAATATTAATAATAACACTACATTTATAATAAGTAATGATTGAAGATTTATATGCTCTAAATTTAAAAAACTTCTATTAATAAATGTTAAAAATGTTAAAAAACCAACCGAAAGTGTAACTAAAAAAATTACACATATAAAAATATTTTTTTTGATAAATTCTAACATTATGCAATAAATAAACTAACTATATAATTTATACATGAATAATTGTTTTATCATACTTGCAGCAGGCGAAAGTAAAAGATTTAAATATAACGTACCTAAACCTTACGTTATTTACAAAGGAAAACAAGTAATTCAACATTCCATTGATAAGGCAATAAAGTCAAAAAAAATAATGAAAATTGTGCTTGTAGTAAATAAAAAACACAAGAAATTTGTTAAAAAATTAAAACAAAAAAAAATCAAAATAATTTACGGGGGTAAAACACGTGCTGAATCGGCCTTTAAAGCTTTACAATGTATAAAAAAAAGTAAAATAAAGAATGTTCTTATTCACGATGCAGCAAGACCAAACTTTTCACCTAAGCTTCTTCATCAACTACTTGAAAAATTAAAAGGTAGTAACTGTGTAATACCTGTAATCAAGTTATCAGACTCAGCAAAGTTTAAATATAAAAATTTAATAACAAATATTAATCGTGATTTTATATATCTCACACAAACACCACAGGCATTTGATTACAAACAGTTGTATAAGTTGCAAAATAAAAAAAATTTTAAAGTTACAGATGATTCAAACCTATTTATCAAAGCAAAAAAGAAAGTTAAATTCATAAAGGGTGAAGTTCAAAACAATAAAATAACCAATTTTTCAGATATAAAAAATAAATATCTTGTTAACTATGGAATAGGTTTTGATGTTCATAGATTGGTCCCAAAAAGGAAATTATATTTAGGTGGTATAAAAATTAAATCTAAACTTGGTACATTAGGTCATTCAGATGGTGACCCTGTTTTACATGCGGTTACAGATGCAATTTTAGGTGCTTGTAATATGGGAGATATAGGAGAAAAATTTTCTGATAAAGATGTAAAATTTAAAAACATAAGATCAACAATACTTTTAAAGAAGGTTATTAGTGAAATAAAACTTAAAAATAATTTTATTAATAATTTTGATATCAATATAATTACTCAAACACCAAAAATTTCTAAATATAAAAAAAAAATTATAAAATCTATTTCAAGTATATGCGGAATATCCTCAAATCAAATAAATATTAAAGGGAAAACTACTGAAAAATTAGGTGTAATAGGTAAGGAAAAAGCTATAGCATGTGAAGTAATTGCTTCAGTTTTAAAATATGATTAAAAAAATAAATTTTTTATTTGTTACTTTGTTTGGTATTGGAAAAATTAGCAAAATACCTGGAAGCATAGCTTCATTGTTTACTGTTTTTTTTTTATTTATCTTATTTCATATTTTATATATTTCTCCAGATTTAATTTTAATAATTTTAATAATAATTTTTTTTATTGCACTCTATTCGGTAAATATTTTTATAAAAGATTTAGATAATAAAGATCCAAAAGAAGTAGTTATTGATGAGTTTTTGGGTCAATCTATACCAATATGTCTTTACGAAATTGCTCACGAAGGTACTAAAGAGATCAACAATGTATTAACTTATTATTTTGTAATGTTTATTTTGTTTAGAGTATTTGACATCGCTAAACCCTACCCTGTTAGCTACTATGATAAAAATTTTAAAAATAGTTTTGGCGTCATAATGGATGATGTATGTGCGGGATTATATGTTGTGGCTATTCTTGTTTTATATATGGTAATTACTTCATGAATAAACTGCCAAAAAAGAATTGTAAAATTACTTACGAAAAAAAAATTTAAAATTTCTTTTGCGGAGTCTTGTACCGGAGGATTACTTGCTAGTTTTATTACATCAATAAATGGATCTTCTAAAGTTTTTACGCTTGGTCTAGTTACTTATTCAAATCAATCAAAAATTAATATTTTGAAAGTTTCTAAGAATGTTATAAAGAAATATGGTGCTGTAAGCTATGAAACTTGTTTATCAATGTTAAAAAATTTAAATAAAATTAGTAAGACTAATATTTCAGTTTCAATAACAGGTATTGCAGGACCAAGTGGTGGCTCAAAAGAAAAACCAGTAGGTTTAGTTTACATAGGTATTAAAAAAGATAGTAAAATATTAGTTAAAAAAATACCTCTTTAAAAATAAAAAAAGATCATATATTCAAAGATCTGCAGCAAATAAAGCTTTAAGTTTAATCTTAGGTTTTATTAAATAGTTCATCTGCTCTTTTTTGAAAAGCATCAGCAATTTTATCAAGGCCGAATTGAAAAGATTTTGTCATAAGGATATTTAAAAAATGATTTTTTAATTCAAAATCAACTTCAAATATAACTTCTGTAAATTTATTTTTATCAATAAATTGCCATTTATTATCTAAATATTTAAGTGGTCCATCAAGGTTAGTTACGTAAATTTTATCTTCTTTTTTATTTAATTTAACATCACTTTTATAAGTATCCTTAAAAGGTCCTTTTCCTATAGTTAAATCAGCAACTATTAACAAAAGATCTCCTTTGTCTTCACGAGAATACACTTTTGCATCTAAACAAAATGGAACAAAAAGTGGATATTTTTCAATATCAAGAACTAAATCTATTAATTGTTCTTTTGAACATTCAATTAATCTCTTAACTGATGCTTTGGGCATTAGTTTGTTTAGTTCTAATATTTTTAAGTTTGAAAAAATCTTCATCAGCATGATAAGATGATCGTGTAAGGGGTGAAGAAGAAATTAACAAAAAAACCTTTAGACTTAGCGGCTATTTCCAATTCTTGAAATTCATCGGGTCTATAATATCTTTCTAAAGGATGGTGTTTGATAGATGGTTGTAAATACTGTCCTATAGTCAAAAAATCAACATCAGCAGATCTAAGATCGTCCATTACCTGTAAAATTTCATCTTTGCTTTCTCCTAAACCAACCATTAAACCAGATTTAGTAAAAATATTTTTATCAATTTTCTTTGTGTTTTTTTAAAAGTTCAAGTGAAGCAAAATATCTAGAGCCTGGTCTCACTTTTCTATAAAGACTTGGAACTGTTTCAATATTATGATTAAAGACATCAGGTTTGGCTTCTATAACTTTTTTGTAAGACTCACCTTTTCTTAAAAAAATCTGGTGTTAAAACTTCAATAGTGGTTTTTGGATTAATTTTTCTTGTCTCAATTATTACTTTATAAAAATGCTCAGCTCCACCATCATTTAGATCATCTCTATCTACTGAAGTAATAACAGCATGTTTTAAACTAAGTTTTTTTAACAGCATGGGCAATTTTTAGTGGTTCTAAATCATCAAGTCCATTAGGTTTTCCTGTTGCAACATCACAAAATGCACATGCTCTTGTGCATATTTCACCCATAATCAAAAATGTTGCATGTCGCTTGCTCCAACATTCTGTTATATTAGGACAATTAGCCTCCTGGCAAACAGTTTTGAGATTATATTGATTTACAATTGTCTTTGTTAAGAAAAAACTCTTTACTATTTGTAAGTTTTGACTTTATCCAATTTGGTTTTTTCTTAATTGGATTAATTGGTTTATTAATTTTTTCGGGGTGTCTAATTCTTGTCATTGTCTATTATATAAATAGTTTCGTTTAATTTTCCCATCATAAACTTGTCACGTATCAAAAACTCAATATAATCTAAATCAAGATTATCAGTAAGTAATAAATTTTTTGATTGAAAATTATCAATTTTTGCAATTAGTTTTTTTTCTTCAATCTTTAAATTTTTTAGAATTTTATTTTTTTTAACGTAAGAAAAAAAACCTCTCTCACCATTCAACAAATTAAACAAGAAATAAATCATTAAAAAAAAGGAAATATATATAAAAAATAATTTTTTTTTAATTTTTCAAACATTAATGAATCTTATTCATTTTGGCATTTTTTTTCCTAGTTCTTCTTCAATTCTTAATAATTGGTTATATTTAGCGACTCTTTCAGATCTTGCCAATGATCCTGTTTTAATTTGGTTTGAATTTGTACCAACTGCTAAATCAGCAATAAATGTATCTTCGCTATCTCCAGATCTGTGAGAAATTATGGTTTGATAACCAATAGCATGAGCAAATTTAATAACTTCCAAGGTTTCTGAGACACTCCCTATCTGATTGAGTTTGATAAGTATAGCATTAGATGAATTGTTTAAAAAACCTTTTTTTAATCTTTCAAGATTAGTTACGTATAAATCATCTCCAACGATTTGAGTTTTTTTTGTGGAATTCACTAATTTACTCCAAGAAGACCAATCATTTTCAGAAAAAAGGGTCCTCTATAGACTTAATTTTGTATTTATTTATAATTTTTAAATAACTCTTGATAGATTTCTCTACTGTTTCAAATTTGTTTGAATGAATGGAATATAAATTGTTTTTAAATAGTTCGTTGGCAGCCACATCCAAACATATTGAGACATCTTTACCATTTATAAATCCAGCTTTTTTGATTGCTTTTACAATTAAATCTAAAGCTGCTTCGTTTTTGCTTATCATAGGTGCAAAACCACCTTCGTCACCAACTGAAGTTGATAAATTTTTTTTTTTAATTAAAAGTTTTAAATTATTAATAACTAAATAACAAATTCTTAACGCTTCTGAAAAGCTTTTCGCTTTATCAGGTCTAATCATGAATTCTTGAATTCTCAATCCATTATTTGCATGGGCTCCACCGTTAATTATATTCAACAACGGGTAAGGTAATTTAAAATTTTTTTTGATTAGAAAATTTTTATATAAAGGTATTTTTTTAATTTTTGCAGATAGTTTTTTTACAGCCATTGAAACTGATAATATCGCGTTAGCCCCAAATTTTTTTTTTTGCTTTGTTCCGTCAAGATTAATTAATAATGAATCAATTTTTTCTTGGTTATGAACATTTTGATTTTTAATTTTTTCTTGAAATTATTTTATTAATTAAGTTTACTGAATTAAGTACACTTTTTCCTAAATATTTTTTATTACCTATATCTCTTTTTTCATAAGCCTCGTATGATCCTGTTGATGCACCTGAAGGACATATTGCAGAAGCACTTATATTATCACAAAACACCTCAGCCTCAATTGTTGGGTTGCCTCTGCTGTCAAAAATTTGACGAGCTTTAACTTTAGTAATTTTTGTCATTAATTTTTTTTAACCAAATAATCTATTTCAACTAGTTGATTTATTAAATTTTCCAATTTATTTAATGGAACCATATTGGGACCATCTGATGGTGCATTATCTGGATCTTGATGAGTTTCTAAAAAAACTGCAGCTACACCAACTGCTACAGCAGCTCTAGACAAGTATTCTACAAATTCTCTTTGACCACCACTTTTTTCACCTAATCCTCCTGGTTGTTGAACTGAATGAGTTGCATCAAACACAACTGGATAACCATTTTTGGCCATTATTGGTAATGATCTCATATCTGATACTAACGTATTATAACCAAAGCTAGCTCCTCTTTCTGTTACTAAAATTTTTTCGTTACCTGAGTCAGAAATTTTCTTTGTTACATTGACCATGTCCCAAGGAGCAAGAAATTGACCTTTTTTAACATTTATAATTTTATTAGTTTTTGCTGCAGCAATGAGTAAATCTGTTTGTCTACATAAAAACGCTGGTATTTGGAGTACATCGGCGTGTTGAGAAACTAAAGAGCATTGTTCTTCATTATGAATATCAGTTAAAATTGGAGTATCTAAATCTTTCTTAATTTTATCAAAAACTGGAAGAGATTTTTCAAGTCCAGCACCTCTTTTTCCTTTAAGACTTGTTCTATTAGCTTTATCAAAAGAAGTTTTATATATAAATCCAATTTTAAACTTTATTGCTATTTCTCTTATTTTTCCTGCCATATCCATTGCATGTTGCTCACTTTCAAGCTGGCAAGGTCCTGCAATTAAAGTAAATTTATTACTATTTGATATTTTGATACCGTTACAATTTACTTCTTTTTGTTTCATTTATAGAATTTAGCAGCCTTGATAAAGGATGAGAATAAAGGATGTGGGTTTAAAGGTCTAGATTTAAATTCAGGATGAAATTGGACTCCTATAAACCAAGGGTGACTTTTTAATTCAACAATTTCAGGCAATTTATCATCTGGTGACATACCAGAAAATATCATGCCTTTATTTTCAAATTTATTTCTTAAATTATTATTCACTTCATACCTATGTCTATGTCTTTCTAATATAAACTTTGATTTATAGATTTTTTCTATCAATGAATTATGTCTTAAATTTGCCTTATATATTCCTAGTCGCATAGTTCCACCTAGATCTTTGTTTGATCCTTTGATTAATTTTCCGTCTTTGCTCCACTCATTAAGTAATCCAACTACAGGGTAACATTTTTTGTCTAATTCGCTAGAATTAGCTTTTTTAATTTTTAGAACATTTCTGGCAAATTCTACTACAGCTAATTGCATACCAAAACAAATACCTAAAAAAGGAATTTTATTTTTTCTTGCATAATTAATTGCAGATATTTTACCTTCGGTGCCTCTCTTACCAAAGCCACCAGGTATCAAAATACCTGAAATATTTTTTAAAAGTTTTTTAATTTGATTAGTTTTCAATTTATCTGACTCAATTCTTATAAGGTTAATTTTGACATTATTATCAATTCCACCATGAATTAGCGCTTCATCCAAAGATTTATATGCATCTTTTAAATTAACGTATTTACCTATTATCGCAATATCAACAATTTTTTTCTTTTCTAAAACAGATTTAGTAATTCTTTTCCATGGAGTTAAATTAACTTTTTTTCTTGGTTTTAATTTAAAAAAATTCAAAACTTGTTTATCAAGTTTTTCATTATGAAAACTTATTGGGGCCTCGTAGATAGTTCTAACGTCAACAGTTTCAATTACATTATCTATTGAAACGTTACAAAAAAGAGATATTTTTTTTCTTTGATCTAACGGTATAGATTTTTGAGATCTACAAATAACTATGTCCGGCTGAATACCAAGGCTTCTCAATTCTTTAACAGAATGCTGTGTTGGTTTAGTTTTTATTTCATCAGAAGATTTTAAAAAAGGAACTAAAGTTAAGTGTATAAATAGACTTTTCCCTTTACCATTTTCATTTGAAAATTGTCTAATAGCTTCAACAAAAGGTAAACTTTCAATGTCACCAACCGTTCCACCGATTTCACAAATTACAAAATCCTCGTTAGTTATATCTCCAACTATAAATTCCTTAATTCTGTCTGTAACATGTGGTATAACTTGAACTGTTTTTCCTAAATATTTGCCTCTTCGTTCTTTTTTAATTATATCGCTATAAATTCTTCCCGTTGTTATATTGTCAGATTTTTTTGCAGATATATTTGTAAATCTTTCATAATGCCCAAGATCCAAGTCTGTTTCCGCACCATCGTCTGTAACAAAGACCTCACCATGTTGAAAAGGACTCATTGTTCCAGGATCAACATTTAAATATGGATCCATTTTTCTAACTCTAACTTTATATCCTTGCGATTTAAGTAAATAAGCTAAGGATGCTGAGGAGAGACCTTTTCCAAGTGAAGAAACCACGCCGCCAGTGACAAATATATATCGCGCCATGGAATTATGTTATAACTGATATTTTTAAAAATGAAAACTATTAATTATTATTTTCTGGAATTACTGGTTCATCATCATCATTTACTTCAATTTTGTCAATTACTGAGGTTGGCGAAACGATATCCTCTCTAGATATAATTGTTAAGCTAAGACTACAAATGATGAATAAAGTGGCAATGACAGCTGTTGCTTTTGTAAAAAAATCACCGGCTGATCTTGAAAACATGAAGCTTTCTTGAGAAACACCTATACCTAAAGCACCACCTTCAGATTTTTGGATTAAGACAAGTCCTACCAATATTATTGCAAATATTATATTGAGTACTAATAAAATATTTTCCATGGATGTTAAATAATAGTTTTTTTAACTATATCAATAAATTTCTTTGCATTTTGAGAGGCGCCACCTATTAAAAAACCATCTATATCCTTTATTCTAGCTAAATTTCTAATATTTTTTATATTAACCGATCCGCCATATAAAACTTTAGGTCTTTTAAATTTGATATTTTTTTTAAGAATATTCCTAATTGTTTTAATATTCTTCTCAAGTTCATGATTAGATGGGACAACGCCTGTTCCAATAGACCAAACTGGTTCGTAAGCTATTGTAATATTATTCAAATTTTTTATTTTATATAAACCTTTAATAATTTGTCTTAATAAAATTTGTTTCGTTTTTTTTTTTTTCTTTTGAACTAAAGTTTCTCCTATACAAAGTATTACTTTTAAACCACATTTAACTGAAGAGTTTATTTTTTTATTAATTTGTTGTTCTGTTTCACCCTCATTTCTATTTTCTGAGTGACCTAAAATTACATGCTTAGCTCCAGTTTTTTTTAACATTGTTGGACTTATTGATCCTGTATAAGGTCCGCTTGAAGGTTCAAAATGACAATTTTGACCACCAAGTTCAATCTTAGTTCTTTTTATTTTTTTATAGAAAGACTCAAGCAATGTATAGGGTGGACAATATATTAGCTTAAATTTTTTTTTTTTGTATTTTTTAGTAAAATTAATTACTTTATTAAGTGAATTAACTGACTTTAAATCGCCATACATTTTCCAATTTGCAATAAAATAGATATATTTATTTGTCATTATGAAAAATTTAATCTATAGGTTTGTCTTTTATAGATCAATAAATTTAAAGATTAAAAAATGTTAGATAAGATAAGAAATTTTGCTAATACAAAAATTGCTGGAGTTTTGGTTGGTATAATTATTGTACCATTTGTACTGTGGGGAATGGGAGGAGTGTTTAATAGTGGAAATACTAATAACATAGTAAAAATTAATAATAAAAATATATCAACACAAGATTTTATGGAATTCATAAATTCGTCAAGAATTGATGAAAAATCTATCAGAGAAAATTTGGATAATAATATATTAGAACAAATAGTATCTACTCTGGTTTCTGAAAAATTACTAGAAATGGAAATAGAAGATCTAAATCTAAAGATTTCTGAAAAATCTTTAGCTAAGAATATTAAAAATAATCCTAGATTTTACGACGAAAATAATAATTTTTCCAGAATAGTATACGAGAAATTTTTAATCAGTAACAACTTAACTGCAGTAAATTTTGAAAAAAGATTAAAAAAAAATGAATTACAAAAAAAATTATTTTATTATATTGGAGGAGGAATTAAATCTCCATCATTTATTACAAACAAAACTTTTAAAGAAAAAGAGAGTAAAATAAATCTAGAATATCTTAATTTAAGTAAAGCTTATCTAAAAAAAAAAGATATCACAAAAGAAAATATAGAAGATTTTATAAATGAAAATGTAGATGAGCTAAAAGAAGAATATATAAATTTCTCTTATATAAAGATTGATCCTCAAAACCTAGTAGGATCAAATGAATATAGTCAGGATTTTTTTAACAAAATTGATGAAATTGAAAATGAAATTTTAAATGGTAAACAGATTGAAGGTATTGCCTTAGATTATAATTTGAGTCTGATTGATAAAAAAAATTATATTTCGAGTGATGAAAATAATCAAATTGAAAATAAAATTTATAATGAAAGAGATAATAAGGTTGATTTATTTGATGATGGAAATTTTTATGTACTTTATCAAATTAAAGAAGTAAATAAAATTTTACCTAAAATTAGTGACAAAAGATTTAAAAACAAGGTAACAAATATCCTAATTCAAAAAAACAAATATGAATTTAATAAAAAAATATTAGAAAAAATAAACAATAATAAATTTTCTGAAAAAGAATTTAATAACCTAAGTTCAAAAAATTCAATTCAAAGAGAAAAACTACAATTAAACTCAATTGAAGACTTTAAAATATTTACTGAAGAATCTGTTAAAATTATTTATACAATGCCTGAAAATTCTTTTACGTTGGTAAATGACGACAAAGATAATATATATCTTGTTAAAATAAATACTATAACTCATGAAAATATTTCTCAAAATTCAGAAAAATTCTTAAATTATACAAATGAAGCAAGTACAAAATTACGAGAACATTTATACTCTTCATATGATTTTTTTTTAAACGGAAAGTATAAGGTTAAAACTAATCAAAAAACTATTGAGAGAGTGAAAAATTATTTTAAATGATGATTAATAGAAACTTTAATGATTTTAAGTTTCAACATAAACGAAATCAAAATCAAATATTATTTATTTCAAAAAAAGCTAGCGGCGATAATGAAATTATAAATATTATTAATAATTTTTTAATCGAGAAAAATAGTTTTATTTTTGAGTCAGTGGAAAAAGGTAAAATTAAAGGGAGATATACAATATTTGGTAAAAAACCTGATAAAATATGGGAATTTAATAATAATAAAGCTTTCACAATTGATAGTAAACACAATAAAAAAAAATTAGCAGGACAACCTCAAAAAATCCTAGAAAATTTAATTGAAAACTTCAAATTCAAAACCCCTAAAAGTTTACCGCCTATTTGCTCTATGTTATGTGGATTTTTTTCTTATGATATAATTAGATATTTAGAAAAAATTCCAAATACTTGTAAAGATGATTTAAAGCTTCCCGACGTTAGAGTTTTTAGACCTCGTGTTTTAATAATACACGATAACTTAAAAAAAAAAATTTTTTATATTATAAATGTTTTTAAAGATGAAAAAATAAAAAATTATAAAAAAAAGTATAGTGATATTAAAAAAGAACTAATTGACTTAAGCCTTCAGTCTCAAATTAATAATAGAAAAAATATTTTAGTAAATTATTCAAAAAAAATTATAATAAAATCAAATACATCAAAAAATTATTTTCTTAACATGGTTAAAAAAGCTAAAAATTATATAAAAAAGGGTGATATTTTTCAGGTTGTTCTAAGTCAAAGATTTGAAACTGAGCTAACAAAAGATCCATTGGAAATTTATAAAAAACTCAGAATTACAAACCCATCTCCTTTTATGTATTATTTTAATTTTTATGATTTTCAGATTATTGGAGCAAGCCCTGAAATTTTAGTCAGATTAAGAGATAATAAAATAACTGTTAGGCCTATTGCTGGGACTAGACCTAGAGGAAAAAATAAAAACCAAGATAAATTTTATGAGAAAGATTTGCTAAAAGACAAAAAAGAACTTTCTGAACATTTAATGCTACTAGATTTAGGTAGAAATGATGCAGGAAAAGTATCAAAAATAAACACTATCAAGGTTACTGAAAGTTTTGTTATAGAAAAATATTCACATGTAATGCATATAGTTTCTAATGTAGTTGGAAGTTATAATAAAAAGTTTTCAAAATTTAAGTCCCTTCTAGCTGGTTTTCCAGCCGGAACAGTATCTGGTGCACCAAAAATTCGAGCAATGGAAATTATCGATGAATTAGAAAATTCAAAGAGAAAAGTTTATGCTGGGGGTATTGGGTATTTTTCTGCTAACGGTGAATTTGATACATGTATTGCTTTAAGAACTGCTGTAGCTAAAAAAGGTAAGTTTTATGTACAAGCTGGTGCTGGTATAGTTGCTGATAGTGTTCCGAAAAAAGAGTATGACGAAACTGTTAATAAAGCCAAAGCTTTAATAAATGCGCTAAGATAATGAAAATAATTTTAATCGATAATTATGATAGTTTCACTTTTAATTTATTTCACTACCTATCATCACTGAAGATTAATGTTGATGTGGTAAGAAACGATAAAATTAACTCAAAAGAGATTATCAAAAAAAAATATGACAAAATTGTAATATCACCGGGTCCTGGTAACCCATATCAAGCTGGAAATTGTCTTAAAATAGTAAAATCGCTATATAAAAAAATACCAATACTTGGTGTATGTTTGGGTCATCAAATAATTGGACAAGTTTTTGGTTCAAAAATTATTCAAGCAAAAAAAATAATGCATGGAAAAACAAGTATTATATTTTCAAAAAAGATTGGAATATTAAGGAATCTTCCACGAAATTTTGAGGCAACTAGATATCATAGTTTAGTAATTGACAAGAAAACAATTTCTAAAGATCTTATGATTACTGCTGAGACCAAAGATGGAGTAATTATGGGTGTTCAACATAAAATATATGATATTCATGGAGTGCAATTTCACCCGGAAAGTATTAAAACAAAAATTGGAATAAATATTTTAAAAAATTTCATTTATTTTAAGAAAATATGAAACAATTTATTGATAAAATAAAAAAAAAAGAAAATTTATCATTTAAAGAAAGCAAATCTGCTTTTGAGCAATTAATGGAAGGAAAAGTAAGTGATCAAGAAATATTTGATTTTTTAACTTTATTATCTGCTAAAGGTGAAGCTTCTGAGGAGATAGCAGGAGGTGTTTATATATTAAGAGAAAAATCAAAGAGAGTGAATGTAGAAAATTGTATTGATACTTGTGGGACTGGAGGTGACGGGATGAATACACTCAATATTTCAACTGCTTCTGCATTATTACTAGCAAGTATGGGTATTAAAGTAGCAAAACATGGAAATAAGGCTGTCTCATCAAAATGTGGTTCAGGGGATGTTTTGGAAGCACTTAAAATCAGAATTGATTTAGGGTCAAATGATGTAGAAGATCAAATAAATAAAAACAATTTTGGTTTTATGTTTGCGCCAAATTATCATAGTGCTATGAAATTTGTAGGACCTGTTAGGAAAAAAATTGGCAAAAGAACAATCTTCAACATGATTGGGCCATTAAGTAGTCCTGCCCTAATTAAACGTCAAGTTGTTGGAGTTTTTGATAAAAAGTTATTAAGAATATTCGCAAAAGCTTTAAGTAATTTAGATATCAAATTTGCTTGGATTGTTAATAGTGAAGATGGTTTAGACGAGATTTCACCTTATGCAAAAACAAATATTATGCAACTTAAAAATAATGAAATTTCAGAAATCATTATTGATCCAAAAGAATTAAATATAAATGCGGATAAATTTGAAAATCTTATTGGCGATGATTCAAAATTTAATTCAAATAAAATTATAAATATATTTAAGGGTGAAGATAATGATTTTTCTAAAGCAGTTTGTTTGAATGCTGCTGCTGGTTTAATTGTTAATGAAACATATGAAAATTTTAAAGAATCTTATTTAAGTGCTAGAGAACATATTTTATCAGGTAAAACTTTTAAACATTTAGAAAAAATCCAAAATGGCTGAAAATATACTTGAAAAAATTATTCAAAAAAAGAAGGAAAAAATAGAAAGTCAAAAAAGAAATACTGACATAAACTCTTTAAAAGAGTCTATAAATAAAAATTACAAATTTATCAATTTTAAAAAAACAATTCAAAATAATATAAAAAATGAAAAATTTTCTATTATTGCTGAAATAAAGAAAGCAAGCCCATCAGCAGGCATAATTATTGAAAATTATGATCCTGTCAAAATAGCAAATATATATAACATCAATAAAGCTACCTGTTTATCAGTTTTAACTGAGGAAGATTTTTTTTTAGGTAACTTGATACATATTTCAAAAATAAAACAAAAAGTTAATTTACCAATTTTGTGTAAAGATTTTTTTATAGATAAATTTCAAATTCCATTGGCTAAAAGTTATGGTGCTGATGCTATTTTAATTATTCTAGCAGGTGTTTCTGATTACCTCGCGAATGAGTTATATGAAGAAGCAATAAAATTTAATATGTCAGTTATTGTTGAAGTTCATACAGTAGAAGAAGCTAAAAAAGCGTTAAAATTTAAAGATGCTTTAATTGGAATAAACAATAGAAATTTAAAAACTTTAAAAACAGACATTGATACAACTTATGATATTCACGATATTTTAATTAATCATCCTGGACCATTAATTTCTGAAAGTGGAATTAAAACAAAAGACAAATTGTTGGAACTTTCTAAAAAAACATCAATTAAAACTTTTTTGATTGGTGAATCACTTTTAAAAGATCTGGAAAATAATTCTATTTTTTCAGTCCTCTAGGCAAATAAACCCCTATATCATTAGTTTTTTTACTATTGTTAATTGTAGAGAACTTTTATAGAACAGATTTTGTACGATATTTGTTCTTATGTTAACAAAAAAACAAAAAAACCTACTTTTATTTATCAACAAGAAGTTGAGAAGCTCAGGTGTATCTCCTTCATATGAAGAAATGAAAGAGTCATTAAATCTCAAATCTAAATCTGGAATTCATCGATTAATTAGTGCTTTAGAAGAAAGAGGTTTCATAAAAAGACTCGCTCATAAAGCAAGGGCTTTAGAAGTAATCAAATTACCAGAAACTGCATCTGCCAATGATATTTACAATAGCTTTTCACCTAGCGTTATTAAAGGCGGTTTAGATGAGGAAAATCAAAAAAATAATGATATGGAACTACCTGTTTTAGGCAAAATAGCTGCGGGTACACCTGTTGAGGCTATACAAAATGAAGTCTCGAGAATTCCACTACCAAATAATCTAGAAAAAAATGGTGAATATTTTGGTTTAAAAGTTCAGGGAGACTCAATGATTGATGCAGGAATTAACGAAGGGGATACTGTAATTGTAAAAAAAACAAATACAGCTGATAATGGGAAAATTGTAGTTGCATTAATTGATGATCACGAAGCAATGCTAAAAAGAATTAGAAGAAAAGGCAAAACAATAGCTCTTGAGAGCGCTAATAAGAACTATGAGACCAAAATATTTGGCCCAGACCGAGTTAAAGTTCAAGGAGTTTTGGTATCTTTATATAGAAACTTTTAATAAAATAGTCTAAACATTTTTAA
This sequence comes from uncultured Pelagibacteraceae bacterium, assembly GCA_902554035.1. Lineage (GTDB taxonomy): Bacteria > Pseudomonadota > Alphaproteobacteria > Pelagibacterales > Pelagibacteraceae > Pelagibacter. Next base: position 15,310 of record CACDMX010000009.1, on the reverse strand, counting down.
TGAAAAAAGTAGCAACAAGATTTGCTCCATCACCAACTGGTCCTTTGCATATAGGTGGAGTTAGAACTGCATTATTCAATTGGTTATTTGCTAAAAATAATGAAGGAAGTTTTCATTTAAGAATAGAGGACACAGATAAAGAAAGATCTAAAAATGAATATAAGGATCAAATTATTAAATCACTCAAATGGATAGGTATTGATTATGATGGTAGTGAATATATTCAGTCAAGTAAAAAAGAGAAACATGTTGAGATCGTAAATGAATTATTAAGAAATGGAAATGCTTATAAGTGTTATTGCTCAAACGAAGAAATAGAAGAACAAAAAAAAAGAGCAAAACAAAAAAAAATTCCATATATCTATGACAGAAAATGGCGTGATAAAACTGATACAGAAGTGCCTAAAAATATCAAGCCAGTTATTAGATTTAAGAGCAAAATTGATGGATCAACAGTTTTAAAAGATTTAGTTCAAGGAGATGTTCAAATTGAAAATAATACCATTGAAGATTTTGTAATTCTAAGAAATGATGGAACACCAACCTATAATTTGTCAGCATCAGTTGATGATCATATAATGAATATAACGCATATAATTAGAGGTGATGATCATAAAATTAATACCTTTAAGCAAATGCAAATATATTTAGCGATGAAATGGGAACTTCCATCGTTTGCACATATTCCATTAATTCATACAGTAGATGGTAAAAAATTATCAAAACGAGATAAGGCTTCAACTTTAGATGATTATTCAAAAATTGGAATTATATCAGATGCTCTCAGAAATTATCTTCTTAGATTAGGCTGGTCATTTAAAGATAAAGAAATTTTTAATTTAGATGAAAGTATTAAATATTTCAATTTAGAGGGCATTGGAAAATCTCCGTCAAAACTAGACATGAGTCGCATTTTATCAATGAATGAACACTATATAAAAAATATTGATGAGAATAATCTTTACAATTTATTAAATGAATACTGCGCCTCATATAAAAAAGAAATTCCAGTTGATAAAATAGAAAAAATACAAAACTCACTACCTTTTTTAAAAAACAAAGCAAAAACCTTAGAAGATATTTATAGAAATTCTCAATATATAATTTCAGATAAGGTAAATTTTAATGATGATGATCTAAAATTAATTGACGAAACCTCTAAAAAGATCATATCAGAATTTCATGGTAAAATTTCTGAATTAAATAAGTTTAACAGAGAGACATTAGAACCTATTATAAATGATTTAATTAAGTCAAATAATACAAATTTTAAAGGCGTAGGTCAGCCACTCAGAATTGTTTTAACAGGATCTAAATTTGGACCAGGAATATATGATATAATAGTTTCTCTTGGCAAAGATGAGGTTATAAAAAGATTAGGAAATAAGATATTTGCTTAATATTTTTGCTACCTCCTCGCCTGAGGAGCTTTTTGATCTAATCTGATCTAAAGTTTTTTCACAAACTTGAATTTGTTGCTTTGCATAGTCAGGATTTTTTAAAAAATAAATAACAGACTTAAAAATTTCTTTTGCATTACATTCTTTTTGTAAAAGTTCAGGAATAATCTCTTTATTGTTAATGATGTTAATAATATTTGCAAATTTTACCTTAACAAGAGACTTCATAATTAAATAATTAATAAAATTAATTTTATATATAATAATTGAAGGTACCTTAGCATTACAAATTTCCAAAGAAACAGTGCCAGATTTCGCAACAGCAAATAATGAATTTAATAAAACTACAGATTTGATATTTTTTTCAGATATAGTTTCTACATTATTAAAATTATGGGGTTTTAACTTTTCATTAATTTCATCCTTATTATCCTCTGTTGCATGTATGACAAAGAGAAATTCATTAAATTTTTCATTCATTAATTTAATAAAGTCAAATAAAATAGGTAAAAGGACACTTGTTTCAAATGAACGACTGCCTGGAAAGATAGATATAATTTTTTTGCCTTTTGATATATTGGATATATCAATTTTTGAATTATTTTTTTCTAACAATGGATGACCTACAAAAGTATTTAAAATATCCTCTTTATCAAAGTATTTTTTTTCAAAGTTAAATAATAATAAAAAATGATCAACAAATTTTTTAAATTTTTTAACTCTACCCTCTCTCCATATCCAAACCTGTGGAGCAACATAGTGTACAGTTTTAATATTTGGATTAATTTTTTTTACTTTTTCAGCCACCCTTAATGTGAAGTCAGGGCTATCGACGCTAAACAATATATCAGGTTTAAATTTTATAATTTGTTCTACAGATTGATTTATTTTACTTTTAATTTTAAATATATTCATTAAAACACTTGTAAATCCCATAAAGGTAATCTCTTTAATATCGAAAATAGATTTTATTCCTAGATTAGAAAGATTTGATCCACCCACAGAAAGATACTCAATTTCTGGATTTTTTTGCATAAGTTTTGAAATTACCATTGATGCCAATTTATCACCTGATGGTTCACCTGTTAATATAAACACTTTTTTCATTTCACAAAAATAAACATTTTATTTTTATTAGCAAAATTTATACACTTTTCTTTTTCTAGAAATATATTTTTTTTACTTTTTAAAACAATTCCCTTGAGGCCTGCTCTTTTACAATCTTTAAAAGTGTCCATACCAACTGTTGGTAGATCTGCTCTAAGATCTTGTTTTTTTTTTGGAAATTTAATTAAAACACCACTTTTATTTATATTTTTTTTAATTGAATGAAGTAATTTTTTAGTTCCTTTTGATGTTTCTTTTAAGACTAAATTATCTTTTATTATTACGGCCTGAACATGATCATAAGCATTTGATCTTTGAAGTATTCTAATACCTTTTGAAATATCGGTTAAATCCTGTTTATTGGGCCTTAGCTTTGTATAATGACCGCTTTTTAACGATAATTCTGGGTTAAAATAGACTGAACTTATTATATTTATTTTTTTTAGAGATAGGATTTTTATTAATTCTTTTAATATTGCTGCATCACCCTTTTTGGCAGCTTTAATAATTCTAGGTATATAATAAATTCCTGTAGCGTCTAATTTTAATTCTGAAAATTTAGGTTTTTCTATTTTGCCAGCAAAAATGACTTTTTTGCATTTATTTTGATTAAGAATCTTTAAAATTTTACCAAATTGTCCGATGCTTATACGGTATGAATTAGAATTTTTTTTAAATATATTTTTCTTTGATAGATCTATAATTAAATATTTTAATTTTTTTTTTTTGATATTTTTTAATATTAGCTTTGGAAATATTGTTTCTCCAAAAAATAAACCTATCATTTTATTTACTAAATGGTGTGCAAATTGGTCTTTTTTTATCTTTATTTATGAAATTAACTATTTCTTTAACATAACTATTCTCATTAAACTTTCCATTTAGATTTTTAAGATTGTCATATAATTGTTCTGTTTTAAAAATCTCTTTATAAGCTTCCGTTAAAGTTATAATATCTTTATTTGGAACATTTCTTCTTCTAAGACCAATTAGATTTATTCCATTAAGGTAATTTCTATTTCCATAGGAAACACCATATGGAATTACATCTCTTGAAATACCTGTCATTCCACCAATCATTGCCATTTTTCCTATTCTTGAAAACTGTTGCACACCACAATTTCCACCAATTATAACATCGTCTTCAATTTCTGCGTGACCAGCAATAGCAGCGCTATTAGCTATAACAATATTATTTCCTATAATGCAATCGTGAGCTATATGTACACCAATCATTAATAAATTATTGTCGCCAATTTTTGTTATGCCTCCACCACCAGCTGTACCAGGATTGGCGGTAACATACTCTCGAATAACGTTGTTGTTTCCAATAACTAATTCTGTTTTTTCTCCTTTATATTTTAAATCCTGTGGATTACTTCCAATTGAAGCAAATGGATAAATTTTATTATTTTTTCCAATTTTAGTATGTCCACTTAAATTAACATGAGACTCAACTATCGTTTTTTCTTCAATTTGAACGTTTGGACCAACTACAGAATATGGGCCGATGATTGCTGACTCAGAGATTTTTGCTTTTTTATCAATTATTGCAGTTTTATGAATCATCTTAATTAATTTCTTTTATAAATTTTTTTAAATTCTTAGCTGGGTAACCCATTACTTTACTGTTATCATCAATGTTTCTTATTACGCCACTTCCACCGCCTATTTGTATGTTATTACCTATTTTTAAATGTCCTGAAATTCCTGCTTGGCCCCCAATCATAACATTATTTCCAATAGTTGAACTTCCTGCAAAACCTACTTGCCCAGCAATTATACAATTGTTCCCAATTTTAACGTTATGGGCAATATGAATTTGATTATCCAGATATGTATTTTTTCCAATTATCGTATTTGAAATAGATCCTCTATCAATAGTGGAACCACATCCAATTTCTGAGTTATCTTCAATTATGACAAGACCGATTTGTGGATAACGATAGTTTTTTTCATTATTTGGAAAAAAACCAAAACCCTTTTTTCCTATCACACAACCGTCTAAAATATTTATATTATTTTTTAAAATTGTATTTCTCAGAATTACATTAGAACCAATAGAGCAATTATCTCCAATTATAACATTTTTCTCAATTATAGAATTATGACCAATTAAACAATTTTTTCCAATTTTAACATTCTTTCCAATCAAAACATTCTTTCCATATTTTACTTTTTTTTTAAAAATTGTTTTTGTTATTTCTTTAACTGTTGAGTCAAAATTATCATTAATGGAGTCTGGATAAAAAATTTTTGTTATTTTAGCTGTTGTCAATAATACATTATCAACAATTATTTTGTTACAACTTGCTGGCAAGAGATTTTTAAGTTTTTCTGTAGTAATACAAAAAGATGCATTAGTATTAATCGCTTGTGTTTCATATTTCTTTGAATGAAAAAAAGAAATGTCTTTGTGAGTAGAGGTAACCAAATCTTTTATATCATGAATTTTTTTATTTTTAAAATTTTGACTATTTTTGATGTTTATTAAATTTAGTAATTTGTTTATTTCAAAAGGACCATTGTTTTTAAAAAAAGGATTAATCATTGATACATTTTAATATCAAAACTAAAATTAAAAGCTTATCAAGATTTATTGCTAATTATTTCTTATCTACTATGGTCGCTGACCATTGTGCATCAGCCATTTTTTTTCCTTCAACAAAGGCCTCACCTTTGTATTTCCAAACTTTACCGTGTGATCTTATTGCCTCAATATTCAGTTCTAATTTACAGTCAGGTATAACGGGATTTCTAAACCTTGCTTTTTCTACACTCATTAAAAAAACTAATTTATTGTCATAAACTTCTTTTTCAAGTCCATGGGCCGTAAGTGCAGCTGCAGATTGTCCAAAAGCTTCAACTATTAAAACTCCAGGCATTACTGGTTGACCAGGAAAATGTCCTTGAACGAAAAAACTATCTTTTTTAACATTAACAATTGCCGTTGCAGAAGATAACTTTTTAATATTTTTTAATTCATCAATTAAAAGCATGGGCTCTCTATGAGGTAATAAGTTTTGGATTTGAGTTTTATTTAATGTTTCTGACATTTGAATTAATTTAATTTAATTTTTTTGATTTTATCATCTAACAAAGAAAGAATTTCTTTTGTAATATTTAGCTCAGTTTTTCCTACTATTATATTTTTTTTATCCATAACAATAGAAATATTTTTTACTTGAGAATACTCTGTAAGAATTGGAGTAAGTGTTTTAACTATTTTTTCCATCGATTGTAGTCTTTTTTTTGTTAGAGAGTTTATTTTTTCTTTACGTTCATTATTATAATTTTTTACTTCATTTCTTAAATTAGATATCTCTTTTTCAAATTCATCTTTTGATAAAATATTTTTTTTAGCCAAAACCTCTTGTTCTTTTTTTTTCAAAGAATCTTCTTTTTTTTTAAAATTTTCTAAATTTTTCTTATGAAGATTTTCCAACTGTTTTTTTAAAGATTGCCCAGCTAACGATTTATCCATTATAAACTGCATATCTATAAAAGCAATTTTAGTTTCAGCAAAAACAAAATTATTAAAACCTTGTAAAATAAGAATTAAAAAAATAATTTTTAAATATTTCATTAAAAAGTCGTTCCAATTTGAAATCTAAATTTTTCAGTTTTATCCGTGCTTTTTTTTGTAACAGGCTGAGAAATTGAAAAGTTAAGTGGACCTATAACAGTAAACCAATCAACTCCAACTCCAATGGAAGATCTAATTACATTTGATTCGTCTATAGTATCAGAATAATCAACACCCCAAACATTAGCTGCATCTAAAAACATTTTCATATCTAGCGTTTCTAAAGTTTGAAATATGTAAGGCACTGTTGTTGAGGCATTTAATGCTGTTGCGTAGTTTCCTCCAATGTAGTCTCCTTCATCTTTGGGACCAATTTTTCCTGATTCAAAACCTCTCAACTTATAACTAGGTATAAATAATCTTTTAGACACCCTTACATCATCATTTGTTAAAGAGTTAATAGCTCTACCATACAAAGAGAAACTAAAAACCATATCATCAACAATTTCTTTATACGCGTTTAACTCATATCCATTTAAAATGGGAGATCCATCAGAAACTAATGGCAAGCTTTGCGTAAATCTACTCATAAAACCTGACGTAGGTCTATATGGCTGATTTCTTTTGTCATACGTAAAAGAATATAGTAATGATGAATCAAAATAACTTCCTTCTTGTTTTTTTAGATTTGCAGCAGCACTATCATCTGTTTCTAAACTTTCGTTTCCTATAGATAATCTTGGGCTGAAAAATAAATCTTCATACTGCTCGTATCTAGTTCCTAATGCGATGGAATTTACAGATGATTTATAACCATAATCATCTAATTTATCTGTAGATGTACTTTGTACGGTCGTTGTTAAAGCTCTATCAGAATAATTAAAATTTGGATGAGTATAACTAAATAAACCTTTAATTTTTTCTTCACTTACTTGCAAGGTTGTTTTTAAATTAATTCCTTTTCCTCTAAAGTTATTTTCAGACACTGCAAAACCAAATGTGCTTCCATCTGTTCCATATCCTGCACCAGCAGATATTTCACCTGTTGCTTTTTCTGTGACTGTAATATCTATAATTTTTTGATTAGCTTTAGTTCCATCTTTTACTTGAGATTCAACATCTGAAAAAATACCTTTGCCTTTTAAAGTATTAACTGTTTTATTGTGTAAAATTTTGTTAAAAGGATCTCCTTCATCAACAACAAACTGGTTTCGGATAAAATTCTCTTGTGTTATATGATTGCCCAAAACATTTATTCTTTCTACATAAAATTTCTCAGACTCTTGAATTGTGAAAGTTAGGTTTAATTTATTACCATCCACTGTCTCTTCATTTACAACCGCATCGATAAAATCATAATTTTCCAAAAGTGCAATTTGATCAATTGTATCTAATAATTTTTCAATTTTTCTTAATGAATAATATTCATTCTTTAATTTTTTAAAGATCTTTAAAATTTTAGAAAATAAAATGATTTTTAGAGTAATAAGAGACAGCGATGTAGAGATTCAAGAGGAAGCAGAAGATTTAGTTAGATCTTTTGAATTGGCTTTAAAAAGACGTAGAACGGGTGATATTGTTCGTTTAGAGGTTCTTGAAAATAGCGATAACGAATTGGTAAGATTTATAACTAATAAATTAGATATAAATCCTGACTATATTTATGATGTATCTGGCCTTGTTGGAATTCAAGATATAGATCAAATATGTAAAGTAAAAAATCCAAAATTAAGATTTAAGCATTTTACGCCTAGAGAAGTTGAAAGATTAAAAGAATATAATGATAATTTTTTTGAAACTATTAAAAAGAAAGATTTAGTTGTTCATCATCCTTTTGAAACATTTGACTCAGTAATTGAATTTTTAAACCAAGCAGCAAATGATAAAAAAGTTATAGCTATTAAACAAACTTTATATAGAACAACTCTAGACTCACCAATTGTTAAAGCTTTAATAACCGCTGCAGAGAACGGAAAAACAGTTACCGCTTTAATTGAAATTAAAGCTAGATTTGATGAGGAAGCTAATATTCAACTATCAAGAAGTTTAGAAAAAGTAGGTGTTCAAATTGTTTATGGTTTTGCTAAATATAAAACTCATGCAAAATCATCATTAGTTTTAAGAAGAGAACAGGGTAAAATACAAACTTATTTTCATTTAGGAACTGGCAATTATCATCCAGTAAATGCTAAAATTTACACTGATTTGTCTTTATTTAGTTGTGATAAGAAAATGGCATCAGATGTTGAAAAGTTTTTCAATTATGTAACAGGATACGCAAAACCAAAAAATTTAAATAAAATGTCTATTTCGCCAGTAAATATGAGGCAAACCTTAAATGAAAATATTGATGCTGAAATTAAAAATTCTAAAAATGGAAAATTTGCAGCTATTTGGGCAAAAATGAACTCTTTAGTAGATCCAGAAATTATTGATAAATTTTATGAAGCTTCGAATGCTGGTGTAAAAATTCATTTATTTGTAAGGGGTGTTTGTTGTTTAAGACCAGGAGTTAAAGATAGATCAGAAAACATAGTTGTGAAAAGTATCATAGGAAGATTTTTAGAGCATTCTAGAATTTACTGCTTTAGTAATGGTACAAAAAAAATGCCTAATAGAAATGCAAAAGTATATATTTCTTCAGCCGATTTAATGCCGAGAAATTTAAATAGAAGAGTAGAACTTCTAGTGCCAATTGAAAATGAAACTGTTCATGAGCAAATTTTAGATCAAATAATGTTAGCAAATTATCTTGATACTAATCAGAGCTGGGAGCTCAATGCTGATGGTAATTATAAAAAAATTAAATATAGTAATAACGATTCCTTTTCAGCTCATGAATATTTTATGAATAATCCGAGCTTATCTGGAAGAGGTAAAGCTAAACTAAAAATGCAGCCTAAACAACTGCACTTAAGATTGATTAAAAGTGGAAGTAATTAAAACTAAAAATAGTTTAAAATTTAAACAGGCAAAATTAGCTATAATAGACATTGGATCAAACTCTATAAGAATGCTAATTTATGAAGATTTCAGTTCTTCTCGTGTGCCTTTTTTTAATGAAAAAGCTGTTTGTGAACTTGGAAAAAATTTAGATAAATCGAAAAAACTTCACAGATCTGGTACTGAATATGCTTTAAAAGTTTTAAAAAGATTTTCTGAAATTTTAAATATTTCAAAAGTCACAAATCTAAAGATTATTGCAACAGCAGTTATAAGAGAAGCAACTGATACAAAACCTTTTATTGATGAAGTTGAAAAACTTTTTAAAACTAAGATTAATATATTATCAGGCGAAGAAGAAGCTACATGCTCAGCTGAGGGAGTAAAAATAGGTTTTGAAAATGTTAATGGATTAGTTGCTGATCTTGGAGGTGGTAGTTTGGAGTTAGCCCGAGTTGAAAACAATATTGTAACCAATACAACCTCATTACCCGTTGGTGTTTTAAGATTATTAAATAATCCTATAGTTAAAAAAAGAAATTTAGCAAAATATATTAAAAAATTATTAAGAGATGAAAAATGGCTCTCAAAAAAGAAGTTTAATAATTTATATTTAGTTGGAGGTACTTGGCGTGCATTATTTAAGTTACATCTTTTTCAAAATAATCATCCGGTACATATAATTCATCAATATAGTATTGATAACAATGTTTTATCTAAGTTTGTAGATAAAATTTCATCTTTTAATAAATCTAAACTTAAAACAGTTGAGTATATTTCAAAATCTAGAACACCATATTTACCCTATAGTTGCATTATACTTGATGAAATTATGAGAGTTACAAATCCAAGAAATATAATTTGTTCTATAAGTGGTTTACGTGAAGGTTCTTTATCAATTGACTATTTTAAAGATGTAAAAGAATCTGAAACCTTTTACAAAGCACTTGAGAATGTTGCAAAAAAAAGAGGTGATCTAGTATCAAACTATAAAAAATATTATGATTTTATTCAGCCAGTTTTTGAAGGCAATGAATATTTTAATAAGAAATTATTATATCTAGCATGTGTATTAAGCCATATGGATTGGGGATTAGGAGCATTTCAAAAAGCCGAATTGGTATTTCAAGAAACGATAAACACTCCGTTACTTAGACTGACACACAAAGAAAGAATACAATTAGCTTTGTCATGTTATTGGCGCTACTGCAGTATCAAATATAATCCAAAAATGGAGTACCTAACTTTTTTAAATAATAATGAAATTTTTTCAAGCAAACAAGTGGGAGCTGCATTGAGATTTTCACAATCATTGACCTCGATATCTACGATATTTCTTGAAGAGTTTAAATTGTATAAAAGAGGTAATGCTGTATTTTTGAAAATTCCATCACAACATCAAGAAATAATCTCAAAACAAGTTACTAAAAGATTTAAAGCTCTTGCTAGAGAATTATTTTTAGAGCCAAGAGTAATTTATTCAAATAATTAAAAATAAACTGAATTTAATTAAACTTTAACAATAAGTAAATATTTTTGTAACTTAGTTTTTTTAAAATGTATTTACAAAATTTAAAATATTTAAACTAATTATTTCCCCCTCCATTTAATTTAAATTTTGTTAATTAACTACTTTCTCCCTTTGCTTAAATAACAAGGGAGAAAGAGGATTTATTGAATTTTAATTATTTACAGATGCAGGAGACTGCTTTGCATTTTCCTTAGCAAGCTTTTTTGCTTTTTTTTCTGCAACCTTCTTTTCTAAACCAGCAATTTTAATATTAACTTTTGACAATTTTTTTTCTTTAGCCGTAATTTTGTTTTTCAGTCTATCAATTGCTTTTAAAATTTTTGTTTTTTTCTTCTCATTTTTTTTTAATTTTTTTCCCATCTCTACCTCCAAATTTTTAGATGATTAATTAAATCACATAATTCATAAATCTGAAAGTTAATTTAATACAACCTGTAGTTTATTGATTTTTAAGATTTGTTATTAGATATAAAAACATTGCTATATGAGAACTATTATTGAATTTTTGATTTAATATTAATTTAAATATATCGCTTTGATTAAATAAATGAATTTTAATACCTTTTTCTGGCTTTGAAATTTTTATTAAGTCTTTCGTAAAATAACCAGTAATTTTAGTAGTTAATCGCCCAGGCTCAGTATAAAAAGTTATAATTTTACTCAATTTTGATCTTGATTTATACCCTGTTTCTTCTTTTAATTCCTTATAAGCTGATTGCAGAGTTGTTTCTTTTTTTTCTACTATCCCAGAAGGAAACTCATAATTAATTTTGTTAATCGGAACTCTTTTTTGAGATACTACTATATATTTGTCTTTAATCTTAGGTATTACTAATGAAAGATTAGAAGTTTTAAGATAATGATAAAACTCTTTTTTCTTAAATTTTTTGTTAATCAAACTTATTTGATTGGTAAGTTTTATATTTTTCAATTTTTCTCTAAAAATAACTTTTTAACAATAAATACAGCAATTAACATTCCCACAAGTTCAGCTAAAATATAATAAGGAGTATTTAAATAACTAATACCAGTAAAAGAATCTGTAAATGTTCTGGCAATTGCAACAGCTGGATTTGCAAAAGAAGTTGAAGAAGTAAACCAATAACCAGCAGTAATATAAAGACCAACACTAGCTGCAACAGCAATTTTGCCTGACTTCATGGAGCCGAAAATTATTATTATAAGCCCCAATGTTGCTATTACCTCAGATGTGAATATGTAAATTCCATCTCTTGACTTAGTAGATAATTCATAAATTTCATGTTCAAAAAAGAAATTAGCTAAACAAACACCAATCAAGCAACCAGCCAATTGAGCAATGATATAATAGGGTAATAGTTTCTTTTTTAATTTACCTGTTATTGTCATTGCGATACTTACAAATGGATTAAAGTGAGCTCCTGATACATCAGCAAATACTGTAATAAGCACAAATAAACCTGCTCCTGTTGCTATTGTGTTTGCAATTAACATCACAGCAACGTCATTAGTTAGGTTTTCAGCCATTAAACCTGAGCCGACAATAATCATTACTAAAAAACAACTTCCTATTAATTCAGCAAGAAAATAACGACTTTTATTTTTCATTAAGTAGTTCCTTTATATTTCTATTAATATGGTTAAAAACTTTTTCAATTATTTCATCTTTTTTATTTAAATCATTTGTTTGATTAAGTAATTTAACAGGATCCTCTATGTCCCAATGAATTATCTGATCTTTATTTGGCCAAATAGGGCAGACTTCACTATTGGCATTATTACAAACTGTAATAACATAATCCATTTTAATTTGACTATTGATAAATTCATTAAAATTTTTAGATCTATAATTTGAAAGATCATAATGCTTTGATAATAAATAATCCTTCACATCATCATTTATTTTTCCTGTTGGATTACTTCCAGCACTAAAACCCTTATACATATCGTCATATTCGTTATTTATTATACTTTCAGCAATAATACTTCTTGCTGAATTACCTGTGCATACGAATAATATATTCTTCATTTAAAAAATAACTTTATAAATACCAATTACAAACAATGGAATTTGTAATCCAAAGTTAGTTAAGATTGCTTTATCTTTGCTCATAAATCCTGCAATAGTCCATCCAACAACTCCTAATCCATGAAAATATATATTTAATGGATATATATTTAAATTTGTAAGAAGTATTCCTATTAAAACTAAAAACGTACTGACCCACTTTAGATATTTTTTTATAAACATTAAATTTCCTTTCGTTATTATTATTTCAGTTATGTTAAGAATTTATTAAAATAAAGGATTATCTACACTTTTTACATAATCCAAAAAACTCAAGATTGTATTTACTGTATTTCATACCATCTTTGTCTTTGAAATTAGCCAAGTATTTGGAAAGACCTGCGCTACTTATTTCTGTTACTTTCTCACAAATCTCACAGATAGAAAAAGCAGTAGCTTTAGCTACCTGACAGCTTGAATTGTGACACGCAATAAAAGCATTTCTACTTTCAATTTTATGAATTTTTCCTATTTGAACTAATTTATCCAAGGCTCGATAAACTTGTAGGGGAGCTTTAATACCTTTCTTTTGAACATTAAAAAGGATTGAATAAGCTTTCATTGGTTCAGGAGATTTATCAATTAAATCAAAAATAATTTGCTGATTTTTTGTAAGATTATGTTCTTTGTGCATCTTATTCATTTTACTGATTCCTCATTAGTTTTTCAATTTAATTGATTGTTTAATTTTAAATAATGAAAGTATAAATAATATTAAGGCAGCAGTAATTATTGATGGACCTGATGGAGTGTTGAATTCCAAAGATGAGAATAGACCTATCAATACTGACAACAAGCCACCAATTATTGAAAAAAAAACCATCTTTTGAGGATTATCTGAAAGGTTTCTGGCCATAGCAGTTGGTATAATTAACATTCCTGTTATCAACAATACTCCAACTAATTTAATTGAAATGGCAATTATTGCTGCTAATAAGATTGTAAACACTGCTTTTGCTCTATCAGGTTTAAGACCTTCTGCTTGTGCTAATTCATAATTTACAGTTGAAGCAAATAATGGCCTCCAGATTAATTTTAAAACTAGTAAAATTAAGCTACCCCCAACCCATATAGTCACTAAATCTTTTTTGCTAACAGCTAAAATATCTCCGAACAATAGTCCCATTATATCAAATCTAATGAATGTTAAAAACCCGATCACAACCAATCCAACTGCTAAAGATGAGTGAGCCAAAAGACCTAACAATGCATCACTTGGTAAATTAGTTTTTTTTTGTAGTTGTATTAAAATTAATGCTATTACTGACGAAATTAAAAATATTGAAGCAGCAATATTAAATTCTAATGAATAAGCAATTGTTACACCCAGCAACGCAGAGTGGGCAAGTGTGTCTCCAAAATAAGATAATCTTCTCCAAACAACAAAACAACCAAGAGGACCAGCAACAAAAGCAATACCAATTCCTGCAACCAATGCTCTTATAAAAAAATCATCAAGCATGTTAATCTTTTTTTATATCCCCATCGTTTGGATGAATATGATCATGCTTATGTTCATAAATTGAGAGTGTTTGCGAGGCTTGTTCACCAAACAGAGCTTTGTATTCTTTGTCTTTAGCTACATCTATAGGTGAACCTGAACAACAAACATGACCATTCAGACATACAACATGATCTGTAGCACTCATTACTGTATGTAGGTCGTGAGAGATTAGCAATATTCCACAGTTTAATTTTTCAGATATTTTTTTAATCAATTGATATAAGGCTATCTCTCCAGAAAAATCTACGCCTTGAACTGGCTCATCAAGTACTAATAAATCTGGTTTTCTTGATATAGCTCTTGCAAGTAATACTCTTTGAAATTCACCACCTGATAAATTTCCTAAACTTTTGTCTATCAGATGATCAACTCCAGTTAGCTTTAATGCTTCATTAATATCTCTACTAGCTAAATTGTCTGTTAAGATCATAAAATCTGCAACTCTTAATGGTAATGTCCAATCTATAGATATTTTTTGAGGCACATATCCAATTTTATTAGTAAATTTTTCAACAATTCCATCAAATTCTTTGTAAATACCTAGAGCAATTTTTGCAGTTGTACTTTTACCAGAACCGTTAGGACCAATTAAAGTTACAATTTTCCCTTTATTAATTTCAAGTGACACTCCTTTAACAAGCCACTTATCATTTTGCTTAATTCCAGCATCTTTTAATCTTACTAATATGTTATTTTCAGTACTCATTTTATCTTGATTTAAACATTGACTTTTTTTGTTATTTTATTACATAGTGTTATATTATAACATTAACTTAACAACAAAATTAAACAAACAAATTAACAACAAAATTAAACAAACAAAAGTCAAACTATGAAAAATTTAAAGAAAATTCCACTAATCTTATCCATATTAAGTTTTTTAACATTATTATCACCAGCAAATTCAGAAATTAAAGTAGTTGCATCAATCAAACCAATACATTCATTAGCATCTTATCTAATGGATGGGGTAGGCAAGCCTGATTTAATTGTTGATGGATATGCTTCTCCACACGGGTTTGCTTTAAAACCATCTCATGCAAAGATGCTTCAAGAAGCTGATATTGTTTTTTGGGTTGGTGAAGACATAGAAAACTTTTTAGAGAAACCATTAAAATCTATTGCAAAAAAAGCTGAGAAAATTGAATTAATGGAAATCAAAGGTTTAACTAAACTTAAATTTAGAGAAAGAAATATTTTTGATGAACATGATCATGGGCATAAAGAAGATGACCACGATGATCATGCTAAA
>CACDMX010000008.1 GCA_902554035.1 uncultured Pelagibacteraceae bacterium | reverse complement strand
AGATTTTTAAAGATCACCCATATATATTTAATTTAGGACACGGAATTCTTCCTGAAACAGATCCAGAAAAAGTCAAATACTTAGTTAATTTAGTTAAAGATTTTAAATGAACGAAGACCATCCAAAAATACAGCACGGAAAAACAGGAGTCCTCTTAGTAAACCTTGGTACACCAGACTCTACTACCTGGTGGGATATAAGAAAATATTTAAAAGAATTTCTTTCTGATAGAAGAGTTATTGAAGTAAACCCTTTTGTTTGGCAAATAATTTTAAATCTTTTTATTTTGACTTTTAGACCATCAAAAACTGCAAAAGCCTATAAAGAAATTTGGATGCAAAAGGAAAATATGTCTCCATTAAGATATTATACTTTGATGCAAACAAAAAAGTTAGGAGAAAAATTAGATAAAAACAAAATAATTGTCGATTATGCAATGAGATATGGCAACCCAAGTATAAAAAGCATAATGACAAATCTTCACAAAAAAGGATGTGAAAATATAATAGTGTTACCACTATATCCTCAATACGCTGCACCAACCACAGCAACTGTTTGTGATGAAGTATATAGGACTTTGCTTAAAATGAGATGGCAGCCTAGCTTACAAATTGTACCTCATTATGAATCTGAACCCTTATACATAGATGCATTAGTAAACAGCATTAATAAGAAAATTTCAGAATTAAATTGGAAACCAGATTTAATAATAGCTTCTTACCATGGAATACCTAAAAAATATTTTGAAAAAGGTGATCCTTATCATTGTTATTGTCAAAAAACTTCAAGACTGATGTCAGAAAAATATAAAGAAATTCCTATCAAAACGACGTTCCAATCTCGTTTTGGGCCACAGGAGTGGTTACAGCCTTATACTGATAAAACTTTAGAAAATTTACCAAGAGAGGGCAAAAAAAACATTTTAGTTATTTGTCCAGGATTTTCCTCAGATTGTGTTGAGACATTGGAAGAAATTGCAATACAGGGAAAGGAAAGTTTTATGAAATCTGGCGGAAAAAATTTCGATGTTATTCCCTGTCTAAATGATAATGACGATCACATAAATTTAATAAAAAAACTCATTAGTAATTTTATTCTATAGAATGAATATTTATTTAACTCTTAAAGCATTGCATCTAATAGCTGTAATTTCTTGGATGGCTGGACTTTTGTATTTACCAAGAATTTTCGTTTATCATGTAGAAAATAAGAATAGCCTAGGAACATGTGAGACTTTTAAGGTGATGGAGAGAAAATTATATAATTTTATAATGATGCCGGCGATGATACTTTCTTGGATATTTGGGTTATTACTAATTGGCAGTATTGGATTTGATCAAATGGCCAATAAATGGCTTCAAATTAAGCTATTTTTGGTTATCGTTTTAACCGTTTATCATTTTTTCTTAGGTGTTTGTCTTAAAAAGTTTAGTTTAGATCTAAACACTTACTCCTCAAGATTTTATAGAATTTTTAATGAAGTACCCACTATTTTACTAGTTTTAATAGTTTTTATTGTGGTTTTTAAGCCAATCTAGTATTGAAATTTTTTAAAGAGTATATATATTAAAAATATCTTACTAATCATAATTTAACTCCCAATCATGAACATACAAGAACTTAAAACAAAATCGTCTGAGCATCTGATAAACCAAGCAGAGGAGCTTGGCATAGAGAATGCAAGCACTTTGAGAAAACAGGAAATAGTTTTTGCAATTTTAAAAAAACTTGCAGAAAAAGAAGAAATCACTGGAGGAGGCGTTCTACAATTGCTCCAAGATGGGTTCGGATTTCTTAGAGCAATGGAATCAAACTATTTACCTGGAGCAGATGATATTTATGTAAGTCCAAGTCAAATTAGAAAGTTTGGTCTAAGAACTGGTGATACAGTTGAAGGACCAGTTAGAGCGCCAAAAGATGGAGAACGTTATTTCGCATTACTACAGGTCAGCAAGATTAATTTTGAAGACCCTGAAAAATCTAGACATAAAATTGCATTTGACAACTTAACTCCGCTTTATCCAAACAAGCAATTGGTAATGGAGGTTGAAAGCAATAAAACTGAAAAAAAACCAGATTTAACTCCGAGACTAATAGATTTGGTCAGTCCAATAGGCAAAGGACAAAGATCGTTAATTATATCTCCTCCTAAAGCTGGTAAAACTATGATTTTACAAAGTATAGCTAATTCTATAGCTGCTAATTACCCGGAATGCTATTTAATGGTTTTGCTTATTGATGAAAGACCAGAAGAAGTAACAGATATGCAAAGAACTGTAAAAGGAGAAGTAATAAGTTCAACATTTGATGAACCAGCACAGAGACATGTTGCAGTTGCCGAAATGGTGATTGAAAAAGCGAAAAGATTAACCGAGCATAAAAAAGATGTTGTAATTCTCCTAGATTCAATCACAAGGCTAGGAAGAGCTTATAATGCAGTTATTCCAAGTTCTGGCAAAGTTTTAACTGGCGGTGTAGATGCTAACGCGCTACAAAGACCAAAAAGATTTTTTGGTGCAGCAAGAAATATTGAAGAAGGAGGTTCATTAACAATAATCTCGACCGCTTTAATAGATACAGGGAGCAGAATGGATGAAGTTATTTTTGAGGAATTTAAAGGCACAGGAAATAGCGAAACTATTTTAGATAGAAAAATTTCAGAAAAGAGAATATTTCCAGCAATAGATATAACAAAATCAGGCACAAGAAGAGAAGAATTGCTTTTTGACAAAAACGATTTGCAAAAAATGAATGTATTAAGAAGAATTATAGCTCCAATGGGCACAATGGACGCTATAGAATTTATTAATTCAAAATTAAAAAATACTAAAAATAATGCAGAGTTTTTTAACTCTATGAATAAACCAGCTTAAGTAACAAAAAAAAAGTACAATTTCATCGTAATTTTGTGTTTATATCTATTGGAGGTATAATAAGTTATGACTATTTATGCCCTTTCCTCGGGACCGGGATTATCTGGTGTTGCTGTAATAAGAATATCAGGAAAAGAAACTCCATCAATATTAAAACTTCTTACAAAAAAAGAGCTACCAAGTCCCAGAGTAGCAACTCTGAGTAAAATAATTAATTTAAATAATTCAGAATTAATTGACGAAGCTTTAGTCTTGTGGTTTCCAGGACCCAACAGTTACACTGGAGAAGACATGGCCGAGTTTCATGTTCATGGAAGTATGGCGGTTATAAAAGCAATTCATAAAGCACTGGAGGATACAAAAAAATGTCGGATCGCTGAACCTGGGGAGTTTACTAAAAAAGCATTTCAAAATGGAAAAATAAATTTACTAAAAGCTGAAAGCATAGCAGATTTAATTTCATCTGAAACTGAAATTCAAAGAAAACAAGCCTTAGCAATTATGAGCGGCAAAACATCTAAAATTTTTAATGAAATGAGAGATTTATTATTAAAAGCATTATCAAATATAGAGGCAAAAATTGATTTCCCTGATGAAGAATTATCTGAGGAAGTACTTAGTAAAACTAAGAAAAATGTTGATCGAGTAATTGAAAAAATACAAAAAATTCTTAATGATCAAAAGGTTGGGGAAAGAATAAGAGAGGGATTTAAAATTGCAATTGTAGGACCAACAAACGCTGGCAAATCAAGCCTTTTGAATCATCTTTCAAATCGAGATGTAGCGATTGTTTCTGAAATAGCAGGTACTACGAGAGATGTATTGGAAACACATCTAAATATTGATGGGTATCCAGTCATAATTTCTGATACTGCAGGAATAAGAGATGCTAAAAACGAAATAGAACAGAAAGGAATTAAATTAGCTTTAAAAAAAGCTGAAGAGGCCGATTTAAATCTAATAGTTATCGAGCCAAAAAGCCTTGATTTTACTGGCTTTTTGAAGGATTTAATAAATCCGAACTCAATATTAGTAATAAATAAGTGCGATATCGAAAAAGTTTATTTAACCGAGCAAATGAAAAAATTAGATCATGTAATTATTTCTGTAAAGAACAACACAAACATTGAAAATTTAATTTTAAAAATAAAAGTAAAGTTAAAAGGAAAATTCACTAGAACTGAAGAAATTTTTATAACTCGAGAAAGGCACAGAGTTAATTTAGAGCAATGCTTAGAAAATTTAATAAATTTTAAAAATCAAAAAGGAGATTTCGATAAAGGTGCGGAAGATTTAAGACTAGCCACAAAACATCTTGGAATAATAGTTGGAAAAGTTGAAGTAGAGGAAATATTAGGCTCAATTTTTAATGATTTTTGCATAGGAAAATAAAAATTATCATGTACTTTTTTACCATTTAATATAAATTTTCTTACTAAAAATTAATTTGGTAAACATAGAGATATAGAGATTATGACAAATGATTTATCTTTCGATGTAGTCGTAATTGGCGGAGGTCATGCAGGATGTGAAGCTGCTGCTGCTTCAGCAAGACTTGGTATTAATACTGCTTTATTTACTCATAAAATTGAAACGATTGGAGAAATGTCCTGTAATCCTGCTATAGGCGGATTAGGAAAAGGACACCTAGTTAGAGAGATAGATGCTCTAGATGGAGTTATGGCTGATGTAGCTGATAAGTCTGGTATACAATTTAAGCTTTTAAATAGAAGCAGAGGACCGGCAGTTAGAGGCCCTCGTACACAAAGTGATAGATCCTTGTATAAAAAATTTATGCAAAAAAAACTTCTAAACTACTGTAATTTAAGCGTTTTTTCAGACTCTGTAATTGAGTTTATTTTTAAAAAAAATAGTGTAAATGGATTTATAACTCAGTCTGGAAGAAAAATTAAAACATCCAAACTAATACTGACAACCGGAACTTTTTTGAATGGTTTGATACACGTTGGTGAAAAACAAACTCCGGCAGGTAGGTATAATGAGAAACCAACAACAGGTCTTAGTGATCAATTAAAAAAATATAATTTTAGAGTTGGTAGGCTTAAAACAGGTACGCCCCCTCGACTAGACGCAAGAACAATAAATTTTGAGAATCTAGACGAACAATTAGCAGATGAAGATCCTTATTTTTTTTCTTTCATGTCTACTAAGAATTATAACAAACAAGTTTCTTGTAGGATGACTTACACTAACGAAGAAGTTCATAAAATAATTTTAAAAAATATAAACCGAAGCGCGATGTACTCGGGCAGTATAAAAGGAGTTGGTCCCAGGTATTGCCCATCTATTGAAGATAAAGTTATGAAATTTTCAGAAAAAGGTAGACATCAAATATTTTTAGAGCCAGAAGGTCTAAATGATCATACAATTTACCCTAACGGCATATCAACATCGCTCCCGTATGACGTGCAAGCAGAAATATGTAATAAAATCAACGGTTTAGAGAATGTAAAGATTATTCGACCCGGATATGCGATAGAATATGACTATATTGACCCTACTGAGTTGTTCTTAACTTTAGAAACTAAGAAAATTCATAATTTATACTTAGCTGGTCAAATCAACGGCACTACAGGTTATGAAGAGGCTGCTGCACAAGGTTTGATTGCTGGTATCAATGCCGCTTTATCTTTTAAAAAACAAGAACCCTTCATATTAGACAGATCAGAGGCTTATATCGGCGTTATGATTGATGATCTTGTTACAAAAGGTGTTGCTGAGCCATACAGAATGTTTACCTCAAGGGCTGAGTATAGACTTACCTTACGTTCAGACAATGCAGATTTAAGACTTACTGAAAAAGGAATAAGTATTGGCCTTGTTAGTGATGAAAGATTAAGATCTTTTAGAGATAAAGCATCTAAAATAAAAAAATTATCATTAAAAATGGAAAATCTTAAGATAACACCTTCTAAAGCATTAAAATTTGGTATTAATATTGCAAAGGATGGTATATCACGAACTGCAAGTCAAATACTGTCCCAAAAAGGTGTTGATATGAGTAAAATTAGAAATATTTGGCCTCAAATTGACAATTATTCAAAAGAAATCGACTCACAGATTGAGATAAACTCACATTATAGAGGATACCTTAAGAAGCAAAACGCTGATATAATGGCCTTTAAAAAGGATGAAAACCTAAAAATACCAGAAAATATAAACTATGATATTTTTAGTGGTTTATCTAATGAAGTTAAGTCTAAATTTAAGCAAATTCGCCCTAAAACACTAGGTCAGGCCCTAAGAATTGACGGAATTACTCCAGCTGCAGTATATATTTTGTTGTCACACGTTAAAAGAAAGTCTATTAAGCAAATAGCTTAATGGAAGATGATTCGTTAAAAAAATATTCTATATTAGATAGATTTAATGTTTCACGTGAAACGTGTTTAGATTTTGAGAAATTCATATCAATGATAAAATCAAAAAATAACAATATTAATATAATAAGCAGAAAAAACCCAATAAATGGCGAAATTCGTAAAAGGCATATAATAGATAGCGCACAAGCCATTGAATTTGTTGATTTAAATGCAAATACAACCTGTGATTTAGGAACTGGTGGTGGAATGCCTGGCATTGTCATAGCAATAATCGCAAAAAATTTAAAAAAAAAAATTAAAATAAATTTATTTGAAAAAAGTTATCATAAAAGTTCATTTTTAAAAGAGGTGTCAAAAGAACTAAACTTGCAAACAGAAATAATCCAAGAAGATGTTTTTAAAATTAGTAAAATAAACTCAGGAACAATCATGGCAAGAGCGTTTAAGCCAATGCCAATAGTTTTAGATTTAGTTTATAAAAATTTTAAAGAGTATAAAAATTTAATTTTATTTATGGGCAAAAGTGGAAAAAAAATATTAACCCAAACTTTAAAGCATTGGGATTTTGAGTATAAGGAAAAAAGGAGTCTTACTAATGAAGATTCTTTTTTATTAAGTATAAAAAATATTAAAAAGAAAAATTAAAATAATGCAAATTATCTCTATAATAAATCAAAAAGGTGGGGTAGGAAAAACCACAACAGTTATTAATCTTGCTGCTGGTTTGTCAAAAAAAGGAAAAAAAATTTTAGTAGTTGATCTTGACCCTCAAGGAAATGCTACAACAGGGTTAGGATTATCAAATACAGAAAACTCAAGTGAAACCATATATGGAGTATTGAACGGAAATAAGTTAATAAGTGAAGTTATCAAGAAGACTGAATTTGATAATTTGGATTTGATAAGTTCTAATGTTGATTTATCTGGTCTAGAAGTAGAGACAGCGGGGGATAGCAAAAGGGCATTTATTTTAAAAGATCAATTAATGTCGTTTTTAAAGGATTCTAGTCATAACTATGATTATATTTTCATTGATTGTCCTCCATCATTAAGTCTACTAACAGTAATGGCACTCGTTGCTTCGTTTTCTCTTGTTGTTCCACTTCAAACTGAATTTTTTGCTTTAGAGGGATTAACACAACTAATGAAAACTATTGATAGAATTAAAGCAAATTTAAATAAGGAACTCAAAATAAGAGGTATTCTTTTAACGATGTATGATAAGAGAAACAAACTTTCTTCTCAAGTAGAAAAAGAAGCAAGAGATTACTTTAAATCAAAGGTCTATAATACAATTATTCCAAGAAATGTTCGATTGTCAGAGGCCCCATCGCACGGAGTTCCCGTTTTAATATACGATAAAAATTGTCCTGGAAGTATATCTTATTTCAATTTTACCGATGAATTTATTAATCAAGAAAAAGAATTTGAAAGTGCTGCGTAATGGATACTTCTAAATTAAAAAAAGGATTAGGCAGAGGTTTATCTTCTTTGATAGGAGAGACAAAAACTGAAAAAAATACAAATAAAGTTTTAATAAGTGATTTAGTAAGAAATAAATATCAACCCCGGAAAACTTTTGATAAAGAAAATCTTGAAGAACTTACAAACTCCATTAAAGAAAGAGGGATCATTCAGCCTATTATTGTAAGAAGATCAGATGAACAAAAAAACAAGTATGAAATTATTGCAGGAGAGAGAAGATGGCTGGCAGCACAAAATGCAGGTTTTCATGAAGTGCCAGTTGTTGTAACAGAAGCTGATGATCTTAAATCACTTGAATTCGCCATTGTAGAAAATGTGCAGCGGCATGATTTAAACGCAATTGAGGAAGCAAAAGGATATCAAAAACTAATAGATAAATTCTCATACGATCAGGAAAAGGTTTCAAAATTTATAGGTAAAAGTCGAAGTCATGTTGCAAATTGTTTACGTTTGTTAAGTTTGCCCGAAGATGTTGTCAAACTGATTGAAAGTAACAAATTAACCCAAGGCCATGCCAAGGTTCTTGTTGGGTTAGAAAACGCCTTATTTATTGCCAAAAAAATTATAGAAAAAAAATTATCAGTAAGACAAGCAGAAAGTTTAGCTAAAATTTTTAAAAGAAAGAAATCAAGAAAAGCTTCATCTAAAGATCCAAATTTATCTCAACTTGAGCTATCAATTTCAGAAAAACTTGGACTAAATATTTTGATTAAAAATAAAAAAAATAATTCTGGAAGTATAATTTTTAACTATAAAGATTTGGATCAATTAAATAAAATTATCGAAGTAATTAAATCTAATTACTAACTTCTTTTGATGCATTAATTATAAAGTCTGAAATTATATTTAAAGCATTAGCGGAATTTTTCTTTATTAAAAGCTCAATTTCATTTGTTTGAAAAATCATTTCTTCAATTTGTTTTAAATTGTTTTTTTTCACTTGATTTTTAATTATATCTTTTTCCTTCCAAAATATAGGAGGTTTATATGACGAAATTACGTAGTCTAGATTTTTATTCTTATTAAATTCGCTATGAATTTTATGCAGCCTTTTCACTTTTGTTGCAAAAGATCTTATCATTAAAATACAATCCTCTAAAGAAAAATTATTTTCATTAAGTATATGAATTGTTTTTTTTGAATTCTTATTAAGACAACTATCTAATAATTCAGATACGTTATAGTTTTCTGCAAGATCAGTTAATTTTAAAATTTCCTCGGGGCCTATGCTTTTATTAGTTTTCAAATATGATTGAATTTTTCCTAATTCATTTTGCAAATTTCCTCTATCGCCTCTAGATCTTTCAATAAGCAAGTTTATTATTTCTTGGGAAATTGCAATTTTATTTATTCTAAAAAAATCTCTTGCTATTATACTCAAACTTTGAAGGTTATCTTCGTATACCGGAATACAAATAGTATTTTTATTTTTTTCAAATAGTCTTCTAAGTTTTGATTTTTTTTCCAAATTAGTCGCATTAAGCAAAATTGTGATATCTTTTACTTCCTTCTCTAGAACTTCCTCAATTAGATCATTCAATTTATCAGTTACTCTAGAGACAATAAATAGTTTTTTTTCATCAAAAAAAGATTTTGAGAGAATACCATTAAAAAAATCTAATTTATTTTCCAAAATTTCTTTTTCCTCATATCTTAAAATTTCTCCTTTAAACTTATCGGTAAAATATTTTTTTGTAATTTCGTTTTTTAAACCATCGTTATGTCCATAAACTAAAAAAAATGAACATTTGTAGTTATTTATCTTGTTCATTTCAAAAGATTTTACTATCATTTTTTAATTATATAACATTAATATTATTTCTTCTTTAATTGTTTCAATTAAATTATCTTCTATAGTTTTTTCATACTGTTTTAAGTCAAATTTATTGGAAGTATTTTTATAACTAAAACTTTTTGAAATATTCTTACGATTAATAATATTACCCTCAGAATAAATTTCCAAATTTGTATTTATTGACATTTTATAAATTAATGGGTCTCCTTTAGAATCTTTACTTGATATACTTATTTTTTTTTCTGAATTTAATTTTAATTTATATATTTCCGTATAATTTTTTGTCGAAGTTAAATAGTTTAAGTTTTTTTTAATTTTATAGCTGATTTTATCATTTTGATTAAAAGATATTTCCTCAATTAGAAAATTTGAATTTTTACTTGAAAATATGGGTTGATAACCACAATTTACTAACAATAAAAAACTTAATATTAATGCTGTTTTTTTCATTCTATAATTAAATTAATTAATCTATCCTTAACATATATAATTCTTTTTATTTTTTTATTTTCCAAATACTTATTATATTGATTGTTTGTTTTTATCTCATTAGTTAATGTATCTTTATCTACATTTTTTTTACTAATTATAATTGATTTTTTTCTTCCATTAATTTGTAAAACGATATTTACAGTTTCTTTAATAAGATATTCTTCATTTATTTTTGGCCAGCTTTTTTCACTTTTTTCTCCTAAATCATCCAGACATTCACTTGCAAAATGAGGAATTATAGGTGACATAATTTTTAGTATATTAATATAATTTTTAATAAGATTATTTTTATCTGATGGTTTATTAAGGAATTTAATAAGAAAATTATAAGTTTCATATAAATTAGCTACAATAACGTTATAATGAAATCTTTCTAAATTCTGAGTGATTTTTTTTATTATTTCATTGGTAAAACGATTTATTTCAAAAGAATTGATTTTTTGATCGCTTGTATTTTTAGACGAAAAATTTTTAATTTTTTTGTGGAGTATCCAAAACTTTTGTAAGAATTTGTAAGATGCAACCATTCCTTGTTCTGACCACTGAACATCTTTCTCTGGAGGACTGTCAGAAAGAATGAATAGTCTTACTGCATCAGCACCATAATTTTCTATTATATTTTCAGGATCAATAGTATTTTTTTTTGATTTTGACATAGATTCACTAGGTCCCACTTTTACTCTTTCATTATTATCATTTTTTTTAAAATAATTTTTTCCATCTTTGCTTAAAACTTCATCCGGACTTAGCCAGTTGTTTTTTTCGTCTTTATATGTTTCGTGACAAACCATGCCTTGTGTAAAAAGCCCTTTAAAAGGTTCCTTATAATTAAAGTTTTCGTTTTTATAGTTTATTGCGTGCATAAAAAATCTTGAATAAAGTAAATGTAAAATTGCGTGCTCAACACCCCCAATATACTGATCTACTGGCATCCAGTAATTAATTTCATCGATATCATAACCATAATCTTTATTTTTAGGTGAACAAAATCTTAAAAAATACCATGAAGAATCTACAAACGTGTCTAATGTATCAGTTTCTCTTATACATTTTTTTCCATTAATTTTTATGTTTTTCCACTCATTTTGATGATCAAGAGGATTTCCTTTAGTATTTAACTTAATTTTTTCTGGAAGATTAATAGGCAAATTTTCTTTTGGAATTTTAACAATATTATTATTTTCATCGTACGCAATCGGTATAGGGCAACCCCAATATCTTTGCCTAGATACACCCCAATCTTTTAATCTAAAATTAATTTTTTTTTTTCCTAATTTTTTTTGTTCAAGTATTTCAATTGTTTTAATAATTGACTCATCTGGCACTTTTAAGCCATTTAAGAAACTGGAATTGAAAATTACACCCTTATCAGTATAAGCTTTATCTTTAATTTTAAAATCTCCATCAAAATTTATTGGTTTGACAACTGGTGTAATTTTCAATTTATACTTTTTTGCAAAATCTAAATCTCTCTGATCATGAGCGGGGCAGCCAAAAACTGCACCAAATCCATAATCCATAAGAACAAAGTTTGCAAAATAAACTGGTACTTTATTTTTTTCATCAAGGGGATTTACTGCAATTAACTCAGTCTTAAAACCGATTTTTTCCGCCTGAGCAATTGATTCTTCTGTTGTACCTGTTTTTGAGCATTCCTCTTTAAATTTAATAAAATTATCGTCTTTTTCATAAAACTTAGAAATAGGATGATCAATTGATAATGCTAAGAATGAAAATCCAAATAAAGTATCAGGCCTGGTCGTAAAGCATTTAATTTTATCTATTGCCTTATTGCCTTCTACTTTGAAATCTATTTCACAACCAAATGATTTTCCTATCCAGTTTTTTTGCATAGTAGTAACTTTTTTTGGCCATTCATTTAAATTATCAAGACCATCTAATAATTCTTCAGAAAATTTTGAAATATTAAAGAACCACTGATTTAATTTTTTTCTTTCAACAATTGCACCTGATCTCCAACCTTTTCCATCAATTACTTGTTCATTAGCTAACACAGTTTCATCAATGGGATCCCAATTAACATAATTTTCTTTTCTGTAGACAAGCCCCTTTTCATAGAGTTCCAAAAAAAATAATTGCTGGTGCTTATAATAATCCGAGGAACAGGTAGAAATTTCTCTATCCCAATCAATTGATAGTCCAAGTTTTTTAAGTTGTTTTTTCATTATCGAAATATTTTGATTAGTCCAATCTTTAGGATCTAAATTATTTTGTTTTGCTGCGTTTTCAGCAGGCATACCAAACGAGTCCCATCCCATAGGATGTAATACATTATAATTCTGCATTAACTTGTATCTAGCTAAAACGTCACCTATTGTATAATTTCTTACATGTCCCATGTGTATTTTTCCAGAAGGGTATGGAAACATTTCAAGGCAGTAAAATTTCTTTTTTTTTTTATCTAATTTAGATTTAAAAGTATTATTTTTTTCCCAATATTTTTGCCATTTAGTTTCAGTAGTTTTAAAATTATATCTGTCCATTATAGAATTTTTTTAAAATTTATTTGTTTGTCATAAACAATAAATTGATTTAACAAATAGTTCTACCGTCTCCACACCACTCTATCTCACCATCTTCGTTCTTATAGTTCTTGTCGGGATCGTTTTCGTCTTTGATTTCCTTATATAATGCAGCTTTTCTTAAAATTTTATCTTTTATTTCTTCATTTAAAGAACTTCTTACTTCTTTAATTGAGCAAGAATTATTTGAGCCACAAATTCTCTGATGGAGCGAGACTTTTATTCCATCTGCTCTTATTTCGTTACTTAAAAATCTTACAGTAATTTTTATTGATTGATTATTTTCACTTTCTGAATACCAATCTGTAATTATTAAACCACCTGAATAATCAACATTTGAAAAAGACATAAAATCTAAAGTATCCAGACTTGCTCTCCAAAGTTCATTGGATGAAGCAAACTCAAAATTACCACCCTTATTTCTTTTAAAAAGACCACCAGTACCAAAGCCTTTACCTTCTTGAACATTTTTTCTAGCCCTTTTTTTTCCATCAGGTTCAAATTCACCATCCCAATCAATTTTTTTACACCCACTTATTGAAGAGCTAACAATTACTATAATTAATAAATATCTGAGGATTTTTAAAAAATTTATCACAATCATTGTGTTTAGCGTAATAAATGGCTAATTCAAAAGACTAATTTAGTGTGATATTTATGCAACAATAGATAAAAAAATACCATTTTTTAAAGAAAAAAGAGCTTTTGAAGGGGTTAAGCTGATAAAAAAGCGCCTATTCATATGAATAACTTAATAAAGGAGAAATTTATGAATAAATTAACAAAAGTTGGTTTATCAGCATTAGCTGGTTCTCTTGCTGCTGTTTCTGCAAATGCATCTGATTACTCTGTAACAGGAGATACTCAGGTTGTATGGTCATCTGCTCAAGGTAATGAAGCAGGTGCTGTAGGATCAAACGGTAAAGGGATCGGTGTTGATACTGACCTTTATTTCACAGCAAGTGGTGAATTAGATAACGGTTTTACTGTATCTGTATTCTCTGCTATGGACATGGAGCAAGCTAACACTGCTACATCTGGTGGATTAAACTCTTCTGCGCAAATGACTATCGGAATGGGATCACTAGGTACAGTTCAGTTTAACGACGTTTCTGGTTCTGCTGCAAATGCAATCGACGACGTTCTTCCAAAAGCATACGAAGAAGCATGGGATGGTACTACTCACTCATCTAACTTCCATTCTTTTGGTTCATCAACTCAGTCAGGTTCAGTAGACTACAGAACTCCAGCTCTATCTATTGGAGATATTTCTGTAAGTTTAACTGCAACTTATGACCCTAACGGTGGAGCAGGTCCTGCTTCAGCTGGTGGTGTTGGAGGAAACTCTAACGGTGGTGAAGCTTATACTGCAAAAGTATCAGGTATGGGATTAACATTAGGTCTAGGTTATGAGACAGTTGACACAGCAGCTACTGCAGCTGGTGCAGCTGACTTAGAAAGAAACACTGGATACCTATTGTATTCAAATGGCCCAATATCAATTGGTTACCAAGAAACATTCCAAAACACTGAAAATAAAGGTCACAGCACAACGCAAGCACCTGACATTCAAAGTGATGGTATGGCATTTGCATTTAC
Organism: uncultured Pelagibacteraceae bacterium; assembly: GCA_902554035.1. Taxonomy (GTDB): domain Bacteria; phylum Pseudomonadota; class Alphaproteobacteria; order Pelagibacterales; family Pelagibacteraceae; genus Pelagibacter. The sequence goes on along the minus strand of CACDMX010000008.1, from coordinate 24,145 downwards.
ACAAGACAATCTTTCAGTGTCATATGCTGAAGTAACTGAGCAAGTTCAAGATATTGCAGGTGTTACAGAAGCAGAGACTGAAATGACTGCGATACAAGCTACTTATACAATGGGAGCTATGACGTTAGGTATGTCTATGTATGAAACAGACAATCCAGAAGGAACAACTGGTAAATACGAAGAAACAGAATTATCTGTATCTTTCGCATTCTAGTTAGTACTTTAAGATTATTTAAAAAGCCGGCCTATATTTTTAGGCCGGTTTTTTTTTATCCAGGATATAGAAGCAAAACCAGAAATATTGGTTAATTTTAATTTTTTATAATTTGAGTGATTTATACCCCCAAGAGCAATAACTTTTTTTTTTGTATTTTTTGTTAGCAAATTAAATCTTGAAATGTCTAAGAAGTAACTGCTTTTTTTTGTTTTAAATATTGGTGCTACAAAAATAGTTGAACATCCTTGTTTTTCTTTATTTTTTATCTGAATTGAATTGTGAGCAGATCCTATTATTTCGAAGTTTTTTTTTGAACTAAGATTACGGTAGTTACAATGTTTATTAAATGAGGGTATATACAATCCATCTAAATCTAAACTAAGTGCTAACTTTAAATTATTAGAAATGTAAAGTTTTCGTTTCTGTTTATTACATATATTTTTTATTTTTTTTATTAATTTTAAATTATTGTTTTCTTTATAATTTCTATAAATGAGTATAATTTTTTTATTTAATTTTTGAATTTCTTCTCTGTTAAATTCATCTATAAAGTAGTAGATTTTGAATAAATTATGCATAATGTTATTGACAATTTAATATCACTCAAAAATGAGATACAGTCAAATGATAGTAAAGCTGAAATTGTAGCTGTATCAAAAACTTTTCCATTAAGTAAAATATTACCATTAATAAATTTTGGTCATAAACACTTTGGTGAAAATAAAATCCAGGAAGCAGTTGAGAAATGGACGGATGTTAAAAATGATTTCAAAAGTATTAAGCTTCATTTTGTTGGAAAACTTCAGACAAATAAAGTAAAATTTGCCCTACCATTATTTGATTACATCCACTCTTTAGATAGTATCAAATTGGCTGAAAAAATCGCTAATGAACAAATAAAAAAAAAAATCAAGCCTAAAATTTTTATACAAATAAATATAGGAAAAGAAGTTCAAAAAAATGGAATTGATATAGAAAATTTAGAAAATTTTTATTTAGATTGTAAAAAAAAATATGAATTGGACATTGTTGGTTTAATGTGCCTACCACCAAATGATAATAATCCAAATATTTATTTTTCGGAGATGTTAGAATTACTAAAAACTACGGATCTTAAAGAATTAAGCATGGGAATGACCAATGATTATATTGAAGCATTAAAATTTAAATCAACTTATTTAAGGATAGGATCAAAAATATTTGGTTCTAGGAGCTAGTATATTTTAATTTTGGTTTTTTTATTTATTAATTTCAGCATAATTAAAAAATCTTTTTCTTTTAAGGCGATACATCCCAAAGTCGGTTTATAGTTCTTTGTTAAATGTAAAAAAATGGCACTCCCTTTGTACGGAATTTTTTTTGAATTATAATTTATTACTAAAATATAATTATATTTATAATCCTTTCTGTATAGTTTTTCGTATCCAATTTTTTTACTAATTTTGACTTCAGAATTATAATATTTACTTTTTGAATCATTACACCAACCCATAGTTTTTTTAATCTTATTTACTTTTAAATTTGTTTGAGGTTTTTTTACCCTATCAGCTCTATAATAGAGTTTTCCCAAAGTAAAAAGACCTTTGGGAGTAGTTTTGTCGCCCTCAATTCTATTATTTTTTATCCCTTTCTTTCCAACTGAACATCTAAATTTAAAATCATCTATTATTAATGTCTCTTTATTTTTTATTTTTAATAGCATAAAGTTTTATTTTATGAATAAACAAGTTATAAATTTTGTAAATATAACTGAATTATATAATATTTTTGATGAAATTAAGAATTATTTATCATTTGAGATTAAAAATTATAAAAATCATCATGATTTTTTTAGCGAGTTAAATAAAGATAACAATTTAAGACAAGCAACAATCGTAACTAATTCTTCGCATGATTTTATAAATTATAATAATAAAATAGATATTAGAAATATTTTAGTTATTGATAATTTTCCAGCTCAATTTAATAAATTAGTTGATAAAATTAATGTTCATTTAATTAAACAAAGATATGATTTTCAATCAAAAATAAATATAAAAAACTATAATTTAAATTTGAACTCTAGGATAATTTCTTCAAAAAATAAAAACTTAAAATTAACAGAACGAGAGATCGATATAATACTCTTTCTTAAAAAACAAACAAAGCCTAAGACAATAGAAATTTTGCAAAATGAAATTTGGCATTATTCGTCTGAACTTGAAACACATACTGTTGAAACACATATTTATAGACTTAGAAAAAAAATTAGAGAGTACTTCAACGATGAAAAATTTATTTTAAGTAGTAAAGATGGTTATTATTTAAAATGAAAAAAATAAATTTAATAGCAAAAGAACTTAGAAATAAAAAATTTAGAAATAGAATAGTTAAACCAAAAAAGGGGAAGGGCAGTTTTAAGAGAAGAAAAAAATAAATATTAATATTTTGCGTCTTTATATGTAATAATATCAACATTAAAACTTATTACTATTCTATCCTCTGAGGATAAATTTTTACCGACTGAGTGATAAAGATAAGCCGGAAATATTAATAAATTACCTTCTTCAGCTTTCAAACTGAAGCCCGATGAATTCAATTCATTTTTTTGTTCAATAACAGGATGACGAAACTTTTTAACTTCATTAGGTTCATGAAACTGAATATCTCCACAATTTTTTGGAGCTTTGACGTAGTATGCTGCGCTTAGATATGTATTAGGATGGTTATGAATTTGATTAAAAGTATTTTTTTTGTTTATAATTGCCCATATTTCAGTAATTCCAACTTTCTCAGCATTGTATTTCCATCCAAAACCATCGACCATTACTTCCTTTACATATCCATGAATTGATTTAATAAAATTATAGGGTGCACTTTCTTTCTGAATTTTAAAATTTTTTGAATGCCATCCGTTTACATTGGATCTTTGAATGCCCTCCTTATCATTTTCATAAAGATCATAAATATATCTTGTTAATTCTAAATTGAGTTTTTCATAGTCTTTTATTTTAAACTGAAAAACTGGAGTAGCAAAAAGTTTGTGTATAAATTTGTCACTCATTTGGATTTAATCTTGCACCAATTTGTTGAATTACTTTTGATGACATTTCTGTACCTTTCTTGAGACATTCAGCTAGATGTAAATTATTGACATGTCCATGTAAAAAACCTGCTGCAAACAAATCTCCCGCACCAGTTAAATCAACTAACTTAATATTTTTTTTAATACCACATTCAACAACTTCCTCTCCTTTTATGGCAACTGCTCCTTTTTCACCACGAGTAATCACTAATAATTTACCAAGTGCTTTTGAGAAGTTAATTACCTCATCAAAGTTTTTTGCGTCAATTAAAGCAGTTATCTCTTGTTCATTAGCAAAAGTAACATCAAGTCTATTTTTTACCAAGTCTAAAAAATGTGGTTTATGTCTATCAACACAAAATTGATCAGATAAAGACATTGCAACTTTATTTGCATTAGTTATTGCTTTTTCAAATGCTTTCTTTGGATCACCCTCATCCCATAGATAACCCTCTAATAATATTATCTCACTTTCTTTGACAGCATCCACATCAACATCACTTTCGTTAATTTTTCCTGCGGTTCCTAAAAACGTACACATCGTCCTTTCAGAGTCAGGTGTAACTAAAATTAAACATGTTCCTGTTGGCAATTCCTCTTTTTTTTTTGAATAAATATATTTTACTTTCTCTTTTTTTAAACCTTCTTCATATTTGCTCCCAAATTCATCATCATTTACTTTGCCAATAAATCCTACTTTATTTCCTAGTTGAGACAATCCTACAATTGAGTTCGCCACAGATCCGCCAGATACAGTTTTTTCTATTTTTAAATTTGTTAACAATTTTTTAAACTCACCTTCATCAAAAATTAATTTCATGGTACTTTTTGTTAAATTATTTTGAGAAATAAAATTATCTTCAACTTTGCAAATAACATCAACTATCGCATTTCCAATTCCTAAAATTTTCATATTACGCTTTCTTTGTTTTGATTGGTTTTTTTCTATCAGGATAACAAGAAGTACATATTTTACAAGTTAAACCGTAACATTCTCTGGCTTTACAGTATTCTCTGCCATAAAAAATTATTTGCAAGTGAAGCTTATTCCAATATTTTTTATTAAAAATTCTTTTTAAATCTTCCTCAGTTTGAATAACACTTTTACCACTGGTTAGACCCCATCTTTGAGCTAAGCGATGAATATGTGTATCTACGGGAAAAGCTGGATGACCAAATCCTTGAGCCATGACTACGCTAGCAGTTTTATGACCAACGCCAGGTAAATTTTCCAGTTCTTTGAAAGTTTTTGGAACTTTGCCATTATAATTTTTAATAAGAGTTTTTGATAAATTATAAATACTTTTTGATTTTATTCTAAAAATTCCGATTCTTCTGATCAATTTTTCAATTCGTTTTCTACCTAATTTAACAAAGTGTTCTGGTCTATTATATTTAGGGTATATATTTTTTGTAACATTATTAACATTTAAATCTGTACATTGTGCAGAAAGAAGAACAGAAATTAATAAAGTGAATGTATTTCTGCTATTTAAAGGAACTTTAACTTTTGGATAAAATTTATTTAAAATTTTAAAAACGATTTTTGCCCTTTGAGCTTCATTCATTTAAAATTTAAAACATCTCTCATAGAGTATAATCCAGGCTTTTTTTTCATCAGCCATTTCGCTGCTGTGAAAGCCCCTTGAGAATAGAGGGCTCTATCAAAAGCCTCATGATTTAATTTTATGACTTCTTTGCCACTAGAAAAAGTTACTTCATGTTCTCCAATAATCTCTCCTTTTCTAAGTGAATTAAAATTAATTTTTTTTCCATAAGGAAATGACTTTTTGTTTAAGTATTTTTTACCAATTAATTTATAAAAATCTTTATTCTTTCCTACAGCTATACCTTTTCCAAGCATAAGAGCTGTTCCAGATGGATGATCTTTTTTGTGTTTGTGATGAATTTCAAAAATTTTACTTAAAAAATTATTACCAAGAGATTTTGAGGCAATCTCTGTCAGGTACATTAATAAATTTATTCCCAAGCTCATATTCCCAGCTTTAAGTATAGGTATTTTTTTTGAATACTTTTTTATCAAAATTTCCTCTTTTTTTGAAAATCCGGTTGTTCCAATAACAACACTTTTTTTTATTTTTGATGCAATTTTTAAAATTTCAAATGTGCACTTGGGAACCGTAAAATCTATAATTAAATCAGCCTTTTTAAAAGCATCTTCTGTATTCAAGCTAGGCTTAATTCCAGCGACTTTTTTGTTAATAATTCTATTTTCTGTAACAGTGACTAATTTGAAATTTTTATCAGATTTAGCAGATTTGATGATCTGCTGACCCATTCTACCTAAGCATCCAGTTACAGCTAAATTAATTTTTGTCATTTTAAGATAAGATATGAAATTATCATAACAACTAAAATAATTATAGCCCAAATAGATATATTTGTTAAAAACTGTTTCAATTTTGAGTTAGTACTTAGAAAGGCTGGAAGAATCAATATCAAAACAGCTATTAAAGAGATTGCTGGGACAATTTCCTCTAATCCCATTTTCTAATTTTTCCAAAAACTCTTAGCTTTTTGGAAGAATTTTTTAATACTTGGGTTTGATTTTTCATTTTCAATTTCTCTGAATTTTTCAAGTAACTCTTTTTGTTCTTTATTTAAAGATATAGGAATTTCTGTATTGAGTTGTACATATAAATCACCGTTTCCTCCTCCACGCATAAAAGGCATACCTTTAGATTTTAGTCTAAATTGTTTTCCACTTTGTGTGCCTGGAGGTATTTTAATCTTTGCTTTTCCACCATCAATTGTTGGTATTTCAATTGAGGTTCCTAGGGCTGCATCAGCGATTGAAATTGGGCACTCAAAAAATAAGTTTTCTTCAGATCTTTTAAATAATTCATGAGAGTAAACATTTATAAATAAATAAAGATCCCCATTTCCTGCGCCTCTTGAACCAGCCTCGCCTTTTCCGGCTAGTCTTATTCTTGTTCCATCGTCTACACCTTTTGGTATTGTTACAGACAATCTTTTTGTAGCTTGTTTCTTACCTTGTCCACTACAACCAGAACATGGATTCGTAATTTCTTCTCCTGAACCAGAACATTGTGGGCATGTTTGTTGTACGGTAAAAAAACCTTGACTTGACCTGACTTGCCCGTGACCACCACACATAGAGCATGAGCTTACATTGTGTCCAGGTTTAGAACCACTTCCTTTACAAACATCACATTTTTCAGATGTCGAGAATTTAATATCTTGTTTTTTTCCTCCATAAGCTTCCTCTAGTGTGATGGATAAATCGTATCTTAGATCTGAACCTCGATTGTTTGATCTTCTGTTTTTTCTTCCACCACCAAAACCCTCACCAAAAAAATCCTCAAATATATCTGAAAAATGGCTTGAAAAGTCAAAATTACCAAATCCACCTCTTCCACCTCCACCATTCTCAAATGCTGCATGACCGAAGTTATCGTAATTTTGTTTTCTCTCAGAATTGGATAATACATGGTAAGCTTCTGATGCTTCTTTAAATTTTTCTTCAGCAGCCTTATCTCCTTTATTTTTATCTGGATGATATTTAACAGCTAGTTTTCTGTATGCTGATTTAATTTGATCTGCGTTAGAACTTTTGCTTACACCCAAGACGTCATAATAATCTCTTTTTGCCATAACTAATTATAGACAAACTGTTGTTAGCTTAGGCGCTTTTTTCTTTATTTTCGTCTTTCACTTCTTCAAAGTCTGCATCAACAACGTTATCGTCTTTTTTTCCTTCTTCTTTTTTCGCATCTTTTGGTGCATCACCAGGCTTAGCGCTTTGTTGAGATTTGTAAATTGCTTCACCTAATTTCATTGATGCCTGTACTAGTTCTTGTGTTTTCTTTTTTATGTCCTCTACGTCAGTTCCTTTTAAAGAGTTTCTCAAATTAGATGATGCTGTTTCAATAGCTTTTTTGTCGGCCTCTGAAACTTTTGATCCATGTTCCTTAAGGTTTTTTTCGGTAGAATGTAATAACGTATCAGCCTGATTTCTTGAATCAACGGCTTCTCTTTTTTTCTTATCTGCTTCTTTGTTTGACTCTGCTTCCTTAACCATTTTGCTAATCTCTTCCTCGCTCAGTCCTCCAGAAGCCTGAATTTGAATTTTTTGTTCTTTACCAGTTCCCTTATCTTTTGCAGAAACATTAACTATTCCATTTGCATCAATATCAAAAGTTACCTCAATTTGCGGCACACCTCTTGGAGCTGGAGCGATACCAACAAGCTCAAAATTGCCTAGGACCTTATTATCTGCTGCCATCTCTCTTTCACCCTGTAAAACTCTAATTGATACTGCCGGCTGGTTATCTTCAGCAGTAGAAAACACCTGGCTTTTTTTAGTAGGTATTGTTGTGTTTTTATCAATAAGTTTTGTTGAAACTCCGCCAAGTGTTTCAATTCCAAGAGAAAGTGGAGTTACGTCAAGTAAAAGAACATCTTTAACATCCCCTTGTAAAACTCCAGCCTGAATTGCTGCTCCCATAGCAACTACTTCATCTGGATTTACACTCTTATTTGGATCCTTTCCAAAGAAGTTTTTGACAGCTTCAATAACCTTAGGCATTCTAGTCATGCCACCAACCATTACAACTTCGTTAATATCATTTGCACTTAGACCAGCATCCTTTAATGCAGTTTTGCATGGGGGCAATGTTTTAGTAATTAGATCTTCTACAAGAGCTTCTAATTTTGCTCTAGTCATTTTTAAATTTATATGTTTAGGACCAGTTTTGTCTGCAGTAATAAAAGGTAAATTTACATCTGTTTGCTCTGCGGATGACAATTCTATTTTTGCCTTTTCAGCAGCCTCTTTTAATCTTTGAAGTGCAAGTTTATCTGATTTTAAATCAATACCGTTATCTTTTTTGAATTCTGATATTAAATAATTTACAATAGTATTATCAAAATCTTCTCCACCTAAAAAAGTATCGCCGTTTGTAGACTTTACCTCAAATACTCCATCACCTAATTCAAGTATAGATACATCGAAGGTTCCTCCTCCTAAATCATAAACTGCTATTTTTTTATTTGCTTTTTTGTCTAGGCCATAAGCTAATGATGCTGCAGTTGGCTCATTTATAATTCTTAACACTTCTAAGCCTGCAATTTTTCCAGCATCTTTTGTAGCTTGTCTTTGAGCATCATTAAAATAAGCTGGCACAGTAATAACCGCTTTGGAAACCTCTTGACCTAAATATTTTTCTGCAGTTTCTTTCATTTTTTGTAGAATAAATGCTGATATCTGTGATGGAGAATATTTTTGTCCTTTTGCTTCTATCCAAGCATCGCCTTTTTCAGAATTAACTATTTTAAAAGGTGCTGACTCAATATCTTTTTTTACAGTTGAATCATCAAAGTTTCTTCCAATCAATCTTTTTACTGCGAAAATTGTATTTTCGGGGTTTGTTACGGCCTGTCTTTTGGCAGGTTGACCAATTAATTTTTCATTTTCTTCTGTAAAAGCTACAACTGAAGGGGTTGTTCTTGCACCCTCTGCATTTTCTAAAACTTTAGCCTGTGTTCCTTCCATGATAGCAACACATGAATTTGTCGTTCCTAAATCTATACCAATTACTTTACTCATAATTTTATTCTCTGGATTTCATATAAGTGTTAATTTTTATTGTACAAGTTCATTAAACTCTTATTTTGTCTCATTTTTTTCCTTATTTTCCTCATTTTTCATGTTCTTATCTTCTTTTTTTATCATTTTTTTTGAAACACCTACTAAAGCAGGCCTTAACAATCTATCTTTCATAGTAAAACCTTTTTGAATCTCTTGTACTATAATTCCAGGTTCTTTTTCCTCATTTTCTATTTCTATCATTGCTTGATGATAGTTAGGGTCTAATTTTTTATTAATAGAAGAAATTGGTTCTATATTATTTTTTTTAAAAATTGATAAAATATCTTTGTTTATAATTTCCAAGTGATCAAGGGTTTTTTGTAAACTATCAGAATTTTTTAAACTTTCATCATTTCTTAAAGACTCTTTTGCTCTATCTAGATTATCAATAAGATTTAAAGTTTCGCGAGCAAAAGAAAAGCCACCATACTCAAAAGCTTCATCTTTTTCTTTTTCAAATCTTCGTCTTTGGTTTTCCATTTCAGCAAATGTTCTGGCTAACTTATCCTCTAATTCTAAGACTTTTTCTTCAGGATTTAACTCTTTATCATTATTTTCTTCAGGACCTAATTCTTTATCTTTGCTTCCTTCCTGATTATTTTTCAATTTATCTTTTTCAGTATTTTCTTCTTTCTTAACGTTTTGCTCTTTTTCCATTAAGACTTATATGGTAAGAAATTTTATAATTGCTAGATGTTAAATAAAAAAATAAAAGAAATTTTAATTGGCACAAACAACGTTGGAAAACTTAAGGAAATTAGCGATTTATTACCAAATTCGGTAAAAATTTTTTCAACTAAAGATTTTAAATTAAAAAGTCCAAAGGAAAATGGCAAATCATTCAGACAAAATTCTGAAATAAAAGCTAAGCATTTTTCAAAAAAAACAAAAAAGATTTGTTTAGCTGATGACTCAGGTCTCGAAATTGATTTAATAAATGGTCAACCAGGAATTTTTTCTGCTAGATGGGGAGGAAAAAATAATAACTTCAATAAGGCGATTTCTAGAGTTTTTAGGGAACTCTACAGAAAAGACAAAAAATGGATGGAAAAAAAAATAAGAGCTAGATTTATATGTGCTTTAACAATCTATTGGCCGTCTGGAAAAATTATTAATTCAGAAGGCAAAGTTGAAGGATTTATATCTAACAAAAAAAAAGGAAAAAATGGATTTGGATATGACCCAATTTTTATACCTCTAAAAAGCAGACTTACTTTTGGTCAAATGAACCCAAAAAAAAAATATAAAGTTGATCACAGGTTTAATGCTTATAAAAAAATTAAAAAATTTTTTTAATATTGTTATTTTCTATTTTATAAAAATTAAGGATATGATTTATTTTTTTATCTTTTATTTCAAATATACCTACTTTACCTTTAAATTTATTTTTTTTTAAAAAAATTTTGTCATCTATATTCCAATCATTTTTATAAATTAAATAATAAACTAATCCAATTAAGTCATAACTTAAAAAAGATAGTTGGTTTGGATATTCATCAAATTTTTTAATATATGATGTAGCAAAAATATCAAAATTTTCCTTGTTTATAGAAGGATAGTAAATTGGTTGATAAACAGTTTCTTTAATCAAAGACTGATCAAACCACTGATTTAAAGTTATGAAATAAATTTTTTTAGGTGATACATCAGTGTAGATGAGCGAGGTTGTAATACTTTTCAAACTTTCATCAAAATCAGCAATAATTATAGAATCAAAATTAATTTTACCAATGGTGTCCTTTTTTTCTAATATTTTTATTTTTTTTTCTTTGTTCGGATCATCTGATTTTTTGAGTCTTGAAATTTCATCTATTACATTTTGTTTTCTTTGAGGGTATCTAGTAATTTTTTCAATTTGTTTTGTTAGCTTAGTTGGCTCGGAATCATAAAAGTGTATTTTAAATGTTTTAATTTTTGATTTTTTAATTGCTTTATTTATTTCATTTTTATAATTTTTATCGGGTATTAAAAATATTGTTTTTTCTAATTCATTATCTTTTTGAAATTTTGCAATTGTATTAAGTTGAGATCCAGCATTTATACCGGCACTTATAATATTTTTTGGATTATCAATAATTTTATTTGTTAGTGATAGAAAGGTCATATCGCTTAATTCTTCTAATCTGGATAAATTTTTATTGAAAACTGGACCTATAACTATTTTGACACCAATTTTTTGTAATTCTTTTGCTCTCTCATAAGTAATATCAGGATTTGATTCTGTATCCTTAGGAATTATCTCTATTAATGGATTATCGATTTTGCTTGTAGCGAGTAAAGTTGATCTTACTATTGATTTTCCTATTTCGCTAAATTCACCACTAATTGGAACCAACAAACCTATTTTAATTTTATTTTGTGCAATTGCATTACTTAAATTTAAAGAATTAAATAAAATTACCAGAAGCATAATTTTAAATAATATTTTCATTTTAATGTTATTATTATATTATTTATATTTTAATGACTCCACAAAATGAGACAAAAATAAAAGAAATAAAATACGGTCTTTATTTAGTTTCAACACCAATTGGAAATCTAACAGATATTACCCTTAGAGCAATAGATGTGCTAAAAAATTCTGAATATATTTTATGTGAAGATACCAGGGTATCAAAAAATTTGTTTGATAGGTATAAAATTTACTCAAAATTAATTTCATATCATAAGTTTAATGAGAAGAAAAATTTAGAAAAAATAATAAATATTTTAAAAACCCAAAAAGTTGTGTCTCTTGTTTCAGATGCTGGCACTCCTGCTATTTCAGATCCAGGTAGAATTTTAATAAATGAGTGTATAAAAAATAAAATTGAGGTATACCCAATTCCAGGACCCTCCGCAGTTTCAACAGCTGTCTCAATAAGTGGTTTTTCTAATAACTATTATTTTTGTGGTTTTTTTCCTGAAAAAGAAAAAGAAATTAAACAACTGAATTCAATATCTAATTTAAATTGCTCAATTGTATTTTTTATATCTGCAAAAAAATTTAATAAAATAATCAAACCTTTAAATTTATTTTTTTTTAATAGAGACATAGTAATCTGTAGAGAGATGTCAAAATTTTATGAAGAATATATAAGAACCAAGGTCGTTAATCTAAAACCATTTGAAAAAACTTTGAAAGGTGAACTTACTATTGTTATTTCTGAAAAAAAGGAAAGTAAAAACATTTCGAATAAACTAACCGAATCAGATAAGAAATATATTAAAAAAATGATAGGAAATCTAAGTTTAAAAGATATTACAAATTTTGTAAGTTCAAATAAAAATATTTCAAAAAAAGAAATTTATAATTATTGTTTAAAAATAAAAAAATGAAAAATAATTTAATATTAATATTTTTATTTCTATTTATTTTAAATTCCTGTGCTGGCACAGGCTCCAGAGGTGTTTTTGGCACAGGAGTAAGTATTGCTTTAGATCCAAGGTCTTTAGGTACACAAATTGATGATTCCATAATGCAAAAAAGTGTTGGGGCTAGGCTTGTAATGATGAATAGCAATTATATTTTGTCCATCAAAACTAAAGTTCTAGATGGAAGAATATTTTTAACTGGTAAAGTTGATAATCCTGAAGAAAAATTACAAATTACCAAAATTGCCTGGGAAACCGAAGGAGTGAGATCAGTAAAAAATGATATAAAAATTAGAGAAGATTTTAATTTTAAACAATCCGCTAAAGATTTATTAATAACTTCACAATTACGTACAGCTATTTTTTTAAATAAAAATATAAAAGGTACAAACTACAATATTGATACATACAAAAAGAAGATCTATATTTATGGAATTGCAACAACCAAAGAAGAGAGGACAGAAGTTATTGAGGAAGCAAAAGCTATACTTGATGTTGAAAAAGTTATAGCAAGTATATTTTTAATTGAAGATCTAAGAATTCAAAAAAATTAATTTTTTTTACCATAATTAATTACACTTGCCGAGTATGCTGCAACAGATGCAAGATTAAGTATATCTGATGTTGAAGATCTTAAAGGAGCAATTTCTATTGGTTGACCAAGCCCAATTAATAATGGACCTATAACTTTTGCCCCACCTAATTCTTTCATCATTTTATATGATATTGCTGCACTGTGTTGACCAGGCATAATTAAAATATTTGCATTACCTACAATTCCAGAAAAAGAATATAATTCTCTATATTCTTCGTTTAATGCCACATCTGGCTGCATATCCCCGTCGAATTGAAAATCTACTTTTTTATCTTGTAGAATTTCAACTGCGTCTCTTATATGCTTTGTTCTAGATGTTGCCGGTTGTCCAAATGTTGAATGAGATACAAATGCAACTTTTGGATCAAAACCAAATAATCTCACAACTCTAGCTGATGAAATTGCAATTTCAGCAAGTTGCTCTGCAGATGGATATTCATGAACACTAGTGTCACCTATAAAAACAGTTTTACCTTTATTTACAATCATGTTTAATCCGAACATTATTTCGCCAGGCCTTGAATCAATTACTTTGTTAATTTTTTCTAAAGAGGCAGCATATTTTCTTGTATTTCCTGTGACTGCACCATCAGCGTCTCCACATGAAACCATACAGGAAGTCCAAATAACTCTGTCGTTTCTTATCATTCGATCACAATCCCTTTCTAGTAAACCCTCTTTTCTTTGTAATCTTTTAAACAAATAATTTGCATATTTCTCTCTTTTTTCTTTGTCAGTTGAATTTACTATCTCGATGTTAAGATTTTCACTATATCCAATATTTTTAAGCTGCTCTTTAATTTTTTCTTTTTTACCAACAAGTATAGGCACTCCTAACTTGCTATTTTTAAAAGCGATTGCAGCTTTCAAAGTATTTTCATCTTCTCCATCCGCAAAAACTATTCTTTTTGGATTTTTTTTAATTTGATTATTTATTCCTTGTATAATTGTTACTGAAGGGTCTAACCTTTGTTTGAGTTGTTCTCTATAGATCTCAAAATCTTTTATTTCTTTTCTAGCTACGCCAGTTTTCATAGCAGCTTTTGCGACTGCAACAGGTATTTCTATAATTAATCTTGGATCAAAGGTTGATGGAATAATATATTCTTTTCCATATTTTGGACGTTCACCACCCATTGCGGCAACCACTTCATCAGGAACATCTTCTCTAGCAAGAGCAGCTATTGCGTTTGCAGCTGCCATTTTCATTTCTTCATTTATCGTTTTTGCTCTAACATCTAAGGCTCCTCTGAAAATATATGGGAAACCAATTAAATTATTAACTTGATTTGGGTAGTCGGATCTTCCAGTAGCAACAATTGCATCTTCACGTACCTCATATACTTCTTCAGGTGTAATTTCTGGGTCCGGATTTGCACAAGCAAATATGATTGGATTTTTTGCCATTTTTTTTACCATCTTTTTTGATAAAATACTTTTTGAAGATAATCCTAAAAAAACGTCAGCATCTTTAATTGCTTCATCTAGACTCCTAATATTTGTTTTAATTGCATGCACGGATTTCCACTGATTAATATTTGATCTACCTACATATATTACACCTTTACTATCGAGCATTATTATATTTTTTTGAGGTACACCTATTTTTTTTATTAAGTTCGTACAAGCTATTGCTGAAGCTCCTGCTCCATTTACAACTACTTTAATTTTTTTTAATGATTTTTTAGATATATCTAACGCGTTAATAAGTGCTGCAGTAGTTATTATTGCAGTTCCATGCTGATCGTCATGAAAGACTGGTATGTCTAGAATTTCTTTCAACTTTTCTTCAATTGTAAAACAATCGGGTGCAGCTATATCTTCTAAATTTATTCCTCCAAAACTTCCAGCTATACTTTTTATACTTTTTATTATTTCATCAGTATCGGATGAATCTATCTCAATATCGATAGAGTTAATATCAGCAAATCTTTTAAATAGCACAGCCTTTCCCTCCATTACAGGTTTTGAAGCTAAAGAGCCCAAATTTCCCATGCCCAAAATTGCTGAACCATTACTTATTACCGCCACTAAATTTCCTTTTGTTGTATAGTCGTATGCAGCATCTGGATTTTTTGATATCTCTCTTACCGGCGCAGCTACACCTGGGGAATAAGCTAGAGCCAAATCTCTTTTTGTGGTCATTGGTTTAGAGGATGTAATCTCAATCTTGCCTGATTTATTGGTAATATGAAAATCCAAGGCTTCTTTATCTGTGTAATGATCAATTTTTGTTTTTTTCATTTTAGATAATTAGATATACAAATGGAGCAATTTTAAGACTAATATGATTTATGAACCTAATTAAGTCAACAGGCACATTTAGTTTTTTTACTATAATTAGTAGAATACTTGGATATTTAAGAGATGTATTGATAGCAATTTTTCTTGGCGCTGGACCTTTTGCAGATGCTTTTTTTGTTGCTTTTAGAATTCCAAATACTTTCAGGAGATTATTTTCAGAGGGAACCTTCAACGCTGCATTTGTTCCAAGCTATGCTTCTGAGTTATCTAACGGCAAAGACCAAGCAGATAAGTTTGCAACAAATGTATTTAGTTTATTAACTTTCTGTTTATTTTTTTTAGTTTTAGTTGTCGAAATTTTTATGCCATATTTTGTTTTTCTTATCGCGCCCGGTTTCAGTGGAAGTCAAGATAAAATGGACTTAGCTATAAATCTCACACGAATTACTTTTCCTTTCTTATTCTTTATAAGTTTGGCCTCTTTCTTTTCAGCAATAATGAATTCTCATAACAGGTTTGCGGTTGCAGCTGCTGCTCCGATTATTTTAAATTTTTTTTTAATATCTGTATTATTTTATGGGGGTTTTTTAGGAGACAAACTAGTTTTTTATTTATCTTATGCTGTGACTTTCGCAGGAATTGCACAATTGATTTACTTATATTTATATGTAAAAAAATTTTATATTCCAAAAATTAATTTTAAATTTTCTATTGACGAAAAAATAAAAGTTTTCTTTTCAAAACTATTACCTAGTATTTTTTCATCAGGTGTAACTCAGATAAATATACTAGTAGGTACAATTATAGCTTCTTTTCAAGCTAGCGCTGTATCATATCTATATTATGCAGATAGAATTTATCAAATAAATCTTGCTATAGCAGGCATCGCAATTGGAACAGTGATTTTGCCTCAATTATCAAAATATGTAAGTACAAAGGAAGATGAAAAAATATCTTTAATACAAAATAAAGCTTTGGAATTTAGTTTGTTTTTAAGTATCCCAGCCACCATAGGCTTATTGATTTCCTCTGAAGAAATTATTTCAGCATTATTTGGGTATGGATCGTTTAATGATGAATCAGTTAAAAATTCTTCACAAGCACTTTTTTTCTTTGCAATTGGTTTGCCAGCATTTTCCTTAATAAAAGTTTTTTCAAGTTTTTACTTTGCTAGACATAACACTAAACTACCTTTTTATATTTCTTTAATTTCGGTAATTTTAAATATATTAATAAGTATTATATTTTTTAAAAAAATTGGATTCATAATCATACCAATTGCAACCAGTATTTCCTCTTGGTTTAATTCAATAGTATTATTTATATTCTTAAAAAAAGATAATTTTTTAAGTTTAAACAAATTTTTTTTTCTAAATTCTTTTAAAATTGCATTTGCCTCAGGGGCCATGGGTATTTTAATTTATTATTTAATTATTTTTTTTGAAACGAATCTCTCATATGAACAAAGTTTTAAGTCAATTTTTCTTATAGGTATTTTGCTGGTTGGTCTTATTTCTTATTTATTAATTGCATTATTTATCAAGGCTTTCAAAATAAGTGATATTAATTTAAAGTATTGAATTAATGTCTAAAAAAATTTTTTCAGGGGTTCAACCATCTGGCAATTTACACTTGGGAAATTACTTGGGTGCAATTAAAAACTTTGTTGAACTTCAAAGTAAAAAAGATACTGATTGTGTTTATTGCATTGTTGATCTGCATGCAATTACCGTTAAACAAAATCCAAAAGAACTAAGAAAAAATATAAGAGAAACTCTGGCGGCATTTATTGCTAGTGGATTAGACTCTAAAAAAAGTATAATTTTTAACCAATCTTCAGTGCCAGCTCATTCAGAAGCTGCTTGGATTTTGAGCTGCGTAGCGAGAATGGGTTGGCTTAACAGGATGACACAATTTAAAGAAAAGGCCGGCAAGGATAAAGAAAAAGCTAGCATTGGGCTTTATGCTTATCCAGTATTAATGGCAGCTGATATATTGCTTTATGATACTTCACATGTTCCAGTAGGTGATGACCAAAAACAACATTTAGAATTATCTAGAGATATTGCCCAAAGATTTAATAATGATTTCGATACAAAAAATTTTTTGAAAGTTCCTGAACCTTTGATACAAAAAAATTTTTCTAGAATTATGAGTTTGAAAGATGGTACAAAAAAAATGAGCAAGTCTGATCCTTCAGATTTAAGTAGGATAAACCTTATGGACGATAAAGATCAGATAATAAACAAAATTAAAAAAGCCAAGACGGATACGCTGCCAATGCCAAGCGAAGAGGAAAACTTAAAAAATAGACCTGAGGTAAAAAATTTATTAGAAATTTTTTCAAGTTTATCTAATCAAAGTATAGAAAAAACTAAAAATGAATTTAGTGGAAAAAATTTTTCTATTTTTAAAGAAAACCTTTCCGAATTGCTAGTTGAAAAAATTGCACCAATTTCTTATGAAATTAAAGCGCTATTAAATGATGAAAAATACTTAAATGAAATTTTACTAGAGGGTTCAAAAAAAGCTAATGAATTAGCCTCAAAAAAAATAAAAGAAATGAAAAAAATCATAGGATTTTGTGAATAAATTACTATATTAAAAATATGTTTATACAAACAGAAACAACTCCTAATCCTAATTCTCTAAAATTCATACCTGGAAAAATAGTTTCTAAAAGTGGACAATTAGAAGTTACAAAAAAAAATCAAATTGATAACGATTTAGTAAAAAATTTATTGTCCATAAATGGCGTAACAGGAGTTTTTTTAGGAAAAGATTTTTTATCAATCAATAAAAAACAAAATGTAGACTGGGAAGACATCAAACATATAGCCCAATCTTTAATTGGAGAATTTTATTCAGATGGTAAAGAATTTATTTACGATGAACAGAATTATTTTAAAGATAAAAAAGATTTTAAAGAGATTGAAAAAAAAATTATTAGTTTGCTTGATACTAAAATTAGACCTGCAGTAGCTCGTGATGGAGGGGATATTCAGTTTATAGAATACAAACAAGGCATTGTTAAAGTTCAATTAAAAGGAAGCTGTTCTGGATGCCCCAGCTCTACTATGACTTTAAAACAAGGAGTGCAGAACTTATTAAAACACTATATTCCTGAAATTAAGGATGTTGAAGCAACTCAATAATGATTAAAAAAAAATTTGATTTAGAAGATATTAAAAAAATTTTAAAGAAAAAAGGTCTTACTATATCCAAAAAAAAACATTCAAAATTATTTACTTTAAACCAAGAATATAAAAGTTTTTATCTAACATTAGCTGTAAGTATCTTTGTAATTTTATTTTTCTTTTCGCTTCCTAGTTTTATAGATTTTCAAAAGAATACCATTCTCGCATCTAAGGAAATTGAAAATAAGTCTAAAAGTAATTTAGAGAAAGTTTTGAAGGGACAACCTTTAGACAATAGCACCCAGGTTGACGAAGGATTGAATATTAAGAATTTATTAGAGGATGTTTTTAAATTTGATCAACTTCCAACTGATACTGTAAGGTTAACAGCTTCAACAATTGAACAACTTTTTAAAGATACAAATTATAATCTAGATGAAGTAAGAAAAACAAAACTAGTAAAACCTATAACTTTATCGCTTCTTCCAGAAGAAATGAAAATGATAGAAAGCTCAACAAGAAAGAAAAACTTATTTATAAAAATAATTCTACCTTTAGTTTTGGAAGAAAATAATAGAATTAAGCTAGATAGAATTAAACTTTTTAGTATTTTGAATAAAAACAAAAATACAGATGCTGAAAAAAAATGGCTAAATCTTAAATTTAAACAATACGGTGTTCTTAATAAAGATTTGTCAACTTTAAAAGTAAGAATGGATGAGATACCAGTATCATTAGCAATTGCT
This sequence comes from uncultured Pelagibacteraceae bacterium, assembly GCA_902554035.1. Taxonomy (GTDB): domain Bacteria; phylum Pseudomonadota; class Alphaproteobacteria; order Pelagibacterales; family Pelagibacteraceae; genus Pelagibacter. The sequence goes on along the minus strand of CACDMX010000008.1, from coordinate 5,156 downwards.
CAAGCGGCGAAAGAAACAGGATGGGGAACATCGAGATTTGCTTTAGAAGGGAACGCCTTGTACGGTCAGTGGACTTGGTCAGGTGAGGGTATTAAACCTGCGGGTGCAGATAGTGATGCTACTCATAAAGTTATGAAATTTAAGATTTTAAAGTCATCAGTAAGAGCATATCAAAGAAATTTAAATACTCATTCAAGCTATAAAAATTTTAGACTAGCAAGAGCAGAATTGAGAGATAATAAAATGAAATTAGATAGTTTAATTCTCGCAAATTATTTGGATAAATATGCAGAAACAGGAAAAAACTATGTAAAAATACTAAAGCAGATTATTAAACAAAATAGTTTAACAGAATTTGATGACGCTAAACTACTTCCTACTAGTAAAAAACTCAAAAGTTTAATCTAATTTAACTGAGAATTGTAAGCCAAACCATCTCCAGCCTTCTGTATCTTGTAAAGAACAATTTACTCTACCTCTTCTAAAACTAAATTTCTCCCTAAAATTTATAGTTAATTTATTTTCTTTAAACATTATTTTTGACTTATCCCATTTATTTCCCTCGTCAGAAAAACAATTTATATTTTTTAAATTTTTTTGATCTTTAAAGAAGTGAATAGTCAACTTTGGAGGGTTATTATTTTGAATATATTTGTCTTCTGGTACAATATTTTTATATTGAAGAGGCAAAAGATCTATCAAAAAGTTAAATCTGTTTAAATCACCATATTTTTCATTAATAGGAAATCTTGGTAGTTCGTAGGGATTTTTATTTAAATCAATAACTCCAGAATGTTGACCAAATGCATATTTAAATTTTTTTTTAATAAAATTAATTTGTTCTAAACTATACTCACCAAAAGGGAATGAAAAGAATATTGGATTGTAACCTAATTTTTCATTAAAAATTTTTATTGAAGTGTCAATATCATTTTTAAAGTCATTAAACTTAAAATCAATCAAGTATTCATGTGTATGTGAATGGTTACCAATAAACGCAAAGCTTTCTTTTTCTATCTCTTTTATTTGATCCCAACTCATGTACCCATTTTTTCCAACAGGCTCTGTAGATACAAACAATATAAAAGGAATTTTATTTCTTTTTAAAAACGGCCATGCATTTTCATAAAAGGAGGTAAAGGCATCATCAATAGTAATTAAAATTTTTTTATTGGATTTAGGTTTATTAAATTTTAAGTCAAAATTCTCAGGATTCTCAAACTCATATTTTTTTTTTTTAATAATATTTATTTGTTTTTCAAAAATGTCCATTTTAACATTAGTTGAAGGATATTCATTTTCATTAAATCTATGATACATTAATGATAGAGTACCTAAATCTTCAGAATAATATTTGATATTATTTTCTGCTGCCTTAGAATTGGTTAATAACAAAATTAATATTATGTATGATTTAATTATAGACGCAACTACAGATAAAGTTTTTTTAAGTCTCATAAAAAATAACAAAAATATTTATACTAGTAAGCATGAAAATAGTAAAAATAATTTTGATAAATTGGTAATTTTAATTGATGATTTGTTATATAAAAATAAAATTTTAACAAAAAACCTAAATAGTGTTTATGTGAATAGAGGTCCTGGTAGTTTTGCAGGAATTAGGAGCTCTATTTCTATTGCAAAAGGCTATCATATTTCTAAAAATATTGATTATTATTGTTTTAGTTTTTTGGATTTTATTAATCAAAAAAGGTCCATTAAAAATAAAATTATCAAAAATCCGACCCTTTTGTCTCAATATTTTAACATTGAATATGAAAAAATCCCTGAATTGTGTAATAAATATAAAATTAAAAAAAATTTGATTAAACCACTTTATTTGAGTTAAAATAAATATATGTCATCAACAATTGAAAAAAAGTGCAAAGAAAAAGGTGTTAAGCTTACTGATCAAAGAAAAATTATAGCTAAAGTAATGTCTGATGCTAATGATCATCCAAACGTTGATGAATTATATAACAGAGTCTCTAAAATTGATCAAAAAATTAGTATTGCGACTGTTTATAGAACAGTAAAACTTTTTGAGGAAAGCGGAATTTTGGCAAAACATGATTTTAAAGGTGGCAAAGCAAGATATGAAGAATTGAACGAAGGTCATCATGATCATTTGATAGATGTTAAATCAGGAGAAATTATAGAATTTGTTGATAATGAAATTGAAGAATTACAAAAAAAAGTTGCAGAAAAATATGGATATAAATTGGTTGACCATAAGCTAGAATTGTATGGTGTTAAAAAAAAAACCTAGCTTAATGGGAAAAAAAATATTTATTAAAACATTCGGTTGTCAAATGAACGAATATGATTCTAATCGTATTTATGATGCAGTAAAAAAAATTGGTTTTGTAAAAACAGATAATCGTGAAGACGCAAATTGCTATATATTAAATACTTGTCATATAAGAGATAAAGCTAAGGAGAAAGTATACCACGAGGTAGGAAGAGTTAAAAAGCTATATAATAATAAAGCAAAACCTATATTAGTCGTTGCTGGCTGCGTGGCTCAAGCTGAAAATCAAGAAATGATAAAGAGAGAACCATATATCGACATTGTAATAGGTCCACAATCTTATCATAAGATTAATCAAGTACTTCAAAATTTTACTGCGAAACAAAAAGAGGAAGAAACTGATTTTGATACGATTCAAAAATTTGAGTATTTTGATAAAATAAAAAATACTAATAATAAAGTTTCTTCATTTTTAACAATACAAGAGGGATGTGATAAATTTTGTAATTTTTGTGTTGTTCCCTTTACGCGGGGACCTGAATACTCTAGACCATTTAAAAAAATTATTAGTGAGGCAGAGGAGTTAACTAAAAATGGTGTAAAAGAAATTACATTGATAGGACAAAACGTTAATGCGTATTCATTTACAGAAAATGCCAGAACTTATAGAATTTCTGATATAATTAATGAATTAGAAAACTTTTCAGAATTAAAAAGAATTAGATATACAACATCACATCCAAAAGACATGACAGATGATTTGATTGATTGCTATTCAAGAAGTAAAAAATTGATGCCTTTTATTCATTTACCAATTCAAAGTGGTTCAAATAAAATATTAAAATTAATGAATAGAAAACACACAGTTGAAGACTACTTAAATGTTTATGAAAAGTTAAAAAAAATAAATTCTGCGATTGAATTTTCAAGTGATTTTATTATTTCTTATCCAGGCGAAACAGATCAAGATTTTAACGATACAATTAATTTTGTAAAAAAAATAAAATTTTTAAACTCTTATTCTTTTATTTTTAGCCCTAGACCAGGAACAAAGGCAGCAGGACTAAAATTAATTGATGAGGAAATATCAAAAGATAGGCTAACCAGAATACAAAAAATTTTATTTTCTTATCAACTGGAGAAAAATAATGCATTTAAAAATAAATTAATTGATGTTTTAGTAGAAAACAAAATTGAGGGTCAAAATAAATTGTTTGGGAGAAATAAGTATTTAAATTCTGTTATTTTTAAGGGTAATGAAAAAAATATTGGAAAAGTTATAAAAGTTAAAATAGAAAATTGTAATCAAAAAATTTTATTTGGAGAAAATGTTAATAAAAATATGAGAGCTGCATAATTTGAGTGATATTGCACATAAAAATTTAAATGTTGATCTGAAATACGTTTATTCCGATAATAATACATTAAGTATAATATTTCAAAATAATGATATGTTAAGAGGAGTGGTTGGAGAATTTAATAATAATATAAAGGAACTAGAGAGAATTACTGAAACTAAAATTTATTCTAGAGGAAATTCAGTTTTAGTTAAAAGCCACCCCGAAAAGAATGAATTAATTAAAAATGCTATTAAGTTTTTACTAGAACAGTTTAAAATTAATGGCACAATAGAAAAAAAAGATATAATTTCATCAATAAATAAGTTTATGATTAATGAAAAAATAAATAATACAGGAAAAAATATAGAATATATTATTAAAACTCCTAAAAAGTCAGTTATTCCAAGATCAGAAAAACAAAAAAAATATGTCAGCGCTTTAAGAGAAAGTGAGATTATTATTTCAGCTGGACCTGCAGGAACTGGAAAAACATTTTTAGCAGTAGCTGTAGCTTTAACTATGTTATTAGAAAAAAAAATTGAGAGAATAATTCTATCACGGCCAGCAGTTGAGGCAGGGGAAAGGCTGGGCTTTTTACCAGGAGACATGAGAGAAAAAGTAGATCCATATTTAAGACCTCTTTACGATTCACTTTATGATTTATTAGATTTTGAAAAAATTCAAAAAAAAATTGAGGTTGGAGATATAGAAATTGCCCCACTAGCTTTTATGAGAGGAAGAACATTAAAAAATTCTTTTGCTATTTTGGATGAAGCTCAAAACGCAACAGATACTCAAATTAAAATGTTTTTAACAAGAATCGGAGAAAATTCAAAAATTGTAATAAACGGAGATCCGTCACAAATTGACTTACCAAATAAGTCTTTGTCTGGTTTGACTAGGTCTAAAAAATTACTGGGACATTTGGACGAAATTTCAATTGTAGATTTTGATCATAAAGATGTTGTTAGACATCCACTTGTTTCTAAAATTGTTAAAGCCTATTCTGATAAAAATAGAGATGAATGTTAAAGGCAAACGTACTAGTTAATTTTCCAAGATGGAAAAAAAAAATTAAAAATCCTGTAAAATATTTTAATAAGAAGTTGAGAAAGTTACAAAAATTTTTAAAATTAAAAAATAAAAATTATGAATTTTCTGTTTTATTAACAAATAGCAAAGAAATGAAAAAACTTAATTTAAAATTTCGTAAAAAAAATAAAAGTACAGATGTCCTTTCATTTCCTTTAAAAAATGTTTTAAAAGATAATATTTATTTAGGCGATATAGCAATAAGTTTTGAAATAATAGAAAAAAGATCCTTATCCTCAGATTTTAATTATGAATTTGATAAAATGTGGATACATGGCTATTTGCATTTACTAGGTTATGATCATAAGAGAAATAATGATTATAAAAAGATGTATAAAAAAGAAAAACTTATATTAAATTATTTAAATAACTAAATGTGAAAAAAAATATAATTAACAATTTTTTGTTTTATATAATTCCAATTTTTTTAGGTTCAATTACTTCCTTTAGTCTACCACCTTATAATTTTTTTT
>CACDMX010000007.1 GCA_902554035.1 uncultured Pelagibacteraceae bacterium | reverse complement strand
ATAAAATCGAATTCAGATGAGCCAATTATCATTAATGAAAATTTAAAAGTTGCACTATATAATAAAAAAATAGTAAACAATAATTTAGTTCCTAACTTAACTGGTGAAGTTTCAATTCTAGAAGAATTAAATAAACAAAGTTTAAAAAAATTAATAAACGAAAATATAAATTTAGTATTAATAATTCCAAAAGATTTTGAGTCTTTTTCAAATAATGCTTCACAAAATAAGATGACCTCGAGAGTTGTTTCAGGAATACAACAAATTCCAAATCCCGATTATCGTAGACTTGAAATGGAAATAAGAGATACAGAACAAAAATCTTTAATGGCAAAACGTGAGGCAGAAATATATGAGTACAATCTTTCAACTCAACAAAGTACAGGTTATGGTTGGTTGGATGTTTTAGGAGCATTTGCTAATACTGCTGGATCAATTTCTTACCATAACAAATACGTTAATTTACAAAATAAGCTTACAGATTTAATTTCTGAATATTCCACTACACCAATGTACTTAGACAAGGAAATCTTTAGCCCATATAATTATGACGTTGTAAATGTGAAATCAGAAAAAAAAGCACATTATGAAGTGATTCAATATAAAAATAAGACTTTTTACACAAGCAACATTTCATTCAAAGAGGAAAAAAATTTTAATGTAGCTTACAATATACAGCCACAAGATAAAAGATATCAAGAATTGACTAATAAATATGATACTATGGATAATGTAAGAAATTGGGAAAGCCAAAAATTAAATGAAGTTAGTATTGATAAATTTTTAGTTAAGTTAGAAAATTCAGAAAGAAGTCAATTAGATGGATTAAAAGACGTTTATGCACTTTTAAACTATGAACAAGACAAAGAAAAATCATTTTGGAAAAAACTTTTTGGATCAGATAAAAAAAAGAAGACTAAAAAAAAGAAATTTTCATCTCTATCAAATTCCTCATATGAAATTAAAGATGAACGATTCAATAGTGTAGTTCTTATTAAAACTAAAAGTGGATTAGGATCTGGATTCTTTATAAGTAAAGATGAGGTATTAACAAATTATCATGTAATTGAAGGAGCAACTAACATATCAATAATTAATCAAAATAAAAAAAGATCCTCGGCTGTTATTTTAAAAACTGACCTGAAAAGAGATTTAGCTTTATTGAAAACAAACATGAAAGGAAAACCAGTATCTTTCCACTCTGGCCAACTTAAGCAAGGAGCTAATGTTGAAGCGCTAGGTCATCCAAAAGGTTTCAAGTTTTCAATAACAAAAGGTTCAATTAGCGCAATAAGGATGTGGAACAGCACCTATTCGGTAACCGATAATAATAATGTGTTATTCATTCAGACTGATGCCGCAATAAACAAAGGTAACTCAGGTGGACCACTCTTTTTTAAGGATAAAGTGGTTGGTGTAAATACTCAAGGTTTAAACAAAGATTCTTCAGAGGGCATGAATTTTGCAGTTCATTTTTCTGAGGTTCAAAAATTTTTATCAGAATAATTAGCTCTAAAACTTGACCTATTAATACAATTTCAAGTAGATTGATCAAATGTCAAAATTATATTCAGGCGCAGAAATTGTTTTTAAATGTTTAGAAGATCAAAACGTTAATGTAATTTTTGGGTATCCAGGTGGGGCAGTGCTGCCAATATATGATGAGCTAAAAAACTTTTCATCAATTAAGCATTTTCTGGTCAGACATGAACAAGGGGCAGGACATGCAGCAGAAGGATATGCAAGATCATCAGGCAAGCCAGGAGTAGCTTTAGTTACTTCAGGACCTGGAGCGACGAATATAGTAACTGCTTTAACTGATGCGTATATGGACTCAGTTCCAATTGTTTGTATATCAGGTCAGGTACCAACACATTTGATAGGAACAGATGCTTTTCAAGAATGTGATACTACTGGTATAACTCGTCCATGTACAAAACATAATTGGCTAGTAAAAGATGTAAAGGATTTAGCAAAAGTAATACATAGAGCGTTTGAAGTTGCAACGACAGGTAGACCAGGCCCAGTTCTTATTGATATTCCAAAAGATATACAGTTTCAAAAAACAACTTACAACAAATATAAAAAACAAAAAAAATTAAATGGTAAAGTTCAAAATCATTTTAAACAGCCAGAGATTGATAAGCTTGTAGAATTAATGAATAATTCATCCAAACCAATTTTTTATACCGGAGGAGGCGTTATTAATTCTGGACCCAAAGCAAGTGACCTGCTAAGAGAATTGGTTTCAGCTACGGGATTTCCAATAACATCCACTCTTCAAGGGCTCGGTGCCTTTCCTGCCGATGATAATCAGTTCATAGGAATGTTAGGCATGCATGGAACTTATGAAGCTAATAATGCAATGCATGATTGTGATTTAATGATTAATGTAGGAGCTAGATTTGATGATAGAATTACTGGAAAATTAGATGAGTTTTCTCCAAAATCGAAAAAAGTTCATATAGATATTGATCCGTCATCAATTAATAAAAATGTTAAAGTTGATTTACCAATTGTTGGAGATGTTTCAGATGTATTAAGCTCAACACTAAAAATGATAAAAAAAACAAAACCAAATTTTACTAAGTCTAATAAACAAAAAATTTCTAAATGGTGGGAAAAAATTGCAGAGTGGCGATCTATAAATTCATTAAATTATGAAAATAGCACTGAAACAATTAAACCACAATATGCAGTACAAAGATTATATGAATTAACAAAGGATAAAGACACTTATATTACGACTGAAGTTGGTCAACATCAAATGTGGGCTGCCCAACATTATAAATTTAATAAACCAAATAGATGGATGACATCTGGAGGCCTGGGTACAATGGGATATGGTTTACCTGCTGCAGTTGGCGTACAAGTTGCTCATCCAAATAAATTAGTGATTGACATTGCTGGAGAAGCTTCAGTTTTGATGACAATGCAAGAAATGTCTACGGCTGTTCAATATAGTTTACCAATTAAAATCTTTATTTTAAACAATGAATACATGGGCATGGTTCGTCAGTGGCAAGAATTATTGCATGATAAAAATTATTCCGAAAGTTATACTGCTGCATTACCTGATTTTGTCAAATTAGCAGAAGCTTATGGGTGTGTAGGAATAAGAGCTACCACACCTGAAGAGCTTGATGATAAAATTATTGAAATGCTTAATACTGATAGACCAGTAATATTTGACTGTAGAGTTGATAAAGTTGAAAATTGTTTTCCAATGATACCTTCAGGAAAACCTCATAACGAAATGTTACTTGGACCTAACGACCAAAAAGAAAAAAAAATTACAGGAAAGGGTAAAACTTTAGTTTAATGTCAAAATCTAAATCAGCATATAGCATTCCAGGCAAAATTGGCAAAATGGATACCCATATAATTGTTGTATGGGTAGACAACGAGGCTGGAGTTTTAGCGAGAGTAGTAGGATTATTTTCTGGAAGAGGCTACAATATAGAGTCACTAGCAGTTGCGGAAGTAGACCAAAAAAGAAATCTTTCTAGAATAACAATTGTAACAACAGGTACACCCCAAGTTATAGAGCAGATAAAATTGCAGCTGAAAAAACTTGTTCCAGTTCATAAGGTAGCTGATTTTAAAAGAGAGGATAAAAACGTGATATTTAAAGAAATGGCACTATTAAAAATTGTAGGAAATTCGTCTAAAGCAAATAAAGCCTTAAAAGCCTGCAAAAAATTTAATGCAGTCATATTGGATAAGACAAAAAAATCTTTAGTTATTCAAGTTACTGCTTTAAGGAGGGATATAGATAAACTATCAAAAAATTTAAAGTCATATGGACTAGTTAGTGCTTCTAGAACAGGAGCGGTTGCAATGACAAGAGGTTCAGATACTTTTAAATAAAAAGGAGATTATTATGAAAATGTTCTATGAAAAAGATACAGATGTTAATTTAATTAAAGAAAAAAAAATAGCTATATTTGGTTATGGAAGTCAAGGTCATGCACATGCTTTGAATTTAAAAGACAGTGGAGTCAAAGATGTTGTTGTTGCTTTGAGAGATGGTTCTCCAAGTAAATTAAAAGCAGAGTCAAAAGGATTGAAGGTTATGAATTTATCTGATGCTGCTGAGTGGGCAGATGTTGTTATGGTATTAACTCCAGATGAACTACAAGCGTCAATTTATAAAAATCATATTGAACAAAGAGTAAGAGAAGGTACATCCATTGCATTTGCTCATGGATTAAACATTCATTATGATTTGATTAAAGCTAGAAAAGATCTAGATGTATTTATGGTTGCCCCTAAGGGACCAGGTCATTTAGTTAGAAGTGAATTTGAAAAAGGTGGAGGAGTTCCATGTTTATTTGCCGTACATCAAAATGGATCAGGCAAAGCAAGAGAACTTGCAATGTCATATGCATCTGCTGTTGGCGGAGGTAGATCTGGTATTATTGAAACTACATTTAAAGATGAGGTTGAAACTGATTTATTTGGTGAACAAACAGTACTTTGCGGAGGTTTGGTTGAGCTAATCAAAAATGGATACGAAACATTGGTTGAGGCAGGTTATGAACCCGAGATGGCTTATTTTGAGACAGTGCATGAAGTTAAATTGATAGTTGATCTAATTTATGAAGGTGGGATAGCTAATATGAATTATTCAATTTCAAATACAGCAGAGTATGGTGAATATATGTCAGGTCCAAGAATTATCAAAAAAGAGGAAACAAAAAAAAGAATGAAAGAAGTATTGAACGATATTCAGTCTGGTAAGTTTACAAAAGACTGGATGAATGAGTGTAAAAATGGTCAGAAAAATTTCTTAAAAACGAGGGAAAAACTTGCTGAACATCCAGTTGAAAAAGTTGGCACAAGACTAAGAGCAATGATGCCTTGGATTGCAAAGAAAAAATTGGTAGATAGTGACAAGAAATAAGGCAATCTTTTAATTTTTTATATTAAGATTACCAATTTATTTTGCAATCTGCGCGAGAGATAGTATATTGCGTATGCTGTAAATTTTTTAAAATGTCAGACAAAAATAGAGTTTATATATTTGATACAACGATGCGAGATGGTGAGCAATCACCTGGAGCATCCATGAGTTTGGAAGAAAAAATTCAAATTGCTAGAGTCTTTGATGATTTGGGAGTCGATATAATTGAAGCTGGCTTCCCAATAGCCTCACCTGGTGACTTCGAAGCTGTAACCGAGGTAAGTAAAATTTTAAAAAAATCTATACCTGCAGGTTTATCAAGACACTCTAAAAAGGATATAGATAGATGTTACGAGGCACTTAAACATGCCCCGAGATTTAGGATCCATACTTTTATATCAACAAGTCCACTCCATATGAAACACAAACTAAATAAATCTCCAGAGGAGGTTTATGAAGCAATCAAAGAACATGTCACTTATGCAAGAAAATTTACAGATGATGTTGAATGGTCATGTGAAGACGGAACTAGAACTGATATGGATTATATGTGTAAAACTGTTGAGTTAGCAATCAAGTGTGGTGCAAAAACTATAAATATTCCTGATACAGTTGGATATACTGTCCCATCAGAATTTACAAAAATAATCCAAACATTATTAAATAAAGTTCCAAACATAGACAAGGCAATTTTATCAACTCATTGTCACAATGACTTAGGTTTAGCAGTTGCAAATTCATTAGCTGGAGTTCAAGCTGGAGCTAGGCAAATAGAATGTACAATAAATGGTATTGGGGAAAGAGCCGGAAATGCAGCTTTAGAAGAAGTAGTCATGGCAATGAAAACTAGACCTGACTTAATGCCATATGAAACCGGAATTAATACAACACTATTGAGCAAGGCATCAAAGATAGTTTCAAATGCTACAGGTTTTCCTGTGCAATATAATAAAGCAATAGTTGGGAAAAATGCTTTTGCGCACGAATCTGGAATTCATCAAGATGGAATGTTAAAAAATAGACAAACTTATGAGATTATGACTCCTGAAAGTGTTGGAGTTAAACAAACATCGCTTGTAATGGGAAAACATTCTGGACGGCATGCATTTAAAGATAAACTTACTAGCCTTGGCTATAAAGAAGTTACAGACGATGTTGTAGAAAACGCATTTGGAAAATTTAAAATTTTAGCTGATAAAAAGAAGCATGTTTATGATGAAGACATTATTGCCTTAGTAGATGATAGTTTAATTATAGATAATAAGGTCAATGCTATAAATTTGAAGTCACTAAAAGTTTATGCTGGAACTGGGGAACCTCAAAAAGCCGAAATGATTTTAGATGTTTATGGCGAAGTAAAAGATGCCACTGAAATGGGAGATGGACCTGTTGATGCGATATTTAAGTGTATTAAAAAATTATATCCACATGAAGTTAAGCTTCAACTGTATCAAGTTCACGCAGTTACAGAAGGCACAGACGCACAGGCAACTGTAAGTGTCCGAATTGAGGAAAATGGCAAAACAACAGTTGGTCAGGCAGCAGATACTGATACATTAGTTGCATCCGCAAATGCATATATTAACGCTTTAAATAAGATGATTATAAAAAGAGACAAAACTGCTCCAGGCCAAACCCGGGAGCAAAACTATGAACAAAAAGTAAGAGGAATATAGATGGGATTATTAGATAAAATTAGTTCAGTTTGGAGCCAAGACATGGCAATTGACTTAGGTACGGCTAACACATTAGTTGTTTTAAAAGGTCAAGGGGTTGTTTTAAACGAACCTTCTGTAGTTGCTGTAGTTGATAGCAAAGGAAAAAAATCTGTTTTAGCAGTTGGTGACGAGGCTAAAACTATGCTTGGTAGAACACCAGGAAATATAAGTGCAATTAGACCTTTAAGAGACGGAGTGATTGCTGATTTTATTGTAACTGAAGAGATGATTAAACATTTTATAAAAAAAGTTCATAAAAGAAGTACATTTGCAAATCCAAGAATTTTAATTTGTGTACCAACAGGCTCTACACCTGTTGAAAGAAAGGCGATTCAAGATAGTGCTTTAGCCGCTGGCGCAAGAAGAGTTCAATTAATTGAGGAACCTATTGCTGCAGCAATTGGTGCAAATCTACCTATTTCAGAAGCAACTGGCTCAATGGTTGTTGATATAGGAGGAGGCACAACCGAGATTGCTGTGATGTCTCTTGGTGGAGTGGTTTACTCAAGATCATTAAGAGTTGCAGGAGATGCAATGGACCAAGCTTTAGCAAATTACATGAGAAAAGAATATAATTTAATGATTGGTGACAGTACAGCAGAAAAAATAAAAAAAGAAATTGGAACTGCAATACCAACAAATAATAATACGTACGCAGTAAAAGGAAGAGATATAAGATCAGGAACCCCAAAAGAAGTTAATATAACAGAAGAAGACTCCTCTGAAGCATTAAATGTAATTTTAAAAGAAATTGTAAATGGAATTAAAGATGCTTTAGAAAACACACCTCCTGAACTATCAGCTGACCTAGTAGATATGGGATTAACATTGACTGGCGGTGGAGCTTTATTAAAAAATATAGATAAAAGATTTTCCAAAGAAACAGGTTTGCCGGTACACATAGCCGACGATCCATTGGCGTGTGTTGCAGTCGGAACGGGCAAGGCATTAGATCAAGAGGAAACTTTTTCTACGATGTTATCAGAGTATTAAAATAAAATGGAAGCGAGCCGAGACGATTTCGTCATAGCAATTCGCTCCGCTTTTATTCAAAGAGGTAACAAACAGAGATTTTCATTATTTTTTTTAATAATCACGTCAATTTTATTATTAGTTTTAGGAAAATTTAATTTTTCAGCAGTAAAGTTTCTTAAAGTTTCTATCAACGAAATTGTGTATAGATCATCTTTTATTGTCTCTGTTCCAGAAAACTATATAAAAAATAGTTATATAAACATTAAAGACCATTTTTCTTATTATGAAGAATATTTAGAATTAAAAAAACAAAATAAAAAATTTAAATCAGACATACAAAAAAATGATTTTATTATTTTGGAAAATCAAAGATTAAAAAAAATAATTGATGATTATTTAGTTGTTTCCAGTGAGATAGTAGCAAAAGTTTTAATAGATAAACAGAGTCCTTTTTTAAGGTCAATAATAATTAACAAGGGAAGTAAGGACAATATAAAATTAGGTATGGCTGTTTTGGATGATGAATACTTAGTTGGAAAAGTAATAGAGGTAAACTATACAACATCAAGAGTTTTATTACTTTCAGATTTAAATAGCAAAATCCCAGTATCAATAGAACCGGAGGGTTACCAATCCATATTGTCTGGTAGTGGAAAAGATGACGGAGAGATACAATATTCAAAAGAGGAAACTAAATTAAATGTGGGAGACATAGTTTATACGTCTGGATCGGGAGCTTTATTTAAATCAGGGATACCAATTGGAAAAATTAAAAATAATACAAATGTTAATTTTTTTTCAGATTTTACTCAATTGAAATTTGTTAAAGTTTTGAATTATGAAAAAGAAAGTAATTAATTGATGTCTAGATTAGGAAAAGTAAAAATCTTAGAAAAGTTAAATGAATTAACTCCTATTTTATTGCTTTACCTTGCTGTTCTGAATGAGTTTGATTTTAACTACTTAAATCTACCTTATTTTTCATTTAATTTCCCTTTTATATTGGTTTTTTATTGGAGCTTAAAAAAACCTGAAAATTTGGGATATGGATTAATATTTTTTGCAGGATTGATAAATGATGTAGTGGTAGGTTTTCCTATAGGGATAAGTAGTTTTAGTTATTTATTTATTTGTGGATTTGCTGCTTATTTAAGAAATATTACATTAAGACCAAGCATTCTTAAAGATTGGTTGTTTTTTTTATTTACTGTAATGGTAGTAAGCTCGTTAAACTACTCTATAGTAGTTTTATTTTTCGATTTAAACATAGGTTACCTAGATATAATTATAAATATATTTTTTACATTTTTTTTATATATTATTTTTGCAAACCTTTTTGAAATTTATCAAAAACTAACAACAAGAAGTGCAACAAATGATTAGTGGTGGCGACTCAAGTTTTAGAAAACTAAACACAATGAATAGGAGAATGTTTATAATTTCTGCTGCTAAGTTAGTTGTTTTTACAGGTATAGTAACAAGACTATTTTCACTACAAATAAACGAAAACAAAAAATACTTAACTTTATCTGATAAAAATCGTCTAAGAGAATGGAAATTGCCACCAGAACGAGGTGAATTTTTAGATTTTTTTGGAAAGACTATAGCAGGTAATCTTAAGGTTTATCAACTTCACGTAGTTCCTGAACAGGTAGAAGATTTCAAGTATTTAATGGTAAGGCTAAAAGATATTCTTGAACTAGACGAAAAAGAGTTTTCAAAAATAATAAAGAAGAAAAACAAACAAAAACCTTGGGAAACTTTAGTTGTTTCAGAAAATTTGACCTGGGATCAATTTTCTAAGGTAAATTTTTATTTACATGAACTTGGCGGTGCAAAACCAGTCTTATCTGTTGCGAGAAGTTATCCACATAAAGAGAAATTTACCCATGTTTTAGGATATGTATCGCAAGCAAGCGAGAGCGATCTAGCAAATAGTGAAATTATTAAAAAAAACCACGTTCCTGGATTAAGAGTTGGCAAAATTGGATTAGAGAAAGCTTTTGAAAATGATTTAATTGGATCTAATGGGATTCAAAGATATGAGGTTAATGCATATGGCAAAAGAATTAACCAAATTGATTTTGAAGAAGGAAAAAAAGGTAAAAACTTAAGACTAACTGTTGATACAGAAGTTCAAAAACTTGCAAACGATCTGTTATTAGATAAAGCTGGATCGATAAGTGTAATGGACATTTATACTGGTGATATAATTGCCATGCACTCTTCACCATCATTTGATCCAAACTTATTTTTGTATGGTATCAGTCATAAAGATTGGCAAGAAATTAGAGAAAATCCTTTAAAACCTCTGGTAAATAAAACTGTTGCAGGATTATATTCTCCAGGATCTACCATCAAACCCTTGGTAGCTTTATCAGCTCTTGAAAACGATGTTATTTCTCCAAAATTTACAGTTCGTTGTACAGGAAAAATGGAAATGTATGGTCAAACTTATCATTGTTGGAAGAAAAAGGGTCATGGATATATGAATTTAAGAAATGCAATAAAACAATCATGCGATACCTATTTTTATGAAGCTGCAAGAAAGTTAGGAGTAGATCGTCTAAATAAAACAGGGTTAAAATTTGGTTTAGGTGAGAAGGTTTTTGGTAATACATTTATTGATGAAAAAAAGGGCTTAGTTCCAAGTACTAAATGGAAAAAAGATAACTTGGGTTTAGGATGGGTGTTAGGTGAAACGTTAATTACAGGCATAGGCCAAGGATACATTCAAACAACACCTCTGCAACTATGTTTAATGACCGCTCAATTAGCAAATGGGGGATACAAAATTTATCCTAGAATTAAAGTAGAAGATAACCAAGATACTGCGGAGCAGATAAAAAACAAAATGGCTTTTGCTGGTATAGAAAAATTACAAGAAAAAAAAGACGATCCAAAAGCACCAATAATTTATAGAAGATTTTTGAACAATAAAGAGCAAAAATATAAACCTTTGTATAGAAACCCTGAAAACATTAAGTTTGTTTTAGATGCAATGTGGGGATCTACCAATGAAGTAATGGGAACTTCTTTTGGATCGAGAATTGAAGATAAGAAATATCAATTCGCTGGAAAAACTGGAACAGCTCAAGTAAAAAAAATATCCGAAAGACATAGGGAATTAGAACTTAAAGCAAAAGATGTTCCCTACGAAGAAAGAGACCATGCTTTATATATTGCTTTTGGACCATATAAAAATCCAAGATACGCGCTTAGTATTATAATTGAACATGGTGGAACAGGAAGCAAAGTTGCAGCTCCGATGGCAAAAAAACTTTTTAAATTAATAATTGATAGACATGAGGAAAGAGAAAAAATTTTAAAACAAAATTTATCTATTACATAAATGTTTCAAAGAAGAACAATTACAAATGATTTAACTTTCTTTCAAAAAATAAGATCATTCGATTATATTTTGCTAGGATGTATTTTATTAATTGGAATAATAAGTTGTTATTCAATGTACTCAACAGATGGAGGTGAATTACAATATCATACTAAAAGTCATATACTTAGATTTTTGATTTTTTTTACTTTAATGATTGTTTTATCTTTTTTTAGTATAAGATTTTGGCACGCTACGGGATATTTATTTTATCTGATTGTTTTAGGATTTTTAATATGGGCTTCATTTTATGGAATTACCGCGTCTGGCTCTCAGCGTTGGATAAATTTATATTTTATTAATTTACAGCCTTCAGAGTTAATGAAAATTGCTATAATTGTTTGTTTTGCAAAATATTATCATAGAACTCAAATAAGCGATGTAAATAGCTTTAAAAATTTAGTTTTACCTATTGCAATATTAATTCTTCCAATAGTTTTAGTTGTAAGTCAACCAGATTTAGGTACATCAATTTTAATTGCTTTAAGCGGGTTAGTTGTTCTATGGCTTGCAGGGTTAAATATAAAATATTTTGTTTACTCCTCTTTAGTTTTTATAATTTCTATGCCGTTTGTAATAGCATTTTTAAAACCTTACCAAAAACTAAGAATATTAACTTTCTTTAATCCCGACAAAGATCCTCTAGGAGCCGGCTATCAAATTATTCAGTCAAAAATTGCAATAGGATCAGGGGGACTTACAGGAAAAGGTTTTTTAAAGGGTACACAAAGCTATTTGGATTTCTTACCGGAAAAACATACTGACTTTATTTTCACATTATTTTCAGAAGAACATGGATTTACCGGATCAGTTTTGCTTTTGGTCCTATACGCAATAATGATATTTAGAATTTTAAGAATAGGCTCATTTACAAGAAGCTATTTTGCAAAACTTTATTGTTATAGTTTTGGGTCAGCTATATTTATTTATATAGCAGTTAATATGAGTATGGTTTTGGGATTATTGCCTATTGTTGGATCTCCATTACCAATCATGTCATACGGTGGATCTTCCATGCTAGCAACAATGATTGGTTTTAGTATAGTAATGAGTTCTAATATATATAGTAAACAATTAATCTCTTAAATTTTTCAACCTAGAAACGTATAACTTAAAGAAAATCAATATTTTAATCACTATTTTGGGTTTATTCTTAGGTTTATTGATTGTTATTTAGGGTTTATTATATAAAACAAAAAAAAATGTTTGAAAAATTAGAAGAATTAGCAAAAAACAATAAAAAAATATCTGATTTCCATATCAGAAGTGGATGGCCTTTAGCTTTTAGGCAAACAGGAGAAATACATAAGGTCCAAGAAGTAGTTGTGAAAAAACAAGATTTACAAGATCTAATTTCAACTAATTGTAATGAAATAGAAATGAAGAGATTTCAAGATACACATGAGCTAGACTCATCCGTAACACTAGCAGGATTGAGATTTAGAGCTAATTTTTATAAAACTATCCATGGTCCAGCAGCAGTTCTTAGAAGAGTAGAAAGCGTAATACCAACTATGGATCAATTTGATTTACCTCCAGTACTTTATGATATTATAGATATGCACAAGGGTTTAGTTTTAGTAACTGGACCAACAGGATCAGGAAAATCAACGACACTAGCAGCAATTGTAAATGAAATTAATAAAACTAGAACTTCAAATATAATTACAGTTGAAGATCCAGTTGAATTTATTCATAAAGATATAAAGAGTATTGTGTCTCACAGAGAGGTTGGAAAACAAACACAAAGTTTTGCTAGTGCTTTAAAGGCTGCTCTTAGAGAAGATCCAGATGTTATTCTAGTTGGTGAGATGCGAGATTTAGAAACCGTTTCGCTTGCGTTAACTGCAGCTGAAACTGGCCACCTGGTTTTTGGAACATTGCATACTAGTGGCGCACCAAGTACAATTAATAGAATTATTGACGTTTTTCCACCAGAGCAACAAGCTCAGATACGTGCACAAATTTCAACATCATTAAAAATGGTTGTAACTCAAAGATTATTAAAAACAAAAGATGGACAAGGACGATGTGGTGCTTTTGAGGTGATGAAGTGTACTGCTCCTATACAAAACTTAATTAGAGAATCTAAAATTCATCAGATCCCAAGCATCATGCAAACTGCTGTAAAAGAAGGAATGATTACAATGCAAAAATCATTAGAAGAACTTGTCAAGGCTGGGAAAATTGATGCAGGTGCAGGAAAAGAACATTAAAGGTTTTAATTTACTAGAGCTTGTTGTTGTTCTAGCGATTATTGGAGTAATATCTGCTGCAGCTTATCCAAGCTTCTCAACTTGGAAAACAGGTAGAGACGTGAGAACTGATGTTTTAAAAGCAAAAAAAGTATTTGAGGCTATTAATGCTCAGGTTCAAAGAGGTCAATTTGCTTTTGTGCAGGTGTTTGTTGATGTAGAAGATGATACTGTAACTTTTATAACTAAAGGTATGAAAACAGATACATTGGCTACAAAAATAAATAATGGTGAAAGTGATTGGAATACATCTGTAGCCTCGAGATGTGATATGACCACTGACGGTTATTGGGATTTGGACGGCTCTGAGGACACAGTAATAGAAGTTCAAGAAATATCATTTAATGATATTACTACAAATTTGGCTAGTGATGGAGCGGTGTGTTTTTCAAAAAATGCTAGATGGTTTAGTGGGTCTGGCGAATTGCTTAGTGGAACAGGAGACACTGCAGTTCCAGATGAAAACTTGTTTCTTTGTAAGAGAAGAGGAGAAAATTCTAGATGTGCACTCGGTGTCGGTGGAGAACCAAACGATTTAGATGCTAATACCATATATTCTATAGACTGGACAAGATTTGGAGAAATAACAATGGATAAATGGAGTAGCAAACTGTCAGACTGGATACTGCAAAATTAATATGAATAAAATAAAAAATATTTTAGGTTTAACAATTTTAGAAGGACTAGTTTCAACAGCAATTGTTGGAATTGGTTTTATAGCTATACTTCAAATGGTTAATTATTCAGTTCAATCAATTGATACTTCTGGTGAGAGAACTAAAGCAAATTATCTTGTAAGTATGATGGCCGAAGATGTTATTGGCCATAAAAATAGTATCTACGGAATAGACTCACTGGTTGACAAAGTAGCTATAGGCATTGATGGTACAGTGACTGTGAATCAAGAAGAAAGGGAAAATGCGAGAAAATTTTCAGATCATTTATATAACACAGAGTTTTTTTCTGGCGCATGTGGATCTACTCAAGGCTTACTTGCTACTGCAGCCGGCGACACAGACCCTGATGCAGGAAACCAAGGAAATCAAGGTCCAGATAATAGTCCTCCAACAAGTATTTATGGTACACAACATAAAGATGGTCCATCAAATAAAGATGAAAAATGGAGACAAATACTTGGGGAAAGTCGTTATTTAAAATGTCGAGGAGACAGAGATATAAAAAAATTGAAGATGTATAAAATTTGCAGATGGGAAGATACTTGTACAACTTATTCAGATTCTGCAATAAATGACAATGGAATGTACATAGGAAGAATTCAAGTAAATATGAATGATGGAAAAAAAAGAAAGTTTTTATATTTCCAAGCAGATTTTAATACAAGAAAATGAAAAAAAATAAATTAAAAAATATTGCAGGTTTGACTCTAATAGAGATGCTCATAGGTGTTGTAATCTCATCAATAATGATGGCTGCAATTTATACAACTTATACAGTTGTGAATAATAGTTACGGTCAAGTGACCGAAAGAGCTAAAATTAGTCGATCAGGAAGAGACATAATAGAAATGATGATGAGAGATATCAGAATGGCAGGTTTTAAATATATTCTGGGCACAAACACTCTTGGTTTTCCCAACAGAAGTTACCTAGAATTTGTAGGCGGAGAAAGTTCAATTATTGAAAGTCATGATCCTATTATTATTGAGAAAGGTGAAAATGCCTTAGGATCTTTAGGTGGTACTTATACGAGAATAAACGAAGAAAATCACCCTGATCAAGGAAGTAAATGTTGCGACAGGATACACATAGTTTATGACGATTTTAATCAAAATGATACAACTCAACCTTATAAAAGATACAAGATTACATATTATGCGGCACCTATCACTGATAGTGCTGGATCAAGATACGCTGCATATAGATCAGTTAGGAGTTGGATACAACCATTGGGTACCGACGTTGGGACGTGGGTAGATGACTGTCCAGAGTGTTATATTGGACAAAAAATCCGTGATCACATAGTCGACATGGAGTTTGTTCCACTTGATGCTGAAGGCAGAAGAATTTCTCCACTTCCAAGTCCTGGAAGCGATATAACTGCAAGAGATAACCTTTATAAAATAAGAGCTATTGATTTAAGAATAACTTTTAGATCTAAAGGTAATTTTTATAGGTTTAAAGCATCAGAAGACAAACCGCGTTTTGTTAAAGGTTTGGGAGACAGGGGACACAATTTTAATGATCAAAAACTAAGAGACTCTGTTGTAGTTACGATTCATACAAGAAACATAGGGAGTGGAATATAATTATGAAACGTAAAAATGAAAAAGGATTTGCATTAGTTCTCTCTCTGTTACTTTTACTTGTTATGTCGCTAATGGGAGGAGCTCTTATAGTTATATCATCAACAGATCATCAGAGTAATAATACGAGTGATGAATACCAACAAACATTTTATGTAGCCGAAACAGCTTTACTTGAGGGAGAAAAATTTATTATAAATCAGATGATGGGGCCATGGGTTGTTATGGATACAATAGAAAGTGAAAAACCAGTAGGGCTAAGTGATGATGAAGAGGCAAATTGGAATTTAATGGTTGCACAAATGGAAGCTAATAAACAACAAGGATTGTCTAGATATGTAGATAAAAGAGACCTACCTCAAAATAGATTCGATCCACAACAAACACCATGTTATAATAGTTTCAGAAATATAAATAGAACTGGATTTCAAGTTGCATACCACGAAATAAATAAAAACTTTGGATCGTTAATTCAAGCTGTTTTTTCTGATGGTAACCTTGATACGTTGGCAGAAACCGACACAATAACTAGAGAGAAAGCTCATATGGACAGATTTAGGTATGAATATTTCATTGTGAATATTGGATCGGCTACATTTAGAGGTGCTGGAGCAAGTTTAAAAAAAACAACCACTAACACACAAACGTCAGGAACAGCGTATAAAATTTATGGTTGTGGCTATATGATGCCAAAGAGTGAGTCAAAAAGCGTTGATAACATTGATGACGGTTTTTCAACAGAAGGTTGGGCTGCGGTCCAGGGTGAAGACCCAGATATATTGGTTGCGCTTGAAACTGTAGCTGTATTGTCAAATTAAAATGCTCAAAATAGTTACATTTTTTAAAAAGTTCTCTTTAAAAAATAATTCAAAATTTTATAATATATTTATGAACAAAAGTTATCTCTTTATATTTATTTTAATTTTTTTCACTAGCAATACTTTTGCTTGCGACGCTCTTAAATTAACAGGCACCTCTGTTTCAAAAGCACAAAATACTTTTTTTATTATTGATGGATATTCAGAGGAAGACTTTGATGAATGGGCTACCGTTCAATATGTCGGTTATACAGCTGATTATTGTCCAAAAAGTAATTTAGAAAATACTTATATAAACGTTTTTGTTTACAAATCAAAAGTTGTTGGCATACGAATAGAAACAATGGATGTTGGTGTAAAAGAAAATGAAATATATGAATTTGCTAATAATACTTATGGTAATTTAAGTCAGGAGATGAAAAGTAAAACTTGGTTTGGTTATAAAGATATTAGCGTTGGTCAAGATAAAATTCTTTATGCAAAAAATAAAGAATTTAACGGAACGATTGAAACCCTTGATATTTCAACTGAGGAACTAATAGATTTTACAGTAGGAGAGGACGTTATTTTCGCAGTCAATTAAGTTATGAAAATTTTTGCAAAATATTTTTTATTTATATTTATTATATTAGAAATTGCTCATGTAGCAAAAGTAAATGCAAAACCAGTTCCTCCTGGCTCAGGAGAGGGAGATGTTCCTGCAAATATTTTAATTTTAATTGATAGTTCTGCAAGTATGAGACGAAGAATGAGCAATAGAGATGCTATTCAGTATGTTCCAAATGCAATTTATGATTCAAATGGAGATATACTTGCATCACAGTTTAGAAATAATGGAGTAGTAAAGTTTAATGCTGATGGAACTAGAAACAGAGAGTTTAATGATAATGTTGGAAGATATACTGGTAATGCGTCCGACTCATGCCAAATATCATCTACAGGGATGGGCTATGGTGGAGCCATAACAAAAAATACGGTTGCACGGCACACTGCCGATATAAGATTTGCAGAAGAATTAAGTACCGATAATGGAGCAATTACAAATACAGATATATTTTTTTTCAGGTCTAATGATCGTCAATTAAGAGATGATCAAGCAATTGTTGGATATTCTGAGAATGGACAGGATTGTCTAATGTACATAGAGCTTGGAATTACAATTATGGGATTGGATTATCAACAAATAGGAGACGAACACTTTTTGTTCGTTACTGGTAGAAATGGAAACTCATCTGCCTTTGTATCATTCAATTTAAATACAGGCACGAGTAGCGGTGTACAGACTTTTGGAGGAAATGCAAATAATTCATTTGCACGTTTTGGTAGGCTTACTTGGAGAATTGCAGTCAACAGTGACGCCTCAATGTTATATTTAGGTCGAGTTAATATATATGGGTATAGCATGGAAAGAAATGGTGATGCCTATCGAATTACTAATAATAATAGTACCAGAAGATATGCTAGAGTAAATCGCGGAAATTTAGATACACAATTAGCAGACGTATTGGGTATCGATGTTTCACCTGATGATGACGATATTTTATATATAACTTCAGCAAGAAGACATGTAATTCAAAAAGTTCGGCTTGATTCAAATACAACGTATACAATATTAGCGAGAGCAGGCAGAGGAAGACGAGATAATGGAGCAAATATTGAAGCTTCTGGAGCTCTTGCAGCAGACAACGTTAGATTTAACCAACCAGTTGGTATTCATGTAACATCGGATAGAATTTTAGTTGGAACAACAAGAGGAACCATAGATGTTTTCAATGAAAATTTATTTACTGCAGAAAATAGAGATACTGCTTGGTTACTACAAATGGGTGGTGGAAATGTATCTAGATGGGTTGGTGTTAAAAGAGCAATGAGCGCAATTATAAGTGACACAACATTAACCAGCGGAGCTCATTTTGGTTATGGACACTGGAATGCAGGAGAAACTGGAGGCCCAAGAACAGGATTTAAAGGTGGAAGATGGTGTCATTTTCGCGATGGCTGCACATATTACGGTGGCTGGAATGGTGATCATCCAGATGGTCAATCAGTAACATGTAATAGAGACTCATGTTTAAATGTAGGAATAAGTGCTGAAGGTTATACAAGAATTTTAGATCATCTAATCCCTCAAGGTTTAGCTTGGGGTACTGACGCTAACGCATACTCTATTATGGCTCTCGATTATTTTAATAATGATTTTGAGGCTTACGATGAGGACTCAGAGTGTCAATTAAACTATGTAATTGTAATTGGTGATGGAATGATGAGAAATAATGCTTCTGCTATTCCAAGAATAGAGGCTTTAAGAGATAAACAAAATCCAGTTAAAACTTTATTTGTTGCTTATGGAGGTGGAATTAATACCCGTGGTATGGAAATCTTTGATGCAATGGCTGTTGCAGGATCATGTCCAGGCGGCGATTCTAATAGCCCTGACTGTGAACCAACAATAGTAGCTGATACACCAGAGTCATTAAAAACCCAATTAACTGCAAAAATTAGACAGATTCTAGCTGAAAGATTGTCATTTACCGCTCCATCTATTACAGCAACTGTTCAAGAGGGTGGATCTTTATATCAAGCACAATTTGCATACGAACAATTTGGAGAATGGCAAGGTACTATATTAAGAAAAACTCTAAATGCAGATACATCTGTGATTCATGAAGTAGATGCGCCTGGAAATTGGGATGCATCAGTTGAAATAAAAAAACAAGCTACAATAGCTGATGCTGCTGATACAAGAAACTTATGGAGCGCGATACCTGGATCACCTTACATTGGTAATTGGGATAATTTTAAAACAGATAACTCAGATGATATAACTGAACTATTTGAATTATTTGGATATAATATTGCTGATTACCATAATTCAACATCATACTGCGCGACCAATGGATATGTAGGTGATGATGGAACTTCCGATGATCTTTTAGGTTTAATTAATTTCATGAAAGGAACTGATTACTTTGATTATGACGGAGATTGTAATGTTACAGAAGTAAGAAATCATGTTCTTGGAGATATTTATCATTCACAATTGATTGAAGTAGGTCCACCTGATGCAAATATAATGTTTACTGGTGCAAATGAAGAAGCTTATTTCAGAGCAACCAATAATTATCAAAGTTTTATGCAAAAAAATGCTTCAAGAAGGAATGTGCTTTATGCAGGAGCAAATAGCGGTATACTCCATGCTATTAACGCTGAAACTGGCGCAGAAGAATGGGGCTTTATTCCACCGTTCATCGCTGGGCTTCTTCCTGGAATAATGAATCCGGATCTTAGTGGAAAAATTGATGGTAGCAGAGGTGGAAGTAATGCAATTTTTGGTGTGGATGGCTCACCGGTAGTTCATGATGTTTTTATTAGAGGTATTGATGAAGAAGGAAATATAGAGGATCAAAAAAATTGGCATACTATTCTATTTGTTCCATATGGAAGAGGTGGAGCTGGATTTTCTGTTTTAGATGTAACCAATCCTATTTTAAAAGATAATTTGGGACCTATACATATGTTTAGTGTCTTTAATGATGCGATTAATAGTACTGTTTATATGGCTGATCATGAAGGTCAAATTACTACATATCCTTATTCATCTGGTTCAGTCAGTATTCAAGATTCTTTAGAAGCAAAAAGAGCAGGTGAAAATTTAGATACAGCCTTTACTGCAGATGGAGGTGATGACTCGCTTAATCCAGATCATGCCTCTTACTGTGATAGCTCAGATGATCCTGACGTGATACAAAATTGTACTAATCAAGATGCTATAGCAGTTTGTCAAACTAATGAAGTTGCAACTACTACAAATTTATTTCATTCTGATGCACTAGGAACAGCCACATGCTTTAAAGGTACACAGTTTAGATTTCCTGATTTAAAACCTAAAGCAAATGCTGACGGAACAGTGCCTAAATCATCATTAAAAGTTACAGAAAGAGTTGATGGATCATTAATTACAATAGATTTTACAAGCGCAGAATATGTAGATGACAACTTAGTAATAACATTCCCAACTGAGAAAACTTATAACGCAGGTGGTAGTCCTCTAGAAACTTCGCTCACAAATCAATTTACTGTTGCAACATCATGTACTGCAGCTGCTGATATTCCAACACAATATGATTATAGTCAATTAGGAGAAACTTGGTCAGCTCCAAGAATATTTAGAATTCCGTCAGAGGATGTTTCTGATAGAGGCGATTCAAAAAATGATAAATATGTTGCAGTAATGGGAGCAGGTATGGGTGCTACAAATTTATGTGCTGGCTCAGCGGTATTTATAGTAAATTTAGATAGAGATGATCAAGACGATATTGAACCTGGAACTATTTTTGGACATATATCTAATGGTGGCCCAATAACAATTATAGATACAGTTCCAACTAGAACAGCTGTAACACAAGACGTAACAACAACAATTACAAATGATGATGGTACAACAACAACAACTACCGAAACTGTGACTACACAAGCAGCAACTAAAATTGCTGGGCAGCATACACCAAATGGAAGCGATATTGGTAACTCTTTACCATCTTCTGCTGTAGTTATAACACCAGACACAGCGTTTGATATTCCTTGGAGAGGCGCAATGGTTTACTTTAATGACCTTGAAGGAAAAATTACAAAAATAAATTTAACAAGTTCTACGGAAAATGAAGCAGATCTTTTTGATCAAACTACTTTATTTAGATTAGGTGCTAACACTGATAATAAAAGATACAGTTATTTTTCAATGGATGCAGGAATTGGACAAACAACAAGAGAATTCTGGCTGTTTGGTGGAACAGGAAACTTTAACGATATAGGTGGTGGTTCAAAAAATATGGATAATATTTTATATGGTGTCAAAGATCCAAATTACCCATATTTCAAACATTTAAATGGCGTAGATATTCCAAGAGAGACTGAGGATTCATTTTTATCTGAGGCACATAAAGGTGCTAATACAGCACCAAGTGTTGACGACGCAGTGGTCTGTAAAGATACTACTGGTAAAATTAGATGTGAGGACGGACCATCAAGTGGACAGCAAGCTTGGGTAGTGCATTTAGATACACCTGATGGAAAAGGTCCTAATGAAAATAGTACAAATACTTTTAGAAAATTATCAGCTGCACCGACTTTATTTAAAGGCCAAGTTTATTTCCCAATCTATGAACCGCCTCAAGGAGCCAACCCGTGCAATATTGGTAACGCTTATATCTGTGTTGCAGATGATGAGTGTGGATCAAATAATTCTCACCTTTTAACCAGAGGTGGCGCTGCAAACGGAAAAGAATGTAATTTTGTAAGAGAAGGTATTTTATCAGAGCTTGTTATATTTGGAGATACATTATTTGCAAACGTTGCAGGACCAAAGGAAGATGCTGAAACGCTTTATAAAGTTCTATCCGCAGCTGGAGAGGTTGAGTCAAGCAGAGGTAGCTGGAGAGAAAGCGGATTTTAATTAACTAAAAATTTTAAGATAAAAATATATAATCCACATAAACATTGTAGCCATGGTTATAAAGATCAGCGCTAAACCAACTAAAGTATCTTGATTAACTTTCTTTCTCCATTTTTTCGGAAAAAAATTCAATGAATAAGCATAAACAATAATAAAAATATTAAATGCAAGAAGTGTAATATTAAACAAAAGAAATTTATCCATTATAAAAACAAATTTTTAATTTGATTAGCAAAAGTTATGTAGACAAGACATCCTATTATAATAAAAGGTCCAAACGGAATTTGTGTAGACATGTCACTAGTTTTTTTAATTAACGATGGTACAGAATAAATTAATGCAACTAATGAAGAAATGAAAATAGTAAAAGGGATACTAAACCACCCAAACCAAAAACCAACTACAGCAATTAATTTAGCATCGCCGAGTCCCATCCCTTCTTTTTTTCTTAAGTTTTTATAAAAAAAAATAATTAACCAAATTATTGAGTAACCAAACAGCCCTCCAACTAAAGAATTAATATAGTTTGGAAATAAAGATTGATTTAAATTAGGATCAAAAGATTTTATAAAACCAATAAACATTAAAGGAAATGTAAGCTCATTTGGAATTATATAATGTTTTATATCAATAAAAAAAATAATTATAAAAAAAATAGTTAATATTATTAATAATAAAGTTGTAATTGAAATACCATATAAATAATAAATTAAAACAAAACTTATTGCAGAAATTAACTCTACGAAAAAATATTGAAGATCTATTTTAACTTTGCAACTTCTGCACTTTCCTCTTAAAAAAATAATAGATAAAAACGGAATATTATCGAACCATTTGATTTGTTTTTCACATAAGGGACAAAAAGATCTACCCTTTATAATATTTTTTTCTAAAGGAAGTCGATAGATGCAAACATTACAAAAGCTTCCCCAAATACCACCCAGTATAAAAGCTAGCGTGTAAAGCACGTATTATATTTTAATGTGTGATGCAATTTCTATAAAACCATCTATACAATAATGTATAAACATCACTGCATCCTCAATATGCAAATAAAAATTAGGTGTTTGTATTATAATTTCCATTATTGTTAAAATTATCAAAAAAGATGTAAAATGCAAAATATAAAATATGTTTTTTAAATCAAAAAAGCCTGAGCCAATTAAAGAAGACTCGAGAATTAAGGATTTACAGATAATCACCCAAATGAATCAGGAGTTTGCAACTTCTCTTGATCTTAACGAAACTCTACAAAACTCTTTAGAGGTAATAATCAAAAGAATAAATGCACAAGCAGCAAATATATTTTTAATCGAAGAAAAAAAACAAGTTTTTCAGTGTATTCAATCCAAACATCAAGCCTACCTTGAAGATTACGAAATTCCTTTAACGCAGGGAGTAATGGGGAAAGCTGTTTTACAAAAAAAATGTATTAGAGTTGGTGATGTTAGAAAAGATGTAAGAGAAATTGCCGAATTTTATTTTGACTTAGATAACAAAACTAACTTTACAACATATTCAGTATTATGTGCTCCACTGATTGCTGCAAACGAATGCATTGGCGTAATCCATTGTCTAAATAAAAAAACAGCAAATAAACTTTTTGAAGAAAGTGATAGAAAACTTTTGGAAACTCTTGCAACACCAGCAGCACTTGCTATCAGAAATGCCCGAATGGCTAAAGAACTAATAGATAAAAATAGAATGCAAAAAGAAATAGAAATTGTAGGAGAGATTCAAAAAACTTTATTATCAAAAAATAAAGAAGATCCTTTTCCTATAGCTGGAATAAATATTCCTGCAAAAGTAGTATCTGGAGATTTTTATAATTTTTCTGATTTGGGAAATGGTAGATATGGATTTGGCGTTGCAGATGTATCTGGAAAAGGAATAAAGTCGTCACTTTTAATGTCAAAAGCTTCAAGTCTTTATAGATGTTTAAGTAAAACAATGTTTTCAGCGTCGGATTTATTAAATTTATTAAACAAAGAAATTTGCGAGACCGCAGCAAGAGGAATGTTTGTTACTATGTTGGTTGGAATATACGACAGTAATAAAAAAGAATTACTTATTTCTAATGCTGGTCATGAACCTCCTATTATTTATTCAAGGGATGGAAAGTTTTCTGACCATAAAGAGGC
The DNA here is from genome assembly GCA_902554035.1 of uncultured Pelagibacteraceae bacterium. GTDB lineage: Bacteria > Pseudomonadota > Alphaproteobacteria > Pelagibacterales > Pelagibacteraceae > Pelagibacter. The sequence goes on along the minus strand of CACDMX010000007.1, from coordinate 17,102 downwards.
AGGTCCACCATTAGGGATAATGTCAAAGATTGTTTATAAAGAAACCACAATACCTTTTTCTGAAAGCTCAATGTATATTTTTACCGATGGGATTACAGAAATAAAAGATCCAAATGGCGAAATGCTGGGCTCTGAAGGTTTTCAGAATTATATTAAAAAATATCAGTCCACACCAAATAATAATAGATTAAAAGTTATTATCGAGGATATTGTTAAGTCCGGTAAAATTCAAAAAGACGATTTAACAATAGTAGTCATTGACGGAAATTAAAAATTATTACTTAGAAAAAAAATAAACATCAATCAAATCTTCAAAGTGAATTCTTCTTTTACTTGCGAACATGGGTGGAGTATCAGATAAAAATACTAATAAATCATTTTTATCCATACGCTTTAAAAATTTAGAGATGCTTTCATTAAATAACATTTGATTATTATAGATTTTACAAAACTGTTCACTTAAATTAAGTGGAAAATTTTCTTTACAATCTATATATGGAGAAACATAAACAGGTTCTACGGGAACATGATTATTTACAGTTAAAAAAATAACAAAGTTATTTTCTTCACGATTAATAATCTTATCTATATTATTTAAGATGGTGTGATCACATATCCCGCTATATTTTTGATTGCAAATTTCAAAGTTAAATTCTTCTAATTCTTTTCTAAAATATGTTTTATCAAAAAAACTTTTATACCTTGTACGATTAAAAAAATATTCTTTATAACTATGAATGTATATTAATTTTTTATTTTTCATTGAATTAATCCAACAATTATTTTCTTCAATAAAATTTTTTAATTCAGCAGTAATATATTTTTCAAAATCTACATCTTTATTACAAAAAAATTCCATTTCTGATCCTTGTGTTGTTAAGACTCTATTCCATTTTTTTTTAAAGTTCTGAATTATTAAATCGTCATTACCTGATATTATTTTTTCAAATAGATTATTCTTTAATTTTTTATTCCTAAAATTAGGATACGATTCATTGATTATGACATAAATGTTATTGTATTTTTTTTTATTTATTATTTCACCAAAATTTTTAAAATTTTCAAATTCTAAATTTGTATCAAACTGTGCAAGCTCTCTTTTACCTGAAGGATTACTATCAAAATAGAGATAAGAATATTTAATTGTGTTAAACCAATTATCGTTTCTAAAAAAACTATTATCAACATATTGAGAAATATATTTAATTCCATATCCAACCATGTCATCTGAATTAAATGTATTAGTCAGATGTTTATATCTAGTTTTAAGTGTCATATGTGTAAGGCTCGTATTAAAATTAGTTAAAATAAAAATAATAATGACTATAGAAAAAGCAAAAACTCTTTTTGGATTAGTAATATTTTTTTTTAATTCAAAATTATAGTTTATTCTCTCGAAAAAAAAAACAGAACCTATAGAAAAAAATAAAAAATAAAAAATATTAATATTTTCATAAGCAATATAAATTACATATTCAAAATTAAGATTATTGAAATTATTTATAAGAAGTTTATAAAAATTAAAATCCAAACCATATATAGAAAAGAAAGAAGATTTTGCCTCAAGAAAAATAAAAAAATAAAATAAGAAAACATTAACTGAATAAAAAATTGATTGAACTGAAAAAAAACCATAATCGTAAGCTGGAGTTTGAATTAAATAAAATAAAGAGAAGAAATTTACAATTAGAATTCTAATAAAATATTTTTTCAGCCAAATTTTCATAAATGATTTAATAAATTAACTTATAAAGACTAAATAAGGAAAAAAGATTGATCGTGCCTATTTTAGGTTGTAATATACCTAAGCTAGGGAGAATGAAAACTAATATGAGTAATGAAAAAACTATAATGGGCATAAATAAAATTGTTTCATTGGCTGAAGTAAATAAAGAGAGGGGCGTTAAGGAGCCGCCTTTCTCAAAGGGACTATACCATTGGGTAATGTTTATACTCTCATTATATACAAGAGTTAAAGAAAAACTAGAAATAGACTTTGAGTCTTTTGTAATTTTACAAGTGGTAGTAAGTCATTCATTGTATGAAACAAATAAATCAGGAACGAAATCATTTTCAGATTTAGAGGAACAGATGGAAAAAATAACTCAAAAAAAATATTTAAATAAACGTAAATTAACTTTCGCTAGTATTGCTGAAGTATTACAGCTACCAAGAGAAACAGTTAGAAGAAAAGTAATTACCTTAAATAAAAAAAATATTTTATTTTTTAATACATATAGTGGAATTAAATTGGGACCTTCATATAAAACTATATATAAAGATTTTGTTACCCAAACTACTTTAGACCTTAGCTCTTTGGTAAATAAATGGGAAAAAAGTGGAGCTTTAAAAAATTTATTAGAACTTGGTAAATAATTATGAGTAAACTCTTTTATGGCCTGTATGACTTAGCAAATTCAGCATACACGATGGTAATCATTACTTTTGTTACATCTGCTTACTTTGCAAATCAAATTGTTGGTGACCCACAAATTGGTGCAGCTTATTGGCAATGGACTGCTGGACTTTGCGGAATTGTAATTGCATTAACAGGACCTTTCATTGGAGCACTTGCAGATCGAAATCCAAAAGGAAAAATAAATTATTTAGCAATTTTCACTTTACTTTGCATTTTAACAACTTGTTTGTTTTGGTTTTCAAAACCAAACGTAAATTATATTTTGTTTACATTAATAATATTTTTTATTTCAAATTATTGTTATGAACTTGGAACCTTATTTTATAATTCTTTACTTAAAAGTTGTACGAATGAAAAAAATATTGGAAAAATTTCTGGCTTTGCATTTGGTTTGGGATATTTAGGATCCGTTCCTATAATTATTTTAGTTTTATATTTTTTTATTTTGCCTGAGAAAACTTTATTTAATTTAAATAAAAATAATTTTGAACACATAAGATTTATTCCTTTAATTGTTGCGCTATGGTTTTTAATTTTTTCGCTACCGATGATTTTATATTTTAAAAAAAATATTTTTTACGATCAAAGTAGAGACACAAAATTTTTTTTTAAAAATATAATAGAAATTATTTGGAAAAAAAAATTTACACCGACAGGAAAATTTCTCTTAGCTAGAATGATTTATTCTGATGCTTTAATTGTTTTAATTGCTGGAGGAGGAGTTTATGCATCAGGAGTTTTTGCATTTACACCAAAGGATTTATTGCAACTTGCAATAGCAGCAAACATTGTTGCATTCGTCGGAGTTTTAGTAGGAGGATATTTAAATGATAAATATTCTTCTAAAAGAATTATTTTATTTTGTATTTTTGTTTTGACATGCACTGTCGTGTACGGAGCGCTGATTGCGCAAACTAAAACTGAATTTTTTTTCAACGTTATGGTCATCTCTTTGTTTATTGGCTCTATACAAAGTGCAAGTCGTGTTATGATGACAAAATTATTATATAAAAATGATTTAGGAAAAGGTTTTGGTTTATTTAGTTTCTCAGGTAGAGTAACTGCTTTTGCTGGACCTTTAATGGTTGGAACTTTAACTTATATTTATTCTCAACGAATTGGTTTCTTATCTCTCTGTTTTTTTTTTATTATTGGTTTTTTCTTAATGCTTTCAGTCAGGAATGTATAATTTAGAAAAAATTAAATTTTTTATTAAATTTTCAACATAAAGTTGTAAATTATAAAAAAATTTAATAAAAATTATTTTTTTTTCGCAAATTTTCATATTTTTATCATTGACTGAGAGCCAATCCTTAAATTTTTTTAAAATAATTTTATCCTCTAACACAAAAATTATATACTCTAACACAAAATACCTACTTTAGGTTGAAATGTAAAAAATTGTTGATTTTATTGACTTTTAAAAAAAAATTTTTTTCTTTAAAACTCTAACACAAAAGAAAATTTTTAAATTGTGTTAGAGTTTTACTACTTTGTGTTAGAGAAACCTAATAATTTTATTTTTTTTTTAATTTAAGAAAAAAATTTTTAATTATTAAAAAGTGTTGATTTTAAACGATATTTTTAATATTTGACCTAAAATGAGCATACAACTATAAATTTTGTGTTAGACATTTTTTAATTTTGTGTTAGAGATTCGTATGATTGTGTTAGAGTAAATATAAATTTTTTTATGACTGAAGAAGATAAAGATAAAATTAAAAATACTAATGATCAGAATTCTGATGAAAGTCAGAAAAATCAATTAGAGGATGAAAATAAAAAACCCGAGAGTAAAGATGAATTACAATCAGGAAGTGAATCATACATAAGTGTTGACCAATCCACACCCAATTTAACTAGCGATGTAGCAAAAACTGAAGAAACCGTAAAAAATGATGTAACAACCCAAGAAGAAAAGAAAGACCACGAGGTAATTCATAAAAAGGATGGGAGATTACATATATATATAAGACAAGATAAATATAAAGGGGAGCTAAAATCAAAAAATTGGGTTGGCAGACTTTATATTGACGGAAAACAGAAAATTTCTTCATCAGGTACCCCAAATTTAGAGGAAGCAATTCCAATTTTAGAAAAGTGGTTTGATGATATTCATGCAAATAAAGAAAAAGAAAAAGAAATTCCAAAAAAAGAAGAAACTCAAGAAACTGAAAATCAAACTTCAACGACAAATCCAGTTCCACCATCTGCTAAAACTATAGAAACTATTCCATCACCAATCGCATCATCAACTCCAGAAACCCCAAAACCAGTTGTAAGTTCTGTTGATAGTGAAAATAAAAATCCACAACAAATCAACATGAATGATAACAAGGTCTCTACAGAAAATAAAAAACCTATTGCTGGTTTGTTAGACAAGTTAAAAAATATAAAATTAAAAAAACCATCTTTTGCAAGTGGTCTTAAAATGCCAAAAGCATCTTCTGGTGGAACAAATAACTTTAAAAACAAAATAGATAATTTTTTTAAATCAAAATTGGGAAAATCTTCTGCACAAGGAGAAGAAATACTTGGAGTAGAAATAACAAATAAAGAAATAAGATTAGCTCAAATTGCTACTAATAAAGCAAATCAATGGGTATTAGAAAAATTTTATATTCATAAAGTAGACCTTCCAGATGATTCAGTTGTTTTAGAAAATTCTGAAAAACTTGGGGCTGAATTGACAATTGCAATTCAAAAATCAAAAATCAAAACACCAAATGCTGCAATTGCTATACCTGTTACAAGTGCAATTATAAGAGTGGTGACAGCACCACTTATGACTGATGAGGAATTACAAAAGGCAATCGAGACTAATTCACTTTGGGAAAATCTTGTTCAATTAACAGATAATTTAGATGATTATTCAATATTTCATCAAGTAATAAATAGAAATCAAAAAGATAATACTATGGATATTTTATTTGTTGCCTCAAAATTATCCGACATAAATAGTTACACATCTATTATAAAATCAAGTGGACTTAACCCGGTGATAATTGACGTAAAATGTTTTGCATTAAAATCTGCAGTAGACCAAATTAATCAAATCTCTCAGAGAACTGAGGATGCAAATTTAACAGCCGTTTTAGAATTTGGTTTAGATGAAAATTATTTAATGATTTTATACGATAATAATCCAATAATTACTGATATTTTTCTAAGAGGACAAGACAGGCAAATACTAAAATCATCACAAGTTCAAGAGGAGAAAGAAGGTTTAGTTAGAAGATTTGTTACTCAAGTTAAACAAGCTGTACAAGATTTTGAAACAAAATACGAAAAAAGAATTAGAAACATTAAAGTCGTTTCTGATTTGGAAAATATAGAAGATTATTTATCTATCTTCAGGACAAATTTAGTAAATATTGGTTTTAAAACTTTTGATCCAATTGATGGATTGAAAATACCTCAACAACTTGATCAATCAGTAAATTTACAAAATCGTTCATATCTTTCTACTGTGATTGGTCTAGCTTTTAGGAAATTAGATGTTTTTGGTTATTATAAATTTGTTACAGCAGTCAAAAATATTAATTTACTTCCTAACAGAAAAGGTATGGTTAAGCAGAAAAAAATGAAAGCAATTTCAAATTTTGCTTTTAAAGGGTTTGTTGGTGGAGTTATTGGTATATACCTAATAATGTTTGCATTATCTTTCTGGAATATTCACTCTTATAACAAAAAACTTGTTAATTATGACAAAGTTAAAAAAACTTACGCTAAGAAAAAAAAGGAAAATAAAGCTATTGGAAAAGAATTAAAGCTAATTGAAACGACACTACAGTTAAGCAGTAGTTTAAAATCAAATAAAGATTTAAGTTATAGAATTTTAGCTCAAATTGCAGCAAGTGTTCCAAAAAGAGTCAGATTTGACAAAGTTGATTACAATGGAAAAACTAAAGTTACAATCCAAGGGGTTGCAGCAAGCGACCAAGATATTTTAAAATTTATAAAAAATTTAGGTGACAAAAAATACGTTAAGCAAGCATCTCTATCCTCAATGAAACTTCCAAAAAGATCAAAGACCGGAATCACCATGAAAGGTTTTAGAGTTTTTGTAGTAATTGATCCAACAGGTAAAAGTAAAACATAGGTTTAAATATGGACTTAAAAAATATAGATCTCAAAAATATTAATATAGAGGACTTGAAGGAAAAAGTTCTTCAACTAGTTGATAGAAAAACTTTAATCAAGATAGGTATTTCAGTTGGGGCAATAATTATTTTTTTAGTTATTTATTATGCAATTTTAAACCCCATAGTTGAGAACAAGAAAAAGCAAATAGCTGATATGGATAAGAAGAAACAAGAAACAGCTAAATTTATCAAACAAATTAAATCAAAAAAGAGTAAAATTAAAAAATTAAAACCAAAGTATGATGAGTATTCAACTTTATTTCATACAAAAGCTGAAGTTGAGGGATTGTACGAAACCTTAAGTTACTTTGCAGGCATTAATGACTTAGTAATTTCAAAGATTGAAAAAAAACCACCTAAAAAAGTTTACAGAGGTGATATTTTGAAAGAAACTGATAAGAAGAAGAAGAAAAAAAAGAAAAAAAAGAAGAAAAAAAAGAAGAAAAAAAGTAAATCAGGTAAAAACGTTGCATATTTCAAAATACCTGTAAATTTTGAGATTACTGGTAATTTCTTAGGCTACATTAAGTTTAAAAGATCCCTTTCTTTATCAAAAAAGATGCTTAATTTTGACAAGGAATCAATAAAAGTGGTAAAAGGAGATACAACCGGTGCGATAAAAGTTAATGGAGTATTAACTATAGTAGGATTGGCTGATGAGTTTTAAAAAATTATTAATATTAAGTTTTGTTGCTTCATTAGGCATTTTTAATTTACATGCTGAAAATCATGATGCTGAACAAAATATAATTGATAAAGCAAAAGAAATTAACAAAAAAGTTAAAGAGAAACAAGCAGATCAAAAAGCAAACATTAGTTCAGAGATTGGTAATGAGGAACCGCTGCCTTTGAATGATCCGTTTGTTGGAGATGCGTCTTTAGGAGGAGCAAGCACTGTATCTGTAATCACTAATAGCGATGAAGAGAGAGCACAATTGAGTTTATTTAACTTTAAACTCGTTGGAATAATGAATGGTGAGTATGAGAGTTATGTATCTTTAATTAATTCTACTGGAGAGGTAGTAACATTACAAATAAATGAAGAACTTAGCCCAGGTATAAAATTAGTTGCACTTAAAAATGAAAAAGCAATTTTTGAAAAAGGTGATAATTCATTTTTAGTTATCAATTTTAAAAATCAAATCAAAGAAACTTCGGAGCCATTTTAATGAATTTTAAGTCACTTCAAATAATAATTTCTCTAATATTCTTATCTTTTATTTTGAGTGGATGTGCACAAGAAATGTCTAAGATGAAAAAGAAGAAAGGCTTTAAACACGATACACCATTAATTAAGGAAGATGTAAAAGCACTTGGAGAAATAGAAATTGAAAAAAGTGCAAAAATGGGGCCATCACCAGTTGATGGAGATATTAAAAAATTAGAAAAAAGAAAACAAATTTCATCAGTTAAAGAAAAAAATTATCTACTAATTCCAGAAGAATATATGTTACTCAAACAAAACGTATCCTTCAAATTTCAAAATTTAGATTATAAAGAAGCAATGAGTTTAATGGCAAAAGTAGGAGATGTTAATATATTGGTAGGAGAGGAAGTTGCCGGAGCTATTTCAGCCGAGTTGTCAAATGTGCCTTGGGACAAAGCCTTTAATGCTTTATTGGATATGAAAAATTTTGCAGCTGACATTGATGTTGCTAGCAATATTATAAGAGTTCATTCTCCAGCTACATTAACTTCACAAGAAAGTTATAAATCTGCAAGAGCTTCAGCAGTTAGAAAAAAAGTTGAATTAGAAAATTCAGTGGAGCCAATCGTTTCAGAAATATTTAGACTTTATTATATTACGCCAGCTGAAGCTAAAGCTACAATATCAGAATTATTTACATCAGTTTCAGAAAATGCTTCTTATTCTCCAATACAAGTGACTGAGGAAAAAACTACAAGATCTATTATTGTAAGAGGAAAAGAAAAAGATTTGGATGTTGTTGATAAAGTAATAAGAGAGATTGATGTTAGAACAAAGCAAGTATTAATAGAAGCTTTTATTGTTGAAGCAACTTCTACTTTTGAAAGAGCATTAGGAAATAAACTTGGTGGTGCTTATACTAAAAATCGTGAAAGAATTGGCGGTACAGTTGGAGGCACAACAGTCGGAGCTGCAGATGGATCAGGCGCAGAAATTTCTTCAGGTACAGCTGGTATTAGTGCTGCGGGAAGTGGTAGCACTGATGGTTTGTTTAATTTCAACGCGGTTGGTGCAACGAGTGGTATAGGGATTCTCAGAAGAACAGGTTCTGCTGTTTTAAAACTTCAAATAGAAGCATTAGAAAAAGAAGGTTTAGGAAAAACTATTTCTAATCCAAAATTATTTACATTAGACAATCAGCTTGCTTCTATAACTCAAGGTGTTCAAATACCGGTCGCAGGTACTGATAATACAGCACCTTCGTTTAAGGATGCTGCCTTAAAATTAACTGTAACTCCAAGTATAATTGGTGATGGAAATGTACTTTTAGAGATACAGGTAAATAATGATACTCCTGATAGAACAGATCCATCAGCAGTGGGTATCAATAAAATGGAGATAACTACTAAATTATTAATAGCCGATGGAGATATTGTAGTTATTGGTGGAATTAAGAAAAATGACATTTCGGACGCTGCCGAACAGGTCCCTGGAGTAAGTAAATTGCCTGTGATAGGAAAAATGTTTAAAGGAACGACAAAAAGCGATAGAATGAATGAGCTTTTAGTGTTTATTGCGCCAAGGATTTTATAATGCTTAAGATAAGTAGAGAAAGTGAAATAAATTTAATTAATGTCTTGATAGATCACGACATTATTTCAGGGAAAGATTTACCAAATATAAAAAAGGTAAGTACCGAAAAAAACTCATCACAAATTGATGCTGTATTTGAGTTAAAACTAACAGATGAAAATAAAATTTTGGATGTTTTGGTCAAAGAACAAAATTTAGAGGTTATTGATCTTACAAAATGTGAAATTACCGATGAGATTAAAGCAGTTCTTCCGTCTAATTATATTAAAATGAATTTTGTTGCTCCGTTTAAAGTTGAGGGAAAAAATTTACATATAGCAATTTCAGATAGTTCAAAACTTGGCTTAATGAGAAATCTTAAAGCAATCACAAAAAAAAATATTGAGTTACATGCAGCTAAGGTTACTCAAATTTCTAATTTTATAGACAAGCTATTAAGTGAGTCAGGTGATGTTACGACACAATCAATTAGACAAGAAAATGTAAGTAAAGAAAAAACAAAAACGTTTGATTCTGATTTGGGCGAAGCCGGAGAAGTTTTGGAAAAACCGCCAGAGGAAGATATAGAAGCAATCGAAAACGAATCTGAAGTAATTAAATTTAGTACAGCTGTAGTAGCAGAAGCTATAAAATCAGGAGTCAGCGATATTCATATAGAGCCATACAGATTTACATCAAGAGTACGTTATCGTCAGGATGGTATGCTGCAAGAACAAGAGCAATATAAAAAGTTTCTTCATGATAATTATGGAGCAGTTGTTACTCGTTTTAAAATTATGGGCAAATTAGATATCGCGGAAAGAAGATTGCCACAAGACGGTGCAATTAATTTTAAGATTGATGGAAAAGTTGTAGATTTACGATTATCAATTTTACCAACCGCTAGCAATGAAAGAATTGTAATGCGGGTTTTAAATAAAGATGCAGGAGATATAACTCTTGAACAATTAAATTTTGAAGATGCTGATTTAAAAAATTTAAGAAAAGCAATTCACAGTACTCAAGGATTAATTCTTGTAACAGGTCCTACTGGTTCAGGAAAATCAACAACTTTATATAGTATTCTTAAAGAAGTAAGCAAACCACATCTAAATATTTTAACTGCAGAAGATCCTGTCGAATATGAACTGGATGGTGTGGGACAAGTTCAAATTAAAGATGATATAGGATTAACTTTTGGTGCAGCATTAAGATCTTTTCTTCGTCAAGACCCAGAAATAATTTTGGTTGGAGAGATGAGGGATAAGGAAACAGTTGATATTGGATTAAAAGCTGCACTTACTGGTCACTTAGTTTTTAGTACACTACACACTAATGATGCACCGAGTACAATTACTAGATTGCAAAATATGGGAACACCTGATTATTTAATTAGTGCTGCAACCCAGTTGGTATTAGCACAAAGACTAGCAAGAAGATCCTGTAAAGATTGTAGAGTACCTGATGAAGATGTTACTCCAAAAGTCTTAACCGATTTAGGTTTTTCTCCAGAACTAGCTTCAAGAGTTAAAGCACTTAAAGGTAAAGGATGTGCAAAATGTAAAAACTCAGGCTATAAAGGACGACAAGGAATTTATGAAATTTTAGTTGTTTCTAAACCAGTTAAAGAAGCAATATTAAGACAAGCAACTACTCCTGAATTAAGATCGATTGCAATTAAAGAGGGTTTTCAAACCATGCAAGATATGGGAAGAAGGTTAATTGCAAACGGTGAGCTAAATTTCAGAGAATACGAGCGTGTTTTAGCATCGGAATAATATATTTTAATTATGGAAGCTTATTCATATAAAGGAATCTCCGAGGGCAAATATGTCGAGGGCGAAATTGAAGCCCTTAATCAAGACGAAGCATCTCATAAGTTAAAAGAACAAAAAGTAATAATAACAAATTTAATAAAGAGTAAGAAAAAAAAGACTGACTCAAAAGATAAAGGTAAAAAATCAAGCTTTTCGCTTTTTGGAGGTAAAAAAAAACCAAAAACAGAAGATATACTTATTTTTTCAAAACAATTTGCTACGATGGTGAAAGCTGGTTTGCCTATACTTGAAGTTTTAGGGATGTTGAGAGATCAACTTGAGAATCCTGGTATTAAAGAAATTATTGAAGATATAAGAAAAAGCTTAGAAGGCGGTGTAACTTTATCAAAATGTTTTGAAAAGTATCCGCAATATTTCGATAATGTTTATTGTAACCTTATAAAGGCTGGAGAAGCCAGCGGTAAGTTAGACGTTTTTTTATTAAAAATTGTAGAGTCTTTGGAAAAAAAGGAAAAAATCAAAAAAAAAATTAAAGGTGCTTTAATGTACCCAGCTATAATGTTTACAGTTGCAATTACAGTTAGCGCTTTCATGTTAGTTAAAGTAGTTCCAGTTTTTGCAAAAATGTATGACGGTATGGGAATTGAGCTTCCAGGAGCTACAGCTACGATTATGTCTATGAGTGATTTTTTAAGAGGCACAGGAGGAATGGTATTACTATTTGGAAGTATTGGTGGTTTCTTTTTATTTAAATATTTAACAACTAAAAACGCAGCAATACAATATAAATGGCATAAACAAATTTTAAAGTTACCAGTATTCGGAGATATGATTTTAAAATCACTTCTCGCAAGAATTTCACTAATCTTAGGAAACCTTAGTGCAGCTGGAGTTAATTTATTAGAAAGTTTAGAAATTGCAAAATCTGTAAGCAATAATGTTGTTGTTACAGAAGCTCTTGAGAATGTTAAAAAAGGAGTTTTTTCTGGTGATACTTTAACAAAACTTTTTTTGAAGGAACCTTTATTTCCTCCTACATTTAGCCAATTGATTTCAGTTGGAGAACAAACTGGACAGTTAGATGAAATGTTTGGTTCTGTTGCTATGTATTATGAGGAGGAATTTGATACTTCTGTAGATAATATGTCTAGCTTAATTGAACCAATCATGATTGTTTTTATGGGATTGATGATAGGTGGATTAATGATAGCAATGTATTCACCAATCTTTAACGTTGGTGCAATAATCGGTTAAATCTTTTTGGTTAATACTAGATGGTTTACCCATCCATCTTGATCTTTTTTAAAAACTGCATTGTCCATTATTTGTTTTATAAAAAAAGTTCCTAATCCCCCAGGTTTTATATCATCTAGTTTTCTATGCTTAACATTTTCGGGAACAACAGCTTTACCTTTATCAAAAAAACCTATTTCAAGATCACCATCTTTTAATGAAATTTTTATTTCCATTCTATCAGTTGTTTCTTCTACGCCTTTGTATCCATGTTTAACTATATTTTGTGCGGCTTCAGCAATAGCCAAAACTAATTCGTCTTTTTGTTCTTGAGGTAAATTTATTTTTTCAAAAATTTCTCTACAAAAAACTCTTACTTCTTTTAAACTCGCAGTGCTTACAACAAAATCTTTTGACTCTGATAAATTCATTATTCAAGGTTTAAAATCTGTTCAAGTTTAGCCATCATAATAACTTTTAAAACAGATTTACTTACTTCTTTGACAACTACTTTAGTATTTTTTTCTAGAGCTTTTTGATGACTTTCAATTAAGACCGAAATTCCTGATGAGTCCATATACGAAACATCTTTTAAATTTAAATGAACTTCTTTTCCTGACTCAACTATAGGCAATATTACTTCTTTTGCTTTTTCTGTAACGTCCATATCAATTTCCCCGTTGAGAAAAACCGTGCTTATGTTGCCTTCTTCTGTAACCTTATATGACATAGGACTTTATAAATAACATATTAATTTATTATTAAAATCAATAATTAAGACCCAATATGGGCAATACAGCTCATATTGAACAATATTGCTAAGTTTTTTAATGTTTACTTAACTTATGATTTTATATTAAATAGTCTACAACTTAAAAAAAAAAATTAAAAAAGGATCAAAATGAAAAATAATAAAGGGTTTACACTTATAGAATTACTAGTTGTGGTAGCAATTATAGGTATTCTTGCTGCTGTAGGTACAGTTGCTTACCAAGGCTACATTGAAGGTGCAAATAAAAGTGCAACAAAATCAAATCATGCATCAGCAGTAAAATATGTTGCAGCTGAAACTGCAAAATGTTCAATTGACAATGACGCAGATGCGATGGGTGGCAATCTTACTTGTAGCACAAGAAAAGACGGCACAAACACTGCAGACGCAGCTGAAACAGCACTATCAGATTTTAAAAACTCATTTGACAGTTCAAAAGCTGCAATAATAACTAGTGGAACACCAGAACAAGGTCAGGTAGCAATCGTACAAACTGGAAGTGAAATAGTTATTACCACTTGTTTTGAAGAAAAATGCCCATCTGGAAAAATGATGAGCAATAAAGTTTCAATTGAGTAGATCTTTAGAATTAAAGAGAAACTTAAAATTTTATGATTACTAGAAGCTCGGGTTTTAGTTTGATCGAGCTTTTAGTAGTCATTGCAATTGTTGGAGTTCTTTCAACTGTTGGACTAGTTGCTTACAATGGATATGTTGATGGAACAAAAAAAACTAGTGCTAAAAATATGATGCAACAAATATCATTAGGTCAATCAGATTATCTATCAAGCTTTGGACAATACTATTTTACCAATGGTGATGGTTCAGGTTGCGATATAGAGGCTGGCAAAGGAGGAGAAGCGGCCTCTTCAACAGATATTAACTCGACATTATTTTCTGGCGGAGAAATTATTACAAAAGAAACTGGCTGGGATATGTGCATACAGGAAGCCCCGGGAGGCTATATCATTAAAGCAACAGATGGAACAAGCCAATTAACATTAGACCAGAATGGTACCTGGGGAGAAAGTTTTTAAAATTTTTACTTGATGGTTTTATTTTATGAAAAAAATAAAAAAAAAAGGCAAAAGAAAAATAAACTATCGTTTAAAAAATAAATCAAAAAAACAATCAATTCTTCCAGTTTTATTTGCAATTGGATTGTTATCTTTGTTTTCAGAGACAATACGAACAGCCCCTGTAGGCGCAAAGAGTGATTTTTTTAAAAATATATCAATTGAGGTGCCAAACTTAAATTCAGAAATTTTAGAAAAAAAATTTATAAATAAAAATTTTTTAACCAATAAAAAAGATGAAATAAGAGAAACTATTTTAATAAATAAAGAATTATTGATTCAAGAAAATCAAACAAAAATAAATGAAATAACTGATGCCAAGGATGTTAAAATTGACGAAGCTAGTAAAAAAGATAAAATTAAAACTATAGAAAAAAAAGAGGAAATTTTAGGACCTGATTCAAATAAAACTAAAGTAATAGATGTCCCAAAGGTTGAGAAGAAAATTAAAGTTGCAAGTGCTTTAAAATTAACTCAAGCAGACTCAAGCACCAAGACCATTGTGATAGATGGTGAGGAAAAAATTATTCCAGGAACATCAGATAAAAATATTACATATATACAAATTTTACAAAATCCTAATGACTTAGATTTAAATTTAAAATATGCAAGGCAGCAAGGTAAAGCTGGTAACTTTAAACAGACAATCGCCACGTTAGAAAGACTTAATATGATTTATCCTGATAACATTGAAATAAAACTATATCTATTATCTGTTTTAGTACAAGCTGATGCGCCAGATAAAGCATTAACTATAATAGAACAAATTAAAAATAATGAAGATTTGACACCAGAAGATTTAGAGACAGTAAGTGAAATTGAAGAACAAATGAAGGAAAGAAAAGCACCAAAACTTTGGAACTTTTATGCAGATCTAGGAGCTGGAGTAATTCAAAATAACAATGTTAATAGTGTTTCAAAAAATAGATTACAAGTATCTTCAGATGCAATAATTCCTTTTAACTCCGCAATGCATGATAGAACCTATAGTAGCAACATTGGAGTAACCGCTGTTAGAAATGTTGGAGAAGCATCTGCACTTGCTATCAATATGGGTTTTGCTGATTCTAGACAAAATACTGGGACATCAGACGATTTTGATTCCTATAGTTTAACTATAAGCTATGATACGTCTTTAGGAAATCAAAGTATCAGTCCGTATCTTTCAGTAAGTAAGACCGATAATCAGGATGATGCTGATAATTTTGTTTCAGCGATAGGTTTTGGTGGTTATTTTTCAGTGGGTGAAGAGGGTGTGCATTCATTTAATTATGGATATTCTCTATCAGACTCCAAAAATAACAGAAATTTGAATGACACTACCGCAGATGAAACTAATGCCATAGGTCATACTGTTTCAGTAGGACACGATTTTTCATTAAATGATATAGTATCCACTTCAACTAGTTTAGGTTACAGTATTTCAGAAGCAAAAGTTGGATCTAACGATTTTCATACTTACGATTTTAGCTTAAGATTAAATTTAGCTTTTCCGTGGGCCTATATTTCAATTGGTGATGCATTAAGTTTCAATGACTATGTTCATCAAGATACAAGTGTAGTTTCAAACATTATAAGATCTGACTACGTAAATACTTTTGATTTATCTGTCACTAAAGCACTTGGAGATTTTATTCCATTTTTAGATCCAAATAAAAATTTGTTTATGAATTTAGCCTATGAAAAATCATTTTCTGAGGCAAATATAATGAATTACGACTACATCGCTGATTCTTACTCTTTTAGCTTAACAAAAGCCTTTCAGCTTAATAAATAGTTTTGAGAGTCCGTTAAATGCCTTGTACTATTAAAAAAATGGCCAAAAAGGCGCCCAAAATGGTCAAAAAATGCCTTTAAACATATTGAAATTATAATATAAATTTTAGATATTTATAATTATGAAAAAAATATTTTCATTTTTAGTAGGTTTTTGCCTATTGGTCAGCACATCAAGTGCTCAAGAACTAAGCATTGAAAAACAGCTTGTTGGAATTGTTGGAGCTGTTTCAGGGACGGTGAAGACAGAAACCAGAACTCTAAAGCCTGGTGATAAAATTTATTTAAATGAAACTATTTATGCGGGTACTGGTTCAGGTACCCAGCTGCTTTTATTAGATCAATCTACATTTACAATAGGGGCAGACTCTGAAGTGCTTATGGATACTTTCATATATGATCCAGCAACAAGCAATGGAAAAATTGTGGCAACAGTTAAAGAAGGAAGCTTAAAAGTAATATCAGGACTAATCAGTAAAAAAGATCCTGATAGTTTAACAGTAAAAGTGCCAGAAGGAACTTTAGGATCAAGAGGAACAGAATTTCAAACGATAGTATCAAAAAAGAATAAAAGAACAGATACATTGTTAATCGGACCAGGAAAAAATAACACTTTAGGCTTGAGACCTGGTGCTGTTTTAGTTGGTAACAAATTTGGAAAAACCATGCTGAATAATCCTTATACTTTCGCGAGTATGACTTCAGGAAAAAAACCAGGTAAAGCAAAACAGATTTCACAAGGCCAGTTGAAAAAATTTAAAAAAAGAATGAAAGCACTTCGTACAGCAAAGCTTGATGGTGCATCAAAAGAAGAAAAAAAGGCTATCAGAAAAAAAATCAGAAAAGAATTAAAAGAAGCAGGTTTTGAAAAAGAAGAAATTAAAAAATTAATTAAAGAAAATATTAAAGTTGATAAAGAAAAAAGAATTGTATTATTAAAAGAGAGAGGTGAAGATGTATCGGATCTAGAAACAATCGATGAAGGTATTGCCGAGGAAACTTCTATAGAAACAGAAACTCCTGAAGTAGCAGAACCAGAAACTCCAGAAGTAGCTGAACCAAAAATTGTAGAGCCAAAAGAGCCTAAACAAGAAAAAGCCAAAGATAAGAAAAAGAAGAAAAAGAAAAAGGTAAACAAGAAAAAGAAAAAAGAAAAAGCTAAAAAGAAAAAAGGTAAAAAGAAA
>CACDMX010000006.1 GCA_902554035.1 uncultured Pelagibacteraceae bacterium | reverse complement strand
ATTTTTTTATTTTATCTCTCCATGTGCAAGTCTTGTGCAAGTTATCCTATAATTTCTAGGACTATTTATTAAGCGCTTCTTTTAATTTTTTGAATTGATTTGTCTTAATATAAACATTTTTTCCTCTAGAAAATCCAAGCTTAATTGCTAATTTGTTAATCTTTTTAATTTCTTTAACAGTTTTTTTATCAAATAATTTTGAAAAGCCAGCCTCTGTAATTCCAATACCAGCCTCCTTTAATAAACCGTTATCATATAAATTTTGTACATTTGTATAACCTGATTTATTACATAATTCTGTTATATTAAAATATTTATCATTATTAAAAATGGTAACATTATTTTTTTTTAAAAAATTAGATATAGTTTTTCTTAAGTAAAGTGGCTTGGGATCATTATTTTTTCTACTTTTTTTATCTGGAAAATATTCTGAATCAGGAATAATAATTTTTTTTCTTCTATACGTTCCTATATTTTTTAATTTAAATTCATTTCTAACATCCGTCTCATTTAAAAATTGTTTTTTTTGTTGATTTTCCTTTTTTATTTCATCACGTAATTTTTTAACTTTTTTTAAATCATAAAATAACCAATTAAACTTTCCTGCCTTAATTTTTTTCTCAGGTTTTAGACGATTTTGATCAATATAGTGTCCAACTATTTTATGAGCTTTGCTACCCGATATTAAACCAATTTTTTTAAATTTTTCTAAGATTGTTTCTTTTTTTAACTTCTCTTGTTTATCAATCTTTTCAACTGATGGTGAAATTATTTCCTTTAATCCTGTATTTTTTTGATAATCTCTTGAATATTTTTCAACAATTTTTCTGTCATAGCAATTAGTAATTCCTCCACCTGTAATACCTTTGCTTGCTATATTAAATGTATTGTTTTTAAAAGTAGCACCTGTTATTCCTGGTAATTTAATTGCTTCTTCTTTTAAAATATATTTTTTAAAATCAATTTTCTGTATTCCAAGATTCTTTAACTCTTTTCTTTGATCTAAAGAATAATAAGCACTTAATCTTCTTTCTTTTTTTTGAGATTTATCACCCTGCCCCATTGTTGGATAAAAGCCTATTGGGGTAATTAATTTTTTCTCTCTTAATTTTCTTATTCTTGTATATCCAACCTTTTTCGCAAAAATACTTTCGGGTAAAAGGTTTTCAACACTATCTAATGTTTGGCCGTTTACTCTCCATGAAAAATCTTTAATTTTATTTAATTCATCTTTTATCCAAATAGGAATTTTATTTTGCCTATTTAAAGCTCTCATTGTATCAACCCAGGTAAACAATTTATCAAAAGGTTTTTTATCTTTTTGTGAAAAATTTAAGTTTTTATATTTCTTTTTATAATCAGAAATAAGACTTATCATACCTCTAGAAAGTGATGTCGTTCTATCAACAATTTTCAATTTTAATTCATTATAAAAATTCTCACTAACAGATTCAGGTAGATCAATTATAATTTTACCAATACTTCTTTTGTTGGATGTTTTAGGTCCAAGCCCTTTTCTATAATTTTCTAATACTTCAGTTAAATCATCATCATGATCACGCATTGCATTAGTTACTGCAAAGATTTCTTTGTATTCAGACTTATAAATTTTTTCCTCTATATGCTCCTTATTTGATACAGGTATTGGTATTATTAAATTTCCTATTTTTTTTCCTTTAACTTTTCTCATAACCCTTCCAACAGCTTGGGCAATATCTACTTGAGATTTTTTTGGATCTAAAAAACAAATAGTGTCAATTCTTGGCACATCAATACCTTCGGTTAAACATTTTGCATTTGTTAATAAAGAAAAAGTTTCGCTAGAGTTAGTTTTGAATTGTTTAATTAGATTTTTTTTATTGAAAGAAGACATATTTCCTTCAATCCATGAGGACCAGAATTTATTTATACCTTTTGATTTTAAATAACCAATTTTATCTAATTCAAAAAACTCATTAGCAAAAGATTTTGCGGATTTTATTCTAGTATGAAAGGATAATATTTTTTTTGCATTATATTTTTTAAAAGATTTTATTAAAGAAAATTTAAGAGCTAAAGATTTAGCGTCACTTTTAATTTTTTTTTTAAACTTTAAAAAAGATCTTTTTTTAATAAATTCTTCATATTCAGCTGTTTCGTAGCCTATTATAAAGATTCTATAATCAGTTAAAATTCCTTTTTTAACTGCTTCTAAAAAAGAAAGTCTATAAAGTGTTTTTCCATATGTTTCATCATCCATTGAATTTAAATAAATTTCAGAAATTTTAGCTTTTTCTTTAACTGCTGGGGAATGAATTCTTGGGGTTGCTGTCATATAAATTATTTTTTTTCTTGGTAATAGTTTTTGATCATGAATAAGTGAAAATTTACTTTTTTTTGCACTAGCCGTTCTGTGAGCTTCGTCAGATATTATAAAATCAAATTTAGTTGAGTTTATTTTGGTTGCTTTAATTACAGCTCCTAGCGAATCATATGTTGAAAATATTATTGAATTTTTTTTATCCTTTAAAAATCTTGCTATCTTTTGATGGTCTGTGGTGCTTGGTAAAACTGTTTCACTTATTGATTTAATAAGTGAGTCTTTGTTAACAACTGTTTTATCTGAACAAACAGCCAGAAATTCAAAATTATCACTTGAATGTGCACACCATCTATCTACTGTTTGTGTCATTAAATATATTGTTGGAACCACAATCAGAGTTTTTTTTGATTTTAATCTTTCCTTAATCCATATACCCATTTCTGTTTTACCTGACCCGCAAGCCATAATTATTTTGCCTTTGTTTTCTTTTTTCAGGTCTCTAATTATTTGATTTATTGCTTTGTGTTGCCATTTCCATGGCGTGTGTTTTTTTATTTTCGATGGATATAAATTTGATAAATTTTTTGGCCAATTTACCTCTGCTCTTTCTAAACTGTCTAGCAATTCTAAATTAACTGGTTTTTCTTGATCATGAATAGTTTTAAGAGCGTTGCTTCCAAGTAGATTGGTGGTCCCTATAATTAATCTTCTAGATATTAATTTTCTGCTAGTATCCGTTAAAAATGAATCAACGTCTGACTTTTTTATATAATATTTTTTATCATAATTTTTTGCCTGGATACCCCAAAATTCTCCATCATTTGTTTCTGCAATTAAATCAGTTCCTTTATCTGCACCCCACCTCTTTGGAAAGTCTTTAAAGTGCCAAACTTTTTTAAAAATCTTTTTAAATTTTGGCTCATTTTCTAAATACCATTTTGACAATTTTTCGAAATCTTTACCTTCTCTATCTAATTGATTTATAATTGTAGTTAAAGTATTCATCCAAAATCTATTTATAATATTACACGCTCATTTTAATTCAATTTATCTCTTTGTGTGCAAGTTTGGTGCAAGTTTACACAAATTAATTAAGCCTTATTCTCTAATCTTAATTCAAAGCTAATTTAAAGTTATGTGATTTTATAGGATGTTTGAGACTACCAGAGACTACTAGAGACTCATCAAAGTGTTAATCCCTCGCCTTTTAAGTCCTTTGTGTCTACCAATTTCACCACGAGGGCATTTGTGAATTTCATGAGTATTTATGCCAATATTTATAATTGAACAAGACGAATAAGTAAATTTTTTTTATTTTATCTCCCTAGGTTCTAGTCTAGTTCTAGTTATCTTGTATTATCCTATAGAGTTTTAGTTAAATTTGCTAAAATGTATTTACAATTTCTAGGGTTGCACCATATTCAGGTATTTGACTCATCAAGCTATAATTCGAACTCATTCTGATATCAAAACCATTTAAATCTCTCTTATAACTCAAAGATGCTTTGTCATTATCTAAAGTCATAGCATATTCAATATCGTCTGATGGTATAAAACCAAATCCTAAATATAAAGTATCGCTATGAGCATTATCACTTTGATTTCTTTCATAAATAGTCATTACAGAAAAACCGTTCTCAGTTATTAAATCAAATCCAATATTTGCTCTTAAATTTTTAGAATCTTGATCAATTGATTTTGTATATTCTGTAGTTTCCGATAAGTAACGATACGTAGCGTCTGAAGACGGACTAAAATCTACTCCAATCTCTAATCCACCATTTGGTTTAAACGTAAAAGAATTATAATTTAGAATATCACTGATGGTAAAACCAGTAGATATCATTCCAGTTTCAATTGTTTGAGCTTTGTAAACTAGAGCTGCAGGACCTTTTTCTCTATATTTGGATAATTCTGTATAGCTTAAATCAATTCTTAAATTAGGAGTAACATTTAAATCTTCTTTTTTATATGTTGTTAAGTAGTTAAGTGAACCAAATATTTGTGCACCATCTCTCTCTCCTGTTCTGGTACTTCCTCCCCCTTTCCTAACATGATCAGTCTTTAAAGTGCTCACTCCAATGATACCTTCAGTAAATTTTTCATCATCATGAGGAAAAGTTCCATAAACAGATAAACTAAAAGACTCAGTATCTAAATTAGTCCCAGATGCACCGACATCAACATCATCATTACCAAATCTAAGAGCATAACCATATAATCTATTTTTGCTTATCTTTTTATCCATGCCAAGTGTAATACCTTTGGTATTAATTTTTTTAGATGATGAAGTAGATGTATCTCCGGTTCTACCAATACTTACACTACCCTCACTCCAAAATGACCAATCATCTGATAATTTGTCTAGAACTTCATTTGTTTTATTTGATATGGGAATAATGTTAGAAAGCGATGCCACCATTGAATTAGAAAAGTTTAATCTAATATTTTGGTTACTTAATTGATCATTATTTCTATGTCTTCTTAACCAATACATACGGTTAAGAACTGGAGCACTTGCTTGAATAGCAATTTGTTTTGCTGTTGCAGTTTGAGACTCGATTGAGCTTAAAATATCTTTACTACCATCAGTAGTAGTTATTGGATCATCACAAGTATCATCAATTATGCTCCAATTACAAGTTAAATCAAATTCATAAACTTCTGCATCCACATCAATTACAAACATTTTACTTCCATCAGAATTAAATGCTGTTTCTCTTCCACTTCCTAAGCCGCTGTAGTTAGATAATTCAACAGTTCCCTCAAGTGATAGAGTGGCGATACTAAAAGCTGTTGTTAATTTATACTGCCTAATTTTATTATCTCCCCCGCTTTCTCCACCGGAAGTTATAAACATTTTAGTACCGTCGTAATTAAAAACAATTCCATCTACGTAATCTGATTGAAGATCATCAGGTTGTACTTCTTGAACATGAGTAACTCCTGATTCAATAACAAATGGGGTATCAAGTGTGTATTCGTGAATTGATTGAGGGTTTTCTGATTTGTGGTTTCCAGTAACAAACATTTTAGTTCCATCGTTATTAAATGCAACTGAGGTCAGTCTTTTGTTATTTGGGTTTGTATCATAACCTTGACCTGCATTATAAGTAGTACTTGCAGTATCAATGTCGTATGGTGTAGTTAACGTCCATTCAATAATTGTTTTATGATGATCGGCAATAAACATTTTTGTACCGTCGTTATTGAATACAACTTGCATAGCTCCATGAATACCAGTTGCTGAACCAGAGTATGAACCTACATTTATACTGGTGCGTAAGGTTGCAGTAGAAATATTGTAAGCTGCTGTTAAATCATACTCATAAACCTTATCTCCAGTTCCCCCTGGCCTCATCGATGATGTATACATTTTGGTTCCATCGTTATTAAAAGTTAATGCCATTGTTAAGAAGTCAGCAGTTACATTTTCAACTGCCTTACTACGTACAAGAGTTGGCTCCGCTATAGCTTTAGAAAAAAATAAAGCTAAAAAAAATACAATGTAATGAATTTTATAAATATTTTTCACAACAATTCATCATCAATTAATTTATTTTAATATATTTATCTCACCAGGTTCTAGTCTAGTTCTAGTTTGACAAAATTTATTATTCATACTTTCCAATAAAAATAAATGATGGTTTTATAAAAGTGTAGGATTATATGGGATTTGAGACTGAATGAGACTATATGAGATTATGAATTAACCCTACCCTATGTTTTTTAAGTCCTTTGTGTCTACCAATTTCACCACGAGGGCATTTGTGAATTTCATGAGTATTTATGCTAATATTTATAATTCAACAAGACTAATAAGTAAAATTTTTTCATTTTATCTCTCTGTGTACTGGTCATGTACTGGTTATCCCGTATTATCCTATAAAGTTATTCAATATTTTTATACATGACTTTTTTTGATTTAAGCTTTTCATATCGCTGAGCAGTCATGAAACAATCCAAATACACAGTTGCTTTTTGTATTTTCGCTCCAATATCTTTTGTGGACATTTCTCTTTTGTTTGGTTGCATTGATTTAACATTATTAGCTTTAATAAATTGTTGAACAGTTGATGATTTAATTCCAAAGTTGGTCCCTTCTGGAATTGTGTCGTAATTTTTTAGTATTATTTTATAATCCAGTTTTGCAACAGCAACTCCTACTACATTACCTTCCTTATTTATTATTGGGCCACCACTGTTACCAGGTTGTAAAGCAGCATCAATTTGAATATTAGAGTAGTTATTTGCAATTCCTGTAAGTGCGCTAACGACCCCTTTGGTAACTTTAACAGATGAACTGACAGTTTTTCCAAATGGAAATCCAGCAACAAAAATATCATCTAATAAATTTGCATCATTTATAGCAACTGGAAATACATCATCTGGTTTAGTATCTACTTTCATTAAAGAAAGGTCATTAGATCGATCAGTTGCAAGAATAGTAACGGGTGTCACTTTGCCTTTATAATGAAGTTTAACAGCATTACATGAGTCAATTACGTGGTTGTTGCTTACGATATGACCTGAACGATTAATAAAGAAACCAGTACCTGATCCAACTGAATATATTTTTTCATCATTACTTTTTTGTTCAGTTTGTTTCTTGGGTTTTTTCTTTTTTGGAGTTTCTTTAGGTTTTTCTGCAACTTTTTCTTTCACCTCAAGTTCTGGGAAGTTATAAACATAATTATTTCCACCAGCAACAATACCTGGGACGTCGCTTCCATTAATAAATTCTCTTTTTAAAGACCAGGCAGTAGCTTTGTTAAAATATCTTGATGGAAAATTATCAGTAATTGTATCTATTTTTGAAATAAAGTCTTCCCTACTATTAACACAATAATACCTGACATAATCTGCTGGTTTATTGCTTACCAACCCATTCATTGAAAGTCTTAGAAAAAATTTATTTTTACTATTACAATAATTTTTAGCAATTTTATCATTAGCATACGTGAAGAACCTATCTTTAATAACAACTACATCATTGTTGCTAAATAGTATTTCTTTCGCAGAAGCGTTACCACTTAACAACAAACTAAAAAAAACGATCCCTAAAAGCTTTTTCATTTTCCTTTTTTAATTGGATCAATTAAAAGTTTTTTCACATTATATTTAAATTTTTTATTATTATAGTGGACTGAATTAAGGACTACTATCCTAGATTTTTCGACATCAATTAAAATTGCATTTCCGCCGTAACCACCAAAGCCAAATACAACTCTATCTTTTAACCCTGGATAATCCATATGAAATTGACCCCCATAGGATTTGGTACGATTAAATTTTGGTTCGGTTTTATTCTTCGGTATTCTTCTTTCATAAATTGTTTTTAAATATTTACCAACACAAGTATCATTTTGATAGTCATCCATTATTGCTTTTGCAATCCTTAGCCAATCATATCTGGTTGCACTTATAGTTGGATGTAACTTTCCTTGGCCCGTGCCACTATTTCTATAAGGAAGAATGCTGTATTTAATTTTTACCTTATCTGCAAAAATTTTATTTAAGAGTTTTTCATAATCATCACCTGTTTTATGCTTTGTATAATTGATAATAAGCTGCGTAACAAATCCATTATAATTATAGATACTTTTTGATTTAACCGAGTCTTTAAGAGAAACTCTCATTGTTTGGGAAATACTGTTATCTTCATAATTGGTTAATTTAGTTGTGCCCATGTAAGATTTAAATTCATCGATATATTTTTGATCACCAGTACTCATATTCAAAAAATCAATTAACTTTTGATCATGATAAAGTGAATCTTTTATTATAGGCCAGTCATTTACTCTTGCATCAACTCCGTCAATATAGCCCTCACATATCGCATGACCAAGTACATAAGAAGTTATTGACTTACCCATTGACATTGAAAAAAATTTTGTCTCATTGTTTAAAAACTCTCCTAATCTTTCTTTGGGAGAAAATTCATCAATTAATACTTCGCCATCTTGGTAATACAAATAACTAAGAATGCCTTTAGTTTTCATTTGTTTTTTTACAAATTTATCTTCAATTAAATTAAATTTAAATTCATAAGGTTCTTTAGAAGGTTTAACCTCATACGAGTTTCTTAATCCATATGTGAAGTCCCACACATAATAAAGTAGCGTGTCTCTGTTTGGGTTTGAATCATAATCAATGTTTCTTTTTCTTGGATTTAATTTAAGTTTTAAATTAGTTTGTAATTTTCCATCCGAATCTTTTTCAACATACTGATTATGACCATTTTCATATAACCACTTGATAAAATTTTTTATCCTGTAATCCTGGGCAAAACTAATATTGCACCACAACAAACCCAGAACCAAGATTCCTAAAAGTTTTTTCATAATATATTCCTATTATATTATCTTCACATGCTCTTGTCTTGCTCTTGTTTGAGCAAATTAATTAAGCCATATTTTCTAAAATGTATTTACAATCTCAATAGTTGCACCATATTCAGGTATTTTGCTCATCAAGCTATAATTTGAGCTCATTCTGATATCAAAACCATTTAAATCTTTCTTATAACTTACTGATTATTTATGCTAATATTTATAGTTGAACAAGGGTAGTAAGTATAATTTTTATATAATCCACTCAAATTATTATCTCATCAATATCTAAATTTTTTATAGGAATTTGCCACCATATTTGATCACTCATATCTTTTTGAATTTTAAATTGTACCCCATAATCATTACTTTGGATGTAAGATTTTCCCAAATCTTTCCATTTACTTTCTACAATACCAGAAAACATTTCTTTTTTAATAAAAGCTAAAGAGTATTTGTGATCTAAGGATTTTCCTTTAGGATTATAAACGCAAAGTGTATCTGTAGAATTGTTCAAGTATTTTGAAATTTTATTTAGGTTACGATCAAATCTAGTCAGACGATGTCCTGAAATTTCTAACATTTTCTTTTTTGGCATCAAAACACCTGATTTAACCGATAAACTATTATTTCTTACTATTAAATCTTTTTTTTTATCATGTGACCCTGGTTTCCAGCTAACATTAAAACCAGATAATTCAAAAGACGAAGTTAAAACTTCTTCGAGATACTCAGCTTTACATCTTATTTTTTTGTATACTTTATGGTGATCTAATAAATTTTTTTTAAGGTTTTGTAAAAATTTTTCACTTATTATTGTCATATTTTTTTTAACCAGCTTTTTGCAAATTTTACATATTCAGGATTAATTTCAGTTGCAAAGAAAGGTATGCCTAATTTTTTTGCAACTACACATTCTGAGCCAGAGCCAGCAAATGGTATCAATAAATTTCCTTTACGTTTTTTGTTAATTCTAGAAAGAATTAACTTTTTGGTGAGATCCATAGGTTTTTGGGTTGGGTGTTTTAAAATATTGCAATTAATATGTTTTTGTAAATCTTTTGGAGGTCTAGTGGGACCTTTACAATCTCTACAATAGAACCATCTTTCAGATCTCCCCGCGCCACCAGCTAATGCAGGTATACGTATAACATCCCTTGGCATTGCACCATTTTTGTTTGCATTGTAAATTGTATCTGATTTCTTACCAAATCTCCCTTTTGTATTTTTTCTAATTTTGCCGGCAGCGTTTTTTAAAAAACTCTCTGTATAAGGTTCTCTAATTTGATCTATTTCTAAGTTTGGCCTTTTAGTTTTTGGTTTCCAAAGACATAATATCGCTTCGTGTGATCTTTGCCAAAAGTTTGAAGATGGTATTATTTTATTTGTGTAATGCCATGCTAACCATCTCTGTTCCTCAATTGGAAATTCAACTGAAATTCTTGCCAATATTTCATGAAATCCATAAATATATATAAGACCATCTTTTGATAACACTCTAAAACATTCAGAAATCCATTTTTTACTCCAATTAACATAGTCATTTAAGTTCATATTATCATTATTATTGCCGA
Organism: uncultured Pelagibacteraceae bacterium; assembly: GCA_902554035.1. Taxonomy (GTDB): domain Bacteria; phylum Pseudomonadota; class Alphaproteobacteria; order Pelagibacterales; family Pelagibacteraceae; genus Pelagibacter. The sequence continues at coordinate 39,318 of CACDMX010000006.1, read as the reverse complement.
AGTTTTTACCAATGTTGTATGGGGGGTCCGCAATTACAACATCAAATTTTAAATCTTTAGGAATTTTTTTTAATAATTTTATTACGTCACCCTGGATTATTTTTGTTTTAAAATTATTTTGTTTTTTCATTTTTTCATTAATTTAAATGCATAAATTTTATTACCATATTTTGAAATCTTTGGATAAGTTGATTTAAGAGTAACACTTCCTGTAGAGACTACAATTACATATTGTTCTTCTAAATACTCAAAAATAGTTGGTGGAGTTGATCCAGAAAAGGACATTTTATAGTCCCATACTTCTTTACCGTTTGAAGAGTCGAACGCTCTAATTTTATTATCGAGGGTCCCTGTTGCGAATAATAATCCCCCAGCAGTTCCAGTAACTCCACCAAAATTATATGTACCAGTTTTTGAAATTCCTAATTTTGTAAGTTCTTCGTACTCTCCAAAAGGAACTTCCCAGATTTTTTTTCCAGAACTTAAATCTATTGATGAAAGTCTGCCCCATGGTGGCTTAGATCCAGGATAACCTAAATGATCAACCAAAAATTCAGATTTCATTGAGTATTCGTAATACCGTTTAGATTTATTTTTTTCTAACCAAATAAGTGATGGAATATCATTTGAGGTTAAGTACATTATTGAATTATTATTATCAATGCTCGCTCCCATCCATTGAGCACCACCTTTATAAATTATATTTTTTTTATCGACTGAATTTGGCGAAAATAAACCGAAATTTGCGCCTTTAATTTTATCTTTTACAAAATTATAACTTTCTTTTGAAATATTGGTTATGTCATCCTCCTTAAAATATTGATTTGAAAATGGTTCGGGTAATGAAAAAACTTTTTGATAAAATGATGTTTTTTCTCCAGGAACTTCGGACAATGGTACTTTTTTTTTAATATATTCAAAAACATTATTACCAGTTAAACGATCAAGTACAAGAGTATTACCAAATTTAGTGGGAACAACAACGACATCAATTATTTTACCGTTTTTTTTAATTGAAGTTAGTATTGGTGGTGAAGCTATATCATAATTCCAAATATCATGCTCTATTTCTTGAAATTCCCAAAGCAACTTTTTTTTATCTATATCGATTGCCACAATGGAATTTGAATATTTATTGTTACCTGGTCTCGTTGTTCCTTCATAAAATTGTCCAGCGTTTCCTGTTGATACGTACAGAATTTTTCTATCCAAATCAGCTGAAATTCCTCCCCAGGGATTTCCACCCGAATAGTCATATCTTTTTCCACCGTATCTAAAAAATTTATTATTTTTTTCTTTGAGGTAAAATCTCCATAGTAATTTACCACTATTCAGATCATAAGTTTCTACTGATGGTTCAAAGGTACCAATTATAATTTTATCATCAACAATGACCGGAGTGATTTGACAGTGTTTTTTAAGTTTTATTTTTCCATTTTTACCAAATTTTTTAATTGGGTTTCCATTTTTAGCATCAAGAGCTATTAAATTTTTAAGATCACAAAAATATATTTTCGGGTTTTTTTCTCCATGAATCATTAAGCCTCTTCTGGCTGCCTTTCCCTCGGTTTTATATTCCCATTTTTTTTCTCCATTAATTGCATTTAATGCTACAAGAGATTTATCTGTAGAGGAAAGAAATATTGTACCATTAAAGTAAATTGGATTTCCTGGAATGTTACCCTTTTTTTCAAATGAATGAGTCCATGCTAAATCTAATAAACTTATATTATTTTTATTAATTTTTTTTAAATTAGAGAACTTATTTGATGAATGATTGCCGTGACTTCTTTTCCAATTTTTTTCATTATTAGTATTTTTACCATTAGTTAAAGTTAAATTATTAAGCTTAGGTTTGACAATAATTTCATCTGGTAAATTATTATATTTGTTTAAATCTACTTCATAAAACTCTTTTTGTTTTTTTTTACTTATTTTAAAATAAAATTGACCTAATCGATTATCTATATTTCTTACTATTTTTTTAACCTGTGGGTTTCTAACATTATTCACATCAACACTAAATGCACTTTTATTAATATATGAAGTATCCAAAGAAATTAATTCATAAAATATGAAAACTATTAATAATATTAAAAAATAAAATGAAAATTTTATAATTTTATTAATCTTCGATTTAATAAATAACATTTTGTGATCAAATAATAACTAAACTTATTAGAAAAATAATATATATTATTTAAAGTTCAATGAGTCTAACAATTATAATTATTTCTTACAAATCTTTAGAAAAACTTGAAAAGTGTCTTTCTACTATTGGAGGTAATTTTAAGATCGTCATAGTAGAAAATTCTAATAACAATAAAATCAAAGAAATAATAGAAAACAAATACAGCTTCTGTAAGGTTATAATAAATGATAAAAATTTAGGATATGCTGCTGCAGCAAATATTGGACTCAAAGACATTAATACACAATTTGCTCTATTATTAAATACGGATACCTTCATTAAAGAGACTGAGATAAATGAAATCGAAAAAGAAATAGCTAATAATGGTGACGATTTTGCTCTAGCGACACCTATATACGATGACTTAATTGATTTTAGTATGAATAACGAGTTTGACAAAAATCTAGCTAAGAGTGAGTTGGATTATAAGGAAACAAATAATAGAAAAAAAGTAGAAGTGGTAAAGGGCTGTTCATTAGTTATTAATTTAAATAAATTTAATAGTAATCAAATCTTTGATAGTAATTATTTCTTTTTCTATGAAGAAATAGATCTTTGTAAAAGAATTAAAGATCTAAACGAAAATATATTTGTATTTAGCAAAATTAAAATTTACCATGGTAATGCGAGCTCTCTAAATTCTAACAATAATGATATCTATGATAACTTTAGAAATTGGAACTATTACTGGTCAAGGTTTTATTATTTTAAAAAACACTATGGTTTTCATAAAGCTTTAATTCAACATTTATCAAAACTTTTACGTTTTTTTGTAACTGCAATCTTTACTTATTTATTCTCAAAAAAAAAATTTAAGACTAATAAGTATAGGTTTCTAGGTTTGATATGTTCTATTTTAAGAATAAAATCCTCAAAAAGTAATAAAATTTTAGAAACAACTACCAATTAATAATATAATTAATTTTATAACTAGAAATTGTTTTTTTAAGCTTTTTTAAATCAAGCGAACAATCTTTATAGCCCTCTATTATTGTGTGTAGATATGTTGAGTTAGGTTTTTGTAAATAATACTTTTGCTGAACGTATACTAAAACTTTTTTACCTTTTAGATTGAAATATATTTTTTGATAATAATTGTAATCTACCCCTTCGTATCCATCTAAAATTTCTTCATCTTTTTTTGTTATATTCCACAATGCTCCTTGTACATTTGATTTAACATATTTAATAATATTTGCATGACCATAAACTGAGTTATTTGTTTTATGACTGAAGCATAACCTGTAACCTTTTAAAATATACTTTTTAATATATTTTGCTCCCTCACAACGATTTTGCATTTGCGAATGATTAAGATTACTTCCGTAAGCAAAATATAGCATCAATCGTTACTAATTATTTCAATTTCTTTTTGTTTAACAAATTGCGTTATCTCTGTATTGCATTTGTTAATTTTATTTTGATCTATAGATCGTAAAACTATTGCTACTCCAAGTTTTCCTGCTTTGAAAAATGGATAACTTCCTATCTCGACCTCATTGTTTTCTTCTTGTACTTTTTTAAGTGATTTTGCTATTTCGCTTTCAACAGTTCTTAGATTAATAGTCATACTTTGAATTGGTTCACCTCCAACTAATTTATTTGTAATCCCTCCAAGCATAGACTTTAAGATTGATGGAACACCTGGTAGACAATAAACATTTTCTATATAAAATCCTGGTGCTCCACTAGTTGGGTTTAAAATTAATTTTGCATTTAAAGGCATATGCGCCATTTTTTGCCTACCTTCATTAAATTCACCTGGTTTATAATATTTTTCTAGTATAGACATTGCTTCTTTATGTGGACCATATTCTACACCAAATGCTTTTGAAACTGATAATGCTGTAATATCATCATGGGTTGGTCCTATTCCACCAGTTGTAAAAATATAATTATATTTTTTTCGTAGTTCATTAACTGTTTCTATGATCGTTTTTTCAACATCCGGTATGATTCTTACTTCTTGCAACTTAATACCCAAAGAATTCAGCCAAATTGATAACGTAGCAGTGTTAGTGTCTTGAGTCCTTCCAGATAATATTTCATTACCTATTATGATTATTCCTGCAAAAATTTCTTTTTTATTTGTCATTTACAAATATAAATTAATTATAATGAAATTTACCAGTACTTTAATTAAAGGCAAATTAATCAAGCGATATAAAAGATTTTTTGTAGATGTAAAGGTAAATAATTCAATATTAACAGCCCACTGTCCAAATACAGGGTCGATGATGGGATTGTTGGATGAGGGAAATTACGTATGGTTGTCAAAAACCAATAATCCAAACAGAAAATTAAAATTTACATTAGAAATAATAAAAGTTAAAGATAAACTTATAGGTGTTAATACGCATAAAGCAAATAAGATAGTTGAACACGGTTTAAATAATAAGTTAATTAAAGAATTCCTATCAATTAAAAAAATTAGACCAGAATTTAAATTTTCTAGTGATACAAGATTTGATTTTTTATGTGATAAAAATTTAATTGAGGTTAAAAATGTTACGTTAAACAGACAAAAAGATTTGGCAGAGTTTCCTGATGCAGTTACTGCGAGAGGATCAAAACACCTTATAAACCTTATTAATTCAATTAATAAAAAATTTATTCCTTACGTCTTATTTTTAACTCAAATTCAAGGTATAAATAATTTTAGAATAGCAAAGGATATTGATAACATCTATTATCAAAATTATAATAAAGCAAAAAAAGCAGGTGTTAAATTTCTGGCTTATAGGTGTTCTTTAAATTCTAAAGAAATTAAAATTGAAAAAAAAATAAATATTATTGATGAATAGCTATAAAGAAAAATTCGAAAAAATGAGACTCGCTGGAAACCTTGCGGCAAGAACCCTTGATATGTTGACAGAAAATATTAAACCTGGAATATCAACTGAGGAAATTGATAAACTTGGTTATGAATTTATTAGAGATAATGGTGGATTTTCTGCTCCACTATTTTATCGTGGCTATAAAAAATCTTTATGCACTTCTTTAAATCATGTTGTCTGTCATGGTATTCCATCAGATAGAATTTTAGTTGAGGGTGACATAGTTAATATTGATGTTACGGCTATAGTTGAAGATCATCATGGAGACACTAGTAGAATGTTTTGTATTGGTAAAACGCCTATTAAAGCAAATAATTTAATAAATGTAACTTATGACTCAATGATGAAAGCAATTAAAATTTTAAAACCAAATATTAAACTAGGTGATATAGGATATGAAATTCAAACACATGCTGAAAAAAACGGTTTCTCTGTTGTAAGAGATTTTTGTGGGCATGGTGTAAGTACAAAATTTCACGAATATCCTAACGTACTTCATTATGGTAAAAAAGATACTGGTACTGAATTAAGCCCAGGTATGACCTTTACAATTGAACCAATGATTAATAGTGGAAAATATGAAGTAAAAGTTCTTCCAGATGGATGGACAGCTGTTACTAAAGATAAATCTTTATCAGCACAATTTGAACATACTCTAGGTATTACTGAAAATGGTTATGAAATCTTTACAGAATCTGTTAAAGGTTATCATAAGCCTCCTTACTTATAATATTAATGATTAAAAGATACTCGAGAAAAGAACTCACTGATATTTGGTCAGAAGAAAATAAATATAAAATTTGGTTGGATGTCGAGATTGCAGCTGCAGAAGCAATGGAAAAGTTAGGCCACATACCAAAAGGTGTATCTTCAGCTGTTAAAAAAAAAGCTAAGATAAATGTTAAAAGAATTCATCAAATAGAGACACAAGTAAAACATGATGTTATTGCCTTTTTAACTTCTGTTACTGAAAGAGCTGGTATTAAAGCAAGATACCTTCATCAGGGCATGACTTCATCCGATGTATTAGATACTAGTTTCAATATTCAGTTAGTCCAATCAGGTAAAATAATTCTTAAAGATTTAAATCAGATTTTAAAAGTACTTAAGAAACAAGCAAGAAAATATAAATTTACACCATGCATGGGTAGAAGTCACGGTATTCATGCTGAACCAATTACTTTTGGTTTAAAGTTGGCTTCATTTTATGAAGAATTTAAAAGGAATAAAAAAAGATTAATTAATGCAATCGATGAAGTCTCAACTTGCGCAATTTCAGGAGCGGTTGGAACTTTTGCAAATATCAGTCCAAGTGTTGAAAAACATGTTGCAAAAAAACTAAATTTAAAAATGGAACCTATTTCAACACAAATAATTCCAAGAGACCGTCATGCTTTCTATTTTTCAGTCTTAGGAATTATTGCTGGTTCTATTGAGAGAGTAGCAATTGAAATAAGACATTTGCAGAGAACCGAAGTCTATGAATTGCAAGAATATTTTTCGAAAAACCAAAAAGGTTCTTCAGCTATGCCTCATAAGAAAAATCCAATTTTAAGTGAAAATTTAACTGGTCTTGCTAGAATAGTTAGAGGCACTGTAGTCCCTGCCCTAGAAAATATAGCTTTGTGGCATGAACGAGATATTTCACACTCAAGTGTTGAAAGAAATATTGGACCTGACGCCAATATAACAATTGATTTTGCTTTAGTTAGATTAACTAACATTTTAGACAATATGATTGTTTATCCCCAAAAGATGTTAGAAAATTTAAACATTACAAAAGGATTAATTTTTTCTCAAGAGTTAATGCTTGAATTAACTAAAACAGGTCTTAGTAGAGAAAAATCTTATAAAATGGTTCAAGCTTACGCAAAAAAATGTTTTGCGGAAAACTTAGATTTGTTTAAAGTTATTCAATCTGATAATTACATAATGAGTAAAATTTCACCAAAAAAATTAAGAGCTATTTTTAATTATTCTAAGCATTTCAAAAATGTAAATCTAATATTTAGAAGAGTATTCAAATAATGAAAAAAGGTAAAAAACTCTACGAAGGAAAAGCAAAAGTTATTTATTCTACAAATACAAAAGGATTGGCAATTCAATATTTTAAAGATGATGCAACAGCGTTTAATAATCAAAAAAAATCTAAAATTGAGGGTAAAGGTGTTTTAAATAATAGAATTTCAGAATATATTTTAGAAAATTTAGCTCAAATCGGAATTAAAACTCATCTAGTAAAAAGACTTAACATGAGGGAGCAAATAATAAAACTAGCTGAAATTATACCTATTGAATTCGTGATTAGAAATATAGCTTCAGGATCACTGACAAAAAGATTGGGTATTGTGGAGGGAACTGTTCTAAAGGAACCTTTAATAGAATACTGTCTTAAAGATGATAAATTGGGTGACCCTCTAATTTCAGAAGAACACATTTTAGCGTTTGATTGGGCAACTAAAAGAGAAGTAGAAAAAATTAAAAAAATGATTTTAAGAATAAATGATTTTATGGTTGGAATGTTTAGAGGTGTTGGAATTAAACTTGTTGATTTTAAATTAGAATTTGGTCGGTTAAAAGTAAACGATAAAAATGATATCATTCTAGCTGATGAAATAAGTCCTGATACATGTAGATTGTGGGACTCTATTACTGAGAAAAAACTAGACAAAGATAGATTTCGAAAAAATTTGGGTGGATTAATACCGGCTTATACTGAGGTTGCAAAAAGATTGGGTATTTTACACGAAACATCAGGATTAAATAATTCTAATGTTACAAGCTTGAGTTCCTTTAAAAGAAAAAATAAAAAATGAAGATTTCTGCAATAATTACTTTAAAGAAAGATGTGCTTGATCCACAGGGAAAGGCAGTTCATCAAGCATTAAATGGTATTGGTTTTGATAGTGTAAAAAGTATCAGGCAAGGTAAATATTTTGAAATTGAAATTGACGAAAAAGATAAAAAAATAGCCGAACAAAAAGCAGAAGAAATGTGTAAAAAACTTTTAGCCAATCTTGTAATCGAGGATTATAAAATTATTGAAAAATAATAATTAATGAATTCTTCAGTAATAATTTTCCCTGGATCCAATTGTGATAGAGACATGGATGTGGCTCTTAAAAAATTTGGATTTAAGAATCAAATGATTTGGCACAATGATAGTGAATTACCAAAAAGTGATTTGGTGGTTTTACCAGGAGGTTTTTCTTACGGTGATTATTTGAGGTGTGGAAGTATGGCATCAAAATCAAAAATAATAGACTCTGTTATTAAATTTGCTAAATCTGGTGGTCTGTTATTGGGTATCTGTAACGGATTCCAAATTTTAACAGAAACCAAATTGCTACCAGGAGCTTTATTAAGAAATAAATATTCAAAGTTTATATGCAAAAATGTATTTGTAAAAATTAATAACTCGGAAAATAAATATTTTAAAAATCTAAAAAAAAATGTTTTAGAGCTCCATATCGCACATAATGAAGGAAATTTTTTCTGTTCTAATGATCAAATGAGAGAAATAGAAGATAATAATCAAATTGCAATTAACTATTGCGATCAAAAAGGTCAAGTAGAAGATAATTTTAACCCAAATGGTGCAATTAAAAACATCGCCGGAATATTCAACAAACAAAAAAATATTCTTGGAATGATGCCTCATCCCGAAAGAATGATTGATAACTATTTGTCTGGCGAAGATGGTTCATTTTTTTTTCAAAATTTAATAAATAATCTTAAATAATGGAAGTAAACGAAAATATTGCTATAGAGCACGGTTTAAAAAAAACAGAATATAAAAAAATATGTGATCTGTTAAAAAGAATTCCAAATATAACCGAACTTGGAATATTTTCAGCAATGTGGAATGAACATTGTTCATATAAATCATCAAGATTGCACTTAAAAAATTTACCCACTAAAGGAAAAAAAGTTATTCAAGGACCAGGTGAAAATGCTGGGGTTATTGATATTGGAGATGATGATGCAATCGTCTTCAAAATTGAAAGTCATAATCACCCATCATTTATAGAGCCGTATCAGGGTGCTGCCACCGGTGTCGGTGGTATTATGAGAGATGTTTTTACAATGGGTGCTAGGCCTATAGCGAATTTAAATTCTATACACTTTGGTTCACCTCAACATAAAAAAACTAAAAATTTATTAAGAGGTGTTGTCCAAGGAATTGGTGGATATGGAAATTGTATTGGTGTTCCTACAGTTGGTGGTCAAACCTGCTTTGATGAGTCATATAATGGAAATATCCTGGTAAATGCAATGACTTTAGGATTGGTAAAAAAAAATAAAATATTTTATTCAAAAGCAGCAGGTATAAATAAGCCGGTAATTTATGTTGGATCAAAAACTGGACGAGACGGAATACACGGAGCAAGTATGGCCTCTGCCGTTTTTGATGAAAAAATAGAGGAAAAAAAACCTACAGTTCAAGTTGGAGATCCTTTTACAGAAAAACTTCTTCTTGAAGCTTGCTTAGAATTAATGGCTGGTGACTCAATAATATCTATTCAAGATATGGGTGCTGCTGGTTTGACTTCATCAAGTATAGAAATGGCTTCTAAAGGTAAATTAGGTATTGAACTTAACTTAAACAAAGTACCATGTAGAGAGTCTAACATGACACCCTACGAAATCATGTTGTCAGAAAGTCAAGAGAGAATGTTAATTGTTTTAGAAAAAGGTAAAGAAAATCAAGCAAAAAAGATTTTTGATAAATGGAATTTAGATTTTTCTGTAATTGGAAAAACTACTAACACTAAAAAAATTGAATTATTTTATGATGAAAAAAAAATTGCAGAAATACCTGTTGATACCTTGGTAGAAAACTCACCGATGTATGATAGAAAATGGAAAAAAACAAAACTACCCCAAAAAAATAAATTTAATAAAGAAAATTTTAAAAATTTAAAAATTAGTAATATTTTAAATAAAATTTTATCCAACCCTAATATATGTAATAAAGAATGGATATGGGAACAATATGATCATACCGTGATGGGTGACACTATACAAAAACCTGGTAGTGACTCAGGTATAGTTAGAATACATGGTACAAATAAAGCTGTGGCTGCATCGGTAGACTCTTCCGCTATATATTGTTTCGCTCATCCATTAACTGGTGGAAAACAAGTTGTTTGTGAAAGTTGGAGAAATTTAATATCTGTCGGTGCAGAACCAATAGCTATAACTAATTGTTTAAATTTTGGAAATCCAGAAAAAGATGAAAATATGGGTGAATTTGTTGAATGCGTTAAAGGATTAGGCGAAGCAAGCGAATACTTAAATTTTCCTGTAGTTTCTGGAAATGTATCTTTTTATAACGAGACTAAAGATAAAGGTATTAAACCAACTCCTACAATTGGAGGGGTAGGATTAATCAAAAATTATAAAGATATGATAACTATGGGTTTTAAAGAATCAGGAAATATAGTTTTAGTTATTGGTAAAACTGAAGGTAGTCTAGATCAAAGTATTTTTGCTAGAGAAATTCTTAATATAAAAAGTGGTCCACCTCCTGAAGTAAATCTTTTTAATGAAAAAAATAATGGTGAAACAGTTCTAAATTTAATTAAAAAAAAATTAATTAAGTCTGCTCATGATGTATCTCTAGGAGGTATCATTGTAGCTATAGCTAAAATGTGTATTAAAGGAAAAAAAGGTATTGAAATTAAAAAAACAAAACAGCTGATAAATCAGTTTCAATATATGTTTTCTGAGGACCAAGGCAGATATATATTAGAAATTAAGAAAGAAAATTATAAAAATGTAAAAGAAATACTTAATAAAAGTTCAGTACATTATGATGAAATTGGTACTGTTTTAGATAATGATATTGTTTTTGAAGATAAGACAAAATTATCAGTTGATGATTTAGAACTTTCAAATAATATTTGGTTGAAAAAATATATGGAAAAATAAAATGGCTATGGATTTAAAAGAGATAGAAAAGTTTATTAAAGAAGCTATACCCGATGCATTAGTTGATATACAGGATCTAGCTGGTGATGGAAATCATTATTCTGCTACTATTGTTTCTTCACAATTTTCTGGTAAAAGTAAAATAGAGCAACATAAAATGGTTTATGCATCTTTAAAAGGAAGAATGGGAAATGAATTACATGCTCTAGCAATAAAAACAAAGGAAAAATAAATGAATGAGGACACTAAAAATTTAATACAAAATAAAATAAATGAAAATAAAGTTTGTTTATTTATGAAAGGTACTCCAGATGCGCCTCAATGTGGTTTTTCTATGGCTGTATCAAATATATTAAAAATTTTAGAGGTCAACTTTCAAGGTGTAAATGTTCTTGAAAGCCAAGAGTTAAGAGAGGGAATAAAACAGTTTAGTGACTGGCCAACAATTCCACAATTATATATTAACAAAGAATTTGTGGGTGGTTGTGATATAATTAAAGAAATGTATGAAAACGGTGAACTTAAAAAAAAACTTGAAGAAAGCTCTATAAATTTCAAAAAATAAATTTTTTATCTTGAATAATATTCAATAACAAGATTTGGTTCCATCACAACTGGATATGGTACTTCTTCAAACTTAGGAGTTCTAACAAATTTAACTTTTCTGTTTTTCTCATCAACCTGAAGGTACTCCGGAACTTCTCTTTCTTTGTTAGCTAAAGCTATGTCAATCAAAGCAAGCTGTTTTGACTTTTCTCTAATTTCAACAGTTTCTTCTTCTTTTAATTGATAACTTCCGATATTAACTTTTTTTCCATTTACTCTTACATGTCCATGATTAATCAATTGTCTTGCTCCAAAAATGGTAGTTGAAAATTTTGATCTATAAATAACTGCATCTAATCGTCTTTCTAATAAACCAATTAGGTTCTCTGCAGTATCGCCCTTTTTCATAATTGCTTTTTTATAAACATTTCTAAACTGTCTCTCATTCATGTTTCCATAATAAGATTTTAGTTTTTGTTTAGCTTGTAACTGAGTACCATAGTCAGAGGGTTTGGCAGATTTTGTTTGTCCATGTTGACCAGGTGGGTAGGCACGAGTATTAAACGGGCTTTTAGGTCTACCCCATAAGTTTACTCTTAGTCTTCTGTCTACTTTATGTTTAGAATTTAGTCTTTTTGTCATTTAATAAATCGCTTTTATAAACTTACCCATGTTTTTGTCAATCAACCTTTTTTTGCAAGATTAGCAAATACACTTGATAAAATGCGAGTTTCTTTTTCGGATAACTCCATTTTATAAAAAATATTTCTAAGATTTTCCAGCATTATGGGTTTTTTTTCAGTTGGTTTAAAAAAATTTTTACTCTCAAGCTGAGAAATGCATAAATTTATCATTAATTGAATATCTTTTTTGGATGCCGGTTTAACCTTTTGAGACTTTTTAAAACTTGATCTTTTTAATTTAATTAAACTTGAAACTACTTGCGCCACAATAATTACACTGTGAGACAAGTTAAGTGATTTAAAATTGGGATTAGTGGGTATTTGCATCGTGCAGTTAGCATAAACTATTTCACTGTTTGATAGTCCTGACGCCTCTGAACCAAATAGAAAGCCAATTTTTTTACTGAAATCTATATTCAATAATTCGTTTAAGGTAATATGCTTAATATTTTTATTTCTAAACCTAGAAGATGTAGCGATAACGTAATCAACATTTTTAATAGCAGACTCTAAGTTTTCGTAAACTTTACATTTTTTAATAATTTCTTTTGCGCCTACTGATGTAGCAATAATTTTGTCATTGGGAAATATAGGTTTAGGGCTAATTACTACTAATTTATTAAAACTAAAGTTTTTAATAGCTCTAGCGCATGCTCCTATATTTTCAGATAACTGTGGTTTATGAAGAATAAAAGATACAGATGACATTAATTGCTTGCAGGAGCATTATCTTTAAATAATTTATAATCCAAACTATCTATTAAAGCTTTAAATGAAGCGTCAATAATATTTGTTGAAACTCCTATTGTAAACCAATTTTTACCTTTTGAATCTGTGCTCTCTATAGAAACTCTTGTTATAGCTTCTGTACCAGTATTTAAAATTCTAACTTTATAGTCCACCAATTTAAGGTCCTTTAAATACTTAGAATATTTTGCTAATCGATCAACATTGTTTCTGATAGCGTTATCTAGTGCATTAACTGGACCGTTACCCTCTCCCTCGCAAACAATTTTTTCTCCATCTACTTCTAGATGAGCCTTTGCTGATGAAATTATATTTCCTGAGGAGTTTTTTTTTACTGACACATCATATTCTTTAATTAAAATATATCTTGGTATTTCGCTCATTATTCTTCTAGCTAATAGTTCAAATGAAGCATCTGCTCCATCGTAGCTATATCCAATAAACTCTCTATCTTTTACCTCACTCAAAAGTTTTTTAACTTTAGGATCATCTTCTTTAATGTCAATTCCAATAGTTTTTAATCTTGATAATATATTAGATTTTCCAGCTTGATCTGAAACAACAATATTTCTTACGTTACCGACCTCTTCTGGATTGATATGCTCATAAGTTTTTGGATCCTTTTGAACTGCAGAAACATGTAATCCCCCCTTATGGGAAAAAGCAGCAGCTCCGACATACGGCAAATGTTTATTTGGTTTTCTGTTCAATATTTCATCTAAAAGTCTTGAACATTGAGTTAAATTCTTAATGTTATTCTCTTTAATATTGATTTCAAATTTATCTGAAAAATCTTTTTTTAAATAAAATGTTGGTATTAAAGACATAAGATTTGCATTACCACATCTTTCACCTAATCCATTAATTGTTCCTTGAACTTGTCTAACGCCAGCTAATACTGCTGCTAAACTATTAGATACAGCATTTCCAGTATCATTATGTGCATGAATTCCTAAATTTTTTCCTGGAATAATTTTTATAACTTCATTAACTATTTTTGTTACTTCATGAGGTAGTGTCCCACCATTGGTATCACACAAAACTATCCATCTTGCACCGTTATCATAAGCAGCTTTTAAACATGACACAGTATATTTTGGATTTGCTTTATAGCCGTCAAAGAAATGTTCAGCGTCAAACATAAACTCTTTTTTTTCTTTAACAAAAAGTTTTGTACTTTCGCTAATATTTTCCAAGTTTTCTTCATTAGAGATACCAAGAGCGACATCAACATGAAAGTCCCATGATTTACCAACAATACATACTGCTTTTGAATTACTATTTAAAAGAGCAGATAAGCCCGGATCATTGTCTGCACTTCTACCAGTTTTTTTTGTCATACCGAATGCTGTTAAGACTGAATTTTTACATTTAACTTTTTTCTGAAAAAATTCTGTATCTGTTGGATTGGCTCCTGGCCATCCACCTTCGATATAATCAACTCCAAGATCATCTAATGATTTAGCTATTTTTAATTTATCATCAATAGAAAAATCAACGCCTTGTGTTTGTGCCCCGTCTCTTAGCGTGGTATCAAATATGTATAATTTTTCTTTACTCATTTTAATTTCCACGTGGTTTTACCATCTTTATCTTCTATTAAAACACCTTTGTTAAGCAGTTCATCTCTAATTTTATCAGAAAGTTTATAATCTTTATCTTTTCTAGCTTTATCACGTGCTTTAATTTTAGATAATATTTCTTCTTCTGATATCTCAGATTTTTCTTTTTTAAACTTAAGCCACTGATCTTTTGTTTCAGAGAGCAAACCTATAAAGTTACAAGCAGTTGTAAAAACTTCCTTATCTTGATCATTTCCTTGATGAGCCTTTTCATATAATTTATGAATATTTGCTATATAACTTGGAGTATTTAAATCATCATAAAGTGGCGCCAATAACTCATCAGGAATTAAGACTTTCTTTTTAACTTGAATATAACAATCATACCATTTGTTTAAAGTTTTTTGACATTCTTCAAGTAGTTTATCGTTCCAATCTAATGGCTGCTTATAGTGAGTGGTTATAAGAGCCAATCTTAAAACTTGACCATTAATATTTTTTTTTAAATCTTTAATTTTTAAAATATTACCTTGAGACTTTGCCATTTTTTCATTTGAAATAGTTATAAATCCATTATGCACCCAATAATTAGCAAATGTATCAGTATCGTTTGCACATCGAGATTGAGCAATTTCATTTTCATGATGAGGAAATATTAAATCTCTGCCACCACCATGAATATCAAATTTAGTTCCAAGATATTTTTTTGACATTACAGAACATTCTAAATGCCAGCCAGGTCTACCCTTGCCCCATGGGGAGTCCCAAGATGGTTCATTTTCTTTAGATGGTTTCCACAAAACAAAATCTTCTGCATTCTTTTTATTTTCTGATATTTCTACCCGAGAACCAGCAACCAATTCTTCTAAATTTTTATTCGAAAGTTTTCCATAATCTTTAAATTTTTTAACCTCAAAGTAAACATGGTTATTATTAATGTATGCGTAATTTTTATCGATTAAATCCTCTATCATTTTAACCATAAGAGAAATATTATCAGTTGCTTTAGGTTCCTCGTCAGGTTTTTCACAATTTAAATATTCGCAATCATTATTAAAATTTAATATTATTTTTTTTGTTAAATCATCAATAGATATTTTCTTTTCTAAAGAAGATTGAATAATTTTATCGTCAACATCTGTAATGTTTCTTACATAAGAAACTGATTTTTTGCCGTATTTACATTTTAAAACTTTGTATAAGATATCAAAAACAACCAATGGTCTTGCATTTCCTATGTGTGGATCATCGTAAACTGTTGGACCACAAACATACATGCCAATTTTCTTGGTATTAATTGGTGCAAATTTTTCTTTTTTGTTTCCAAAACTATTTGTTAAAAAAATATCTTTATCCATAACTATAGAAATATACTTTAATTTTAGATTTGTTAATCTAATTGATTAGTTGGGAATCTTACAAACTGGAATTGATTCCATTTTATGCAAGTTTAATTTTCTTATTTTTTCGTACTTTTCTCTATTTTTAGAATTTGGGTTGTTCATTGCCTCTTCTAATTCATTATATTTTAAACCTAACTGACCGGTATCAGTTCTGCCATCATCCCATAAACCATCGGTAGGCTCTGCTTTTATAATCTCATCTAATATTTTTAATTCTTTGCCAAGCTCCCAAACCTGAGTTTTATTACAATCTGCTATTGGAGATATGTCCACTCCTCCGTCGCCATATTTTGTATAGAAACCTACACCAAAATCCTCAACTTTGTTTCCGGTTCCAACTACAATACCATTGTTTGACGAAGCTACTTGATAAAGAGTAGCCATCCTTAATCTTGCTCGCGAATTTGCAAGCCCATGCTCATTATCAAAATCTGAAAGAGTTGTTTTGAAACTACTAAACAAATTATCTAAATTAATAGTATGAGCTTTAACATTTTTAAAATTCTTTACTAACCACTCTTGATGTTTGATGCTTAAATCATGCTGAGACTTTATTTGGTTGATTGGCATAGACAAAACAATAGTTTTTAAACCTGTTAGAGCGCTTAAAGTACTTGATACAGATGAATCGATACCACCGGAAATACCTATTACAAGTGACTCGGCTTTTTTGGGCATTGAATTAACATAATTCAATATCCAATTACTAATATGTTTTACTTTCTCTGAGGGTGTCATACCTTTTAATTAATTATTACAGCTAAATTTTGCAATAGTTTAAGATGCCGCTCTAATTCCGTTTTTAGCGTAATTAGAATTCTTTTTAATCTCATCAGATATTAAGAATGCAAGCTCTAAAGCTTGATCTGCATTTAATCTAGGATCACAGTGTGTATGGTATCTACTTGATAAGTCTGCATCAGAAATATTTTTCGCTCCACCAGTGCATTCTGTAACATTTTGACCAGTCATTTCTATATGTAAACCTCCTGCATATGAACCTTCGCTTTGATGAACTGCAAAAACATTTTTTACCTCTGAAACAACATTGTTAAAAGGTCTAGTTTTAAAACCTGTAGTAGATTTAATTGTATTCCCATGCATTGGATCACAAGACCAAATAACATTAAGTCCTTCTTTTTTAATACCTCTAATTAATTTTGGTAAAAATTTCTCAACTTTTTCATGACCAAATCTTGAAATTAATGTAATTTTTCCTTTTTCATTATTTGGATTTAAAACATTGCAAATTTTTGCAATTTCGTCAGGTTTTGATGTCGGACCACATTTAATTCCAATTGGATTTTGTATTCCTTTACAAAACTCAACATGGCCACCATCTAATTGTCTAGTTCTATCACCTATCCAAACAAAATGTGCAGATGTATCATGATATTCTCCTGTTGTTGAATCTACTCTAGTCATACTTTCTTCAAATGGTAAAAGTAAAGCTTCGTGTGATGTCCAAAAATTAACAGTGTATAATCTATTATTAAAATCAGAAGTAATACCACATGCATCCATAAATGCTAAGGCATCAGCAATTTTATCTTCTAGATCTTTAAATTTTTTTGCTTGTTGACTTTTTTTAATGTAATCCAAATTCCATAAATGAACTTTATTTAAATCAGCAAAACCTCCTTTTGAAAAAGCTCTGAGTAAATTTAAAGTCGAGGCAGCCTGAGAATAAGCTTTGAATAATCTTTTAGGGTCAGGTTTTCTTGCTTTCTCAGTAAATTCAATTCCGTTAATATTATCTCCAAGATAACTTGGAAGTTCTTTATCACCTTGTATTTCAGTTGGTGCACTTCTTGGCTTAGAAAACTGTCCTGCTATTCTACCTAATTTTACTACAGGCAAAGATGCTGAGTATGTTAAAATTAATGACATTTGCAATATCACCTTAAATGTATCTCTTATATTGTCAGGATTAAATTCAGCAAAACTTTCAGCGCAGTCTCCTCCTTGTAATAAGAATGCTTTACCATCAACAACATTTGCAAGTTGTTGTTTTAAATGTCTTGTTTCACCAGCAAAAACTAAAGGAGGAAAAGTTTTAATTTTATTTAAAACTGAAGTTAACTCCTTTGCATCCTCATAAGTAGGGATGTGTTTTACTGGATAATTTCTCCAACTGTTAATTTTCCATTTTTTCATGTTCAACCTAAGAGTGTTTTATCAAAGTTTGGTAATTATTCAACAGTGACGGATTTAGCAAGATTTCGTGGCTTATCTATGTCACAATTCTTTAATAATGCAACGTGGTATGCCAAAAATTGAATTGGGATAGTTAAAAGAAAAGAATTTATTGTTGAATTTGTTTTAGGAATTTGAAATTTAAATCTAATATTTTCATTCATTGTTTTCGATGTATCGTCTGTAATCATTAAAACTTTACCACCTCTAGCTATTACTTCTTGCATATTAGAAATAGTTTTTTCAAAAAATCTATCTTTGGGCGCTAAAACGATAACTGGCATACCATCTTCGATAAGAGCAAGTGGTCCATGCTTCATTTCTCCGGCAGCATATCCCTCTGCATGAATATAAGAAAGTTCTTTGAGTTTTAAAGCTCCTTCCATTGCAATTGGATAAGAGTAGCCTCTACCCAGGTACATCGTTCCTTTTGCCTCAATAAAATCTCTTGCAATTAACTGAATATCTTTCTGTTTATTTAATGTTTCCTCGATTAGTTCGGGTAATTTCTTTAAATCTAAAATCAATTTTAAATATTCGTCGTTAATTATATCATTTCTTTCTTTAGATATTTTTAAAGTCAATAAATAAAGAACTATAAGCTGTCCAATAAAAGCTTTTGTAGAAGCAACTCCTATTTCAGGTCCAGCATGTATTGGTAAAACAAAATCTGCCATTCTAGCTATAGAGCTTTCGACTACATTTACAATTCCACATGTTTTAACTTGATTTTTTTTACACTTTTCTAATGCAGCATAAGTATCTGCAGTTTCTCCAGATTGTGAAACAAAGATATAAAGATCATTTGAGTTGAATTTTATTTTTCTATATCTAAACTCTGAAGCTATATCAGCCTCAACATCTAATGATGTGAATTCCTCAATCCAATACTTTGCCATCAAACATGAATGATATGCTGTGCCACAGGCTATTAAACGAATTTTATTAATTTTTTTTGGGTCGATTGGTAAATTATAAATATTTATATCATTACGTGATTTATCTAAATATTCATTAATACATTTTTTTGTTGTGATAGATTGTTCATTAATTTCTTTTGACATAAAATCTCTATAATCACCTTTATCTGCTGTATTATCCTCATTAGATAACTCAAATATTTGTTTATTAATTTTTTTTTTATCAGAATTATAAAATTCTACTTTTTCTTTAAATAAAATACAAAAATCTCCATCATCGAGATAAGAAATTTTATTTGTCATTGATTTAAGCGCATAAGAGTCTGAGCCAATAAAATTTTCATTATGTCCATAACCAACAGCTAAAGGGCTACCTCGTCTTGCTCCAACTACCAAATTATCAAAATCTTTAAAAATAACTCCCAAAGCAAAACTGCCTTCTAATTTTTCTAGCGTTTTATGAATACAGTTAATTAAATTTTCTTTTTTAAGGTAATCAGTTAACATAATTGTAATCACTTCTGTATCTGTTTGAGATTTAAAAGAGTAACCTTTTTCTTTATATTCCTTTCGTAATTCATCTGAGTTTTCTATGATCCCATTATGAACAACAGAAACTACCTCTGATGAATGAGGATGTGCATTTACTTGATTTGGCACTCCATGTGTTGCCCATCTAACATGACCGATGCCAAGATCCCCACTTGATGGATTTTGAAAAAGAATTTTTTCTAAGTTATCAACTCTTCCTGAACATTTTTGTTCGTATATTTGTCCATTACTTATTGTAGATATGCCAGCTGAGTCATAGCCACGATATTCAAGTTTTTTTAATGCACCTATAATACTAGCTGAAACAGATTTGTTGCTAACTATTCCTACAATTCCACACATATTTATTTTCTCTTATAATTTTTAATTTCTACTTGGGCAGATCGGGTTAATGCCAAAGATTTTTTGCCTACATTTTTTGTTACAACAGATCCTGCCCCAACAACGCTATTTTCATTGATAGTAATTGGAGCAACCAAAGAAGTGTTAGAGCCAATAAACACTTTATCTTTAATTTTTGTTTTATTTTTTTTTATTCCATCATAGTTACAAGTTATTGTTCCTGCTCCTATATTTACTTTTGATCCTAAGTCAGAATCTCCAATGTAAGATAAATGATTAACTTTAGAACTTTTTCCAATTATGCTCTTTTTAATTTCTACAAAATTACCAACTCTAGAGCCTGACTTTAAAATTGTGCCTGGTCTTAATCTTGCATATGGCCCAATATTTACATTATTTTCTATTTTAACTTTTTCTAAATGTGAAAATGAAAAAATTTTAACGTTATTTTGAATTTTTACTTTTTCTCCAATTACAACATATGGATCTATAGTTACATTTTTTCCTATTTTTGTATCTTTAGAAAAAAAAACTGTTTCGGGAGCCATCATCTTCACCCCTTTTTTGATGAATTTTTTTCTTAAATTGTCTTGTAAATTTATTTGTTTCATTTATTAAGTTTTCTTATAGTTAAGTAACAATGATCTTTAAGTCACAAATTGTTTCTTATTAATACTTTTAAAATGACTCAAAAATTAACAATAATATTCGATCTAGATGGAACTTTGGTTGATACGGCGCCTGATCTTATGAACGCTCACAATCATGTGATGAAAAAATATGGATATGAAACTAAAACGACAGAAGATATTAGAAATTTAGTGGGTAAAGGAGCCAAATCTTTAATAGGCAGATCTGTTTGGGGTCAAGCAAAAAAAGAATTTGGCAAAGTAGATGACGATAAAATTAAAAAAGAAATGACTAATGAGTTTATAAAATTCTATTCAAATAATATTGCAAATGAAAGTAAATTATCAAATGGTGTATTAGATTTTTTAAAATGGTGTAAAGAAAATAATATTTCGATGGGTATTTGTACAAATAAACAGGACTACTTAGCGGTTGATCTTTTAAAAAAAATTAATGTTTATGATTATTTTGAATACATAGCAGGAAGTAATACTTTTGATTATTGTAAACCAGATCCAAGGCATCTAACGAATGTTATTGATATCATGCAAGGTGACATAAAAAAAAGTGTAATGATAGGTGATAGTGAAACAGATTCTGAAACTGCTAAAAATGCTGGAGTCCCTTTTATTCTTTTAGAGGATGGATATACAGAAAAGAAAGTTAGTGAAATTTCTCATAATCATCTTATTAGAGATTTCATTGGGATAGAAAAGATTATATCAAATTATTTAAATGATTAATCTTGAGCTTTTATTTGCACTTATAACATTCTATTTTGTTATGTACGTAACACCAGGTCCAAATAATGCAATGGTTTTAACATCAGGTTTGAAATTTGGTTTTTTAAAAACGGTTCCACACATGACGGGGATTACCATAGGTCATGTCTTGCAATTAATCCTAGTGTGTTTAGGGCTTGGTAAAATATTTCAAATTTTCCCACAACTTCAAAATATTTTAAAAATATTGTGTGCTTTATACCTGCTGTATCTCGGTTATAAGATTATTGGATCTTTCAGTAAAATAAAGGAGGACGATGCAAGACCACTAAAATTTCATGAAGCTGCTTTATTTCAAATTGTAAATCCTAAGGCTTGGACTATATCGAGCATGGCTGCATCTGGTTTTCTTCCTAAAGATGGAAATTTATTTTTTTCAATTATTTTTATTGCAATCATTGCACTAATAATTTGTCCCTTATCAATATCACCTTGGGCTGCTTTTGGTTCTGCTATTAGAAATTTGGTGAAGAATAATAAAATTAAAGCAGTTATTGAGTATTTTTTAGCAATTTTACTTTTGATAACTGCAATTATTATTGTATTACAGTAATAGATTTTAGGAGTTATATTGATTATTCATAGAGTTAAAGTTTATCCATCAAAAATACACTTGCCAAAGAAAAAACAACTGGCTTGGAAAATTGCTGAAATAGCTAGTGATAATTCAAAACTTAATAAAAAATCAGTGGACATGGTTATCAATAGAATAATTGATAATGCATCTGTTGCAATTGCCTCTTTAAATAGAAAAGCTGTTATCTCTTCTAGGGAAATGGCATTAAAACATAAAAGAAATAACGGTGCTACACTATTTGGAGTTAATTCAAAAATAAAAGTAGATTGTGAGTGGGCAGCATGGTCAAATGGAACAGCTGTAAGAGAATTAGATTTTCACGATACTTTTCTAGCCGCAGATTACAGTCATCCAGGAGATAATATTCCTCCTTTACTTGCAGTTGCCCAACAAAAAAGATTAAGTGGGATTAGCCTTATAAAAGGTATTTTAACCGCTTATGAAGTACAGGTAAATCTTGTAAAAGGAATTTGTCTTCATAAACATAAAATTGATCATATTGCGCATTTAGGTCCAAGTGTAGCTGCAGGAATTGGAACTATGCTTAAATTAAAAACTGAAACTATTTATCAGGCAATTCAACAAGCATTGCATACTACAATTTCAACAAGACAATCAAGAAAAGGTGAGATCTCAAGCTGGAAAGCTTATGCTCCAGCTCATGCTGGAAAACTTGCAATAGAAGCAGTAGATAGAGTTATGCGTGGGGAAGGTGCACCAAGCCCAATCTATGAAGGTGAAGATAGTGTAATAGCTAGGATTTTAGATGGAAAAAAAGCATTATATAAAGTGCCTTTGCCTAAAAAAGGTGAAACTAAAAAAGCAATACTAGAGACTTATACAAAAGAATATTCCGCAGAGTATCAATCACAAGCTCTAATTGATTTAGCAAAAAAACTTAGAAAAAAAATAGATAATTTAAATCAGGTTAAAAAAATTGATATTTACACGAGTCATCACACACATTATGTAATTGGAACAGGAGCAAATGATCCTCAAAAAATGGATCCTAGTGCAAGCAGGGAAACATTAGATCATTCTATAATGTATATTTTTGCTGTAGCACTTGAAGACGGTGACTGGCATCATATTAGATCTTACTCTAAATCAAGAGCTAAGAGAAAAAGCACCCTTAAAATTTGGAGATCAATTAAAACTCATGAGGATAAAAAATGGACAAACAAATATCACAACCCAAATCCAAAGAAAAAATCATTTGGTGCGAAAGTAGTAATAACTTTAAAAAATGGAAAAAAAATAACACAACAACAAGAAAAAGCAGATGCCCACCCATATGGATCAAGACCTTTTAAAAGAGAAAATTATATTAATAAGTTTTTAACTTTAACAGAAAATATTTTAAACAAAAAGCAGAGTGCAGGATTTTTAAAAAACGTACAAAATCTTAAAAAATTAAAATCAGGACAACTAAATAAATTAAATATAGAAATAAAAAGATCTAAAATTAAAAAGAATTTAAAAAAAGGAATATTTTAATGCATTTTGTTGAAAAAGAACCAAGTCAAAAAAGATTAGATTTTGTTAATAAATTAAAATCAAATAAAATTTTAAGAGTTCCTGGTGCTTACAATCCTCTTACAGCAAAACTAATTGAGGAAATTGGTTATGATGCAGTTTATGTTTCAGGTGCAGTAATGGCAAACGATCTTGGATTTCCCGATATAGGATTAACAACTTTGCAAGATGTTAGTACTCGATCTTACTTAATCTCAAGAGTTACTAATCTTCCAACGATTGTAGATATAGATACTGGTTTCAAATCATGTAAAGAAACTATAGAAACTTTTGAAGAATTTGGAGTCGCATCTGTTCATTTAGAGGATCAAATTGAAAGAAAAAGATGCGGGCATTTAGATAACAAAGAGTTAATAAGTACTGAAGCTATGGTTATGAAAATTAAAGAATGTATTTCTGCAAAAAAAGATGATAATTTTAAAATAATTGCAAGATCAGATGCAAAGAGTGTTGAGGGTATAGATAAAATGATTGAAAGATGTAAAGCATATATTGATGCTGGAGCTGAGATAATTTTTCCTGAAGCTTTACATGATGAAAAGGATTTTGAGAAGGTCAGGAAGGAATTATCTTGTTACTTATTGGCAAATATGACTGAGTTTGGAAAGTCAAAGCTATTCAATTATAAGGAATTAGAGAATTTTGGATATAATATTGTTATTTATCCAGTTACAACTCAGAGACTGGCAATGAAAAATGTTGAAGATGGATTAAGAGACATTTATACAAATGGACATCAGAACAATATTATCGATAAAATGCAGACTAGAAAACGTTTATACGAACTTGTTGACTACGAAAAATACAATAGTTTGGACGAAAAAATTTATAATTTTAGTTCAGAGGGGCATGAATGAGTGATGAAATAAAAAAAGGCTTACTTGGCATAGTTGTTGATGAAACTGAGGTTTCAAAAGTAATGCCCGAAATAAATTCACTTACTTATAGAGGGTATGCAGCACAAGATTTATGTTCAAAATGTAAATTTGAAGAAGTTGCATATTTAATTTTAAACGGGGAACTCCCTAATAAAAAACAATTAAAAAATTTTGAAACACAAGAAAGAAAAGAAAGAAAATTATCAAATACTCTACTTGCTGACATAAAAAAAATCCCAAAGAAAGCACATCCAATGGATGTTGCGAGAACAGCAGTTAGTATTATGGGTCTAGAAGATAAAGAAACTAGAGATAATTCTCCTAAAGCTAACTTAAGAAAAGCAATGAGAATTTTTGCAAAAACTCCTGTTGCACTAGCTGCATTTTACAGAGCAAGAAAAGGAAAAAAAATAATTCCTCCAAAAAAGAAATATTCAATGTCAGAGAATTTTTTTCACATGTGTTTTGGAAAAGTTCCCAATAAAGAAATTGTCAAAGCTTTTGATGTTTCTTTAATTTTATATGCGGAACATAGTTTTAATGTTTCAACATTTACCGCTAGAACCATTACAAGTAGTTTGTCTGATATCCATGGAGCGATTACTGGTGCTATTGCTAGTTTAAAAGGACCATTGCACGGAGGCGCCAATGAAGAAGTAATGCATATGATGAAAAAGATAAAAAAACCTGAAAATGCTTTAAAATGGATAAATAGCGCTCTGGATAATAAAGAAGTAGTTATGGGTTTTGGTCATAGAGTTTATAAAAGTGGCGATTCAAGAGTTCCAACAATGAGAGAATATTTTGGTAAAGTTGCTAAGATTAAAAAAGATAAAAAATTTGAGAAAATTTACGATATTGTTGAAAAAGTTATGATTGATCGTAAAAACATCCATCCAAATGTTGACTACCCTACTGGACCAACTTACCATTTAATGGGTTTTGATACTGATTTTTTTACTCCAATTTTTGTAATGTCAAGAATTACTGGTTGGTCAGCTCACATAATGGAACAACACGCCGCAAATAAGTTAATAAGACCTCTTGCAAGTTATAAAGGTAGTAAGTACCGAAAAGTTGTTCAATTAAATCAAAGATAAAAAAATATTAACTAAAAGCTTCTGTCCAACTTCCTTGAGTAGAAGCTTTAGAATATTCTGTAGCTCTACCCTCAAAAAAGTTCATATGCTCAACAGCATTAAGCATTGTATCTAACCATGTAAGAGGATTTTTATCCACATTATAAATAGGCTCCAATCCTAATTGGGAAAGTCTTCTATTTCCAATAAATCTTATATAGTCTTTTACTTCTTGTGCGGTTAATCCTTTCATTGGTCCCATTTCAAAAGCTAAATCTATAAAAGCGTCTTCATGCTCTATAATTGTTCTGCAAGCTTCATAAATTTCTTTTTTTAGTTTAGGTGTCCAAATTTCAGGATTTTCTTTTATGAATTCTTTAAAAATTCTGATCATAGAGTTGCAGTGGAGTGTCTCATCTCTCACTGACCAGGTTACTATTTGTCCCATACCTTTCATTTTATTAAATCTTGGAAAATTTAATAGTATTGCGAAGCTTGCAAACAGTTGCAAACCTTCTGTGAAAGCACTGAACACAGCAACAGTCTTTGCAATATCTTCTTTTGAATTCATATTAAATCCCTGCATGTAATCATATTTATCTTTCATTTCTTTATATTTCATGAAGGCAGAATATTCTGTTTCTGGCATTCCAATTGTATCTAGAAGATGAGAGTATGCTGCTATATGTACTGTTTCCATTGCAGCAAAAGCAGTCATCATCATTAAAACTTCCGTAGGTTTAAATACAGTTGTGTAGTGTCTCAAATAGCAATTATTAACCTCAACATCAGCCTGAGTGAAAAATCTGAAAATTTGAGTTAATAAATTCTTTTCTGCTTGAGATAAACTTTTTTGCCAGTCTCTTACGTCATCTCCAAGTGGAACTTCTTCTGGTAACCAGTGTATTCTTTGTTGTGTTAGCCAAGCGTCGTAACACCATGGATACCTAAATGGCTTATACACAGGATTTTCTACTAATAAACCCATCTTTTTTGGTTGTATAATCTCTTTTTTTCCTTGTTTAATTACTGACATGATAAGCACTCCTCATATTCTGGTTGATTGTCTTGTTTTTTATTTGATTTATAAACATTCGCTGTAATGTCCGTTGATTTAGCATCATTAACATTTTCGGCTCGCTGAATTGACTTAGACCTGCAATAATACAAACTTTTTAAACCCTTTTTCCATGCTTGAAAATGGATTTGATGAAGTTCTTTTTTATGAACATCAGCAGGTAAAAATATATTGATAGATTGGGCTTGAGAAATATGAGGAGTCCGATCAGCTCCTAATTCAACTATCCACTTTTGATCTAGTTCAAAGGCTGTTTTAAAAACGTCTTTTTCTTGTTGAGTCAAAAAGTCTAAGTGAGATACGGAACCTTGATTAGTTGTAATACTAGACCAGGTTTCATCATCATCTCTATTATGTTTTGCGAGTAATTTTCCAAGATATTTATTTCTAACATTAAAAGATCCAGACAAAGTTTTGTGAGTGTAACTGTTAGCAGCTATTGGTTCTACACCTGGAGATGTGCCTCCACAAATTATAGAAATTGATGCAGTTGGTGCTATTGCAGTCTTGTTAGAAAATCTTTCTTTATAACCATATTCTGCAGCATCTGGACATGAGCCTCTCTCTTCTGCTAAGTCTTTTGATGCTTGATCTACTTCTTTTTGAATTTTTTCAAATATTTTTTTGTTCCACACTTTGCTCATTACCGACTCTAGTGGTATCATTTTTTGTTGAAAGAAAGAGTGAAGACCCATTACGCCCAAACCCACACTACGCTCTCTTTCTGCAGAGTATTTTGCATCTTGAAATTCTTCAGGAGCTTTATGTATAAAATCTTCCAATACATTATCTAAAAATCTCATTACATCTTTAATGAAATTTTTATCGTCTTTCCATTCATCATATTTTTCAATGTTTAAAGATGACAAACAACAAACAGCGGTTCTTTCTTTGCCGTCTCTGTCTAATCCTGTAGGAAGAGTAATTTCACTACACAGATTGGAAGTCTTAACATTTAGACCTGCTAATTTATGGTGTTGTGGTATTTGTCTATTAACAGTATCTATAAAAATTATATATGGCTCTCCAGTTTCCACTCTCGCTGTAAGCAATCTAATCCATAAATTTCTTGCTGAAATTGTTGACTGTATTGAACCATCTTTTGGACTTTTTAGTCCCCACTGTTCATCCATTTCAACTGCTCTCATGAAAGCATCTGAAACTAGAACTCCATGGTGAAGATTTAACGCTTTTCTATTAGGATCTCCTCCAGTCGGACGTCTCATCTCAATAAATTCTTCTATCTCAGGATGATCTATTGGTAAATAACATGCAGCAGATCCCCTTCTAAGTGATCCTTGACTTATTGCCATTGTAAGAGAGTCCATTACTTTGATAAAAGGAATGATTCCTGAAGTTTTTCCAACTCTACCGATTTTTTCACCTATTGATCTTAGGTTTCCCCAATAACTTCCTATACCGCCTCCTCTAGCAGCTAACCAAACATTTTCACTCCATAAATCTAAAATTCCATTTAAACTATCTCCTGCTTCATTCAAAAAACAAGAAATTGGTAATCCTCTTTTGGTTCCTCCGTTTGACAATACAGGTGTAGCTGGCATAAACCATAAATCACTAATATAATTATATATCCTTTGAGCGTGCAAATTATCATCAGCGTAATGACTTGCTACTCTTGCAAACAAATCTTGATAAGATTCATTTTCTCCTAAATATCTATCGCTCAATGTTGCTCTACCAAAATCAGTTAAATTTTTATCTCTGCTTCGGTCAATTTTAATTGTTATCCCTTTTGCATTTTGAAATAGCTCAGCTTGATCGCTAAGAGAAAACAAATCAGGTCTTTTATCATTATTGGATTTAATAGTACTTGGGCTGTATTCAGAGACAGCTTTCTTGATAGCCTGAGACAAAAACTTGTTCATTTAACTCCCTTAATATATAACGTTTTTAGTAAAACAACTAGATGTTGTATGTAGATTTCCTTAATATACTATATAAATTAGAAATCAATAGAACATTTATAGAACATAGGAAAAATATATCAATAAAAAAATTAAAAAAATGTACATATATCAACATGGAAAATTCAGTAAAAATTGATCCACTAGGTTTTAGAGAGTATGACGCACGATGGTTATATCCAGATAGCATTAATGGGGAAGGAATCAAAGCTGTAGGAAAAGGTTTTGGAACACAAATTATTAAAAAAATAAAAAAACCAAGAGTTACAGTTGGACACGATTATAGATCTTATAGCGAAGAAGTTAAAAAAAATTTCATAGAAGGATTAAAATCAACCGGATGTCATGTTGAGGATATAGGTTTGTGTTTATCTCCTACAATATATTTTTCACAATTTAAGTTAAATTCAGATGCTGTAGCAATGATTACTGCAAGTCATAATGAAAATGGATGGACAGGAATTAAGATGGGTATTGAAAAAGGATTAACTCATTGTAAAGAAGAAATGTCAGAACTTAAAGATATTGTTTTAAATAAAAAATTTGTATCTGGAGAAGGTTCATATAAGTCAATAAATGATTTTAATAAAATTTATATTGGTGAATTATCAAGTAATAAAATCAAGAAAAATTTAAAAGTTGTAGCAGCATGTGGAAATGGAACTGCAGGAATATTTGCCCCACAAATTTTAAGAGGAATTGGTTGTGAGGTTATAGAATTAGATTGTAATCTTGATTATAATTTTCCAAAATATAATCCTAATCCTGAAGATATGAAAATGTTACATGAAATTGCAAAATGTGTAAAAGAAAATAAGGCTGATGTTGGATTTGGTTTTGATGGAGACGGTGATCGTGTTGGAGTAGTTGATAATGAAGGTAATGAAATATTTGCTGATAAAATTGGTTTGTTAATTGCAAGGAATATATCTAATAATCATCCTGGTTCAAAATTTATTGTAGACGTTAAATCAACTGGATTATTTCAAAAAGATGAAGTTCTGTTGAATAATAAATGTAAAACAGTTTATTGGAAAACAGGACATTCATATATTAAAAGAAAAGTTAATCAGGATAAAGCAATTGCAGGATTTGAAAAAAGTGGACATTTTTTTTTCAACAAACCTCTAGGATATGGATTTGATGATGGAATTAATTCTGCAATTCAAATTTGCCATCTTTTGGATAGTCAAAATAAAAATATTAATGAATTAATTAATAAACTTCCGAAAACATTCCAAAGTCCTACAATGGGTCCGTTTTGTAAAGATGATGAAAAATACAAAGTTATTGAGGAAATAATTTTAAAAATTAATAAATTAAAAAATAGCAATAAAAAAATAGATGGTTTAAAAATACAAGATATACTTACAGTAAATGGTATAAGATTTACTCTTGAAGATGGATCCTGGGGTTTAGTAAGAGCCTCATCAAATAAACCATCATTAGTTATTGTTACTGAAAGTCCTACCTCTGATATAAGAAAAAAAGAAATTTTTAAATTTATAGATAGTTTACTACAAGAAACTGGGAAAATCGGTGAATACGATCAAAAAATCTAATTAAATAACTAAATATCTATATAAAAAAATTGTTCCAACGACATACAAAAAAATTCCAAAAAATTTTTGGATTTTAGACTTATTTAACTTATGAACCGTATTAGCGCCAACTCTAGCCATAAACATGGTTATAGGTATAAAAATTAAAAATGCAGGTATGTTTATAAAGCCAATGCTTAGTGGTAGATTTACGTTTAAATATGATCCCGTGATTAAAAAACCAATTGCACCAAATGAAGCTATAATTAAACCTATAGCAGCTGCACTGCCAATTGCTTTGTTAATTGGATATCCAAAGTATCTCAATATAGGAACATTCATGACTGCACCACCAATTCCCATTGGAGCTGATATAAAGCCTGAAGCAAAACCAAAAACCACTCTAGGTAATAGATTAAAATTTGCCTTAATTTTACTTGCCTTATCTTTAAGATTAAGAAGATAAGCTCCTAAAAAATAAACTATTACAGTAAAAAATAACAATAATGATTTTGTATCTAAAGCAGCAGCAAATATGGTTCCAGACAAAACTCCTAATATTACAAATAGACCATAACTCTTAATAATACTTAAATTTACAGCATTGTGTTTTTTATGAGTAAAAACTGAAACCCCGGAGGTAGGTATAATTATAGAAAACGAGGTACCTACTGCTAAATGCATGAGGTAATTGGGGTCAACATTTAAACTTTCAAATATAAAAAATAAGAAAGGAACAGTGATTAAACCTCCGCCAATACCAAATAATCCTGCAAAAAAACCTACTGGAAAGGCAGTTAAAATCATTAATAAAATGAAAAGAGAATATTCGTTAGATATAATTGAACTAATCAATTTGACCTGCTGATTGAGGTGCTAATTTAACTTTATCCATTATATGATCAATTTTTTTAACATCAGCATCTCTCACACACATGTTTTCACTCAGGTATCGCTTCCAATAACTTGAACCGGTTTGTCCATGAAAAAGTCCTAAAGTATGTCTCATTATTTGATTCAGTCTTGTGCCATTTTTAATTTCATTTTTAACATATGGTACTAATTCTTTAATTATTTCCTCTCTAGTTAAAATATTATTATTTTGGAAAATTTCTTTTTCAATATCAGATAACATATATGGAGAGTGATAAATGGATCTCCCTATCATAACGCCATCTACCTTATTTAAATGGTTTTTCACTTGATCAACAGAAGTAATTCCACCATTAATAATTATTTCAAGATCTTTAAAATCTTCCTTCAATTTATAAACCATTTCATATTTTAGGGGTGGAATATTTAAATTTTGTTTTGGAGTAAACTTTCCAAGCATTGCTTTTCTTGCATGAATTATAAATGTCTTAACACCCGTCGATTTTAAGAGATTAATAAAATTAAAAAGATTTTCATAGTCTTCAACATTGTCATAACCAATTCTTGTTTTAACTGTGACAGGTAAATTAGTTTTAGCTTGCATTTCATTCAAACAATCTGCAACTAGGTTTGGCTCTTTTATTAAACAAGCACCAAATTTATTTTTTTGTACTTTTTTACTAGGACAACCTAAATTTAAATTTATCTCATCATATCCAAATTCTTCACCAATTTTTGATGCAGTTGAAAGCAACTTCGGTGATGATCCCCCTAATTGTAAGGCAACAGGTTTTTCTTCTAGATTAAATGATAATAACTTTTTCTTATCCCCTCTATCGATAGCCTCTGATACAATCATCTCAGTATATAACAATACATTTTTACTAATTAATCTTAAAAAATATCTCTCATGACGGTCCGTACAATCCATCATAGGTGCAACTGAAACTTTCCTATTCATGACTATGTTTTATATTATTTATTTATGTATTTGAAGTATCGCTATCTTCACTATTTACTTCAGATGTTTGACTTTCAGCCTCTGACATCTCGTCTAAAGACATGTTTCCATCTTCATTGGTTTCTTGAGTCGCTTCAACATTTTGATCTGCTGTTCCTTTTAATTCCTGTAAATCTTCTTTTGAAACTTTAATTTTTTCTGGAATTTTTCTTGCCCTTTTAGATGGCAGAATTGGCGTTCCGCTCTTAGATATTTCTCCTTTATATAAATTTTGAAAATCATCGCCCACTTCCTCATCTTCTTCTGGGTTTTCGTCTATTTGCTCTATATGTTTTCTTAATTTATAAACAGCGCTATCAGTTAGTTCTGAAACTTTTACTTTTTCTTCAGCAATTTCTCTTAAAGAAATTACAGTGTTTTTGTCATTATCTCTTTCAACTGTTGGTTCTATACCTGAATTTAGCTGAGTAGCTCTTTCTTTGGCTACCAAAACTAGCTCGTAAGGGCTTTTTACTTTATCCATACAGTCTTCAACGGTTACTCTTGCCATGCGAGGTATTTATACCCGAAGAACTATAAAATCAAGCAATTTCTATTGATATATTGGATTTAATTTTTCCTTAATAAGGATCAACAATATAATCGATGAGAAAATATAAGTACCAGATATGATAGAAATATTTTCAATAGATAAACCCTTATCAATCAAAAAACCAAATAGTGCGGTGCCAAATGCAGTTGCAAAAACCATTAAAGCAGTAGTTAAAGCCTTAATGGATCCTATATGTCTAACTCCATAAATTTCAGCCCAAGTAGAAGATCCCAAAACATTGGCTAAACCGTTTGAAATACCTATTAAACCTAAAAAGAAAAAAGATGATATGGGGCTTTCAAAATAAAACAATACAACAGCTGCAATTAAAAGAGGAATATTCATATATATTAATAGCCTTCTACTTGTAAACTTATCAATTAAAAAACCAGCAACAAATAATGTAATGACTGAAGTAATAGAATAAACCATGAATGATTGAGCAATTATATAAGGTCCCCAACCTTTAGAAGTTAAAATAAATGATTGATAAACAAAAACACCCGTAGCTATCCAAGGCATAGCTAACATGTTCATACAAATAATATAAAACCTGTGATCTTTTACAACTTCTAGCCTTGTCCAATTTTTTATATTTTTAAAGTTTTCATTTTTTTCTGAAGTTTCTTCTCTTGAGTCAAAATTTAGATTTTTAATTAAATAAAAAGAAATAATTGGTAAGAAAATAAGAACTAAAATAGAAATATAAATCCATATTATTTTCCAATTAATAATACTTAATAGATAGATCATCAAAACTGGTAAAATAAACTCGGCAGTAGATAATCCAAACCATGCCGTGCTTAACGCTTTCCCCCTAGATTTAGTAAAATAACGTGAGATAGTTGTTGTTGCTGTATGAGACATCATTCCTTGACCAGAAAATCTCATTAACAATATTGCTATAAAAAGAAATGTTATTGAGGAAATTTTTGAAAAAAAGAAACAAGAAAATGACAAAAGTAAAGCAACTAGTAATGCAAACTTAAAAATATTTATATCATCTATTTTTTTTCCTAACCAGATAAGTATAAAACTACTTAATAAAGTGGCTGAAGCGTAAATTGAGCCAAATTGTCCATGTGTAATAGATAACTCATTTCTAATACTAGGATTAAAAATCCCTAAAAAAAAACTCTGTCCAAAGCTAGAAAAAAATGTAAATATAAATCCAAAAATAATTACTTTTATACTTAACTTATTAAACATTATTTATGTCTTGTAACGTTGCTTTTATAGGTCTTGGTGTCATGGGATATCCAATGGCAGGTTATATATCAAAAGGTGGTCATAGTGTAACTGTTTTTAATAGAACAAAATCTAAAGCTGAAAAATGGATAAGTGAATATAAAGGTAAAATGGCTGCAACACCTGCTGAGGCCACAAAGGACGCAGATTATATTTTTACATGTGTTGGAAATGATAATGATTTGAGGGAAGTTACTTTTGGAGATAACGGAGCATTTAAGACAATTAAAAAAGGAGCAATCTACATTGATAACACAACAGCATCTGCGACTATAGCAAGAGAAATTTATGATTATGCAAAAAAAAATGGATTTGGCTCTTTAGATGCTCCTGTTTCTGGTGGTCAGGCTGGTGCTGAAAATGGTGCATTAACAGTTATGATTGGCGGTGATCAGGCTGACTTTGATAAAGCAAAAGATAAAATTGATTGTTACAGTAAAAAAATGAAATTACTTGGTAAGGCTGGTAGTGGACAGCTAGCTAAAATGGTTAATCAAATTTGTATTGGTGGATTAGTTCAAGCATTATCAGAAGCGATAAACTTTGGAATGAAAGCTGGTTTAAATATGGAAGATGTAATTGAGGTAATCTCAAAAGGAGCAGCACAATCTTGGCAAATGGAAAATAGATATAAAACTATGATTGATGACAAGTTTGAATTTGGTTTTGCTGTAGATTGGATGAGAAAAGATCTTAAAATAGCAATGGATGAAGCAAAAAATAACGGTTCGTTATTACCGATAACAGAAGTTGTGGATAAATATTATGCGGAAGTTCAAAACATGGGTGGAAATAGATGGGATACATCCAGCTTAATTAGAAGATTTAGAAAGTAACACTGTATGCAACCAGCATACTATGAAAATTTAGTTGAAATCCAAAATAAATATTGGTCAATGCTAGATGATGCAGTGACTAATAGGGCTTCACCATTTAGAATTCCAGTATTTATGTGTGCACATCAAAATGAAATTGATGGAAGAATAGTTGTTTTAAGAAAATCAGATAGAAGAAATAATTTATTACAGTTTCACACTGATCTTAGATCTCCAAAAGTAGATATACTTAAAAAGAATAACAAAGCTTCTTTACTTTTTTATGATAAAGAAGAAAAAATCCAATTAAGGGTTAAAGTTGATTGTGAAATAAATAATCAAAACTCCATAACTGAAGAGTCTTGGAAAAAAACTCAACATATAAGTAGAAGGTGCTATTTAACTGATAATCCCCCTGGAACTACTTCAAAAAACCCTACTTCCGGCATGATATCTAAATTAGAAGATTTTGATTATACAATGGAGCAAAGCGAAGAAGGTTATAAAAACTTTACTGTAATTAAATGTAAAATTAAATCTATAGAATGGTTATATCTTGCTGCTAAAGGACATCGTAGAGCAAAATTTGATTTAGAAAATAAGAATGAAAGTTGGCTTGTACCATAATGAAAAAATACGAAGCAATGGTTTTGTCCTGCATGGATCCTAGATTTCAGCCAAAAGTTTATAAGTATTTAAAAAATAAAAAACTAACTGGAAAATACAGTTCTTTTACAATTGCTGGAGCTGCAATAGGAGTTACAGCCAAAAAATTTAAAAAATGGCACTCTACATTCCTCGATAATCTATCAACCTCAATCAAACTACATAAAATTCATAAACTTATCGTAATTAATCATAAAGATTGTGGGGCTGCAAAAATAGTTAATGGTAAAAAAAAATTTAATTCAGTTGTTGAAAACAGAATTCACAAAGAGTCGTTTAAAAAAATTAAAAAGGTTATCAATAAAAAATTTCCAAATCTTAAAGTCGGCTTTAAAATTTTATCCTTAAAAGATTGATTTAAAGTAAAGACTTTTTAAAAAATTTTGTGAATATAGACCTAAATTGTTCCCAACTTGGTGCACCGGTTTTCCTTGTTCCGCCTATATGATAGCCATCATAAGTAATACATGTAGAATCAAACTTTGCATCTTTGTTTGCCATTCCGTCATCCTCTGTATAGTAATCGGGACATCCATGCCAGACTTCTTGACCTTTTTCAAATTCAGCCGAATAATTTGCTTCAAACCCATGGCCCCATCCATGCTTAGTCATTACCTTTATATCTGCACCCATTGCTTTCATTTTTTCTCCATATTCTTCACATATGTGTGCATGTGAAGCGTCATCGATTTTACCATTGACCATTAAAATTTTCGTTTCTGGTATTGGTTGAGGATTTCTAAAATAACCTGACTGACGGCATTCTACAGATCTGGGTAACGAAGCAGCATAATATAAATCCTTACTAATAAGCGCGTCTCTTATTCTGGTTTCAGCAACCGCAAGTGAATTCATGCCGCCTCTTGACCAGCCAGTAATTCCAATTTTTTTTATATTTACCCTCGGATCATTTGATAAAAATTCAAGAGTCATAAATGCATCAATGAAAAATGAATAAGTTGATACTTGTGATTGATCTTCATCGGCACTTACCACATGTCTTCCAGTAAAATTATCGACAAATAATACTGCAACACCTTTTTTTAAAAAATAACGTGCCATTTGTCTGTCAAATTTAAACCATTCATTACTCCACATCCAAGATCCACCACTTGCATGATTGAATACTATAACAGGAAACGGTCCATCACCTTTCTTAGGATATACCATTAATCCATCTATTTTGACTGGTGAATTTTTATATGATCCATCTTTTAAACTTATAAATTCATTTGGAAAAGGTCCCGAATTGTATGAAGGAATTTTTACCATCTTACCTTCTTTAAAAAATGGTCCCAAAGACCATAGAGGAGATGTTCCGGCAAATGAAGAGTTAATGGAAACTACAAAAATTAATAATATAAATATTTTTTTCAATAATTTAATTTAAATGAAATTTGCACGAGATGATACGATTAAAATATTGATTTAGAATATTTTTTCCAATTATCTTGATAATGTTTAGCATTCTCAAGTAAAATTTTTTCTTCTTCTTTTGTTACTTGTCTTACAACTTTACCTGGAGATCCAACTACTAATGAATTGTCTGGAATTTCTTTATTTTCTGTAATTAAGGCTTTGGCTCCTATAATACAATTTTTTCCTATTTTTGCATTATTTAGAATGACAGCTCCTATTCCAATGAGACTATTGTCATCTATTGTACATCCGTGAAGCATTACCATATGTCCAACAGTTACATTCTTTCCTATTTTAAGAGGGAAACCTGGATCTGTATGTAGTACGCTTCCGTCTTGTATATTTGATCCTTCCCCTACATGAATATTTTCAATATCACCTCGTAAAGTTGCGTTAAACCAAATACTTGTATTTTTTTCTAAGATAACATTGCCAATTATTGTTGCATTAGGAGCTACCCAATTTTCGCCTGAATTTTTTGGTTTTTTATTTTCCAAATCGTAAAACATATCTTATATAATACTTATCATGTCATTAACAAAAACTCCAATATGTGATTTTGGAAAAAGAGCCGAGGATTTCCAATTAAAATCTACTAATAATAAAATTATCTCTTTAAATGATATTAAGGGACAAAACGGAACTTTAATAATGTTTATATGTAACCACTGCCCATATGTTAAAGCTGTAATAGAAAATATCGTTGAAGATTGTAATAAATTAAAAAGTATTGGGGTTGAGGCTGTTGCAATTTGTTCAAACGATGTAAAAAATTATCCTGAGGACTCTTTTGAAAATATGGTTAAATTTTCGGAGAACCATAATTTTAAATTCCCTTATCTTTTTGATGAGTCTCAAAAAATTGCAAAAAAATACAATGCTGTATGTACTCCAGATTTTTTTGGTTACAATAAAAATTTAGAGTTACAGTACAGAGGTAGAATTAGAGAATTAAAAGATTTAAAACCAATTAATAATGGCGATAGTGATTTATATAAAGCAATGAAACAGATTTCTGAGACTGGAAAAGGACCTGAAAAACAAATTCCAAGTATGGGTTGTAATATAAAGTGGATAAGTAATTAATGTATTTAATTGTAACTCGTTCATTTCCCCCTGAAACTGGAGGTATGCAAAATTTGATGTGGGGATTGACAAATAATATTTCTAAACATCATATGGTTAAGGTATTTGCTGAGCAAAATGAAGAAAGCAAAAGTACTGACGAAAAGGTGTCTTATAGCATAGAAAGAATTGGCGGTCCCAAGTTAATAAGAAAATACAGAAAAGCTTATTTAGTAAATGATTTTATAAAAAATAATAAAAATATTAAAGGAATAATTGCTGATCATTGGAAAAGCTTAGAATTAATAAACACAAGAAGAAAAAAAATTTGCTTAATTCACTCAAAAGAAATTAATCATCAAAAAGGAAGTTTGTTAAATAAAAGAGTTTTAAATGTCTTAAACAATGTTGAAATTGTTATCTCTAATTCTAAATATACAAAAAATCTTGCAATTTCTTGTGGCGTTGATGAAAAAAAAATTATAGTCATTAATCCAGGAATAGAACCTTTAAAAAAAATCAGTAAAGAAATCTTATTTGAAGCTGAGGACTTGTTGCAAAATAAAAGTCCAAGACTCATAACTGTATCAAGACTAGAAAAAAGAAAAAACCACGAAAAAATAATTATGTCTTTAAAAAATTTAAAACAGCTATATCCAAATATTATTTATACGTGCATAGGACATGGTGAAGAAGAGGAAAATTTAAAGAATCTTGTTAAAGAATTAAACTTGGAAAATCATGTATTATTTTTAAAAAATATATCTAAGGAATTTAAAAACGCATTATTAGATAAATCTGATCTTTTTGTAATGCCATCTATAGTTTATAAAAAATCAGTAGAAGGATTTGGAATTGCTTTTATTGAGGCAGCCCAATACGGCCTACCGTCAATTGGTGGAAAAGATGGAGGAGAAGCTGATGCAATTAAAAATAATGAGACAGGCATCATTTGTAACGGAAACAACTTAGAGGAAATCTATTCTAGTATAGATTTAATTTTAAAAAATAATTCTTATAAAAATTTTATTAATAAAACTAAAGAATTTTCAAAAAAATTTGAATGGGACAATATTATTAAGCAATATTTAGAGATATTATGATAAGTTATTTGTATGTTAGACAAATTTAATGGAATAGTCTTCCTGGTAATTTTTTTAGTTCATTTTGGTGCTTATGCTTTTTATGCATTTAGATGTTTGTTCTCTACTAAAAAATTTGTAGATCAATACGGTATGGGTGATGGCGCTGCTATCATGACAAGGTTTTTTGGTTCAATTTTTGTTGGGTCAGTGCTAATGGCAATCTATGTGGGATTTGTTAGACCTGGTGGATTAGAAAATACTTGGGCTTTTTTTAATTTAATTTTTTTACAAAATGCAGCTGCTTTTGTTTTTGCAATTTGGTCACATAAAAAAGGTAACCTAGGTACAAATGAAAAAACTTCAATTGAGGGAATAATTGCACCAGGAGTTCTGACTTTGATGAGTGCTATTTTATGTTATGGTCTATCAGATAAAATCTATATTTAAATTTTATCAATTATATATTCAAAAACTTTTTCTGGACTAAGTTTATTTAAATCTTCAACTTGTATTGCTTTAAAATTTTCTCTTTCAATACTGACCTTATATGCAGTTGTATGTGATCCGAATAAAGTCAAACCCTTAGATTGTAAATGAGCTGCCATATGAGCTGGACCAGTATCGTTTGCAATCACAAAACAACTTCCTTTTATTA
>CACDMX010000005.1 GCA_902554035.1 uncultured Pelagibacteraceae bacterium | reverse complement strand
ATGCGTAATAGACATGTCAGTTGATACTATGGCAAGATTGTTTGAGCTCAAAAATATTGCTGGAGTTAAAGATGCCACAGGTGATCCTGACAGAATTAAGCAAACAATTGAAAAGTTAGGTCCTGACTTTATTCAATTAACTGGCGAAGATGGTTTTGCTTTAGAGTTTAATAAAAGAGGGGGTGTAGGAATAATTTCTGTTACTGCAAATATTGCACCAAAATTATGCTCTGACTTTCAAAAGTTTTCAAAATCAAAAACTGATAATGAATTACAAGAAGCTGAAAGAATTAATAAAATTTTACAACCCTTGCATAAATCCTTATTTTTAGAAAGTAATCCCGCACCAGTTAAATATGCAGCAAAACTTTTAGGCTTGTGTGATGATGAAATTAGATTACCGTTAGTAAATATTAAAGAAGAAACTCAAAAAGAAATAAGAAAAGCATTGTCATCAGCTAAACTTATTAGTTAATGAAAAGTAAAAATAATCTTGGCTTAAAAATTATTAGTCTAAATAGAAAAGCAAGTTTTAATTATTTTTTTGACGATTTGTTTGAGGCTGGAGTTGTTTTAAAAGGATCAGAAATTAAATCAGTAAGAGATGGCAAAGTAAATATTTCCGATGCATATGCTATTGAAAAAGGAGGAGAAATTTTTTTAATTAACTCTCACATCTCTTCATACAAACAAGCGAGCCACTCTAATCACAATCCAACCAGTGAAAGAAAGCTTTTGTTAAATAAAAAAGAAATTAATAAACTTATAGGAAAAATGCAAAAAGAAGGATTTACTTTAATACCAACAAAAATGTATTTTAAGAAAGGTAAAGCAAAATTAGAAATTGCTGTTGCGAAGGGCAAAAAGCAATTTGACAAAAGACAGGCTATAAAAAGAAAAGACTGGAATAGAGACAAGGCAAGATATGTTAGAAAAACAAGCTAAAAGAGCTTTTATTGCCATAGGATCAAATTTAGGTGATAAAAAATTAAATATAGAGCTTGCAAAGTCTAAATTGCAAAATAAATTAACTAAAATTATTTGTACATCAAGTTATTATCTTACACCTTCATGGCCCAACCCACTAAACCCTAAATTTATAAATATAGTAATTGAAGTCAAAACAATACTTTCACCTTATAAGCTTTTGGATTTGTGCCATTTTATTGAGTTAGAACTCGGAAGAAAAAGATTTGAAATAAATGAACCAAGAGTATGCGACATAGATATAATCGACTATGATCAAAAAATTATAAACTCAAATAACTCTTCTAAATTAACAATACCACATCCACGTATTCAGTTTAGAAATTTTGTCTTATTACCTTTATTTGAAATATGTAAAAATTGGAAACATCCAGTAAATAAACGATATATAGCTGAATTAATAAGTTTTTTGAAAACAAATGATTTAAGATCTATTAAACAAATTTAAATTCATGATATAATAAACTATGCTCAAATCTGATGAACTAATAAATAAAGTTAAATCTTACAATAAGTTTTTAAATCCAGAAACTTTAACAAAAGCTTACGACTTTGCTTTAAAAGCACATAAAACTCAAAAAAGAGACGAAGGTGTTCCATATATTATTCACCCAATAGCGGTAGCAAACATTTTGACTGAATTAAAATTAGATAGTGCTACGATTGCAACTGGATTGTTGCATGATACCATTGAAGATACACATGCTACGTATGAAACCATCAAAGGAGAATTTGGTCAAGAAGTTGCTGATTTAGTAGATGGTGTGACGAAAATTTCAGAATTTGAAAATAAAGCTGCAACTAATTCTAAAGCAGAAAATTTTAGAAAATTAATTTTAGCTACATCAAAAGATATAAGAGTTTTATTAGTTAAGTTAGCTGACAGACTTCACAATATGAGAACAATTAAATTTGTTAAAGATCAAGATAAACAAGTAAGAAAGGCAAAAGAAACTATGGAAATCTATTCACCTTTAGCTGATAGAATGGGGATGCATAGAATAAGAGACGAACTTGAAGATTTGTCTTTTCAAGTTCTTAACAATGATGCACGTAAATTAATTAAAAAAAGACTCGATGCAATAAAAGAAGATAAAGTTAATTCATTTAATTCAATATCTTTCCAATTCAGTGATTTATTAAATCAAAATAAAATAAATGCTAAAATTGTTGGAAGAGAAAAAACTCCTTTTTCAATATGGAGAAAGGTGCAAAAAAAACGAGTTTCACTTGAGCAAATTACCGATATAATTGGATTTAGAATAATTTTAGAAAATATAGAGGACTGCTACACTGCCCTTGGAATCTTTCATAGAGAATACAATTGTATTCCGGGTAAATTTAAAGATTATATTTCATCACCTAAAATAAACAAATATCAATCTCTTCATACTTCAATTATTGGTCCAAACAAGAGACCCATAGAAATTCAAATTAGAACTCAACCAATGCATGACTTTGCTGAAAGAGGGATAGCATCACATTGGAAATATAAATCTTCAGAAAAATTTAGTTCACTTACATGGAAAGAATATGACTGGTTAAAAGATTTAGTAGAGATAATTGATAGAAACGAAAATCCCGAACATTTTTTTGAATATACAAAGCTTCAAATGTTTCAAGAAAATGCATTTTGTTTTACTCCAAAAGGATCTGTTATAAAACTGCCAAAAGATGCTACACCAATAGATTTTGCTTATGCTGTACATACAAAAATTGGAGATACAGCTATTGGATGTGAAATTAATGGAAAAGAAAGTGATTTACAAAGCATTTTAAGAAATGGTGATATTGTTCGTATAATTACATCAAAAAATAAGTCACCATCATTGCATTGGCTACCTTTAACAAAAACAGGAAAAGCTAGAGCTGCAATAAGAAAACATTGGCATACTAAAGATGCAATCAAAAAAAATGACAGAGTCAAAAAATATAATACTACTTTATGGATCTCGTTGCCTGATAAGCCAGGAAAACTAGGTGAAGTAACTACTTTAATTGGGACACATAAACTGAATATATCTAGTGTAGAAATGAAAGAAAAAACAAGAGAATATATAAATTTTAGATTTAATTTAACTATAAATGAACTGAAAAACTTTACAAATTTTATTAGTGAGTTAAAACAAAAAGAGATAAAATTTAAAATCATAAGGCACGAAAATAAAAGAAATGCTTTCACACAAAAGATCTTTAAATATTTTAAGAAAAACTAACGCTCTTATAGACGGTCATTTCGTCTTATCATCAGGATTACACTCATCTCAATATATACAATGCGCAAAATTATTAAGTTTTCCACATCTGGCAAAAAAAATTTGTGAAACTTTAGCTGGAAAAATCAAAAAGAAATTCAAA
The DNA here is from genome assembly GCA_902554035.1 of uncultured Pelagibacteraceae bacterium. Taxonomy (GTDB): domain Bacteria; phylum Pseudomonadota; class Alphaproteobacteria; order Pelagibacterales; family Pelagibacteraceae; genus Pelagibacter. Next base: position 80,730 of record CACDMX010000005.1, on the reverse strand, counting down.
AAAATAGATTTAATTTTATCACCTGCTATGGGGGGTATTATTATTGGTTATGAAATTGGTAGGCTGCTCAAAAAAGAAACAATTTTTTGTGAACGTGTTAATGGAAAATTCAAATTACGTAGAGGTTTTAAAATTAAAAAAAACTCGAGAGTTTTAATAGTAGAAGATGTAATAACGACGGGAAAATCTAGTTTAGAATGTGCAAAATTGATAACAAAATCAAAAGCTAAAATTCTAGGCTATGCATCAATTATTGATCGTTCTAATAACAAAACATTATTAATTAAAAAAAAAATCGTATCTCATATAAAATTAAATGTACCCACTTTTAAAAAAAAAAATTTACCAAAAAATTTAGAATTATTACCAATTTCTTCTCCTGGAAGTAGGTTTATTAAATGAAGAGACTAGGTGTTAATGTTGATCATGTTGCGACTTTAAGAAACGCAAGAGGTGAAAGACACCCCGATCCATTTCTTGCAGCTAAACTAGCAACAAAATATGGAGCCGATTCAATTACCATTCATCTACGAGAAGACAGACGTCATATAAATGATTTAGACGTTAAAAAAATTTGCAATAGTAAAAAAATGAAAATTAATTTAGAAATGGCAGCTAATTTTAAAATGCTTAAAATAGCTTTACGTAATAAACCAAATTATGTTTGTATTGTTCCAGAAAAAAGAGCAGAGATCACTACCGAAGGTGGTTTAAAAATTAATAAAAATAAATTTAAATTAAAAAAAATATTAAAAGTTCTTAATAAATCAAAAATAAGAACCAGTCTTTTTGTAGATCCTATAATAAATAATATCAAATTATCAAAAGAAATTGATGCTGATTGTATAGAGATTCATACTGGGAAATTGTCACGTTTAATAAAACAAAAGAAAAATTTTAAAAATGAGCTTAAAAAAATTAAAAAGTGCTCCATTTATGCTAATAAAATTGGTCTCGAGGTTCATGCTGGACATGGAATGGACTATAAGACAGCTCAAATTTTAAATTCAATAAAAGAAATAAAAGAATTCAATATTGGTCATTTTATTATTGGCGAATCTTTTTTTTATGGAATTGAGAAAGTTATAAAAAAATTTAAAGTACTAATAAGTAATTAATTATGAAAATAGTAGGTATAGGTGTTGATATAGTAGATAATAACAGAATTAGAAAAATGGCTAAAAACAAAAATTTTTTATCTAGGATTTTTTCTAAATATGAAATTACTGCCTCAAAAAAAAAATCAAATAAAGTTTCTTTTTATGCAAAAAGATTTGCTGCGAAAGAAGCTTTCTCAAAGTCGCTAGGCTCTGGTTTCCGTAATAACCTAAACTTTAAAGATATTGTTGTCAAAAATGATAGATATGGAATGCCTTTTTTTTACATATCTAAAAAAATTAAATTTTTGATTACAAAAAAATTTAAAATAAAGAAATTTTACTTTACTCTATCAATTGCTGATGAAAAAACCTATTCAATAGCTTTTGTAACTTTTCAAAAATAATTTATATGAATAGAGATTTTTTTATAGACAACTTAAAAACAATTTTTTATGCGTTAATAATTGCATTAATAATTAGATCTTTAGTACTTCAACCTTTCTATATACCTTCCTCATCAATGGAACCAAATCTTTTGGTTGGTGACAGAATTTTTGTAACTAAATATTCTTATGGTTATAGTAAGCACTCTTTTCCATTCAGTCCTCCAATTTTTAAAGATAGGTTATTAAATTCGAAACCAGTGAGAGGGGATATAATAGTATTTAAAACACCATCTGATAATAGAACTGATTATATTAAACGTTTAATTGGCTTACCTGGCGACACTATTCAATTTATTGACGGAGATTTATACGTAAATAATAATCAAATTCTAAAAAGTATAATGTCAAAAGTGGATCAAATTTTTTGTGGCAATGAAAAAATATCTGTCAAAACATTTGAAGAAAAACTACCCAACGGTAGAAAATATGTTGCATCTTATAGAAAACAAAACAGCTTTAAAAACTCAGATGAATTCGTAGTTCCTAAAAAACACTATTTTTTTTTGGGCGACAATAGAGACTGTTCAAAAGATAGTCGTTTTTTAACTAGTGTAGGATATGTTCACGAGAACAATCTAGTTGGTAAAGCACAATTTATTTTTTTTTCATCAGATTATAAAAAAGGTTATTTTATAGAGTTTTGGAAATGGCATAAATCAATCAGATATGGTCGTTTTTTTAAAAAAATATTATGATTAACTACGATTTAAATAAACTTGAAAAGTTAATAAATATAAAATTTAAAAACCAAAAACTGCTTAAAAGATCGTTAAGTCACAAAAGTTATAATTCTAAGGAAAGTAACGAAAAATTAGAGTTCTTAGGTGATAGGGTGCTTGGACTCGTTATATCTAAAAAACTTCTTGAAAAATACCCAGATGAAAAAGAAGGATCTCTTGATAAAAAATTTGCCTCGTTAGTAAATAAGAAAAAGTGTTTAGAAGTTGCAAATTCTATTTATTTGGGAAAATTCATTTTTGCTGGAAATTCAAAAAAAAAAATTAAAACAATTGAGGATAAGATAATTTCTGATGCTTGTGAGGCTTTGATCGGCGCAATTTATTTAGATAAAGGAATTGATATAGCTGAAAAGTTTATAATTAATTTATGGAATAAACATATAAATTTAACAAAGGAAACCTATATAGATCCAAAAACAAAACTTCAGGAGTTTTCATTAAAAAAATTTAAGTTGCTTCCTATATATAAATTTTTAGAAAGTAGAGGTCCTAAACATAAACCAATATTTAAAATTAGTGTAAAATTAAAAAACTCAAAATCTGCAAAAGGAACTGGATCCTCAAAAAAAGAAGCTGAACAAAATGCTGCATCTATGTTATTAACAAGTTTATTAAAAAATGAACTGGATAGATAAAGGTTATCTAATTTCGAAATCCAATTATAATGAAAATTCAGTTATAGCTGAATTCTTTACTGAAAACTATGGTAAATGCTCAGGAATTATTTTTGGAGCTACTTCAAAAAAAATTAAAAACTATTTACAAATTGGAAACAAATTACATATAAACTATAATTATAAAAATGAAGGCAAAACTGGTTATTTTAAAGTTGAGATATTAAAAGCAAATACACCTTTATTTTTTGATAATAAAAAAAAACTCTCAAGTATCATTTCTGCAATGCAATTAATAAAAATATTAACTGTAGAGTCTCAAGCAAACAAAGAAATTTTTCAAAGTATTGAAAGTTTTTTTTTTAATCTTCATACCAAACAATGGTTAAAGCATTATATATTATGGGAGTTAAGTTTATTTAAATTTTTAGGTTTTGATTTAAATCTTAAAAATATTGTAAATACCGAAGTTATTAATAGCAAAAAAAAATACTTTGTTAAAGCGAATAGCATAAAAAAAGATGTTCCAAATTTTTTAGTAGATCAAAAAACTGAGAATATTGATTTAAGCACTTTGCTTTCAGGATTAAACCTAGTGACAGATTACTTAGATAAAAGCATCTTAAAACCAAACAATATAAACCATCCTTTTCAAAGAACAAATTTTATTAAAATTTTAAAATGAAAGGCTATTTTAAATATTTAGCAATTTGATCAGCAAAATAGGTGACAACTGCTGTTGCTCCAGCTCTTTTAAATCCAGTTAATGACTCAATTATACAATTTTTGTTTATAATTTTTTTATCAATTGCATTTTTTATTAGGCTGTATTCTCCTGATACTTGATAAGCAAAAACAGGTATTTTAAAATTTTCTTTTATAGATTTTATAATATCTAAATAAGGCATTCCTGGTTTAACCATTACGATATCTGCTCCTTCTATTATGTCTAATTTTATTTCTCTTAATGCTTCTTGACTATTACTATAATCCATTTGATAAGTTTTTTTATCACCTTTGAGAGATTTTTTTGATCCAACAGCGTCTCGGAAAGGCCCATAAAATCCTGAGGCATATTTGGCAGCGTAAGATAATATTTGAATATCTTTAAAATTATTTTTGTCTAAAGCTTTTCTAATTTTTCCAACCCTTCCATCCATCATATCAGACGGTGCTATAACATCACAGCCCATTTCTGCCTGCAACAACGATTGTTTAACTAAAATTTCAACTGTTTCATCGTTTAAGACTTTTCCATTTTGCAAAATCCCATCATGGCCATGTGAAGTGTAAGGGTCTAAGGCAACATCGCACATAATACCAATTTTATTTTTGTATTTTTTTTTAATAAGTCTTATTGATCTACAAACAAGATTATTCTCATTCAAAGCCTCAAAACCTAAACTATCTTTAAGCTTTTTATTTGTGTACGGAAATAATGCTACCATTGGAATTTTATACTTTATTGCTTTATCAAGTATTGTTGGAATTTTATCTACGCTATACCTATAAACACCAGGCATTGTTTTGATTGATTCTTTTTTATTTTTTCCATCAATTACAAAAATTGGAAGTATTAGATCATTTACAGATAAACTATTTTCTTGCACTAATCTTCTAGCCCAATCATTTTTACGATTTCTTCTAAGCCTTAAATTTGGATACTTTCCAGTGATAATCATTCTCAATTATTTTTTTATATGCGACAAAAGTTATATGTATTATAATTAGAAATAAAGTATTTATTTATCACATGAACAATGTAACAAATATAAATAAAAACCAACCCCAACGAATTGTTGGTGATTTCCAAAAACAAAATATCAAATTTGATATTAATAAGCTTAAAAATGCTTGTAATGAAGTTTTAAAAATCAAAGGGTTTGATACAAGTTTAGGTATTCCTCATTTTGCAGGAATTTCTCTTAATCAAATACCTGGAGACCCAGATTCTATTAAAGGAAGTAAAGTTAGAGGTGTTTATTGGACAAAGCCAGATTCTACAGGTGTAGAAGTTTCAAGGGATGTTGAAATAGACGAAAGTAAATATACAGAGTTTGTAAAAGAATTTAACCATACTTACTTTAAAGAGGTATATGACGAACTGTCTAAAAAATATAAGTTAGGAAGAGTAAGATTATTGTTAAAAGAACCTAGATCTACTCTTAGTTGGCATAGAGATCCTGAGCCCAGATTGCATATCCCTATATATACTAATCCAGGAGCAATAATGGTAATAGACAAAGTTGCGCAACACATGCCTGCAGATGGTTCTGTTTGGGTAACTAATAATCTTAAATATCATAACGCTTTTAATGGTGGTGAAGAAAATAGAGTTCATTTAGTTGCTTGTGTTTTAGACTACAAATTTAATTAATTTTAGTTTATAATATTAACATTGAAGTACATTTATATTGCATCTGATCACGCTGGTTTTAAGTTAAAAGAGTTTATTACTAAAAAATTGTCAAAAAAAACAAAAATCATAGATTTAGGTCCAAAAACTAGTCATTCTGTAGATTACCCAGATTTTGCTAAAAAATTAGCCAAAAAAATTTCCAAAAAAAATAGTAGTTTTGGTATACTTGTATGCGGATCTGGCATGGGTATGGCTATTGCAGCTAATAAATCAAAAAAAGTAAGAGCAGCATTATGTTATAGCGTTAAAAATACCAAATTATCCCGATTGCATAATAATGCAAATATCATTACATTAGGAGAAAGGTTGATAAATAAAAATAAGGCGGTTAACCTAGTAAAAATTTTCTTAAGTACTAAATTTGAGGGCGGAAGACACTTGAGAAGAATAAAAAAGATGTAAATTATGTCGAGCGAAAACAAATACTTAAATGATCAATACAAAGGTTTTTTTGAAGACAGTTTGTCAAAAACAGACCCAGAACTGTATAAAGCTATTAGCGATGAACTTAAAAGACAACAAGAACATATAGAATTAATTGCCTCAGAAAATATTGTTTCACAAGCAGTCTTAGAAGCACAAGGATCAGTTTTGACAAATAAATATGCAGAAGGTTATCCTGGAAAAAGATACTATAACGGTTGTGAACATGTTGATGTAGCTGAAAATTTAGCGATAGAGAGATTAAAAAAACTATTCGATTGCAAATTTGCAAATGCTCAACCACATTCTGGTGCACAAGCTAATGGTGCAGTATTTTTGGCATTACTTAAACCAGGAGATACATTTATGGGCATGAGTTTGAATTCTGGTGGCCATATTACACATGGATTAAAAATTTCTATGTCAGGAAAATGGTTTAACGCAATAGGATATGATGTTGATAAAGAATCTGAACTTATCGATTACGACAACGTTGAAAAAATAGCTTTAGAGCACAAACCCAAGTTAATTATTGCTGGTGGTAGTGCATATTCGAGAGTTATAGATTTTAAAAGATTTAGAGAAATAGCCGATAAAGTTGGAGCCTACTTGATGGTTGATATGGCTCATTTTTCAGGATTAGTAGCAGGCAAAGGTTATCCAAACCCATGCGAATATGCTCACGTAGTTACTTCAACAACTCATAAAGTTTTTAGAAGTGCACGAGGTGGGATAATTTTAACTAATCATGAAGATTTAGCAAAAAAATTTAATACAGCTGTATTTCCCGGTTACCAAGGTGGACCATTGATGCATATTATAGCCGCAAAAGCTGCAGGATTTTTAGAAGCTCTTAAACCCGAATTTAAAGAATATATTAAATCTGTCTTAGCTAATGCAAAAATTTTATCTGAGACATTAAAAAACAATGGTTTTAAAATTTATTCTGGTGGCACTGACTCTCACTTAATGCTCGTAGATTTAAGACCTTTTAATGTTAAAGGAAATTTAGCATCAGAAAGTCTATCAAGAGCAAATATTACATGTAACAAAAATGGAATTCCTTTTGATAGTGAAAGTCCAATGATTACATCAGGAATTAGACTTGGAACTCAAGCAGCAACAACAAGAGGTTTTGGATTAAAAGAATTTGAAAAAGTTGGAGAATTAATAACAAAAACAATCAAAGGACTATCAAAAAGTCCCGATGATAATAGTAAAATCGAAGATGAAGTTAGAACTGAGGTTGTTGATTTATGTTCAAATTTTCCAATTTATAAACATTTAAGATAAACATGATTTGTCCATGTAATAAAAAGGGTGAAACATCCGTTGTGGACTCCAGACCAACTGAAGATGGGACAGCAATAAGAAGAAGAAGAATGTGTGTGTGCGGAGAAAGATTCACTACATTTGAAAGAATTCAGTATAGAGAATTGTTTGTAATTAAGAAAAACGGCAGAAAATCAACTTTAGATCGAGATAAGTTATCAAAATCAATCTATATAGCATTAAAAAAAAGACCAATTGATACTGATACTATCGAAAAATTTATAAGCTCAATTATGAGATCAATTGAAGAGTTAGGACAATCAGAAATTTCTACAACTACCATAGGTACAATGGTTATGGAAAGATTAAAGGATTTGGATCCAGTTGCCTATGTAAGATTTGCATCTGTTTATAGAAATTTCAGAGAAGAAAAAGACTTTGTACAATTTGTGGACAAGATTGATGTCTACAAAAAGAGATAAATTCACCTCAGAAGACTACTATTATATGAATCATGCTATTAATTTAGCAGTTGAAAGAAATGGTTTTACAGGATTAAATCCTTCAGTTGGTTGTGTTGTTGTAAAAAACAATAAAATTATATCGTTTGGTCAAACTGGTTTTAAAGGCAGACCTCACGCAGAAAATGTAGCTTTAAAAACTTGTAAAAAAAAGGATCTAAAGGGTTCAACAATTTACGTGACAATGGAACCATGTACACATCATGGAAAAACACCTCCTTGTACTGACTTAATTGTTAAATCTAAAATTAAAAGAGTAATTTATTCTATTGAAGATGTAGATATAAGAACAAAAAATAAAGCTCATACTTTATTAAAATCAAAAAAAATTATTACATCTAGAGGTCTACTAAAAAATAAAACTAAAAAAATTTATAAAAACTATTTTGAACATAAAAAAAATGAAAAACCATTTATAGTTTCTAAATTAGCATGTTCTAAGGATTATTTAACATCTTCAAGAAAAAAATTTATAACAAATGAATATTCTAGAAAAGTATCTCATTTATTTAGATACTATTATGATGCAATCTTAGTTTCATCTAAAACTGCTAATGCTGACAAATCTGTTTTATCTTGTAGAATAGAAGGTCTAGAAAATCATTCACCCTTAAGATTAATAATAGATAGAGAATTAAAAATTATAAAAACATCACCTGTTATTAATGATAGTAGAAGAAAAAATACAATTATTTTTCATAATTCTAAAAATAAAAAGAAAATTAATTATCTTAAATCAAAAGGTATTAAACTTGAATATGTGGATTTAGATAACAACGGCCAATTAAATTTAAAAAAAGTTTTTTATAATATTTATAAAATTGGCATTAGTTCAGTAATTGTCGAAGGTGGAAAATCTTTAACGAAAAATCTTTTAAAGAACAATTTGATTAATGAGTTTTATTTATTTAGAAGTAACAAAAATTTAAAAAAAATTGGAAAAAATAAAATTAATGATTTAATGAAAAAAATAAATAATTTATTTAAAAGAAAAGAAAATATAGATACTTTTCTAAATGGTGATGAAATTATAAGATATTTTTAAAATGTTTAATGGAATTATATTTAACCGTGGCAAAGTAATAAAAATTGATAAAAGAATAAAGGGTATTAATTTATTTATTAAATCTAACATACCACTTAAAAATAAAGATTTAGGAGTCTCGGTATCATGTGATGGCGTCTGTCTAACTCTTATATCTTATAAAAATAAAATCTTAGAATTTTATTTATCCAAAGAAACTTTAATTAGATCTAAATTTAAAAAAATAAATATCAATGATATTGTTAATTTAGAATTACCTTTAAAAAAAGGACAACATATATCAGGACATATTTGTCAAGGTCATGTTGATTACGTTGCAAATGTTAAGAAAATAAAGCTAGTAGATAAATCTTATTTAGTTGAATTTTCATCAACAAAAGAACAAATTAAAAATTTAATTGAGAAGGCCTCAATATTGATTAATGGAGTGTCTTTAACAATTTCAAAAGTTAAAAAAAATAGTTTTGAAGTTTGGATTATTCCTCACACTTATAAATTAACAAATTTGTCTCAATTAAAAAAAAATAGTTTAGTAAATATTGAAATTGATATTTTATCAAAATATGTAAGAAGGTATTTTAATGAAAAGTAAGAATTTTAGCACGATTGACGAAATAATTAAGATAGCCAAAAAAGGTGAGATGTATATTTTAGTTGATGATGAAAATAGGGAAAATGAAGGTGATTTAGTTTTTTGTTCATCAGACACTAGTTCAAAAAAAATTAATTTTATGGCCAAACATGGAAGGGGTTTAATATGTTTAACTTTAGACAGTATTCAAGCAAAAAAATTGGGCTTATCTTACATGTCTCCAAATAACCAATCTAGAAATCAAACCGCATTTACAGTTTCAATTGAGGCTAAAAAAGGAGTTACAACAGGTATATCAGCACAAGATAGATCCAGAACCATAAAAGTTGCCACGAAAAAAAATGTTTTAAAAAAAGAAATTGTATCTCCGGGACATGTCTTTCCTATTATTTCAAAAGAAGGAGGAGTTCTTGTTAGAGCAGGACATACAGAAGCTTCTGTTGATATCTCTAAACTAGCCAAGAAAAATCCTTCCGCAGTAATTTGTGAAATCATGAATGAAGATGGAACAATGTCAAGGGGTGAAAAACTAATAAATTTTGCAAAAAAACATAAATTAAGAATTGGTAGGATTGATGACTTAATTGCTTATAGATTAAAAAAGGAAAAGTTAATCAAGCTTAAAAAAAAATCACATATAAAAGTTAAAGGCAAAGAATATTTAATACGAATATTCGAGAATCTTTTAGACGGTTCAGAACATTTTGCGCTTATTAAGGGAAAAATAAAAAAAGGAATTGTGCCACGTGTTAGAGTTATTTCTTCAAATGTAGTGGAAAATTATCTTTTGAACCAAAAATTACCCAATTCTTTTAATAATACTTTAAAATATTTTAAAAATTATAACAATTGCGTTCTAATATTTATAAGAGATACTAATTTAAAATCCGTCACTCAAACTTTGCGTGACTATAAAAGTCAAGGATTTTATAAAAAAGGGAAGGATAAATTAATAAGAAACTATGGTATTGGTGCTCAGATTATAAAGTCTTTACAGATAAAAAATATGATATTAGTAACTAGATCAAGAAAAAAGGTCATCGGTTTAGATGGTTATGGAATAAAAATAATAAAACAGGAAATTATTAAATGAAAAAAGTTTTAATTGTAGTAGCTGATTATTATGAAGAAATTTCTTCATCACTTTTAGAAAGTGCAAAAAATAGTTTAAAAAAATTTTCAATAAAAATAATTAAAGTTCCTGGTGTTTTTGAGATACCAGTTACAATTTCAAAAAATATAAAAAAATATGATGGTTTTATTGCAATAGGATGTGTTATTAAAGGTGAAACACCTCATTTTGATTTTATTTCCATTGCAACAACACAAGGCATAATGAACTTGTCAATTAATAGTAAAAAACCTATTGGCAATGGTATAATAACATGTTTAAACATGACTCAAGCCAAAGCAAGAGGAAAAAAAGGTAAAGAAGCTGCACAAGCAATAAAGTCGGTACTATCTCAATAAAATGAACTTGAAATATAGTCCTAAAAATAATCCAAGAGTAATTATAATTCAAAAACTTTACGGAAAATATTTTAATCAAGGTGGTGAAATAACTTTTCCAAGACACAGATTTAAAAAATTCATTAAGGATGTAGTTAAAGGAACTATCGAGAGAGAAGAAGTTATTGTTGATGAAATTTCAAATCATTTAAAATTAGATCTAAATTTCAAAAAAACTGATAAAGTTTTTCAAATAATTATTAAAAGCGCAATATTTGAACTCTTATACAAACCTAAAATATCTTCAAAAATTATAATAAATGAATATCTAAAAGCTTCAAACTTTTTTATTCAGGAAAATCAAACTAAGTATCTTAATGCATTACTAGACAAAATATCCAAAAAATTAAGAAACTAAATGAACGAGTTTAAATTAATAAATAAATATTTAAAAAAACTTACTCTCAAAAATCAGTCATCACTTTCATTAAATGATGATGTTTTTTTTGACAAAAAAAGTAACCTAGTTGTTTCCGTGGATACATATGTTGAAGGTATACATTTTCTAAATTTTAAAAAACCCGACTTTATAATTAAAAAAATAATAAGATCATCTATTTCTGATTTAATTTGCAAAGGTGTTTCGCCAAAATTCTATTTTATTTCGGCCTCTGGTAATAAAAAGAATTTCAATAATAAAAATTTAAAAAAAATTTTAGAATCACTCAAAAATGAGCAAAAGAAATATAAAATATTTTTAGGAGGAGGAGATACCGTTTATTCATCTAAATTAAGTTTTACTATTACCTCTATAGGTTTTTCTAAAAGTATTGTGTATAGAAATAGAGCTAAAATTAACGATGATATTTATATAACAGGTAATTTGGGTGATAGTTTTGTAGGATTATTAGTTCTAAAAAAAAAAATTAAATTGAGTCCTTTTTATAATAATTATTTTATTAAAAAGTATTTTCTACCAGATATTAAATTTTCTTTAATTAAAAGTATTAAAAAAATTGCCAATTCTTCTATAGACATATCTGACGGACTAATAACTGATTTAGAAAAACTGATAAATAGTCAAAAATTATCTTATGAAATCAAATTAGACAAAATACCTATTTCATCAAATTTATCCAAAATTTTAAAAAATAAAAATTTGATAAAAAAAAACTTTATCTCAAAGGGTGATGATTATGAAGTTCTTTTTACCGCCTCTAAAAAGAAAAGAAATTTAATTAAAAATATTTCAAAAAATACCAAGAATAAAATAACTAGAATCGGTTATTTAAAAAAAAATAACACCTCATCTGGTGTCCTAAATCATGAGGGTATTAATATTTCCTTCAAAAATAAAGGTTATTTGCATAATCTTGATTAAGTTAAATATTGCCTTTTATATCTTTTTTTGTATTGTCCGGTTTTTAAACATAATTAAAACAATACTAACAACAAAGGTCTTATGGATACTTCAATTGATACAATTTTACTATACACTATATTTGCTGGCTTTATTTCTATAATTTATGGTTTCTTTACCGGTAAACAAATTTTAAATTTAAGTGCTGGTAATTCTAAAATGCAAGAAATTGCTTCTGCAATTCAAATTGGAGCTAAGGCTTATTTAAATAGACAATATAAAACAATAGGTATTGTTGGTATTGTTGTTTTAATAATTATTAGTTATGCTTTTAGTATTTTGGTTGGCTTAGGGTATCTAATTGGTGCTACCTTATCTGGTATAGCTGGATATGTTGGAATGCTAGTATCTGTTCAAGCAAATGTCAGAACCGCTGAGGCATCAAGAAAAGGACTTTCAAACGGCCTATCTGTTGCTTTTAAATCTGGTGCTGTAACTGGAATGTTAGTAGCTGGTTTAGCTTTATTAGCAATTGCTGTTTATTATTATTTATTAATAAAATTTAATGTTGATGAGAGAGAAATTGTAAATGCATTAGTTGCCTTAGGTTTTGGAGCCTCTTTAATTTCAATTTTTGCTCGTTTAGGCGGAGGTATTTTTACTAAAGGTGCTGATGTAGGAGCAGATTTAGTTGGCAAAGTTGAAGCTGGAATTCCAGAAGATGATCCAAGAAATCCTGCCGTTATAGCAGACAACGTTGGTGACAATGTAGGTGATTGCGCAGGTATGGCAGCAGATTTATTCGAGACATACGCAGTAACAATAGTTGCAACCATGGTTTTGTCTTCTATATTTTTTACGAATGATATGAATATGATGATTTATCCATTAACAATTGGTGGTGCATGCATATTAACATCAATATTAGGAACATTTTTTGTTAGGTTGGGTAAAAGTAAAAATATTATGGCCGCACTTTATAAAGGTTTTATTGCAACAGCTATTGCATCTTTAATTTTATTATATCCACTAACTGATTATGTGATAGGTTTTTCAACCCAATATAATGTTAACAATGTATCATTCAATGGTAAAAGTTTGTATTACTGTGGAGTAATAGGTTTAGTAATAACAGGTCTAATTATTTGGGTTACTGAATATTATACAGGTACAAGTTACAGACCAGTAAAAAGTGTTGCAAATTCATCTACTACAGGACATGGAACAAATGTTATTCAAGGTTTGGCTGTTTCTTTAGAAGCAACAGCTATACCTGCGCTTATAATTGTTACAGGTATTTTGTTAACTAATTATATAGCAGGACTTTACGGTATAGCTATTGCGGTAACTACAATGTTAGCTTTAGCTGGTATGGTGGTTGCTCTAGATGCATATGGCCCAGTGACAGATAACGCTGGAGGAATTGCTGAAATGTCAAAATTACCTAATAATGTAAGAAAAACAACAGATGCTTTAGATGCTGTTGGTAACACAACTAAAGCTGTAACTAAGGGTTACGCTATAGGATCTGCTGGTCTAGGTGCCTTGGTTCTTTTTGCTGCTTATACAGAGGATATTAAACATTTTTCAAAAGTAGCAGGATCTAAGTTAGAAGGAATCGTTGTGACATTTGATTTATCAAATCCTTTTGTTGTTGTTGGTTTATTAATTGGAGGTATGCTTCCTTATTTATTTGGTTCAATGGGAATGCAAGCAGTTGGAAGAGCAGGGGGCGCTGTAGTTATAGAAGTAAGAAGACAATTTAAAAAATTTCCAGGAATAATGAAAAAAAAACAAAAACCAGACTATGCTAAACTAGTTGATTTATTAACAGTGGCAGCAATTAAAGAAATGATAGTACCATCATTGCTTCCAGTATTATCTCCAATTATTTTGTACTTTGTTATATTTGCAATTGGAGGACAAATAGCTGCTTTAGCTTCAGTTGGGGCAATGCTTTTAGGTGTAATCATTACAGGATTATTTGTTGCAGTTTCGATGACAGCAGGAGGTGGAGCTTGGGATAATGCTAAAAAATACATTGAGGATGGTAATTTTGGTGGCAAGGGATCTGAGGCCCATAAGGCAGCGGTTACAGGAGATACAGTTGGCGATCCTTACAAAGATACAGCTGGTCCTGCTGTAAACCCGATGATTAAAATAACAAATATTGTTGCTTTACTATTGCTTGCAGTTGTAGCTGGTTAACTACTTAATTTTTTTTGTACCTAATGGGTCATTAATTTTTTGTCTTAGGCTTGATAAAAATTCATATAGAAAGCTATCTTTAGAGGATAACACTCCTGTTTTATTTTTTGAAAACTTAATTTTTTTCATATCCTCTTTATTTAGAAAATTTTTATTTACTAATATACCTCTGTTATTAATTTCTAATATTAAAACATTATTAACAGTAAGTTTTCTCCTACCTAAAGTTGCCATAGAAGTTTTTGTTTCTTTTCGTTCAATATAAATCCAAAGATCATTATCAAATGTACTTTCAGTAGATGGTGGTCCAAGATAATTAAGTATATCATTTTTGTTGGATGAATTTAAAATCAATTTTGCTTGTTTTTTTTCTAAAAAATGGACACCGTGATGATTTACAACTTTATTTAAACTACAATTTGAAATAAAAATTAGTAAAATAAAAAAAAATATTTTATTCATGAATAATAAATATATTAATATTTACAACAATTTAGTTAACTTAACTAGAAATAAAAGTCTATATATTAATTTTAATAAGCAAGATACGTTTTCTGATAGACTCGTATTATTCCTTCTTCATTTTGCCTTTTTTTTGAAAAATTTTAAAAAAAACGATAAAAAGATTCTTCAGGATTTGTATGATTATATTTTTAAACAACTAGAATTAAGTATAAGGGAAATTGGCTATGGTGATGCTTCTATAAATAAAAAAATGAAAGATTATATTAATCTGTTTCATGACATTATAGGCAAAATTGAAAATTGGAACTCCATTAATCAGATGGAAAAGTCCAAAATAATTAAAGTTTTATTAATCACCGATAATAGTGATAATTTGAGTATATATTTTGATAAATATAGTATAGAATTGAAAAATAATACTTTAAATTATTATATAAAAAGTGTAATTAAACCCAAAAATTAGTTATGGCTGTACCAAAACGTAAAACATCACCTTCAAGAACTGGAAAGAGAAGATCACATATAAAATTTTCAGCTAAAAATGTTATTGAGGATAAAAAATCTGGTGAATATAGACTTTCTCATCATATTGATTTGAAAACAGGGATGTACAAAGGTAAGCAAATTTTAGATCCAAAGGATTAACTTATTAACAATTTTTTCAATGAATAATTCAATAACAATTGCAGTTGATGCAATGGGCGGCGATGGATCACCAAAGAAAATTGTCATGGGTGTTTATGATCACAGTAAAAAAAATACAAATACATTTTATAGGTTATTTGGAAATAAAAATGAAATTGTTAAATATTTACCTAAAGCATTAAGTTCTAATCGATATGAAATTACTCACACTGAAGCAAAAGTAGAAGGTACCGACACTCCTCTTGGTGGGGCTAAAAGAGGAAAAGAAACTAGTATGTGGCTGTCAATTGAGAGTGTTAAGCAAAAAAAATCTGATATCGTTATTTCAGCTGGCAACACAGGAGCGCTACTAGTAATTGCAAAATTAAATTTAAAAATGATAGAAAATATAGACAAACCAGCACTCTCTGGTTTATGGCCAAGCAAGAAAGGAATGAGTGTTGTTTTAGATCTTGGAGCCAATATAGAATGTAATGATAAAAATTTAATTGATTTTTCAGTAATGGGATCTTCGTTATTTAAGTCACTTTTCCCAGAAGAAAAACCAAAAGTAGCTTTACTAAACATTGGTTCAGAAGAATTAAAGGGGAATGAAGTTTTAAAAAATACTTATCAAAAACTTAACCAAATTAATAATAAAGATTTTGAATTTAAAGGATTTATAGAAGGGAGCCATTTAATGGATGGAGATGTAAATGTTATAGTTGCTGACGGATTCACTGGAAATGTGGCCTTAAAAACTGCTGAGGGAACTGCAAACTTTATAACAGGCGAACTAAGAAAAGCTATGACAAGTTCTGTATTAGGTAAATTTTCATCATTTTTAAACTTTAGAAATTTAAAAAAATTTAAAAAAAGATTAGATCCAAGATATTACAATGGAGCAATTTTTTTAGGACTTGATTCACCAGTCGTTAAAAGCCATGGAGGAACTGATTATATTGGTTTTTCAAATTCTTTAGGTGTCTGCGAAAGAATTATTAAGGGAGATTTGATAGAAAAAATAAAATCAAATATAACTTAGGATGAGAATTAATCTAACTAAAAAAGAAATAATTAATTCTATTTATATGCAAATTGGTTTTTCAAAAAAGATTTCAGAAAATTTATTAGATGATATCCTAAGTGTATTAATAGAAAATTTAATTAAATATAAAAAAGTAAAAATTTCAAATTTTGGCACTTTTACAGTACGGTTAAAAAAACAAAGAATCGGAAGAAATCCAAAAACTAAAGAAAGTAAAATTATTTCAGATCGTAGAGTTGTTTTGTTTAAACCGTCCTCAAAATTTAAAGAATTTATAAACTTAGATTTAAATGGTTAAATCAGATAGCGCATATAAATCAATTGGTGAAGTTGCTAAACTTTTAAATTTAATTAATAAAAAAAATGGCAATCCCAACACTCACACAATTCGTTATTGGGAAAAAGAATTCAAGCAGATAAAACCTAAAGTATTAGCTGGTAAAAGAAGATATTATGATGAAAAATGTATTTTAACTCTTAAAAAAATACATTTTTTATTAAAAGAGCAGGGCATGACAATTAATGGTGTCAAAAAACTGCTTAATAATAATAAGTCTTTAAAACTTGACGAAATTTCAAATAATTCTATAAAAGAGGATAATTTAAAAATTAAAAATAAACTTAAAAAAATACTTAATTTAGCTAAGGAACTAAAAAAATTAAAATAAAATGGCAAAAAAAACTCACATTAAAGTTCGTTTAGTTCCTGAATCAAAACCAGATAGTCCTTATTTCTATTATGTTAAGAAACCTGCGGGTGGTGAGAAAGCAAAAGTTAAACTTAAAGCAAAAAAATATAACCCTTCTACAAGAAAACACGAAATTTTTGTAGAAAAAAAACTACCGCCTCATAGTAAATAATTATTTTTTACGGAAGTTCCTTTTTTCAAAATCTATATATGACCAAATCATATTTTTCCAGATCCTATGAGTTATTCTTGGGTCAATATTGTTTTTTATAGATTTTTTTTTAATTTCATTAAGTATTATTTTTATTCTTTTTTTATCAACTATCTGATTTTTATATTCCTTTAATTCCAAAACCTTTCTGACCAATAGTGTTCTTTTTTTAATAAGTTTAATAAATGAATTATCAAGTTTATCTAATTTTTTTCTTATTTTATTTAATTTTTTAAGTTTCTTGGGCGACATTTAATCAATATGATTAATATATAATTATTATATTTATATTGACATGTATATAGAGAATAATGAAATAAAGTCCAGTATGTCCAAATGGTTAATTCTTATGTTTTGGATGATTTCCATTATGATAATTGTTGGAGGATTAACAAGATTAACTGATTCTGGATTATCTATAACTAAGTGGCAACTTTTTTCCGGTATTATTCCTCCTTTTAATGAGTCACAATGGATTGATTATTTTAATTTGTACAAGAAAATTCCCGAATTTAAATTACAAAATTATTCTATGTCTTTAAATGAATTTAAAATAATATTTTGGTGGGAATGGATACATAGATTCTTTGGCAGACTTATAGGAATTTCTTTCCTATTACCTCTAATATATTTTTCAGTAAAACTAGGAATTTTTAAACTTTTAAATCTGTATTTTATTTTTTCTTTAATATGTATTCAAGGTTTTATCGGATGGTACATGGTTTCTAGTGGGTTAGTTGATAGGGTTGATGTAAGTCACTACAGGTTAGCCGTTCACTTGATAGTAGCTTTTTTTATTTTGTCTTTAATTTTTTGGAATTATTTAAAACTTAAAAATATCGATTTAACCGGTGATAAAATTAACTATTATTATCCTTTAATACTGTTGTTTTTAATTTATGTTCAAATATCTATTGGTGCTTTTGTTTCTGGCATGGATGCTGGAAAAATTTATAATTCTTGGCCTCTAATGGGATCAACTTATTTTCCAGACGATAATACTGTGTATAATTTATTCAAACTAAGTGCTTTCAATGATCCATCAATTGTACAATTTATACATAGAAATTTAGCTTATGGAATTTTATTTTTTTATTTAATTGTTTTGTATAAAGTTTATAAAAAAAAAATAATTAATTTATACTACCCAATTCTACTTATTGGTTTACTTTTATTTATTCAGATTATCTTGGGAATTTTAACGTTATTATATGGTGCACAGATAGCTCTTGCATCTATGCACCAAATAAGTTCAATTTTTTTAGTTAGTTCTTGTATTTATTTTTTATTTAAAAATACAAAATCTAACCTACCGCTTTAAGGTTAGGCTTACCCGAAGAATTTAAAGCTTGGTTTAAATCTTCTATTATATCGTCTGGATGCTCAATACCAATTGATAGTCTTACATATCCTGGTGTTACACCAGCAGCCAACAACTCTTCTGGAGTTAATTGACTATGGGTAGTAGTTGCAGGATGTATAGCAAGACTTCTTGCATCGCCTATATTTGCTACATGGTAAAACATTTTAAGAGACTCTATAAATTTCTTACCAGCTTCGACACCACCTTTAACTTCTATTCCTACCAAAGCTCCATTGCCACCTTTTAGATATTTTTTTGATCTGGCTGCAATTTCGCCTTCGTGAAGAGTTGGATAAATAACTCTTTCTACATTTTTATGTTTTTTTAAAAAATCAACAACCTTTTCAGCATTTGAGCAATGTTGTTTCATTCTTAAAGGTGCGGTCTCTAGACCTTGTATAATGCCCCAGGCATTATCAGGTGCTAGCGGTGCCCCAAGATCTCTAAGCAAACAGACTCTAGCTCTTACGGCGAACGCAACATTTGCTCCTGTTAACTGTGGAACTACTTGACCCCAAATAGCTCCTCCATAACTGGCATCAGGTTCATTGAAATTTGGCTGTCTTTTAGGATTAGCGGTCCAATCAAAATTACCACCATCAACTAAACATCCTCCAATAACTGTTCCATGTCCTCCAATAAACTTAGTAAGCGAATGAACAACAACAGCAGCTCCGTGCTCAATTGGTTTACAAATTACAGGAGAAGCAGTGTTATCCATTATTAATGGAATATTATGTTTTTTCCCTATATCAGCAACTTCTTGAATTGGAAACACTCTAAGATAAGGATTTGGCAAAGTTTCAGCATAAAAAGCTCTAGTGTTTTCATCGATAAGTTTTTCAAAATTTTTGGGATCAGATGGATCAGCATATCTACATTCTATGCCTAGTTTTTTTAAAGTATGCGTAAATAAATTAACAGTTCCACCATACAAATCTGTTGAACTAATAAAATTATCACCTGATTGACAAAGGTTCATAATTGCAAATGTTGATGCAGCTTGTCCTGATCCTACAGTAACACAAGCAAGCCCCCCCTCAAGAGCTGCAACTCTTTTTTCGAGCACATCGTTTGTTGGATTCATTATTCTTGTATAGATATTTCCAAATTCTTTTAATGCAAAAAGATTTGCTGCATTTTCAGTATCTTTAAATTGATAAGAAGTTGTTCTATATACAGGCACTGCTACAGCAGTTGTTGCCGGATCACTTCTGTAATCCCCACCGTGTAAAGCAATAGTTTCTGGATTTTTTATAGTTTTTGACATTTTCTCCTCCATTTATTTTTGTGCTTTTGATAATTCAAGGTGCACAAGTAAATTTTAATACCTTCGAAAATATTTCGTAAATATAGTTTATTATAAATTTGATACTTGGTGCAAGATATTAAAAAAGTGTTGATTGCTGTTGTTTTTAAACAATTTTTATACAACCTAGCATTTGACTTTTCGTAAATAAGAAGTATTAATCCTGCACAATGACAAAATTTGTTAAAAAAAGCGATATATCGAGTACCTGGTTTGAAATAGATGCTAAAAACGCAGTTGTAGGAAGACTTGCAACTATTATCTCAAAAATTATTAGAGGAAAAAATAAAAATACTTATAGTCCACATGTAGATGATGGAGATTTTGTTGTTGTTAAGAATATTGAAAAAATAAGATTTACTGGAAAAAAATTTCAAAATAAAAAATATTTTAGACACACAGGTTATCCAGGGGGAATTAAAGAAGAAACACCTGAAAAACTTAGTAAAAAAAAGCCAGATGAAAGCCTTAAACTAGCTGTTAAAAGAATGTTACCCGGAGGTGTTCTTGGTAGAAAACAATTAACTAAGTTAAAAATTTATGTCGGTGAAAATCATCCCCACTCAGCGCAAAATCCAAAAGTAATTGATATATCAAAGTTAAATAATAAGAATATAGTTAGAAATTAAATTTATTATGAAAGAAGAAATAACAAAAATTGATTTTAAAGATAGCATGTATGCAACAGGACGAAGAAAAAAATCTATTGCTAAAATTTGGTTAAAAAAAGGATCTGGGAAAATCTATGTTAATGGAAAAAATTATGAAGATTATTTTCAAAGATCAAACCATAAAATGCAAATTTTAAGACCTTTTGAAATTATTAACCAGGCAACTGGTTACGATGTAAGATGTAGTGTAAAAGGTGGTGGTCATACAGGTCAAGCTGGAGCCATGGTACATGGCATTTCAAAAGCATTATTACTATTTGATTCGAGTCTTAAACCCACGCTCAAAAAAGAAAAACTAACCACACGAGATTCTAGGGCTGTTGAAAGAAAAAAATACGGTCATAGAAAAGCTAGAAGAAGCTTTCAGTTTTCTAAAAGATAATTTTTTTTTCTTTAATAACTGTTATAATAAAAAATGCCCAATCTTAACGTGCTAATCGCTGGATCAACTGGATATATAGGAATAGAGTTAATTAAAATTCTTAGCAAACATAAAAATGTTTCAATTAAATACTTATGTGGAAACACATCCGTAGGAAAGAATATATATTTTTATGAAAAATCATTAAGATCAAAAAAGTTACCAAAAATTGTTAAATTTAAAAAAGCATTTCTTAAAGATGTTGATGTTATTTTTACAGCATTACCTAATGGTGAAGCTCAAGAAATTTCAAAATATTTATTAGAAAAAAATGTTTTAATAGATATAGCTGCTGATTTTAGATTAAACTCTGCAAGAAAATATTTAAAATGGTATAAACAAAATCACAGGGCTCCTCAAAATATTATAAAAAGTATTTATTCGCTACCTGAATTTACTGAGAAAAAAATTAAAAATTACCAAATAATTTCTTGTCCAGGATGTTATCCAACATCAATTTTGTTACCCCTAGTTCCTCTTATAAAAAAGAATATATTAAAACTAGATAATATAATTATTGACTCAAAATCAGGTTATTCTGGTGCCGGAAGAGGAGTTCATAAAAAGTATGCTGGTAAAAATTTATATGAATCAATTAAAGCATATGGGGTAGGTTTTCATAGACATAATTCTGAAATAGAACAGGAATTGAAAAAATTTTCAAAAAAAAGAAAATTTAATATTACTTTTACACCACATTTATCACCAATGTTTAAAGGAATTTTGAGTACAATTTATATTGAAACAAAAGGTAATAATTCAATTAATAAAATAAATAAAATATTTAAAAATACTTATGCTAAGAAAAAATTTATTAAAGTCATGAAGATTAATAGTTTATTAAGCACAAATGATGTAATTAATACTAATTATTGTCATATATCAGTGTGTAAAACAAAATATAAAAATAAGTATATTATATTGTCCGCTATTGATAATTTAATTAAAGGAGGATCTGGACAAGCGGTACAGAATATGAATATTAAATTTAATTTACCAGAGAGTAGGGGTTTGCTATGATAAAGATAAATAAATTTTTTTTTATCACTTTATTTTTATCAGTATTGCCAGCTTTAGCTTATTCTTGGGAAACAAAAATAATTTTGGGTTGTATTAATGAAAATTTAGAACCTTGCTCTTCAAAGGTTTCTCAATCAAAAAAAATAGATGTAAATTTAAAAAATCATACAATAAATCCATTAAAAACAAATGATATAAATAAAGTAATAAAAGAAAAAAGAACCATCACAGAGGAAAATTTAATTGGAAAAAAAGTTAAAAAAAATGATAACAAACCAAAAATAGAGAAAAAGGTTAAACTTAATTACAAAAATAAAATGACTAAAGATTCAAAAGAAGTTAAAATTAAGAAAAAAATTTCTTTAATAGAAACATCCAATAATTCTAATAAAGTTACAAATTTTGATAACCAAATGTCATTTGATCAATTTAAAAATTTTTTAATAAACTATACAAAAGGTTCAGATTATCCAAATATTGATAATTGATTATGAAAAAAAATATAAACATCGCTGTTATTGGCTTGGGTCAAATAGGAAACTACCTGCTAAACGAGTTAATTACAAAAAAAAGAGACATTGAACTAAAAACAGGAAAGAGAATCAGAGTTGTAGCAATATCAGCAAAAAATCCAAACAAAAAAAGAAAATTTAAAATTAATAAAAATATATTTTACAAAAATCCTTTAGATATAATTAAAAGAGGGAGTTTGGATGTTATATTTGAGGCAATTGGCAAATCAGATGGCATTTCAAAAAAAGTAGTTGAACTTGCTTTAAAAAACAAAATACATGTCATAACACCAAACAAAGCTCTAATTGCAAAGCATGGTGATTATTTATCAATGTTAGCAGAAAAAAATAAAGTAAACTTAGAATTTGAGGCCTCTGTTGCTGGCGGTATACCAATTTTAAGAACAATTAAAGAAGGTTTAGCTACAAACAAAATTACAAAAGTGCATGGAATTTTAAATGGCACATGTAATTATATTTTGTCTGAAATGGAATTGACAAAAGATACTTTTACAAATGTTTTAAAAAAGGCTCAATCTTTAGGTTATGCCGAACCTGGTAATCCTAAACTTGATTTAAATGGTTATGATGCTTTTGCCAAAGTAAGGATTTTATCTTCTCTTGCTTTTAATAAAAAAATATCAAAAGTGAAATGTTTAATGGAGGGAATTGAGAATATAGATTTTAAAGATATAGAAATTGCTGAAAAACTTAATTTAAGAATAAAGTTAGTTGGAATTACCGAATTAATTAAAAATCAACTATTTGAAAGAGTTCATCCATGTTTAGTTAACAAGGATAGCTATATAGGAAATGTAAATGGTGTAATGAACGCTGTAATAATTCATGGTTATCCAATTGGTGAAAGTATTTTGCAAGGTGAAGGGGCCGGACCTGGGCCAACATCATCAGCTTTGATGTCAGACCTTTTATCAATATTAAGAGGAAATATTAAATATCCATTTGGTATATCTTATAAAAAAAGAAAAGCAGTAAACGTTTATAATTTAAATAAATACTCAAATTCTTTGTATTTAAGAATAGAAGTTAA
Source organism: uncultured Pelagibacteraceae bacterium (assembly GCA_902554035.1). Classification (GTDB taxonomy): domain Bacteria; phylum Pseudomonadota; class Alphaproteobacteria; order Pelagibacterales; family Pelagibacteraceae; genus Pelagibacter. The sequence goes on along the minus strand of CACDMX010000005.1, from coordinate 57,157 downwards.
AGATAGACCTGGAGTACTGTCACAAATAACTAAGCAATTAGCTAATAGAAAAATTTCTGTAGCACGATTAATTCAAATACCAGATAACAGAAAAAAGACAGCATCAATAGTGATTATAACTCATAAAACAAAAGAACAAGATGTTCAAAGTTGTTTAAAATCATTAAGATCTAATAAGAATATATTAAAAAACCCTATCTTGATAAGACTTCTTTAAAATGGAAATATATTTCAAGCTATTTGAGGTTTTATTTCCTGTTTTTTTTGTTGTTGGCATTGGTTATTATTTAGGAAAAAATAATCCGAAAATAGATACTTCTTTTATTACTAATTTTGCTGCAAATATAGGTACTCCAGCAATGATTATTTTTGCTGTTACTTCAACAGGTATAACTTTTGATATTTTTAAAGATTATTTTTGGTACTATTTATTAGCTATTTTCTGTTTTGCTTTAGTTGGCATACCAACACTTTTTTTTTTGAAAACAAAAGATATAATAAGAGAACTTCCACCACTAATTTTACCTAATACAGGAAATATGGGTGTGCCCATTTGTCTTTTTGCCTATGGATCGGAAGGTCTTGGGGTATCAGCTTCAATCACTTCTTTGATTATTTTGTTTCATTTTACTTTAGGTGTATTTCTTGCGGATAGAAAATTTAATTTAAATGTAATTTTTAAGAATCCACCATTTTATGCAATTATCTTTTCGGCAATTATTTTATATCTTAATATAGATTTGCCTACATTTGTAATTAATACAACTGAATGGTTGATGTATGCTACCATATTTTTAATTCTAATGTCCCTGGGTATAGCTTTAACAAGATTAAAAGTTTTTTCATTATTAAATGCATTAGTTTCCTCATTTTCAAGAATGATACTAGGCCCAATTATAGGAGTTGTTATAATATTTTATTTTGACCTTTCAGGTTTTGCTGCTGGCGTTTTATTAATTCAATGTTCAATGCCTAGCGCAGTTTTAAATTACTTAGTCGCCAGTATTTACTCTCCTAAGAAAATTGTAGACAGTGTGGCAAGTACAATTGTTGTTTCTACATTGATGTCATTTATAACTTTACCTATTGTAGTTTATTTTGCTTTAAGATATTTTTCTTAAATGAAGGCTATATTATTAAATTTGTCTGCATGGATTATGCTGCCTATAATGGATGGCTTTGCTAAATATTTAAGTTCATCAATACCAATTCTTCAAATTACTTGGTCTAGATACTTCTTTACAGTTTTAATTGCCTTTCCAATTATGTTTTTTTTCTTTAAAAAAGATCTTAAATGGACTCAACAACCTAAACTTCAAATTATTCGTGGATTATTACTATTTTGCGCTAATATTTTATTTTTTTACTCAATTTCTATTATATCCCTAGCAAAAGCTTTAACTTTAGCTTTCATAGCTCCTTTGATTGTAACAATATTATCTCCAATTTTATTAAATGAAAAAGTGGGCTTAAGAAGATGGGTTGCTGTTATTATTGGATTTATAGGGTCTTTAATAGTTTTAAGACCTGGTTTTGTTGAGATAAGTTTGGCTAGTATTGCTGCTTTAGGTACTGGATTTTTATACGGCATTTATTTAATTGTAACTAGAAAACTTCATAATTCCGATCATCCTCTTTTGACTTTATTATTAACTGGTGTAGTAGGGGCCATTATTGGCTCAATGATTATGCCTGCTGTTTGGGTTAAACCTACTTTAACCGAATGGTACATGATGTTTGCTATTGGTTTTTTTGCTTCAATAGGTCACTTACTACTTATACTTTCGTTAAAGTATGCTGATGCTTCTAAATTAGCACCTTTTGGTTATTTTGAAATAATTACAAACATAATAATTGGTTACTATTTCTTTAACCACTTCCCAGATAACTGGACTTTTGTTGGTTTGTTTGTAATTATTTTATCTGGCGTATATATTTTTAAAAGAGAGGCCTCTAAGCTACCTGTTTAGTATATTAAACTATTACTTTAAGTTTATTGTTTATAATGCTGAATTTATTGAATAAATTTATATATTTAAAGTAATTTCTTATGTATTAATCTAGATATTTGAAATAAAGATTTATTAAATAATTTCATTTAAAAAACTTAGAAAAATGGCTTTAAACATTATGTAAAAACATATTGAAAAGATTTTATACTGAAGGTTTGCAGAAACAGAATATAGCATTTAAAAAGCCATAGAAGGGGTTTATTTAGCAATAAGCATCTGATTAGTACAACTGAAGGGGGAACTCAAAAAAAAACTCATGATTTATTCTTAACATTAAAAAACGTTGCTATTAGTAACTTTTAAGCTAAAAAACCTTCTTTTTTTAGTATTTTTTTCTTTTTTTTTATGCCTCCCGGAGCAGAATAACCTCCTAAAGTGCCATCTGATCTTATCACTCTATGACAAGGTATCTTTGGAGCATAAGGGTTTTTAGCACACGCATTAGCTACAGCACGAGAAGCTTTTGGCATATTAATAGCTAAAGCAACCTGCTTATAGGTTTTAACTCTACCTTTTGGTATTGTTTTTAAGTATTTCCAGACCTTTAACTGAAATTTGGTACCTTTAAGAATCATAGAAATTTTGAGAAACCCTGTTTCCTTGTGCTTTTTAGGGCACAAAGAACAGTAGTTTTGGCACGTCGTTGTATGCGCTACCGCCATGCCTTCCGCCTTACGATTTTAGCGCTACTCCGCAAGACTTTCTGCCCCCTGGGCTTGAACCTCTCGGTTTTTCCCCAATCGGCCAGTTAAGGGTTGCCCCTTAATTAATTAAACATTATCAAAATGATTTAGTTGTATATATCACTTTTTAAGTGTTTTTTCAGATGGTATGTGAATTATGTTAATAACTTTCAGAATATTAGTAGGGCAATTAGCACAATGAAGGCAATCATTATCACTCCAAAAATTGCTGCAATAGTTCTGTTTTTAGTTTTTTCAGTAAGTTTTGACCAGATATTCATTGCTAAAAACAAACCAATTATTACTATTAGTCCTATTAAAACATATTTTGGCATCTAATTTCCTTTAACTTATTTGCTTGACTTATTAAATGAGTTATATTATTACTATTGATAATTAATTGTTATCAATAGTAATAATATGAATGAGTTAACAACAGACTTAAAATCGCTTCATGAGGCAACTTTAAATAACCTGAAGTCATCTAAAGCTAATAACACTTTAAGGGCCTATAAATCTGATTTTAAGGACTTCGGGACTTTTTGTGCAAAGCATGGACTAAATTCATTGCCATCAGAACCTAAAACAGTTTCTTTATACCTAACCCATCTTTCTAAAAATTCAAAAATTAGCACTTTAAGAAGAAGATTAGTTTCAATAAGTATGGTTCACAAATTAAAAGGTCATTATTTAGATACAAAACATCCAATCATTATTGAAAATCTGATGGGCATAAAGAGAGTAAAAGGCAGTATTCAAAAAGGAAAAAAACCTATATTAATCAATCATTTAAAATCAATAATTAATGTGATTAATGAACAAAAAATTGATGAAATTAAAAAACAAAGGGATAAAACTATAATTTTAGTTGGCTTTGGAGGGGGATTTAGACGAACAGAACTTGTTTTAATTGATCATGAAGACATAGAGTTTGTTCCTGAAGGCCTTAAAATCATTATTAAAAGATCCAAAACAGATCAATTCGGCGAAGGCATGATAAAAGGACTGCCCTACTTTAATAATGAAATTTATTGTCCGGTAGTAAATTTACAAAAATGGCTAGAACTATCTAAAATAAAATCTGGGCCAATTTTTAGAAGATTTACAAAAGGGTCAACTTTGACTGAGAATAGATTAACAGATCAATCAGTAGTTTTGTTAATTAAAGAATATTTGAATTTAGCGGGAATTGAAAATAAAAATTTTTCAGGTCATAGTTTAAGATCAGGTTTTGCAACAGTAGCTGCTGAGTCAGGGGCAGATGAAAGAAGCATTATGGCAATGACAGGTCATAAAACAACACAAATGGTCAGAAGATATATTAGAGAAGCAAATATATTTAAAAATAACGCTTTAAATAAAATAAAATTTTAAAAAAAATAAGATAAAAATTTTTTTATTTTATCTGATAAAGTTTCTTTAAAATCTTGATTATAAAAATATTTTATACTTTGTCCTTTATAAATAAAAGCTATATTTTGATGAAAATGAATAGATTTAATTAATCCATCAAATTTATTTTTTTTAAAAAAAGGACGATTGTTTTTTTCATAATTGATTGAGTCAGCTAAAGATTTAACAAAATTCATAGAAGATTGTTTTTTATTAAGATTAATTCTTGAGCCACCATATCTCGGAAAGTAAGATGTCTGAAGATCTTCGATTATATAAATACCGTTATCATTTAAATAAGGAAATAGAAAATTGAAAGAAGAAATTATGTGTTTTGCTTGATGACTTCCATCATCAATAATAATATCGAAATTTTTATAAATATTAATTAGAGATAATAAGAAAACATTATTTGATTGGTCTCCATGTTGAATATCAACATTGTCTATTTTAAAATTTTTTTTATCGATATCAACGCCGCAAATATTTGCTTTAGAGAAATACTCACGCCAAATACGCAAACTATCACCATTTTCTATTCCTATTTCTAAAATATTTATTTTTGAGTCTCTTAAAGAGGAAAAATATTTTTCATATAATTGAATAAAACCTGAAATATTTTTGCTAGATGGATATTTTTTTCCTATTTCAATCAAACTCATGATATTTCCTTCCAACTAGGTGGCCAAAAATCTAGATTATTTACTTTAAAATCAGTAAAAAAATCATCATTAGGTCTACATATAATTTTGTTTTTTTTTTGTGACAGCCATGCTCCCCACCAATTAAAAGACGATGGTATTACAATATGATGATTACATTGAGAAATAAGAAATAAATCAAGTGATCTTTTATCGATACCACTTAAAATATCACCACTGTGTTTTATTTTTGTCACACCAGAACAAAACAATGACATATCAATATTATCAAAATCGTTTGACCATAGATAAAATTTTGGTTTAGGTACATTATTCTCAATATATTTAATTGATTTGTTAATAAATTTAATTTGTTCTAATTTAAAATTATCTGATTTTTCTTGATTCACTTTATTATTTTTATTTTTTCCTTCAATATATCTATTTTGTCGTAAACATATAGATACTGAATTTTTTTTATTAAGATAGTTATAAAAAGGTGATTTAATATATTTATCAACATCCAAAAAAGAGAATTCTTTTAAAATATTTTCCCTAAAATCATCAAAATACTTTTCGGTCTCAAAATATCCTTCTATATATAGATTGTTCGAAAAATTCATCTTAAAAATTTGATCTGAATATTTTGTTATTTTTTTTTTATTTTTAGGTTCTTCATAAAAAATTTTTTTACTAAGAATTAAATTAATTTTTTTTAATATTTTTCTTTTTAAATAGCCTATAACGCCTAAGAATTTATCTTTTTTACCAGCGATTATACCGCTAATCATAAAATTATTTAAGCCATAGGCACTGATATTTTTTCTCGATGTAAAAGCTGTTTCATTATCCAGGTAAAGTAACCTATTAAGCTTTTTTGAAATTGCATAGCTTGAAGCATACATAAATAACTGATTCCCTATTTCATTGGAAATTCGTACAATTATTTTTTTTTTCATAAGTCTTTTTTGAGAAAGAATTGCATTTTATTAATTGTTTTTTTTATATTTTTACTTGGTACTATAAAATCATAATTCTTATAATTTGGCTTAAATTCATACAAAGCATTTTTATATCTTCTAAAATCTTCAAGTGTTTTTATATTGCAGTAAAATAAATCTAAGACGGGTTTTTTTTCTATTGAAGCTAAGTTAGTCATCATACCATGAAATGAAACTACTTTATCTGCATTTCTTATTACATTATAAAGATCGCTACCTTTAATATTATCATAAAGGTATATATTTGTATTATTAAGTATTTTATCCTTTGTATTGAAATCAACTACATTAAAAATACTTTTATAATCATTTTCAGCATCTAATTTCTCTATGTCTCTTGTGAAGATTACTTTTTTTTTATATTTTAAAAATTCTTCAAATATCATTTTCAGTTCAGTTATGCCCCACCCTAGTTTATTAAAATTTGATATTTTTAGATGAAAGTAAATATAGTTTTTTACATTTATAAAATTATCATAGTTAAACTTAGGTATTAATCCTATTTTATATCTCTCATCAGATTTATTTTCTCTTGTTAATTGTCTTTGTATTTCCATGGTAGATTCTCTTTTTGTTATTTTGTCTCTCTCATTAACTACAAATTTATGTAAATACTTTCTGAAAAAGTTTCCGGGTCTCTTATAATTGTTAATTGAATTTACACATAAAGCATAAAATTTGATATTTTTAAAGATTAGAGGTAAATAAAAATAAAAGTTTTTTGGTGTTAAAATATATACAGCTTTAGTATTAGTTATTAATAGTTGATATATAATCTTAAATTTTTCTAGTAAAGATAAATCGTAATTTATATTTAAAATTTTTATTTTTTGACGGTCAAACAAAAAATCAAAATTTTTACTTCTTTCTGATAAATAAATAATAATATTGTGTCCTTTATTATTGATAACAATATTGTTTATTGCATCAAGACTTTGCACTAAATCACCAACAGCGTCATTTTTAAAAATTAAAATATTTTTTTTCAAAATTTTTTTTCAAAAAGAATTGATTACTTTAACTACTTTTCTTAAATCCTTATTTCTTAAATTAGGATCTATTGGAAGACTAATACCTTGTGAAGCAATTTTTTCAGCGTTAGGGTATTTTTGATTTTTAAAAAATTTTCTCAAAGCATGTATTTGATTTAAGGCATATGGGTAATGAAAGCCAAAGGGAATTTTTTTCTTTTTAAACAAATTAATAAGTTTTTTTCTATATTTTGTTAAAATTACATATTGATGGTATACGCAAGTATTAGAATATTTCAATTTTTCAATTTTGGAACTATTAATTTGTTTGTCATAAAAATAAGCAATATTTTTTCTTTTTAAATTATTTTTGTCTAAAAAATTGAGTTTTTTAGTTAAGATTGAAGCTTGCAGAGTATCAAGTCTACTATTTAAACCAATATATTCATGAATAAATTTTTTTTCAGATCCTAAATTTCTCATTTTGCGAATAATTTTGTTATAAATTTTACTATTAGTTGTTATTATACCCGCATCTCCATACGCACCTAAATTTTTACCTGGATAAAAACTAAAACAAGAGATATCACTAGTAGATCCTATTCTTTTTTTATTTTTGATTGAGTCATCATAAGCGCCATGAGCTTGAGCACAGTCATCAATAACCTTAATTTTTTTTTTATTAATTATTTTCTTTATACCATTTATATTGGCTGATGAGCCATATAGATGTACAGGAATTATAACTTTTGTTCTAGGATTTATTTTTTTTTTTATTTGATTTAAAGAAATTGTCGGTGTCATAAAATCAATATCAGCAAGAACAGGTTTTAAATTTGCATTAATAACAGCAAATGCTGTTGAGCAGTATGTCATAGCAGGAATAATAACTTCCGATTTATTAGGAAGATTCAAAGCTTTTAGAGCAATAGTTAGTGCATCTGTACCATTGCCACAACCTATTGCATATTTAGAGCCACAATAACTAGCAAATTCTCTTTCAAAAGTTTCAACAGACTTTCCTAATATGAAATCACCTTTGTTAATATTTTTTTTAAAATCATTTATTAAATTTTTGAATATTTTTTTATCTTGTTTATGAATATTTAAAAATTTCATGCTACCTTAGATAATCAAACCATTTTGGCTTATAATTATTTGTTCCCAATGATTCCTCAACAATATATTTTGCGACTTCAATTTCATTAAATAATTTAAAATATTTACTTTGACCATTTTTTGCAATAATTTTTCTTTGTTTTGAATTTTGTTTATAAAACTTAAGTTTTTCAGATAAATCATTTTTATTATGATAAAAAATTATCTCATTATCTTTAAAGAAATGATTAAACTTTTTTTTGTAATCTATAAATGTCAATAGTCCATTACCGATTAGTGATCCAATTCTGTTACTTGATGAGTACTTTTTTGGTTTGCCCCTATTTAAATTGACTGCCATAGAAGATCTCGATATTGCTGAATAAAAACTCTCTGACCAAACAGGATTTCTATCATTGTAGCCGTAAATATCAAATTTTAAATCTTTATTAAGGTCTATTAATTGTTTGACAAATAATTCTCTTTCATCTTTTTTTCCAGATTTAATTATGCCTCTATTTACTCCATGACTCATTGCAAAAAAAACATCATGAGTATAATCATCTTGAGCGTAAATGTTTAATTTTTCAATATTTTTATCAACTGGTGTAGGCAAAAAGTGATATCTTATACGAGGAATTTTTTTGCTAACATCGTCTGGATGCGTGGATATGAAAAAATTATCTAAATACTTAAAATTAGTTTTGAGATTTAGTAAATTTTTTTGAAAATCTGGACCATTTAAAGTTAAATTATCTTCATACCATTGAGAAAAAATAGTATGTTTACTCACGTTTTTAATTTTAGAAAAACTCTCTTCATCTATGGTATTTACATGACCCAACAATATTATATCAGGTCTGTAATATAATGACTTTTCTAAAAAAACACGATTAAGAACATTTCTAGCATTTATTTTTGAATTATAGCTTAATACATCTCTATCACTTATTCCTTCAACATCATGTCCTAATCTTATAAGTCCATTCTCAATTTTTTTACCAGTGGAGATAAAATAAATACGTCCACCAATTTTTTCAGCACGATTAAAAACATGTAAAATTTTTAATTTTGAGTTTTTATTAATATTTATTTTTTTAATGGGCTCTAAGATATTTCTTCTATGTTTATCTATTATTAAAATATTTTTTTTTATTAAATGTAGCGGTTTTTTAAATGAGATTAATTGCAAACGTTTTAGTAACTTTTTATTTTTAATTAATTTGTTTAGTTCAGAATAAATTGAAGAAGATGTAACATTTTTTAAAAAAATCGGATTATCTATAGTTTCAGGAAGACCTCCTTTCTTTGAAATAATTACTGCGTTTCCTCTTGATCCCGCCTCTAAGGATGACCTTCCAAAAGGCTCTTCCCATAAAGATGGAACTACAGTTATACTGGAATCATTATATAGATTTAGAACTTTATCCTGCGGTATCCATCCTGTAAAAATTAACCTTTTATGATTAAAAAAATATTTTTCTCTTGGTTCGTCTCCAATTATTACAGATTTCCAATCTTTATATTTATTTAAAATTTTAATAATAGCTTTAGCAAATTTATCAAAACCTTTAGCTGCATTGAGTTTGCCTGAAAAAATTATAATCTTTTTTTTTGAGGGAAGTTTATTAATTTTATCAATACTTGGATAAATAGTATGAAAATTAGTATAAAAGTTTTTATCAATACCAGAAAAAAACTTTTCCTCAACCCAAGAGCTTACAAAATAAATTTTATAACACAATTTAAGAAGATGTTTTCTTTCCTCTACAGTATTTGAGCCTCTAAGATTTTGTGGGTCGTTATGTATTACTAATATAAAATTAGTTTTTGAAAATCTTTTTGCTATCGTCAATAGGTAAGATGGCCTATTATGAATTTCAACAACTGAAGGTTTTTGTTTAACACATTGAATAATTAGCTTTTTTGTATAAAAATCTGATTTACTTAATATCTTAATATTTGGAATTTTAATATTTGAATAATTTTTCTTTATAAAAACATTTTTTAATTTATCGGTAGATCCAAATATTTTAATTTTATTTTTAAACTTTGTTTTTTTAAAAAAATCCTTAACCCATATTGATGCAGATCCAGCATAATTTTTTATAAATTGATCCTTATGGGGCAGAATGATAAAAATTTTTTTATTCATAAAAATCTATTAATTTTCTTTTATCAAATTTAATGTAATATAAAACCATTAATGAAAATAAATGTTTTAGGTTCTGGTTATATGGGCAAACAAATATGTTCATTATTTGTTGCTCTTGGTTATGAGGTGATTATATGGCAAAATTCCGATGAAAATCTTGAAGATTTTATTAAAAAAGAAATTATTAAAATTGAAAAGGTTTTAAATTTAAATAAAAGCGGAAATTTTAAAATAATCAGGAATATTAGTCAGCTTGAGGAAAACTTTACTATAGAAACCTTAACTGAGAATACTGTAATTAAAAAAAAAATTTTTTCACAGTTAAGTTACAACAAAAATATTTTCAGTAATACATCTTCATTATCAGTCGATGAACTAGGAAAAAATATAAATATTTTACATTTTATGAATCCTGTTACCTTGCCAATAGTAGAATTATATAAAAATAACTCTTATGTAGAATCTGATTTAAATCATGTTGTATCATCTCTTAAAAAAATATCCTACGATGTTATTATTGTGCAAAATATCCCTGGTTTTTTAGTAAATAGAATTTTATTTAAAAATCTTTCATATTTTTTTTATTTATTAGAAATTGAAAAAGCTAACATTAAAGATTTAAAAAAAATTTATAAAATTATATTAAATAATGATCCTATTAAGCTAATTAATATGATTGGTTTAGACACTTCCTTGAGTATTTTAACTAATTTAAATAAGTTTGATAAATCTTTTTATGTACCTAATCTAATAAAGAATTCTGTTAAACAAAATATATTAGGTTATAAAAATAAAAAGTTATTTAAAATTTAAATATTTTTTTCTTAAATCACTATAGATTTCCTTAATATTGCTAGGATAATCCTTTTTAAATCTTTCAACCCAAGGATAAGCATTTATTTTTGTACCTGGTAATTTCATAATTGAAAGATCGCTTTTAATCTTAAAGGGGTTACCGATTCCAATAGTTTCTGGCTTCATGTTCTGATTAACTAAACTATTTGCGCCTACAAAAGATCCAAAACCAATTTTTTTTCCAGGTAAAATTGTTGATCTTGTACAGATTATAGAAAAAGGCTCTAAAATTACCCCTTCCCTAATATCGCTAGGTGGAATTGGATCGTTAGTTAAAATCACATATGGAAAAATATAAACATAGCTCATTATCTTTGAGTGTTGCCCTACATGTACGCAGCTATGAAGTTTGCTAAATTCACCTATACTACAACGACCCTCTAAGTCAGAATAACTTCCTATTTGTACATTTTTTTCTAAGAATGACTCTTCCCTTATAAGTACATTGTGACCAATTAAGTTATTCTCTCCAATTTCGGAATTCTGATAAATAGTTGTATGCGAATTAATTATTGCATTTTTTTTAATTACTAACTTTTTATTATATTGTTTTTTAGGGTCAAAACCTATGATGCAAAAATCAGATATTTTTACATTATCTTCAATTATGACGTTATCATAGATTATAGAATTTTTTGAAATTTCGCAGTTTTTACCTATGGAATAATTTTTCATTTAATTATAAAAAATTTGTATAAATGCTATTAACCTTAACATCATATTTGTTAGGGTATCGTTCATATCTAAATCTCCGAGTTCCTAAAACTTCCTCAAAAGTAATTTTATTTTTAACCCATTGATTAAATTCATTATCTTGAACAATGAAATAATGACTATTAAAAGGTAATGTTTTATTTTTAGATATTGTAACTTTATTATTACATAAATTTATACATATTTTATTATCATTTTGAGACTCATTAGAGATTAAAATTTTATGATTAATTTTATTTTTATTTTTAGATATCTTTTTACTAATAATACTTAAATATTTACTTGAAAGATTAGTTTTTTTTCGAATTTTTTTAAATTTTAGCAGATTTCTTTTTTTAATTGTAAATAATTTAAGTTGTTTGTTAAATTTTTGTGAAGATATTTTTTCGTAATAGCAACTAATTTTATCATTATTCTTTAAAGCAAAAGATCCTGAAAGCATTGTTTTATAGTTATTTTTTGAATTTTTGTGGTATTTTTTAGCATAATTAACAAAGTCAACTGGTGTTGCTACAGCTTTGTTCATTGAAGAATTTGGATCATCAAGATGAAATAAGTTTGAACCAAATGGTATTATTACTTTTGGATTTAATATTTTAGCTTGTTTTATGCCATAGTTCATAAATAGGTTTTCTAATCTTGAACCTTCAACTTTGTTATCCTTTTTTTTAATACTATTCAATAAGTATGGATAATAATGGATAAAGGCAAATGGTATACAAGCTATATCTATTTTACCAACTTTTTTTTTAAAAGGTATTAATGTCTTCTGAGTAATAAAATTATCGTTTCCATGATAAATGCTTAAATTATTATTTGAAATCAAAAGTGAGGAATCTATATCATTATACTCATGCAAACATCCATAAACCCAAATACCTTTTTCTATTTCTATTTTTTTATTGACCGGTATTTTTTTTACAATTATTTTTTTTCTTTCTAAATCTTTATTAAAGCCTTGTCTTCCATCTAATATATATATTGGAATACCTCTTTTTTGAAAATTTATAAGTAATTTAGGGTCGTAATGATCGCCATGAATATGAGACACAAAAACACCATCAACGTTATAAATTCTCTCATCATTTACTTGGCTTGGAAAAAAAAGCCAACTGTTATTGTAAAAATTTGTATTTTTTATAGCATCAAAGATAAATTTTTTTTTATTTAATCTAACCAATATTGATGCATGTCCAATATAAAAAACTCCATCATCATCATTGTCAAGAAAATCTGATAAAGTAATACTTTTTTTACGAATATTATCATTATAATTTAAGTACATTTTATGAGTAAATACCTCTAGTTTTTAATTTAAATCTTAGTTTTTTATTGTTTTTTAACAAATATTCATATCTTAAGGCATCAATTTTAGAAATAAATTTTCTTTTATATATAATTTTCCAAGTACTTCCCTTAGTAAATTTAGCACCTTTTGAAGTATTGTGCTTATTTATTCTTTTTTTTAGGTTGCTTGTGTACCCAACATAACTTAAAAATTTTCCAGCTCTTTTGGTTAGGAGCATATAAACATAATAGCTCATAACCTATTTTGTATCATTGTCATTGTTTTCGTAACGTTAGTATAAAATTTTTCATTCAATAGATTATTTTTATTTTTTGTAATACTATAATAAATATGATTAATCAGGTTCATTAATGGTTCGGTCAAGTCTATATTCGGAACTTCTAGACTATAATTATTAAATTGATTATTTAATTTTTTATAAATTTTAATCTTATACAAAGTTTCATTTTCATCTAAATAAACAATAGCTTTATCAAAAACAAATTTTATCAATCTTATTTTTGTAGGAGAGTCCCAATTATTTTTAATAAAAACATTGGTATTATTATATTGTAAAAATATTGATATCTTTTTGAAATTTTTTTGTTTTTTATTATAGATTATTGGTTTTATAGATAAAATTCTTTTTTTACTTAAAAGATAAGAAAATATTGAGATATCATGTATTGATAAATCCCAAAAAACATCAGTATCTTTTCTGATTGGTGCCTGTTCTCTATAGGATTCAATAGAATTAATTTTACCGTATTTATTATTTTTTATTAATTCTTTAACATAATTAATCCCACCAGAATGTATAAATGGATAATCAATAAAAATTTTTACTTTATTATATTTGGCTAGACGGTTTAAATTTAAATGTTCTTTTAAATTTAAACATAAAGGCTTCTCAACCAAAACATTCATTTTATTTTGAATAATTTTTTTTGCTATTTTGTAGTGTGTAGTGGTTGGTGTTGAGATAACAACTAATTGAAACTTATTATTTCTTATAGCATCTTGGTAATTAGTATAAATTTTAACGTTAGGGTAGTTCTTTTTAGCTTCTTTTAATTTTGAATTATTTAAATCGCAAATAGAATGTAAATTAAAATAATTAGAATTTGAAAAATTTCTTGTAAGTTTTGGTCCCCAATATCCATAACCTATAATTAATACATTGTTCATATTTTAAGTTTTATCTAAATTTTGGTCCATACCACCATATTGCTAAAGTATGTCTTGACCCAGATGTGACTTTCGATACCCTATGATTAATAAAAGAGGGAAAAACTACAGCCGATCCTATTTTATTAAAATTGTCAATATTTCTTTCTTTTCCATCAAAGAGTTTTAAATCTCCTCCCTCATAGTTTTCATCAGACAAATTCAAAAGACAGGTAAGTTTAATATCTCTAATTGGATTGTTGGGTTCTCCGTCAGTATGCCAATTATACTCTGTATTTTTTTGATAGATATTATAATTAAGAGTTTTATCAGAATTAAGTGAAAAAAGGTCAAAACCGAAAGCGTTAACATTGGCTGAATAGCAAAATTGAATAAATGGGTTTATTAAATTACCAATACTTCCAAGTTTTAAAAATTTAACCTCAGATGTTTTGACTGCATCTTCAGCTGGACGATCTTGAGCAGTTTTAATAAAATTTTCTCTAATTTTTGTATTCAATTCTTTAACTTGATCCAAATTATATATTTGACCATGTGTAAAAAGAGTTTTTCTCATTAATTATAAATACATCAGAATAATGAAAAAAGTCAAAAAAAATTGTTGGCGGTCCCTAGGGGAATCGAACCCCTCTTTCGAGGATGAAAACCACGTGTCCTAACCGATAGACGAAGGGACCAAATTTGGATCTTTTATTGTAAATAGAGTAATTAATCAAGTAATTGGTACCTCTTTTTTTACAATATTGATTGTTGAATTTTTATGAGTAACTAATGTTTCTGTAATAAATTTTCCATTTTCTAATTTAATCCCATTTACAAGATCGCCAGTGGTAATTCCTGTAGCGCAAAAAATGGAATCTCCTTTTACTATTTCTTCTAAATTATATTTTTTATTTAAGTCTTTTATACCCATTTTTTTTGCTCTATTAATATCATTATCACTTTTAAATAAAAATCGTCCTTGAAACTTGCATCCATAAGCATCTAAAGCGGAAGCTGCTAATACTCCTTCTGGACCACCACCTATACCTAAAAATATATCAATTTTATACTTTTTCTCTGTGACCAAAAGCGCACCAGTAACATCACCATCAGATAATAATTTCAAATTTACTTTCAATTGAATTAATTTATCAATGATTTCCTTGTGTCTGGGTCTGTCTAGTATACAGGCGCTTAACTCACTGGGACTTGTATTTTTTGAATCTGCAATATTTTTTATATTTTTTTCAACAGAGAAATCTAAATCTGTTGCATCATAAGGTATATCTTTACCAACAGCTAATTTGTTCATATAGGTTTCTGGGGCATTAAATAAATTACCTCTTGAGGCTATACTTATAACAGATAAAGCACCCGGTAAATTTTTTGCAGCAAAATTTGTACCTTCAAGTGGATCGACTGCTATATCAATACTTGGACCCTTACCAGTGCCTAGTTTTTCACCTATATATAACATTGGTGCATTATCAAGTTCACCTTCACCTATAACAACCTTTCCATCTATATTTAAATTATTTAAATTTTGACGCATTGAGTCTGTTGCTGCTTTATCAGCAATTTTCTTATCATTTTTACCCACATATTTATAACAAGCAATGGAAGCATCAGTTGTTATATTTACCAGATTATCAATTAAATTTTTATCTAAGCTCATTATTAAATTTTAACTTTAGTATCATTATCTGCAGAATATAATTTTGCCTCAAATTCTCTTAATCTTTTCCAAACAGAAATTAGCTCTACTATAGTAGACCAGCTTTTTACTAAATACTGTAGAGATCCTTCAACTCTACCAAAAGCTCTGGTTATTTGTTGAACAAATCCCAATGTTATAGCTCCTGTTACTATTGTTGGTGCTAATGCTAAATAAGGAACAATTACCATTCCTTGAAAGTAGCTCCATTTAACTGTATTGAAATATAGATAATGGAAATATGATTTGTAATGAATGCCCCTTACTCTATTATACAACTGACCAATGGTAGGTGGAGCCGCTCTAATTGGATCATCCTCACCATGAACAAGTTCTTTTCTATATCCAGCTTCTTCTTTCTGAATATCGTATTCAATACCTGGTAATCTAATACCCACCACAGCTAAAAGAATTGTACCTCCTAAAGCCGATATAATTGCAACCCAAACTAAAGCATGATCAACCTCCCCTATCCATGGTAATACATCAATTTGTTTTGAAAGGCCCCATAAAATTGGAGTAAAAGCAATTAATGTCATAATACTGTCAAGCAAACCTGTGCCCAAACCTTCCATTATTCTTGCAAACTTCAATGTATCTTCTTGAACCCTTTGAGATGCGCCTTCTGTAAGTCTAGCTTTCAACCATTGATCATGATAGTGATCTGCCATGGCAGTTCTCCATCTAAACACCCAATGACTAGTAAAAAATCCTGTAAATACTGCTATCAAAATCCATAAAGCTGCAATTCTTGCAAAAGTAAAAAGATATCCAATAAATTCTGACTCAGAAACAGAGTTAGGTGTGGTTAGAGCTTTTTGTAAAGTATCGTAAAAATCTCCAAACCACTCATTTATTTTTACATCAAGTTGAACTTGATACCATGTAGACACCAATATAAATATTGAACCAAATATACTCCATAAAAACCACTTTTTTTGAGTAAAAAATTTAAACATTTATTTTATAAAATTATCAGCGTATGACTTTTTAACTAATTTTCTTTTTTTTGGTTCTATTAAATCAAAACTAATATTATTTTTTTTTGCATAATTTATGGCAAGATCTTTTGTTGTAAATTCTAATCTTACCTCTGAAAGTGTATTAGATGAAGTTTCCCAACCCATTAATGGATTCAGATGTTTATTTTCGGTATTAAATTCTAAGACCCATTTATTGCTTTTTGATAAACCTGACTGCATCGCAGTTTTAGTTGGTATATAAATTTTTGCCTTTTTCATAAAATGGTCGGGGCGGCAGGATTTGAACCTGCGACCCTCTGGTCCCAAACCAGATGCGCTACCAGGCTGCGCTACGCCCCGAATGGGTAACTAATACCGTAGTTAATAGTAATTTCAAAGGGTAAATATTAGCAAAATTGAAGAAATTTAATGAAAATCTGATATATAAGAAATTATGATAATTGCATGTCCTCGTTGTAAGAAAAAATTTGAAGTTAATGCCTCTTTAATTCCAAGAGAAGGGAAAATGCTTCAATGTGGTGCATGTAGCGAGAAATGGTTTTTCAAAAAAGAAATAAAAAAAGAAGTTATAAAAGAAGTAAAAAAACCTTCAGTCAAAATACCTAAAAATATTGAAAAAGATATTCCTGATGTTACAGAAGATTTAATATCAGAAGCTGAAACAACTATACCAAAGATAAAAAAAAAAGATAAAATAAATAAAAAAATTAACACTTTAAGTATTTTGGTAGTTGTAATTATCTCTTTTGTCGCATTAGTTATTTTAGCTGATACATTTAAAAATCCTTTAACTTTAATAATTCCAGGATTTGATTTAATTCTTAATAGCTTGTATGAAACAATTAAAGATATCATGTTGTTCATTAAAGACTTATTAAAATAAAAAATGATAAATTATATATCAAAGCCATTTAAATGGTTTTTTAAATTAGAAGCAGCGAGTGGTTTAATTCTTTTATTCGCTGCAATAATTGCTTTGATAGTAAGCAATTCTGATTTGTCTAATTTATATTTTTCTACTTTAAATAAATATTTGTTTATAGGTATAAATAATTTTGGCTTAAAACTGTCGATAATCCATTGGATTAATGATGGATTAATGGCAATATTTTTTTTCTTTGTAACCTTGGAAATTAAAAGAGAATTTTTACAAGGTGAGCTTTCAAACATGAAACAAGCTTTATTGCCAATTATAGGTGCTGTAGGTGGTATGTTGGTTCCTGCGCTTTTTTACATTTTTATAAATTGGGGAGATAGTGAAACATTAAATGGATGGGCTATTCCTTCTGCTACAGATATAGCTTTCTCTTTAGGTGTACTTTCATTATTAGGAAAGAGAGTACCTTTGTCTTTAAAAGTTTTTTTAACAGCTTTAGCAATAATAGATGATTTAGGAGCTATTCTAATAATTGCTATATTCTACTCAGGTGATTTAAGTTTAAAATATTTGTCTTTAATGACTCTGACTTTTTTAACGTTGTTAGTCATAAATAAATTCAATGTAAAAAAGTTTTTACCTTATTTGATTGTTGGAATTTTCCTCTGGGATTTTACTCACAATTCAGGTATTCATGCAACAATAGCAGGAGTTCTGTTGGCTATGACCATACCACACAGAAAAAAAGAAAAAGATTTTTCTTTATTAATAAAAATTGAACATGCAATTAGTCCTTATGTTGCATTTGGAATAATGCCTTTATTTGCATTTGCTAATGCCGGTGTATCATTAGAGGGTCTTTCGTTGTCATTTTTACTAGATAAAGTTCCTTTAGGTATAGTGTTAGGTTTATTTTTAGGTAAACAATTAGGAGTTTTTGTATTTTCTTATATTTCTATAAAACTAAAAATTGCACAAATGCCAAACAATTCAAATTGGTTCAATTTTTATGGAGTGGGAATTTTAACAGGGATTGGTTTTACTATGAGTTTATTTGTTGGAAATTTAGCTTTTGTAGAAAATATGCAGTATATGGATGGAGTAAAAATCGGAGTTTTGACTGGGTCATTATTATCCACTTTAACTGGCTACTTTCTTATACTACTTACACCTAATAGATAAAATTTAATTATGAAAAAAATAGTTATTCTGTTAGTTGCTATATTCATGTTTTTTAATAAAATTAACGCTTTAGCTGAATATGATAAATTAATCTATGATTTTAAAATTGATTCTATTACTGGTGAAGTAATAAATTTCAAAGATTATAAAAATAAATCAATCCTTTTAGTAAATACAGCAAGTTATTGCGGGTTTACAAATCAATATAACGATCTTCAAAAGTTATGGGAAAGATATCGTGAAGAAGGTTTTGTAGTCATTGGAGTTCCATCAAATTCCTTTAATCAAGAAAAAGATAATGAAAAAGAAATTAAAAATTTTTGTGAGGTTAACTTTAAAATTAATTTCCCATTAACTTCTATTTATAATGTTAAGGGTGAAAAAGCTCACGAAATTTATAAGTGGGCAAAAAAAAATTATGGCAAATCTGCTATACCAAAATGGAATTTTCATAAAATATTAATTGATAAAAACGGAAAAGTCGTAGATACGTTTGTTTCATTTACAAATCCACTGTCTAGCAAGATTACAAAAGCAATTGAGAAAACTCTTAAATAAATTTATTCGTAAAATTTTGAATATAGTTTTTTAAACTAATTTTTCCAAAATGTTTATAAACTTTGTTTGATAAATGCATATTTGTAAGAGCTGAAGCATATCTTTCCCCTGGACGTTTAGAAAGAAATTTTATTTTTGAGTTAAACATTTTTGCCACTTGAAGTATTGAATAGCTTTTATGGTTAGCGATACTATAATGTCTACACAAGTTTTTTTTCCATGCTTTATAGCAAATTTCTACTGTATCATTGATATGTGTAAATCTTCTTGTTTGATTTCCAGGCTTAACTACTGGAAGTGCTTTATTTTTTTTATAACAATTTTCAAAAATTCCTATAACTGTAGCCATTTTACCTTCACAGATTTGATTTGGGCCATAAACGTTATAAAAATAAATTACTTCATATTTAAAATTAAACCATTTTTTTAAGTTTTCTAATAATTCTAGGTTTTTAGCTTTTGTAAATGCGTATGGTGATAAATTTTTATCATTTCCCCTATTACCTAAGCTTGCTGAAGTTGCTGAATAAATTAGCTTAATTTTATTTTTTAAACAATAATTAAAAATAGCATTACTTCCAATTGTATTTGAATTTAAACATTCGCTCATTTTTATGAAACTTTGATAAATTCTGGCAAACTCACCAAAATGAAAAACAGTATGAATATTTTTTGAATTTTTCAAAATTTGAAAAATATTTTTTGTGTCTCCTTTGATATAATTAACTTTTCTTGATTTAACATGATTTTTAACTGAACCAGATGAATAGTTATCAATACTAATTATTTTAAAATCTGTTTTTTTTATTAATAGATTAATTAAGTTGCTACCTACAAATCCAGCCCCACCAGTTACTACAATAATTTTTTTTGTCATTTAAATAAAAAATGATAGCCCGTCGTAAGCTGGTTTTACATTCTTAGGGAGAATTTTCAATAAATAATTATAATCAAGATCTGAGTGTAAATTGGTTAAAATAGTTTTTTTAGGTTTAAATTTTTTAACTATACTCAGAACATTGCTAAGATTAAAATGTGATGGATGGTAAGAAATTCTCAAGCAATCTATAACTAAATATTTTAAATTATAAAAAAATTTAAAGTCTCTTTTATAAATTTCATTAATATCACTAGCATAAGCGCAAGAATTATTAATTATAAAAGCTAAACTATCAATATTACCATGTCTTACTTTAATTGGCTTAATAGAAATTTTCTCGTTTTTAGAGATATTAAAAATATTATTTTTTTTTAATTTATTTATTTTTAGAATAGCTGGATAGTCTTTTTTATTACTAAAACAATAATTAAAATGTTTTTTTAAGTATTTTTGGGTTATTTCATCAGTATAAACATCAATTTTTTTTCTATTTTTCAAATAAAATATCCTTAAATCATTAATTCCATGAGTTTGATCAGCATGACCATGACTATAAAAAACTTTATTGATAAATTTTGTATTTTCTTTTAGAAGCTGAAACCTTATATCAGGTGAAGTATCAAATAAAATATTCATTTTATCACTAGAAACCATTGCAGAACATCTTGTACGATAATTTTTTTTTTCAAAAGGATTACAGTTTCCCCAATGTCCATCAGCTCTGGGGACACCCATTGAACTGCCACACCCTAATATTGTAAATTTGATGCTCATTAATTAAAAAACAATTTATTAAAATTATCAGTTGTTATTTTGTCTAACGTTTTAACATCAATACTTTTAATTTCTGACAATTTCTCTAATGTGTATTTTATAAATGATGGTTCATTTTTTTTTCCTCTCATTGGAACAGGCGCCAAAAAAGGGCTATCAGTTTCAATTAATAATTTTTCAAAAGGTATTTCTTTAAACGTAGATTGTAGATCCACGCTATTTTTGAATGTAATAATACCACTCGCTGAAAAAAAAGTATTTAATTCTAAAAGTTTTTTTGAAAAATTTTTTGAACCTGTAAAACAATGCATTAATATTTTAATATTTTTGTTTTTTTTATATTTATTTAAAATTTCAAATGTTTCTATTTCTGCATTCCTTGAATGAACTATGACAGGCATATTTAATTCTATCGAAGCATCAATATGATTAATAAAACTTTTTATTTGGGATTTTTTGTCGCTGTTATTATAATAGAAATCAAGGCCAGTTTCACCAACACCAATTATTTTGCTATCAATTTTAACTGAATTTATTATCTCATCTACACTCAAAATATTACCGTTAGCTTCATGAGGGTGAATACCAAAGGTTCCAAATATAATTTTGTCTTTTTTAATTATTTTTAATATATTTTTAAAACTTTCGTTTGTTGTACATATTGTTAGTAGTTTCTCTACACCTACTTTCTTAGAATTTAAAATTATATTGTCTAAATTTTTATAAAGTGGATCGTGATCTAGATGACAATGTGAATCAATCATTTTTCTCTATTTTTTTAAATAAAATATTTATTTTTTTAATTTTTTGTCCAAGGTTTAAAAAATTATTACTTTTAATACTTTTAAAGTCAATTTCATTTTCATTTATTTCAAAAGCATTTAATATTTTTAATGCACTAGTAGGTATTATAGGATACAATAAGATTGTAATTTTTCTTATCAATTCTAAAGAAACATAAATAATTGTACCTAATCTTTCTTCATCTCCCTTTTTTTTCCACGGTTCTTCATCATTAAAATATTTGTTTGCAGTAAAAAGTTGCTGAACGATAAAATTTATATATGAATTAATATCTTGATTGTCAATAAAGCTAATAAGATTATCATAATTTTTATCAAAATTGTTAAGTATAACTAAATCACTATCATTAAATTTAATCTTACTCGGAATTTCTAGTTTTAAATTTTTTTCATTAAAAGCAAAAACTCTTTGACAAAGATTGCCATAATTGTTAGCGAGATCACTATTTATGCAACTTTCTAACTTTTCTTTCGAGATATTTCCATCATTACCAAAAGATACTTCTTTAATTAAATAATATCGTAATGGATCTAATCCATATTTTTTTATAATTTCAATTGGGTCTAAAATATTTCCCTTAGATTTAGACATTTTTTCGTCTCCTGACAAAATCCATCCATGACCATATACTCTTTTAGGCAAAGGTATATTTGCTGCTAATAGAAATGCAGGCCAATAAACAGCATGAAATCTTAAAATATCTTTACCAATTAAGTGAACGGATGCAGGCCAGAAGTCTTTAAATAATTTATCATTAGTATCAGGGTAATTTAGAGCGCTTAAATAGTTTGTTAAAGCATCTAACCAAACATATATTACATGATTTGGATTTGATGGAACTTTTATTCCCCAAGAAAAAGATTTTCTACTAACTGATAAGTCTTTTAATCCACTTTTAACAAAACTAACGACCTCATTTTTTCTACTTTCTGGCATTATAAAATTAGGATTTTCTTCATAGTACTTCAGAAGTGGTTTTTCCCAATTAGAGAGTTTAAAAAAATAAGACTCCTCCTCAACCCATTCAACTAAAGAACCAGAAGATTTAGATTTTTTAATTCCATCCTCATCGATAATTTCGTCATCGCTATAAAAAGCTTCATCTGACACAGAATACCATCCAGAGTACTTCGATAAATAAATTTCCTTTTTGTTTTCAAGTATGTTCCAGAGATTTTGAACAGAAACAAAATGTCTTTTTTCAGTTGTTCTTATAAAGTCATTATTTGAAAGATTCAGGGTTTTAGACAAGTCTCTAAAGGTTATACTTATTTCATCACAAAAATCTTTTGGTTTCATATTTTTTTTTTCTGCAGCTCTTTGAATTTTTAAGCCATGTTCGTCAGTACCAGTTAAAAAAAAAACTTTTGAACCTTGAATTTTTTTAATACGAGCAAAAAAATCAGCAATAATACTGGAGTAAGCATGACCCATATGGGGTTTTGCTGATGGATAGTAGATTGGTGTAGTTATATAAAAATTTTTATTCATTTAAAATTTTATATTTCAACTCCATAAACAAATTCTCATAATTTAAATTGTACTTAACGCAATTTTTGCTCATACTCATAAACTTATTATATAAATACTGAACTTTATTTTTTGATTTATTTATAGATAAAAGTTTCAAAAAATAAGATTGAATTAAAACAAAAATATAATATTTAATAAATTTATCTTTTGAATAATAATTTTCATTAATTAATATTAATAACATTTCTTTTAAAGTTTTATTTTTAAAATCTAAATCATTTTCTTTTACAAACTTAACTAAACCGACTATATCGCCTGGTGATATATAGTAATTTATTAACTCATCGCTTAAAATATTTTCAACATCTTCTTCAATAATATTTCGTGCCACTTTTTTACTTTCAATATTTGTCAAACCTATATTAAATGAAATACAACGAGATTTTAATGTTTTTGAAATATTTTTATTTGAATCATGAATTAATAAAAAAAATAAGTTTTCATTTGGCTCTTCAATAATTTTAAGCAACGCATTCAATGAATTTAAATTTAAATTCTCAACACTATCAATTAAAACAAATCTTTCTTTATTGTTAAAACTTGATTTATTCGCATAATTAATCATTTCACGAATTTGAGAAATTTCAATATTTCTCTTATCATCAACTAAATCAATATTATAAAAGTTTGGGTGAGATCGATTTTCAATTAATTTATATGACTTGTTTTGTACGTTTATTAAATTCTCATTCAAATTATAAGAATTTTCTTCATCCTTAGAAAAAATATAGTTTATCAAATGATAAGCTAGAGTTGATTTACCTACTCCTTTAGGGCCTGAAAATATAATTTTATTTGATAACAATTTTTTATTATAAAGGTCAATTAATAAACCTAACTGTTTGGAAAGGCAGTATAGATTTTTTTGATATCTTGGATTTAATTTCATCTTAATAATTTTTCTACCTCTCTAATAATTTTTTGCTTATTGATTGATATAGATAAATTTGAGTCAATAACTCTATATCTTCTTTTATTTTTTTTATATAATTTTATATAACCATTTTGAACATTTCTATAAAAACTTAATTTAAATTTATCGTAACGATTTAACTTTTTTCTTTTGGCAAGTCTCATTCTTAGGTTTGTCATATTGACTAAATTCAAAAAGGTTAAATCTACATTAATTTTTTTTATAAAGTAACTACTTAAAGAATTAATTAATTTTAGATCAATTCCCATGCCATAATGTTGATAAGCAATTGTTGAGTCAAAAAACCTGTCTATCAGTATTAATTTTTTACCGTAATTATTTTTAATAATTTTTTCTAAATTTTCGTTTCTTGATGCAAAATAAAGAAAAAGATCCGTTATTTTATGAAAGTTAGATTTATTGTCTAAAATTAATTTCCTAATTTTTTCAGAACTTGAGCAGCCACCTGGCTCTCTAAATTTAATAAACTTAATTTTTTTTTTTTTAAAATAATTTGACAAAAATCTTGAATGAAGCGTTTTGCCTGATCCTTCAATACCTTCAAAAACTATTACTGGTTTTTTATACATCACCCCAGATTAAATAGTTAATTGATTTTATTAATCTGCTAAAAACATTTATTTTTTTTATTTCTTCAAAGGCCAAAACATCATAGGATTTTAATAATTCATCTTTATAAAATAATTTTAAAGTTCCTAGTGTATCATTTTTTTTAATTGGTGCCTCAATTGGTCCGTTATATTCCACAATAGCTTTAATATATCTTTTCCTAGCTTTGGGTATTGTTTTATAAATATCTTGATTTACATAAACTTTAACTTTATCTTTTTGTCCTAACCAAACATCCAGTTCTGTCAACTCGGAATTTTTTTTTACTATTTCTATTAAATCAAAGTTTGTAAGGCCCCAAATTAGAAGTTTTGTTGACTCTCTTGATCTGGAATTTTTACTTTCAAATCCACTGCCGACAGAAATTAATCTCCTATTTTTTTTAAAAATTGAAGCTGCTAATGAATATTTTGATATTGCTAGATGTCCAGTTTTAATACCATCGGCTCCAATATTTTTATATAGCAAAGGATTTCTATTACCTTGAGTGATTGGATCGCCACCAGTTCTATCCCATGTAAATTCTGTTTCTTTAAAATATTCATATAAATCTGGATAATTTTTTATTAAATAGTTAGACATAATCATAATATCTCTAACAGTTGAATAATTGTTAATATGATCAATTCCTGAAGAATTAGAAAAATTTGTGTTCTCCATACCTATTTCTTTTGCTTTTGACGTCATCATAATTGCAAATTCTTCTTCTGACCCAGCAATGCCTTCAGCAAGTGCAACGCATGCATCATTCCCCGAAGCTACAATTATTCCTTTAAGAAGATTTTCGACACTAACCTCATCGCCTATCATAATAAACATTGATGAGTATCCACTTTTTGATAATCTCCATGCATTTTCTGAGACCATAAACTTGTCATCTAAACTTAAGTCGCCTTTTTTAATAAGCTCAAAAGCAATTATAGACGTCATTATTTTTGTCATTGAGGCTGGATATATTTGCAAATCAGCATCTTTTTCATATAAAATTTCTCCAGAGGAAAAATCCTGCAAAATTGCTGTACTTGCTTTAATATCGAATTTTGCATTTACAAAATTAATACTATTTAAAGTAAATATAAGTACATAGATGAGTTGTTTAATCATTTTTAATAAATTCAATATTTTCGAAGTTTAATAAACTTATATCATTAAAAGCTTTTTTTAGTGAATTTAAGTTATTAAATGGTCCTAAAAAAACTCTAAAATTAGTTTTAGAGAGACTTTTTACCTTTATTTCTTTAATTGATGTTTCGCTTTTGATTCTTTCTATCATAAGATTTGCCGTATCTAAAAAATAAAAATCAGCAATTTTTATTATATACGAAAAAGTATCTTTTTTTACTTTTTTAGGCACTTTTTTCTTTTCACCCAAATTGTTTATGCTAATCGTATCTACAGGAGCCTTGTCTGCTACCATTTTTTCTTCTTCAAAAGTTTTCGCTTTTTTTGCAATAAATGAGGAACTATTTATTATTTCAGTAATCTCAATATACGGTTCATCAAAATTTAAGTCTATTGATTTAGCTATCCTTTTAGTAATAACTGAATTATTAAAAGATGGATAATTAGTTTTTTTTCCAACTTTTGCAATTATTGATTTTTTATTTTCATTGTTAGTTATTTTTACTACAGATCCTTTTTTTAAATTTCTTTGAAATATTAATAAATCCCGATCATCTAATTTTGAAGTAACAATTTTATCTTTATAAAAACTATCTTCATAAATTAAAGCAAAACCATTATTTCTAAAAGTCTCTTTATCAAAAGACTCATCTTTTTTTAAATAATTTACATTTGTAGAGCACGAATTTATTGTAAATAACAATATGATTAAGAAATATTTACAATTCATTAGATATTTTATCTTTTAAAGTGCATACAGCTAGAGCAAATCTCAAAGAACGATTCCATTTTAATACAAGCTCATAATTATCAAATACTATATAAGCAGGACTTAAATTTTCTGCATCAGGAATGATATCTTTATCAGGAGTTATCACCCCAACTATACTTTTATCGTTTAAATTATAACTATCTTTATTAATCAAAAACCTTTTAATTTTTTTTATAGAAGTTTTGTTTTTTATTTTTCTTGCTGAAGTATTCAAGTATTTTTTTGGTATTTTGTTTGATAAATGAACTTTCTTGAAACAAAAATCATTTTTATTCCATCCAATTTTTTTTATATAATTAGCGGCAGATGCAAATGAATCTTCAACCTTTTTTAATTCAATCACATTATTTTTGTCATAATCTATAGCATAACTTTTTATCGTAGATGGCATAAATTGAAAATTACCAAAAGCTCCTGCCCAGGATCCGTAAAGTATAGAATGATCAACTATACCATCGTTAATTAATTTTAAAATTATAATAAGCTCATTTGTAAAAAATTCACTTCTACGCCTATCATAGCTTAAGGTAGCCAAAGATGACAGGATATCCATCTTGCCCAAATATTTACCAAAATTAGTTTCGATACCCATTAATGCTAATAATAATTCTTTTTCTACAGAAAATTCATTTTCAACTTTATCTATCAAAAATTTGTTTTTTTTATAAATTTTCAAAGCATTTTTAACTTTCTTTTTTGAAGTTCTTTTGCTGATATAAGTTTTTGTATCCTCGTAAAATTCTGGTTGGTAACGATCGTATTCAATAACTTTTGGGTTAAATTTTACATTTGACATTGAAATATCAAAAGTTTTTTCAGAAATGCCATTTTTAAGAGCAACTTTTTTAAAAGATTTAAGCCATGCATCAAAGGATTCTTCTGCAATTGATACATTTGACTGATAAAAGGTAAAAATGAAGATTAAGATAATTTTATAAATTATTTTCATACAAATCTTTAAGATAAATAAATACAGCTATCCATATAATAATAAAGCTTATTAACTTAGGTATATCAAAAGGTTCATTAAAGTAAAAAAAACCCAATAAAAATTGACTTGTTGGAGTTACAAAAAAAATCAGACCTGAGGTAGCCATTGAAGTTTTTTCTAATCCCTTAATGAATAAATACAAAGGAATCACTGTCATGACTCCCCCTAGGAACAATAACAACATATTTAAAGGTTCTTCAATTGTAAAATTATTACTGCCACTTATATAAATTATGTAGAAAATAAAAAAAGCAATCGGTAGAATAAATAAACTTTCAATGAAAAGACCGATATCGGTATCAACATTAATTTTTTTTCGTAATAAATTATAGGTCCCCCAAAAAAATACTACTAGAAATCCAACCCATGGAAAAGATTCTAAATTAAATAATAAATATAAAGATGAAATTAATACTGCAAAAATTGATAAAATTCTTTTAAAATTGATTTTCTCTTTTAAAAAAATATAACCTAAAAAAACATTAAAAATGGGAAAAATAAAATATCCATAACTAGCATCAATAATTTTGTTAACTGATATAGCATAAATCCATGTACCCCAGTTTAGGAAAATTAAGATACTTGTAAAAAAAAGAATAATTAATTTATTTTTTTGTTTAAATATTTTTTTAAATTCATCAAACTTTTTAAAAATAAATGAAGTAAAAAATAAAATTACACTGGTCCAGATTACCCTATGAATAGTAACCTCTAGTGCACCTAGGGATGAAATATATTTAAAAAATAATGTACCTAAAATGCCCCACCATAAAGATCCGACAGTTGCATAAATTATTCCTTTTTTAAACTGAGAATGTTTCATAAAATTATTTGAATTAAATAATTTATATATCATTTTTAAGTTGAAAAGGTTTTAAAATCGGAATAAACACTAGCGAAGGAGAGATGGCTGAGCGGTTGAAAGCACCGGTCTTGAAAACCGGCAAAGGGGCAACTCTTTCCTGGGTTCGAATCCCAGTCTCTCCGCCATTACACTTTAAAATTTTGAAATTTTTTTATTAATGAATTTGTAAAATTTAATTCAGATTCTTTTTTTTTGATAGATATAAGGTATTCATCATCAAGATTGACTAAGTAATTAAGGTCCTCTAGTTGCGATATGTCAATATTATTAATAACTGATTTAACAAAACTTGTCATTAATATATCCATTTCCTTTGATCCTCTGTAGGAAGCTCTATAAATAATTTTGTTTTTAAGATCTTCTTTATTTTGTGTCATGACTATATAAGTAACAAATGAATTCTTATGAATATTTATTATCCGATATAAATACCATAAAAGGTATTGGAAATAAAACTGCTAAATTATTTAAAAAAAAGAACATAAATACAATTTTTGATCTGCTTTGGAATCTGCCTAAAGATTTTACAGATAGAACTGATTTAGTTAAGGTCAATGAACTACAAATAGGCAAAGTTCAAACATTAATGATCGATGTAAAAAAATATTCATTTCCTAGAATACGAAATTTACCTAACAAGGTATTGTGTGAAGATAGTACAGGAAAAATAGAATGTATTTTTTTTAATAGTTACGAAGGATATATTAAAAAAATACTTCCAATAAATACAAAGGTAACAATAAGTGGAAAAATTGGTTATTATAAAAATAAGTATCAAATAGTTAATCCTACACATATTTCGTCAGACTCAAATTCTATAAAAAAGATTTTTTCAAGGTATAGCTTGACGGAAGGATTAAAGGAAAAAAAATATCATAAAATAATTACAGATGTTCTTAAAAAAATACCTGACCTAAATGAATGGCATAGCAAAAAAATTTTAAAATTTTTTAATAATATATCTTGGAAAGAATCAATATTAGAATTGCACAACCCAAAGAATGTTAAAAAAAAAGGTTATTTTTTAGATAGGCTTATATTTGATGAAATTATGTCAACATTTTTAATAAATTCAGCATTAAGACGAAAAATTAAAAAAATAAAAAAAAATAAAAAAATTTTTGATACAAAATATTTTAATAAAATTAAAAATAAAATTGATTTTAATCTAACTCTAGATCAGCTTAGAGCGTTAGATGAAATTAATGCTGACTTAAAATCAAATGAAAAAATGTTCAGACTTTTGCAAGGAGATGTAGGTAGTGGAAAAACTATTGTAGCTTTAATATCTTCCGTAAATGTAATCAAGAGTGGTTATCAAGTTGCATTAATGGTCCCTACAGAAATTTTAGCTAAACAAATTTACGAAATAGCAAAAAAAATACTTGATAAATCAGAAAATATATCAATTTTGACTAGTAAAACAAAATATCATGAACGTAAAGTTATCAAAAGTGATCTAATTAATAATAAAATAAATCTTTTAATTGGGACTCACTCGTTATTTCAGGAAAAAATAAAATTTTATAAATTAGGATTAGCTATAATAGATGAACAACATAAGTTTGGTGTAAAGCAAAGAAAAATGCTCTCCGATAAAGGAGGCAAAGATTGTGATGTACTTGTTATGTCAGCAACTCCTATTCCTAGAACGATGATTATGACAATATTTGGAGATATGGATACATCCATAATAAAGAATAAACCAGTAGGCAGAAAAGAAATAAAAACTTATAGCAAAATTGATACTAAAATTAATGAAGTTATTTCATTTGTAAAAAAACAAATAAAAAATGAAAATCAAGTATTTTGGGTCTGTCCTTTAATTGAAGAGTCAAAAAAGATTGATCATCAGTCAGCTATATTAAGGTATGAAAGTTTAAAAAAAATATTCAATCATAAAGTTGGGCTTTTACATGGAGAATTAGATAAAGAGAAAAAAAACAAAATTTTGCTTAAATTTTTAAATAAGGAGATTAGTATCCTTGTGTCAACAACTGTTATAGAAGTTGGAATAGATTTTCCTAATGCTAATTTAATAATAATAGAAAATGCTAACAAGTTTGGTCTATCTCAACTTCACCAATTAAGAGGAAGAGTTGGAAGAGGATCTAGGGATGCTTATTGTATTTTAATGTATAAAAAAAATCTGAGTATAAATGCAAGAAAAAGGATCAAGATTTTAAAAGAAAGCAATGATGGCTTTAAAATTTCAGAAAATGATATGAAGCTTAGAGGATATGGTGATTTACTTGGTTTTAAACAAAGTGGTCTAAAAAGCTTTAGGTTAGCCGATCCTGTGTTAAATGAAGACCTTTTTTTAATGGCTGAAAAAGAAATTAAAAGAATTGAAAACGAAA
Source organism: uncultured Pelagibacteraceae bacterium (assembly GCA_902554035.1). Lineage (GTDB taxonomy): Bacteria > Pseudomonadota > Alphaproteobacteria > Pelagibacterales > Pelagibacteraceae > Pelagibacter. Next base: position 26,219 of record CACDMX010000005.1, on the reverse strand, counting down.
AAGAAAATTTAGATAAATATCTGCCTTTACTTAAACTTTATGATAGAGCCGATATATTAAATGATCTAGTTTAATTTTTTGGATTTGAGGTTCCAGCAGAAACAATAAATTTTGAAGCTTCTTCAAAAGTCATATCAAGGTAAATTAAATCTTTTTTTGGGAACATTAATAAAAATCCGCTTGTAGGGTTTGGTGTAGTAGGTATGAATACATTAACAAGTTTTTGATTAGTTTTGTTAGACATTTCGGTTTTGTTATCTTTGGTAGCAAATCCAACAGCCCAAGTGCCTTTTTTTGGATATTCAACAAGAACTACTGATTTTTTAGAATTATCTTTTTTAGTAAAAGTTTCAGTCATCTGTCCAATTGCAGAATAAATAGTTCTCAAAATAGGAATTCTTTTAAACAAATCGTCAACTATTTGTAAAAACTTTCTACCTAAAAACGATAAAGACAAACCACCAACAATTGTTATTAAAATTATAGTTAATAATATTTCCAATCCAGGTATAGAGAAATGCAAATAAGTGTTTGGATTAATTTGTGTTGGTATGAGTTTTGATGAAACACCAATCAAAAACTTTGTAAGATATAGCGTAAATCCAATTGGAATAAGCACAACAACCCCAGTAAAAAAGTAATTTCGTAACTTTAGTGCTAATGATTTTCTTTTTTTTTTAACAGCCATACTTTAATTGAGATTTATAATTAATTATATAATATAATAAAGAAATGGATAGAAGAAAATTTCTTACTTATATGGGCTGTGGATGTTGTAATATAGTACTAACTTCATGTGGTACAACACCAATAACTGATCGTAAACAACTCAAACTGATCCCTGAAGCAAAGTTAAATGCTCAGGCTGCTCAAATCTACGAGAAAGTCAAAAATGATGAAAAGCTTATAACTGAAGGTAAAGAATTGAAGAATATTAAGGAGATTGGTAAAAAAATGCAGGACTCAATTAGTGAATATTTTATCCAAACAAACCAGACAGACCCAACAGCTTATTTTGATTGGGAGTATATATTAATTGATAATAAAAAAATTAAAAACGCATGGTGTATGCCTGGTGGAAAAATAGCTGTTTATACTGGCATGTTTGAAGTCACAAAAAATATAAATGGACTAGCAGCAGTTATGGGTCACGAAATAGCGCATGCTGTAGCAAAACACTCAGTTGAAAGAGCTAGTAGAAATGTTGTAATAAATGTTGCTACTCAAATCACCGATGTTTTGTCAGGTGGAAAATTATCTCAAGTAAATAGAACAACCGGAATGAATACTGTTGGAATGCTAACAAAAATTGGTATCTTTAACCCTTTTAATAGAAAACAAGAAAGTGAGGCTGACTATCTAGGTTTAATTTTTTCATCATTATCAGGATTTGATATAAGAGAAACCCCTTTATTATGGGAACGAATGAAAGAAGCTAATAAAGGTAAAAATGTACCTGAATTTATGAGCACCCACCCTTCTGCAGAAAATAGAATTAAAAAAATTAATGAATGGATATACGAAGTAATGATTAATTATCCGCCTAACAAAATAAGTTAAAGATTAGTCTTCTTAAGAAATGGTGAGCCGTGATGGACTCGAACCATCGACCCATTCCTTAAAAGGGAATTGCTCTACCAACTGAGCTAACGGCCCAACAACAAAAAAACTTATAGACATTTTTTTAAAATTATCAAGATTTATAAATGTTACAACTTGTCAATATATTTATCGTGAAATTCGTTAAAAGTGCTATTTTTGATGTGGTACCTAATTGATTCCATTAATTCCTGATAAAAATTAATATTATGTAAAGTTAATAACATAGATGCTAAAATTTCATTAGTATTAAATAAATGATTTAGGTAATTTTTAGAATATTTATTTAAATTAAAGTTTTTACACTTACTATCTAACGGAGAATTATCTTTCTTGTATTTTGAATTTTTAATATTGATTCTCCCATTCCATGTAAAAGCAAGACCTGTCCTGCCAGATCTCGTTGGTAAAACACAATCAAACATGTCAATGCCTCTTTTAACGGCGCCCAATATATCTGAGGGTGTTCCTACGCCCATAAGATATCTAGGCTTAATAATCGGCATAAAATCTTTTAAATCATCTAAAACTTTAAACATTTCATTTTGTGTTTCACCAACTGCTAAACCGCCAATAGCATATCCGTCAAAACCTATATTTATGAGTTCATTTAAAGATTTTATTCTTAAATCTTCGAATAGTCCTCCTTGAACTATACCAAATAAAGCTTTATGAGGAATTTTTCCAAATTCTTTTTTAGATCTTTGTGCCCAGTAGATTGATAATTCCATAGATTTTTTAATTAGATTATAATCTTTAGTTTTTTTGGGACATTCATCCATAACCATTAAAATATCTGAATTTAAACCTTTTTGTATTTTAATACTTTCCTCTGGACTAAGAATAATTCTTTTTCCATCTATATGAGAGTTGAATATAGCCCCTTTTTCTCGATCAACTTTATTTAATTTTGATAATGACATAACTTGAAAGCCACCAGAATCTGTAAGAATAGGGAGTGGACAATTCATGAAAGAGTGGAGACCACCTGCATGTTTAACTCTAGCAACCCCTGGCCTTAACATTAAGTGATAAGTATTGGATAGTATTATTTCTGATCCAGTTTTAATTATATCATCAATAAAGGTAGCTTTAACTGTTGCTTGCGTTCCAACAGGCATAAAGGTTGGTGTTTTGATGTTACCTCTATGAGTTTTAATCAAGCCAAGTCTTGCGTGATCATTTTTTTTTATAACATTAAAAGAAAATTTTTTTAATGCCATTAAATATCTACAATGATTTAAAACTTATAATTTTATCAGGATTTTCTACAGATCCGTTTTTATTCTGGTCGCCTCTTTTAATTTTATCAACAAATTCCATACCTTCAATAACCTTTCCAAAAACAGTGTATTGACGGTCCAAAAATGGTGCGGGTTCGAAACAAATAAAAAATTGACTATTCGCACTATTTGGATCCTGAGATCTTGCCATTGATAAAGTTCCTCTTTCATGAGGAAGATTATTAAACTCTTGTTTTAAATCTGGAAAGTCTGATCCACCCATGCCTGCTCTATTTAAATCAAAATCATCACTAGTTGAATTCCCAAACTTTACATCACCTGTTTGAGCCATGAATCCATCAATTACTCTATGAAAGACTACGTTATCATAAGCACCACTATTTGCTAAATCTTTAATTCTTTTAACATGATTTGGTGCTGTATCCTGAAATAATTCAATTTTTACATCTCCATCTTTAAGTTTTAATATCATTATGTTTTCCTCTCCAATTGAATTGTTAATTGTTAATATTAATAAAAATAAAACTTTAAATATAATCTTAATCATATTTAAGCTTTAATGCTTTTATTGTACTTTTTGTAGTAAATTTTTTAATGTCTCCTCCTAAAGAAACTATTTCTTTTACAAAATTTGATGAGATTATTTGATTTTCAACATTTGACATTAAAAAAATTGTTTCAATATTATTATTTAACTTTCTATTCATTCCAGCTAATTGAAACTCATATTCAAAATCTGAAACTGCACGTAGTCCTCTTAAAATGATATTTGATTTATATTTCTTGCACAAATTTGTTGTAAGAGATTTGAATGTTACAACTTTAATCTTTTTTTTACTTAACTTTAAATCATGATAAAGAGCATTTTTAACTATTTCTACTCTTTCATCAGCATCAAATAAATATTTTTTATTTTTAGAATCAGATATTGCTACAATTATATTATTAGAAATTTTGAATGCTTTTTTGATAACATCAATATGACCAAAAGTTATAGGGTCAAAAGTACCTGGATATATAACATTGTTTTTCATTAAAGTAAGTTATCATCTATTTTTGCTGCAGAAACAACTTTTTCATCCCCAGAAAGTTTAATAATTCTTACTCCCTGTGTATTTCTTCCAGCAATTCTAATTTCTTTAACAGCAACTCTTATAACTCGTCCTTTGTTAGTAGAAATTAAAATTTCATCACCTTCATTAACAGGAAATGAAGATGCTACATTTCCATTTCTTTCAGAATTAACAATACCTATGATACCCTTCCCTCCTCTGTTAGTGACTCTAAAATCATAATGAGATGTTCTTTTGCCAAAACCGTTTTTAGTAATAGATAATATGAATTTTTCTTTTGCTTTTAACTCAGATTTATCATTTTTATTTAATTTTCTATTTTTCTTTTCAGAATCTTGATCAATTATCGATAATGAAACTATTGAGTCGTCATTTGATAAATTTATTCCTTTGATACCTTTAGATGATCTTCCTTTGAATATTCTAAGTTTTTTTGAGTCAAATCTTATACATTTTCCATTTTGCGTGCTTAAAATTATATCTTGATCATCTCGACATATTTTAACACCAACTATTTTATCATTTGAGTCCAATTTCATTGCAATTTTTCCAGAGGCATTGATTGAAGAAAAATCTTCTAAATTATTTTTTCTAACCTTTCCTTTTGAAGTTGCAAAAACGATACATAAATTATTCCAATCAGATTCCTTGTCAGGATAAGGCATTATAGAGCTTATAGACTGGTGGTTTTTTAAGGGCAAAATATTAAATAAAGATTTACCTTTAGATGAAGACGACCCTTCAGGAATTTTCCAAGCTTTAATTTTATAAACAAGACCCTCTGTAGAAAAAAATAATACCGGGGTGTGTGTGTTAACCGATAATGTTTGCACGACAGAGTCTTCATCTCTTGTTTTAATTCCTGATTTACCTTTACCGCCTCTTTTCTGTTGTTTTATATTGCTTAAAGCTCCTCTTTTAATATAGCCTTGTAAAGTAACAGTTATAATAACTGCCTCCTTTTGAATAGTTTCTTCGATATCATAATTTAACACAGCATCAATTATTTGTGTTCTTCTAGGTACAGAAAATTTTTCTTTAATATAGTTAAGTTCTTTGCTGATAACTTTTAAAAGTTCTTTTTTAGAATTTATAATTTTTTTATATTGCAAAATAAGTTCAGATAGATTTTTTATCTCTGCTTGAATTTCATTAATACCTAAAGCAGTAAGTTTTTGAAGTCTTAATTCTAATATTGAAATCACTTGTTCGTTAGATAATGAATATATATTTTTTGATTTTTTTTCCTGTAATAAATTTATTAACTTAATAGATTTGTTTATTTTCCATTTTGTTTCTAAAAGTTTAATTTTTGCGACTTCAGGGTTTTCTGAATTTCTAATTATTTTAATAACCTTATCTAAATTTTCAACACTAACGGACAGACCGACTAAAATATGGGCCCTGTCCTCAGCTTTTTTAAGATCAAATTTGGTTTTTTTTATAACTACGTCTTCTCTAAACTTTAAGAAATTTTCTAAAAATTCTTTTAAGTTACACGTTTTCGGTTTGTTATCTACAATTGCTAGTGTATTAAATCCGAAAGAGCTTTCTATAGAGGTAAACTTAAACAGCTGTCGTTTTACTGTTTCAGGTTCTGTGTTTGACCTTAAATCTATCGCAACTCTAACTCCTTCTCTATTGGACTCATCTCGTATATCTCTTATTCCTTCAATTTTTTTATCTCTTACCAGTTCAGCTATTCTTTCATTTAAAGCAGATTTATTTACTTGATAAGGTATTGATGAAATTACTAAACGTTCTCTCCCATTTTTAAGCTGTTCAATTTTAATCTCTCCTCTTATTTTAAAAGAGCCTCTACCAGTTTTATATCCTTCTTTAATAATGTTTTTACCTATTATAATACCACCAGTAGGAAAGTCTGGACCAGGAATGTGTTTCATTAACTCATTAATCTTAATATCCTTGTTATCTATAAGAGCTAATGTGCCATTGATTATTTCTCCAAGATTATGTGGTGGGATGCTTGTTGCCATTCCGACAGCAATACCACCTGCTCCATTAACTAATAGATTAGGAAATTGAGCAGGCAAAACTGACGGTTCTTTTTCTGTTTCGTCATAATTACTTTTAAAATCTATTGTATTTTTTTCTATATCATCGATTAAATACTGTGAAACTTTAGAAAGTCTTGTTTCAGTATATCTCATAGCGGCAGCAGGGTCTCCATCCACAGAACCAAAATTACCTTGTCCTTCTACCAAAGGAAGACTCATTGAAAAATCTTGAACCATTCTTACTAGCGCATCATAAACTGATTGATCGCCATGTGGGTGATATTTACCAATTACATCTCCAACTATTCTTGCTGATTTTCTAAATTGCTTTGACCAATCGTAGCCTCCTTTATGCATGGCATATAAAATTCTTCTGTGAACTGGTTTTAAGCCATCTCTAATATCAGGAAGTGCCCTGCTAATGATTACACTCATAGCATAAGATAAATATGACGAGCTCATTTCGTCATGCATTGAAATTAATTTAATTTTATTTTCTTTAGATATTTCGTTTTTTTCCATAAAAACTAAAAAGGAATATCATCATCCAAATCGTTGGATAACTGTGACGCTTCGTCAGCGTTTTTATTTATGCTTTGATTTTTATCAATTTGAGATGAGGAACCACCACCAAGCATTGTCAGTGATGAATTATAGCCTTGAATTACTATTTCTGTTGAATATTTATCTTGGCCAGATTGTTCATCTTTCCATTTTCTAGTAGAAAGTTGTCCCTCAACATAAATTTGAGCACCTTTTTTTAAATACTGTTGAACTACATTTACTAACCCCTCATTAAATACAACTATACGGTGCCATTCAGTTTTTTCTTTTTTTTCTCCTGTATTCTTATCTTTCCAGGATTGACTAGTCGCTAAACTTAAGCGTGCTACGCTTTTTCCATTAACCATTTGCTTTATTTCGGGATCTGCGCCTAAACGACCAATTAATAATACTTTATTTAAACTTCCAGCCATAATATTTTATATTTTTTAAAATTAATGATGTAAAATTATATCACAATTTTATTCTCAATATTAATTTTATTAATTTAAAGCAACTAAAAATATGCAAAAAAAGATAGTTATTAAGGGCGCAAAAGAACATAATTTGAAGAACATTTCTTTAGAAGTACCAAAAGATCAATTTGTTGTAATAACAGGACTGTCAGGGTCTGGAAAATCATCTTTAGCTTTTGATACAATTTATGCTGAAGGACAACGAAGATATGTGGAGAGTTTATCAGCCTATGCAAGACAGTTTTTAGATAAAATGAAAAAACCAAACGTCGATCTAATTGAGGGATTAAGTCCAGCAATTTCAATAGAACAAAAAAATACATCAAAAAATCCAAGATCAACAGTAGCAACTGTTACAGAAATTTATGATTACATGAGAGTTCTCTATGCTCGAGTGGGAATTCCTTACTCTCCATTTACAGGAAAACCAATCCAGTCTCAAACAATATCTCAAATTGTAGATAAAATAAAAAAACTACCAAAAAAATCTACTATATATTTGTTTTCTCCAGTAGTAAGAGGTCGTAAAGGTGAATATAAAAAAGAAATTCTCAGTTATAAAAAAAGAGGATTTAGAAAAATAAAAATAGATAATATTTTATATGAAATTGATAAAGTTCCCGAGCTTAACAAAAAAATTAAGCATGATATTTCGGTATTAATTGATAGAATTATTCTGAGCTCTGAGCTGGGTAATAGATTAGCTGAAAGTATTGAAACATCAATAAATCTTTCTAATGGTCTTTTGTTTGTAGAATACGAAAATGAAACGTTGCCAAAAAAATATAGAAAAATTGAGAAAATAATTTTTTCTACTAAATTTGCTTGTCCTGAAAGTGGTTTTACAATAGAGGAAATTGAACCAAGATTGTTTTCTTTTAATAGTCCTTATGGAGCTTGTGCAGAATGTGATGGTATTGGAATTAAATTGAATGTTGACCCAAAATTAGTTATTCCAAATGAAAAAAAAACAATTGCAGAAGGTGCAATTGAACCTTGGTCAAAAACGACTACAATGTACTATGCTCAAACCCTTTCATCATTATCTAAACATTACGGTTTTTCATTAAATGAAAAATGGAATAAATTAAACAAAAAAATTAAAGATATAATTTTATATGGTTCTGATGATGAAGAAATAAAGTTTTCATATGATGATGGATACGAAAAATATTCATATAAAAAAGCTTTTGAAGGTGTGATTAATAATCTAGAAAGAAGATATCTTGAAACCGATAGTGATTGGAAAAGAGAAGAAATAGCTCAATATCAATCTGATACTAATTGTGAAAAATGTAATGGTCAAAGATTAAAAGATGAAGCTTTATGCGTTAAAATAGATGAATTGAATATAAGTCAGGTTACAGAAAAATCAATTCTTGAAGCAACAAAATGGTTCAAAAATCTTGAAGTTAAACTTACAAAAATACAATTAAAAATAGCGGAACATATTCTTAAAGAAATTAACGAAAGATTGAATTTTTTGCTAAATGTAGGTTTGGATTATTTAACTTTATCTAGAGAGTCAGGAACGCTATCTGGTGGTGAGTCGCAAAGAATTAGATTAGCGTCGCAAATAGGATCAGGTTTAACGGGTGTTTTGTATGTATTAGATGAACCATCAATCGGTTTACATCAAAAAGATAATGTAAAATTAATTAATGCATTAAAGAGATTAAGAGATTTAGGTAATACTGTCATAGTTGTTGAACATGATACTGAAACAATGGTTAATTCAGATCATATTATTGATCTAGGACCTAAAGCAGGAAGTAACGGTGGTGAAATAGTAGCGCAAGGAAGCTATGATCAAATCTTACAAAACACAGATAGTATTACTGGAAAATATTTATCAAATAAGTTTTTTATAGAAATTCCAAATAAAAGAAGATTAGCAAAAAATGGTAGATTTTTGGAAATAAGTGGAGCCACTGGTAATAATTTAAAAAATGTAAATTTAAAAATACCATTAGGTAGTTTAACTTGTGTAACTGGAGTTTCTGGAAGTGGTAAGTCTACTTTAATACTTCAAACCTTGTATAATGCATTAAACTTAACTCTAAATAATAATAAATCTAGAAAAATTCCTAAACCTTTTAAAAATTTCAAGGGTATTGAATTAATTGATAAAGTTATAAACATAGACCAATCACCAATTGGAAGAACCCCTAGATCAAATCCAGCAACTTACACTGGTGCTTTTGGTCCTATTAGAGATTGGTTTACGTCACTACCGGAGTCAAAAAGTCGTGGTTATAAACCTGGGAGATTTTCTTTTAATGTCAAAGGCGGAAGATGTGAAGCATGTGAGGGTGACGGTGTTATCACTTATGAAATGCACTTTTTACCAGATGTTTATATTCAATGTGATGAATGCAAAGGTACTAGATATAATAGAGAAACTTTAGAAATTAAATTTAAAAATAAAAGTATAGCAGATGTTTTAAATATGACTGTTGATGAAGGTTGTGAGTATTTTGAAAATATTTCAAATATTAAAACGAAATTATTGACTCTTAAAAAGGTAGGTCTTGGTTATATAAAAATTGGTCAACAAGCAACTACACTGTCTGGAGGCGAGGCTCAGAGAATAAAATTAGCAAAAGAGTTATCAAAAAGATCAACTGGTAGAACAATGTATATCCTAGATGAACCAACAACGGGTTTGCATCAGCATGATATAAAAAAGCTATTAGAAATCCTACATACATTTGTTGCTTTAGGTAATTCAGTTGTTGTAATTGAACATAATCTAGATGTAATTAAGACTGCGGACTATATTGTTGATATGGGTCCTGATGGTGGTGTAAATGGTGGAAAAATTATCGCAGAGGGTAAACCTGAGGAAATTTGTGATATAAAAGACAGCTATACAGGTAATTTTTTAAAACCAATGTTGAATAATAAATATAAAAAAACAGCTTAAAATTTAATTTAGGATAGTGTATAAGTTTAATAATTATGGATAAGCTTCTTTCTTCACTACCAAAAACAATCCACGCATCCTTAGGATTAGCGATTATACTGTTTCTTGGCCTCTTTTTTGGTAACGATGGATTTGAGTTTGATAGATATTTTTGGAGTTGGTTATTCAGATTCATCCACGTGGTTGTTGCTATAATGTGGATTGGACTACTTTGGTATTTTAATTTTGTCCAAATACCTAACATGGCAAAAATCCCAGATGAACAGAAGCCAGCAATAGGAAAAGTAATAGCCCCAGCAGCACTTTTCTACTTTAGATGGGCCGCTCTTTTAACAATTATTTCGGGTCTTATATTAGGTCATTTAAGCGGCTACCTTCACGATGCAATGACTCTTGGAATTGGTTCTGGAGGTGGAAAAAATACTGCTATTGGAATCGGCATGTGGCTAGGTCTTATAATGGCTTTTAATGTGTGGTTTGTAATTTGGCCAAATCAAAAAAGAGCATTAGGAATTGTGGAATGTGACGCTGATAAAAAAGCAAAATCAGCGAGAATGGCTATGCTCTTTTCTAGAACTAATACACTTCTTTCATTACCAATGCTTCTTACAATGGTAGCGGCGCAAAATCTTTATTAATCCTTATCTTCTTTAAGAATAGTTTTTTGTGATACTTTAAGAGATACTAGTATTGGATTTGCAATATAAATTGATGAGTAAGTACCAAAAAAAACTCCAAGTATCATTGCTAACGAGAAACCTTTTAATATTTCACCACCAAAGAAAAAAATCGAAAATAAAGCAAGTAGTGTCGTAACTGAGGTTATAATTGTTCTAGATAAGGTTTCGTTAATAGATATATTAGACAATTCAAATATTTTTATATCTGAATATTTTTTTAAATTTTCACGAACCCTATCAAATATCACAACTGTATCATTCATCGAGTAACCCACAATAGTTAAAACTGCTGCAACAATTGAAAGATTTATTTCTAAACTAAATAAAGAAAATATACCTAAAGTAATTATAACATCATGAAATAAAGCAACAATTGCTCCAAGACTAAATTGCCATTCAAAACGTATCCATATATATATCAACATAGCAGCTAGGGATAAAGAAATAGCTATTATCCCAGATTTCAAAAGTTCAGAGCTTACCTTGGGACCAACATTTTCAACTCGCCTGAATTCAAAATTATTTCCTAAAGAAGTAGTAAGTTTTGATTTAATTTCATTTATAAAATTTGGATTATTAAAATCTTTTTTTTCAAACTTTATTAAATAATCTTTCTCTTTACCAAACTTTTTAACAGTAACATCTCCAAGATTTATTTGGTTAAGAGAATCTCTTAAATTAGTAATAGTGATAGATTTATCAGTAACTCTTAACTCAATTAAAGTGCCACCTTTAAAATCAACGCCAAAATTCAAACCTTTAAATAAGAGCAATATAATTGATAAAAAAATCATTATAAATGAAATTACATTAAATAACTTATAAAATTTATTAAAGGGTATTTTGTTAATCATTATATTAATTTTTCCTTTTTCTTATTTTTTATTACATAGATGGATGTAAGCAGTCGTGCTATAAAATAAACAGAAAATAGTGTCGTAAATATACCAACTCCAAGAGTAACTGAAAATCCTTTGACTGGACCTGATCCCATAAAAAATAAAATTATAGCAGCTAGTAAAGTTGTTATATTTGCATCTATAACTGCTGATTTAGACTTTTCATAACCACTATCAAAAGCTACTAATTGATTATTTTCATTTTTTAACTCTTCTTTAATTCGCTCAAAAATCAAAACGTTTGCATCCACTGCCATACCAACTGTAAGAATTATTCCTGCAATACCTGGTAATGTTAAAGTAGCTTCAAATAATGTTAAAATACCAACTAAAAGAAATAAATTTAATATAAGTGCTGTATCAGCAATAATTCCAAAAATTTTATATTTAAAAATCATAAAAAATATAACTAAAAGAAATCCAATAATTAGAGCAGCAATCCCTGCATTGATTGAGTCCTGTCCAAGGTCCGGACCAACCGTTCTTTCTTCAATTATATTTAATGGTGCAGGAAGAGCCCCTGATCTTAAAAGAAGTGCTAAATCTGTAGCTGATTGGAAAGTAAAATCGCCACTGATTTGACCTGATCCGCTAACAATAGCATCTCTAACTACTGGAGCACTAATTATCTTGCCATCTAAAACTATAGCTAATCTTTTACCAATGCCTTTTGTAGTTGCTTTGCCAAATCTTTTCGCTCCAACTCTATCTAGTGTAAAATTAACAACAGTTTCATTTGTTTCAGAATCCATAGATGGTTTAGCATCAATCAAATTTTCTCCACTTAAAATAATTCTTTTACTTACAATTGCATTAGATTCTGATCCATCTTCAAATATTAATTTTTCAGAACCAAAAGTTTCTTCAGAACCTTGAATAATAAATCTAAAAGATAAATTTGCAGTTTTACCAAGTAAATTTTTGATCCTAGAAGGATCATCTAGACCTGGAAGCTCAACTACAATTCTATCGCTACCTCGTTTAATTATATTTGGTTCGTTTGTTCCAATTTCATCTACTCTTCTTCTAATTGTCTCTAAGGCTTGATTTTGTAGTGCATCTTTAATTTCAATAAGACCATATTTAGAAAAACTAAGTTTAAATAAATTATTTTTTTCAACAAAGTCAAATTTATGAGCTTTAAATCTAGGATAATAATTATTTATGAGATTATCTTCTTTTGCTTCAAGGATCTCTTTTATCTGTAATATGTCTTCTTCTTTAGCCTCGAAGATTAAAAATTTATCTTCAGAGATTTTAAAATTTTTAAGATCAATTTTTTTTTCTTTAAAGTATTTTTTAAAAGATGGTATAGAATTTTGAAGTTTTTGAGTTATGACAGGTGCGTTGTCAATTTCTAATAAAAGATAAGATCCGCCTTGCAGATCTAAGCCTAAATTAATTTTTTTACTAAAAAATAAATCATCTGATTTTATGAAATTTGATAGAAATATATATACGAAAAATAATGTAAAAATTGTTATTAGAAAAATTCTAATTTTAGAAAAATATAACACTTTAAATTTATGCTATTTTTTTGGTTCTGGGGAATTTAAAAGTCCTTGGATACCAGTTGACCTAATAACTTCCACCTTAACATCATTTGAAATAGAAATTTCAGCTCTATCGTTATCCATCACTCTTTCAACTGTACCAATTATGCCGCCAGAAGTAATAACTTTGTCTCCTCTTTTTAGACTTTCAACCATTAATTTGTGTGCCTTAACTTTTTTTTGTTGCGGTCTTATAAGAAAAAAATAAAAAACAACAAATATAAGAATTAATGGTATAAATTGACCAATTCCTGAATTTGACATTAAACTCCTTATTTTTAGTTTTATTTATACTATATGTATTATTAAAACAACTCTATTTCTTAACTATTTTGTCAAGATTATTCATATAAGGTTTTAAAGCATCTGGAATTTTAATAGAGCCATCGGACTCTTGGTAATTTTCTAGAATTGCAATAAGAGTTCGCCCTACTGCCAAACCACTCCCATTTAATGTACCTACGAAAAATGTATCTTTGTTTTTATTTTTGTATCTAGCTTTCATTCGCCGTGCTTGAAAAGTTCCACATGATGAGCAACTTGATATTTCGCGATATTTATTTTCAGAAGGAAGCCAAACTTCAATATCAAATGTTTTTTCAGCACTAAAACCCATGTCTCCTGATGACAAAATTATTTTACGGTAAGGTAATTTTAACATGTCAAGAATTTTTGTTGCACAGTTAGTCATTCTGTCAAGTTCAGATAAACAATTTTCTTGCTCAACAATACTAACAAGCTCAACTTTATAAAATTGGTGTTGTCTGATCATTCCTTTTGTATCTTTTCCATAACTTCCTGCTTCTTTTCTAAAGCAAGGTGTTGAAGCAACTAGCCTCAAAGGTAGTTCTTCTTGATGAAATATTTTATTTTTACCCATATTTGTTAAAATAACTTCAGCAGTTGGGATTAAAAATTTACGATCAGTTTTTTCATCGAATTTAATCTCAAATTGATCATTTTCAAATTTTGGCAATTGACCAGTACCATACATTGTGCTTTCAGATGCAATTAAAGGTGGAGATATTTCTTGATAACCGTTTTGATTAACATGAACTTCTATCATAAAATTTGAGATTGCTCTTTCAAGCAAAGCTAATTTATCCTTAACAAATACAAATCTTGATCCGGTAGTTTTTGTCGCCAATTCAAAATCAAGCATATTAAGCTTTTCTCCAAGCTCAAAATGCGATTTAGGTTTAAAATTAAAATTAGGAATTGTTCCAGATTTAGAAACTTCAACATTTGAACTTTCATCTTTGCCAACAGGTACATCGTTTAATGGAATATTGGGCAAAGATGATAGAATTGTATCTAGACTTGCTTTTAATTTTTTTTGTTTTATTTCAATTGAGTCAATTTTTTCTGAAATAATTTTTGATTTTTTAAATAATTCTTTATTTTTTGATTTAGAGATTTGTTTTTTTTCACTTTCTAAGCTTTCTTTTTCTTGAATTAACTTTCTATTGTTTTCATCCAGTTTTAGTATTTCATTTATATCTATATCAATAAATCTTTTTTTAAGAGACTCTTTAAATAAATTTGAATTATTTCTGATATCTTTAATATTATGCATTATTTTTGGCTTTTTTTTCGATTATATTTACAGAATATATAGACAATTCATACAAAATTAAAAGTGGAATAGCCAATCCTATTTGAGTGACTGGATCAGGTGGAGTAAGAATTGCTGCAGCTGCAAATATTATTACGACAACATATTTACGTCTTTCTTTTAAAAATTTAGAATCAACGACTCCTACTCTCGCCAATAAACTTAATATAACAGGTAATTGAAAACTTAAACCAAATGCAAAAATCAATTTCATAATTAATGATAAGTATTCATTTACTTTAGCTTCAAGTTGAATTGGAAGATTTGTATTAATTCCAGTAGATTCAAAAGATAAAAAAAACTTAATCGCAAGTGGCATAATTAAGTAGTAAACAAGTATTCCACCTAAAAAGAATAAAAAAGGTGTTAAAATTAGATATGGTAAGATTGCTGATTTTTCATGTTTATATAAACCTGGTGCAATAAATTTCCAAATTTGCATCAATATAAAAGGACATGTTACAAAAAAAGCAGCAAAAAAAGAAACCTTAATATATGTTAAAAAAGTTTCCTGAAGCGCAGTGAAAATTAATCTTCTTTCAAATCCATCATTTTTAACTGCATTTGAATAAGGTTCTACTAAAAAACCATAAATATATTCGGCAAAGTAGTAAGAAACTATAAAAAAAATAAATAAAAAAATAAAAGAATGTATTAATCTTTTTCTTAATTCTACAAGATGCGAAATAAAACTATTTTCATTATCACTATTTGTCATTTTCCTTTTTGTTTACTTTTTTTTCTCTCAAATTTTCAATATTAGTATCTTCTGTAATTGAAATTTCATCTGATATTTGATTTAAATATTTTTTAGCTGTCCCAATCCAAGAACCTATCTTTTTTAAAACTATGGGAAAGTCTTTTGGTCCAATTACAATAATTGCGATTCCAACTATAATTAATATTTCAAGCCAACCAATTTGTGGCATCAGATTTAGTCTTTATTATTTGTATCTTGATTATTTTCAGAAATGTTTTTTGGCTCAGAGTCTTCAGTTGCGTCGCTAGCCATACCTTTTTTAAAGCTTTTAATTCCTTTTGCAACATCGCCCATTAAACTGGAAATTTTGCCTCTTCCAAATAGAAGAACCACCAAAATTACTACTATTGCTATTTGCCAAAAACCTATACTCATAATTATATATAACCTTTTTAACTGATAATTAAAAGTTTCTTTTTTAATTAGTCTTCATTTTTCAAGGTGCTACTTAACATTTCATCAATGTTTGAATAGATATTTTCTTTTTTCTCATCTTGTTTTTCTTTATAAAATTTACCAGTACCAAAAATTGAAGAATCTATATTAGTACTATCAATCAGGCCTGCAGATCCGAGTTCATCAACAGTTGGTAAATCGGATAATTTTTTTAAACTAAAATGACTTAAAAAATTATCTGTTGTTACATATTGTAAGGGTTTACCAGGAACGTCTTTTCTACCAGAGGGTTTAACCCAGTCTAATTGCATTAATATTTCTAGAGTATTAGTTCCAAATGCAACGCCTCGTATTTCCTCTATTTCAGCTCTTGTAACTGGTTGGTGATAAACAATAATTGAAAGAGTTTCAATTGCTGCTTTTGAAAGTTTTTTTTCAACATTTTTTTGTTGAGACATTAATTCAGACAAGTTTTCAGCAGTTCTAAAAGACCATCTTTTCGAGATACAAACTAAATTAAAACCTCTTTTCTCATAAAATTTCTGAAGTTTTTCTAAAGTTTTTAAAACATTAATTTTTTTTGAAACACGTGACTCAATAGTCTCTACATCCAAAGGTTCTGCCGCAGCAAAAACTACTGCTTCAACTTCTCTGTCTCCAGAATTAATATTTTCGGGAAACTTAACTATATTACTTTTTTTAATTTTGCTCATTTTTATTTTTAATAAATATATCTGAAAATAATTTTTCTTGTTTAATTAATATATTTCCTTCTTTTGCTAACTCTAAAGAACCAGCAAAAATTCCTGCAAGTCCGGTTCTTTTATATTTTTTAATAGTTTTAAAATTTTTAGGTATTAAATCTTCAATATTTTTCCAACTCATCAAATTGACAATAAATTTTTTAATAGTCTCAATTCCATCTTCAGTGGTAAAAACTGGTAATCTTGGTATATTAATTCTTTGAAAGTCTTTTGTCATAACGATTGATGCATAACATTTTAATAATTCATAAAGTGTAAGTGAGTAAGTACTATTATAAATAGATTTTATTCTACCTTTAATGCCACGCATAAAAACATCTTTGCCTAAACGTTTTCTTTTTAACATTTGATCAGATAATAATCTTATCAACTCTAATTTTTTTAGTTGTAATTTTAATTTTTCAGCAACTTCTTGTGCTTTAAACTCCTCCTCATCAGATTCGGGAAGTAATAACTTTGATTTAAGATATGCTAACCAAGTTGCCATAAGTAAATATTCTGAAGCAATTTCTAAATTAATATTTTTTACTTTAGTTATAAATTCGTGGAATTGATCAGCTAACTTTGTGATTGATATTTTTTCTAAATCAACTTTTTGTGATTTAGCTAGGTCCAATAATACATCTAAAGGTCCATTATATTGAGCGAGATTTACTTTAAACTGTTCTGTATCAAAATTTTGCATAGCAATATTACTTTAACATTTTATAAAATTGTGATGTTTTTGTAATTATAAATTTATTAACCTTTGGCGAGTTTTTTGCAACAATCCTCATTTCATTGATTTTTCCATTGCAGTGCAAAACAAGATTACAACCTGCACTAAATGCTTTTTTGGTGTTTTCTGCAGTCGAGTATTTTAGCGATTTCATGGAAATATCATCTGAAACTATAAGATTTTTAAACTTAATTTTTTTTCTGACTAAATTTATGACTGTTTTTGAATGTGTTGCAGTATTAAGTTTATCAACTTTATTATAAACTATATGCGCTGTCATCGCAAAAAAACTACTCTTTTTTTTAAAAGGGTAAAAATCGTTTTTGATTAATTGCTTTAAACCTAAATTTACTACTGGAGTTTTTTTATGGCTATCTACTTTAGCTAAGCCATGACCAGGTATGTGTTTAATTACACTTGCTATATGATTTTTATGAAATTCTTTAATATAAAAATCTCCAATTTTACTTACAAATTTAGGATTATTTCCAAAAGATCTATTTCCAATAACTTTATCAGTATCTTTTCTTCTAATATCTAGAACAGGAACAGTATTTATATTTATTCCAACTTTTCTTAGAATATATGAAAGTTGTTTAACATAAATAGAAAAATATAAATTAAATTTTTTAAGATCTTTTTTATAAATTTTACCAAAAAATTCTCCAGTAAAAATACTCGTATCAAATAAATTTTTAAGACGATTAACTCTACCACCCTCTTCATCTATTAGAATTGGATAGTTATTATCATTAAATATTTTTTTAATATTATTTGTTAATTTTTGTAGCTGGTTGAAAGTTTTTATATTTCTTGAGAAGATTATTACTCCCCATGGTTTATATTTTTTTAAAAACTTTTTTTCTTCATGATTCAAAGTTATTGATTTTAAACCTGTTATGAAAGCTCTACGATTTTTAATCATTTTCTAGCAACTTCCAAAAATGATATTTTTTTTTATTTTTAGAAACTTTATTTTCTACATATTCAATAATATTATCTGTATCATTTATTAATAAAGGCAAATTAATAGAATATATATTAATCTTCTCATTTATAGAGCTTATAGATCTAAAATTATTCTTCTTATTATCATCAGAAAAATAAAATTTTATAGTTAATACAAAAAAAAGTACAATAGTAACTAAATAAAAGATATATTTTACTTCTTTAATCATTACATTTTCTCTGGTGTTTCAACGTTTAATATCTTCATCCCAGATTTAATTACATTTGAAACAACTTTTAGTAAAATAAGTTTATCTGGGGTTATAGTATTATCTGAATTAATAAATCTTTTACTTTCATCATCTTTTCCCATATTCCAATACGAATGAAATTCTGAAGCTAACTCATATAAATAGACAGGGACTCTGTGAGGTTCCAGCTTTGCAGAAGCTACATCTACACATCTTGGCCACTCAGAAATTTTTTTAAATATTTTTATCTCTTCATCATTATAATTAAAATTTATTTTTTTAAATTTAATTTCATCGTTGATTTGTTTTCCTACATTTCTATAAACAGACGCAATTCTTGCATAACAATATTGAACATAATAAAGCTGATTATCTTTTGATTTTTCCTTGACTTTAGTAAAATCAAAATCTAATTCTACATCGCTACTTCTATTTAGCATAATAAATCTTGTTGCATCTTTTCCAACTTCATTTATTAAATCTTCAACTGTTATATAATCTCCTTTTCTTTTAGACATTTTAAATGGTTTTCCATCTTTAATTAGCTTAACTAGTTGACTAACTTTACAAACAAGTTTGTTTTTTTTTCCTGATAATGCCTCCACCACAGATGTAATTCTTTTTATATATCCAGCGTGGTCAGCTCCAAGAATATTTATTAAAACGTCAAATTTTCTATCAAGTTTATTATTATGGTATGCAACGTCACTAGCAAAATAAGTCCATGATTTGTCTGATTTCTGAAGAGCTCTATCTTTATCATCTCCGAAATCTGTTGATTTAAATAGTAACTGGTTTCTTTCAGTCCATTTAGAACTTTTTTCACTCTCTGGTGCTTTAATTTTGCCTTCATAAACAAAATTATTTTTTTTAAGTTTATTTATAGTTTTTTCAACTTCGTTATTATTTACAATGTCCGTTTCACTAATAAATTTATCGTGAACTATTCCAAGATTCTTTAGGTTAAATTTAATTAATTTTAAAGATTCTTGAACTGATAAACTTGTAAGTTTTGATGATATTTTTTCAAAGTTATCAAAATCTAAATCTTTATTATTTTTGATAATATTTTTCGCAATATCAATAATGTAATCGCCTGGATATACATCAGCGTTATCTTTTGGAAAAGCATCTTTTTTGAGAATTTCTCTTATTCTGAAATAAACAGATTTTGAAAAATGTAAAATTTGATTTCCATAATCATTAACATAATATTCTTTGCTAACAGTATGATTATTAAATAATAATAAATTTGATAAAACATCTCCTAGTATTGCTCCACGACAATGACCAACATGAAGTGGTCCTGTTGGGTTTGCAGAAACGAATTCAATAAGAAATTTTTTTTTTGTAATTTTTTTATTTACACCAAAATTATTACCACTTGAAATTACTTCTTTTAAAAAATTATTCCAAAAAGAATTTTTAAATTTAATGTTGATAAAACCTGGTTTAGCTACTGAAATATCTTCGATTTCAGCATCATCATTTTTAATTAAAGTTACTAATTGATTTGCAACATCTATAGGAGATTTTTTATTAGGTTTGGCTAGAACCATTGCAACATTGGTTGAAATATCGCAATTGAATTGTGGAGGTGGAATATCAACATTTATCCCTTTTAAATTTTCAGGGACTTCAATAAGTTTATCTTTGTTAGCTTGTTTAACTACTTTTAAAGTTTTTTCTAAATAAAGGTCAAATATATTCATTTAGTACTATTATATAAATTAATTGCATATCTGTCAGTCATGCCGGAAATAAAATCAGCAATAACTCTAAACTTTTCTTTTTTAGTAAACTTACGTTTAGCTAAAAATTTATAAGGTTTTTTTGAAATCAGATTAAATAAAGATTTTATAATTTTTTTCCCTTTATTATTTTTAGTTAATACTTGAGAATTATTATACATTTTAGATCTTAGAAAAAATCTAATCTCTTTATCAATAATATTAAAATCATCAGAGAAGCTGGCAAGTGTTTTTGGTGAGTTATAAACATCTTTTAAATTTTTAATTTTAAAATATTTTATATTTTTAATTGTATTATTTATTAAATCTTTAACCATTAGATCTATTGAGTCTCTAATTATTTGATATATCAAAATTTCTTGGTTTTTACCTTTTAAATTTTTTTTGTGGAATTTAAAAATTTCCTTAAAAAAATCAATTTCTATTAAATCTTTCAATGTAAATAATTTGGCTTGGATTCCATCCTGTATATCATGATTGTTGTAAGCAATATCATCTGCCATAGCAGCAATTTGTGCTTCTAAAGAAGGGTAATTCGAAAATTTAATTTTTCCTCTAAGATTTTTTACTCCTATAAGAGTATCAAGTCTTGAATGATCTTCAAATGGGCCATTATGTTTTAAAAGTCCATCTAAAGTTTCTATGGTTAGATTTAAACCTTTAAATTTTAAATATTTATTTTCCAGGAACATAATTATTCTTAATGTCTGTAAATTATGATCAAACCCCCCATGATCAATCATACATTCGTTTAACGCATCTTCTCCTGCGTGACCAAAAGGTGTATGACCTAAGTCATGTGCTAAGCTTAATGTTTCGGCTAGATCATCATTAAGGTTTAAATATCTTGTTATAGATCTTGCTATTTGAGCTACTTCAAGAGAATGAGTAATCCTAGTTCTGTAATGGTCGCCTCCAGTGTTAACAAAGACCTGAGTTTTATGTTTTAACCTTCTAAATGATGCACTATGAATTATTCTATCTCTATCCCTTTGAAATGGACTTCTATATTGATTAACTGGCTCCTTAAAAAGCCTTCCTTTACTTTTAAATAGTCCTATTTTTGAGTAATTTTTCATCCTTTAAACTTGGTAAATAAATATTATATTAGTAATAACAGTGTTCTTATATGATTAAAGAAATTAAATTTACAGATAAAGCAATAAAACAAATCAATCATTTGCTTTCAACTAAGGATAAAGGGTCTTTTTTTAGAATCGCTATCAAGGGTGGTGGTTGCTCAGGTTTTCAATATGATTTTTCTTTCGATCAAAAACAAAATGATGACGATCTAAAGCATGAAAATATATTGATAGATAAAAATTCAGCAGATCTATTAAAAGGATCAGAGGTTGATTATTCAGAAGAATTAATCGGTAACTCATTTAAAATTAACAACCCACAAAGTAAATCTTCTTGTGGTTGTGGTGTATCATTCTCACTTTAATGTTAATAAGCTCCTGGAATGTTAATTCAGTAAGAGCTCGAATTGAAAATATCAAAGAATATTTAAAAAAATTTTCACCAGACATAATGATGATGCAGGAAATCAAAACACCTGACGAAACTTACCCTTACGAGGATATAAAAAAATTAAAATATGAAAATTATGTATTTGGTCAAAAGAGTTACAACGGTGTAGCTATTGTCTCAAAAAAGAAATTAAATAATATTCAGAATGATATTTTTAAAGATAAAAACAAGCAATCAAGAGTAATTTCAGCTGAAATAAAACATAAAAATAAAAATATAACTTTAATAAATATTTATACACCCAATGGAAATCCAGTAGATACTGAAAAATATACTTATAAACTTTACTGGCTAGACAGCTTAATTAAAAAATTAAAATCCTTATCTAAACAAAATGAAAATATAATTATAGGAGGAGACTTTAATATAATCCCTTCAGCTGAAGATGTTCATAATCCTAAAAGTTATGAAAATGATGCTTTATTTAGATTAGAAATTAGAAAAAAATTAAGGGAATTAATTAACTTAGGTTTTCATGATGCTTATAGATTTATAAATCCAGAAAAAGAAGGATATACATTTTGGGATTATACAAGTGGAGCTTGGCAAAAAAATAATGGTATGAGAATTGATCATTTTTTAGTATCTAGTTCGTTAATTGGTATTGTTAAGGATGTTAAAATAAATAAATTCCCACGTGGAAGGCAAAAACCATCCGATCATACTCCCATTGAAATTGAACTAGCTTAAAGACTTAATTTTATTTACTAACTCTTCATTTATATTTCTTGGACCTTTATCTAATCTATTTTTATGACGTCTTTCTCCTGGAAGCCTAACTCCATCCATTGATTTCATTTTATTAAAAAATTCTTCTGCGTGTTTAGACCAATCTGTACCTGAAGTTTTTTCAGGAGAGATTGCTAAAATAAACTCTCCCCCACTTGGTGGACCTCCATCATTTTTATCTTTTGCAGCTGTTTCAAAACTAAAATTATCACCAACTAAAGCTCCTGCCATTAATTCTACCATCATTGCTATTGCTGAACCTTTATAGCCTCCAAAAGGAAGAAGTACACCTCCATCAGCTATTGCACCTGGGTCAGTTGTTTCCTTACCATCCTTAGTTAAACCAGTTCCAGGTGGAACTTTATGCCCTTCTCTTTTAGCAACTTGTACCTCACCCATTGCCATTGATGCAGTTGCCATATCATAAACGACTGGAGTTTTTCCAGGTCTAGGCCAAGCAAATGAAATTGGATTTGTTCCAAATAATGGTTTGATTGCTCCAGCAGGTGCCACTGCTGGTTTGTATGATGTACACGCAAAAGCAACTAAACCTTCTTCAGCTAATTTTTCTGTTTCAGGCCACATAGCAGCCATATGATGAGAATTATTTATTGCAAGTACTGCAACACCTTTTTCTTTTGCAGCTTTAGCTAATTCAGGCAAACCTTTATTTAAAACAACAGGTGCTAAACAATTATTACCTTTTACTTTTATTACTGATGAAGAAATCTTTTTTACTTCTGGTTTTCCTTTACCATTAATTTTTCCACTTTTTAAACCACTCACATATGCTGGTAATCTAAAAAGACCATGAGATAAAGATCCATCCCTTTCAGCATTTCTAATTAAATCTGACAGAATTGAAGCTGTTTCTTCATCGCACCCATTAGCTAATAAAGTCTTTTTAGCTAAATCAAATATTTCATCTAGTGTTAGGGAAACTGTACTCATCCCATTATTAGATATTATTTATGGCTAAAGATCAATTTTTATTCTAAATCATTAACGTCATTTTCACTTATTTCATCTATAGATTTATGGATTTTCCAGTTTTGAGTAGATCCATCTATTGATCTAGCAGTTACTACTGTTTCTGTCGGAGGACAATCAGGTTCATGACAATTTAATTCTGCAATGCTTAAAATTGTACTTTCTGGTATTTCATATTTTTTTATAAAATAATTTTTTAAATTCTGAATTGCTTCTAAATTTGGTTTTTTTTTATTAAACATTTTTTATTGATCCCAAATTGAAGTCCATAAAGTATTTCCATTCATGTCACCAATAAATATACTTGATTTATCATCAGTCATTGCGATTGCACTAACTTCAGAACCTGTGAAACTTCTAATTATTATAGTGTTATTTTCATTTTCAATTTGAGATAAAAAAACAGAACCATCACTCAAACCAGCAAAAATTGCTTTTTCATCAGGAAATGGTTCTATAAATGTAACTTGTTTATTTCCTATATAAGGAAGACAAATAGGTTTACGTCCCATTGGTCCTTCACCGTCAAAGGGCCAACATATTGCATCTGTCGATCCTGATGTTGCTAAGTAACTTGTATCACCAATGAATGCAAAACTTTTAACTTTTGAACCATATCCTGACATAGCAAAATCAAGCTTATCTTTTAAACGCCAGCAACGAAGTACATTTTCTTGCATAGACGTTACTAAGTATTTACCATCTGGGCTAAAACTCACTTTATTATGAGAACCTTTCCAATCTAATTTTGTTGATTTCCATTTATTACTGTAATCTTTTTTCCAAATTGTAACACCCCCGTATCTAGATACAGCCAACCGTCTTCCTTTTGCATCAAACACTAAACCTCCAATCGTACTATCATGATTTAAAGATTTTGGTTCTTTTTTATTTTTATCCCAATAATAAACCACCTTACCTGAAGAACAGACTAGGTTTCCATTATGTGCTGCAACATGATCCACCCATCGTGAACCAAAGTTTGTAATTTCATTTATTTCACCATTAAGTGAAATTTTTAAAAAATAACCATCATCACCACCAGTTAAAATATTATCACCGTCCTTTGCCATGCAAAGAATAACACCTTTATGAACCTTTAAAGTTTTGTGTTTTTCTCCAGAACTGAAAATTCTTATAGTACCATCACCAAAACCAGCGGCTATATTATTGCCAATTGAAACTGCGCATGTTACTGGAACTCCAATTTCTAACTGAATTCCTCTTTGTTCGAATTTTGTTTTATCTAACTGTGGAAATTGATTTAAATCAGTTGTCATTCTGATTTACAGGCTTCAAATCCTTCTTTTAAATTCATTGTATCTAGGTTACGTCCAATAAACACTAGTCTAGAACTACGTTCTTTATTTTCGGGCCATTTTCCCATAGGAGAAGCATCCATCAACATATGAACACCTTGAAATACATATCGATCATTTTCACCTTTAAAGTCAAGTATTCCTTTAGTTCTCATAATATCTTGACCTTTTGTCTGCAAAAGTTTTCCAAACCAGTTTTGAAATTTTTCCATGTCAAGAGGTGTATCTGATACGAATGATAAACTTGTAACATCATCATCATGCTCATGATCATGATCTGACTCAAGAAAATCTGGTTCTACCTCTAAAATACGTTTTAAACTAAATGCATCAAGATTAAGAATTTCCTTTAGTGGTGCCCCACATTTTGTTGTTTTAATAATTTTAGCAAAAGGATTAATTTTACGAATTCTCTTTGTTACTACGTCTATATTCTCATCTTTCACAAGATCTATTTTGTTTAGTAATATTACATCACCAAAAGCAATTTGTTCCTCAGCTTCGTGATGATCTTCAATTTGTGAGCTTAAATGAACTGCATCTGCAACTGTAACAATTGCATCTAACTTTGTTTTGTTTGCTACATCTTGATCTACAAAGAAGGTTTGAGCTACAGGAGCTGGATCTGCTAAACCTGTTGTTTCAACTATAATCGCATCAAGTTTATCAGCTCGTTTCATTAACCCACTAAGTATTCTTATTAGGTCACCTCTGACTGTGCAGCATATACAGCCATTGTTCATTTCAAAAACTTCTTCGTCAGCATCCACTACAAGATCATTATCAATACCTTGTTCACCAAATTCATTTACAATAACGGCGTACTTTTGACCGTGCTGTTCTGTAAGAATTCTATTAAGAAGTGTAGTTTTTCCAGCACCTAAGAATCCTGTTAAAACAGTAACAGGAACTTGTTTGTTAGTTTCTGTCATTAATTAAATTAACATCCTTTAAAGGACTTAGACATATTTTTAATTAAATCAAAATATAAATCTTTACCAGGATTAAGAGTAGCTCCTAATGGATCTATGACCCCTGTTGCAACATTAGTATCTTTTGCTACAGCCTTAATAATATCAGGATTAAATTGTGGCTCAGAGAATATGCAGCTTACTTTATCATGCTCAATTACTTCTCTTATTTCAGCTAATTGTTCAGCACCAGGCATTACGTCTGTATTTACAGTAAATGCACCAAGAATATTAATATCAAATCTTTCCTCAAAGTATTGATACGCATCATGAAAAACTATTGATTTAAAATCTTTGTTTAATCCGGATTTAACTTTTTTAGTAAGTTTATCTAAGTCTTTATGTGCCTTTTTTAAATTTGCTTTATATTTGGCCTCATTTTTTGGATCATTTTCGATTAAGTGTTCTGCCATTTCACTTAAAATTACTTTTGCATTCATTGGATCTAGCCAAATATGTGGGT
>CACDMX010000004.1 GCA_902554035.1 uncultured Pelagibacteraceae bacterium | reverse complement strand
GTACTGCTGATGCTGCAGCAAAAATTATTGAAATGTCAAATGCTAAAGTTGCGGGTTTTATTTTTGTGATAAATCTTTTCGATTTAGGTGGATGTGATAATCTAATAAAAAATTATAAAGCTGAGAGTCTTATTAGTTTTCCAGGACACTAATTTAAATTTTAACACGATAGTATGATTTTTTTCCAATCATTGCAGATAATAAACCTGTAAACCTAGCATAATACATTGTTTGTTTTTTTTTATTATAAATTAAAGTAAATATTATCATTTTAAAAAAAGCTCTAATTAATTTTCCGTACATTAAAGAAAAAGCTTTTAAGTAGCTACTATGTTTTTTATGATAGTAAAAAGTAGACCACATCCAATGCCAACTTCTCATCATTTCAGATTCTATTTCATATTTGGAATTTGTAGATGTAGAACTTTTATTTCCTAAATGAGTTATTAATAATTTTGAGCTAGAAAATACTTTTCCACCTTTTACTTTTACTCTTCTGCAAAAATCAGCTTCCTCAAAGTAAAGGAAAAAGTTTTCATCAAAATAAGTTTCTGTTTTGATGTTCTTGGTATCTAAAAGCATAGAACATCCAACAACATAACCTACTTCTTTTAAAAAAAATTCGTTAAAGTTTTTGTCTATAATGCTTCCATCTAAACTGCCGTAAGATAAATGTGTTGATTCATCGTCATAGGTTGGTCCAATAATGCTAAATTCGTAATCCTCTTTTAAATAAAAATTAATATCATCAAAAAAATTTTTCTTATATTCAACATCTGGATTAGATATAAGAACATATCTTGATGTATTATTTTTTAACCCTAAGTTATTAGCAGCTCCATACCCTAGGTTTTGACCAGTAAGTATTACTTTGACATTGTTAAATTTTTTTTCGATTTTAACTTTATGAGATTGATCATTTGAGTTTTCAACATTTATAATTTTGATATCTTTTTTAATTGAGTTAATGCAATTAAATAAAATTTCATCTTTGGTTTTATATGTTACAATAATGACTGTTAAATCGTTTAGATTACTCATTGATTATTTGTTTAATATATAAAATAAATGAATATATATATAATTTAAAATAATGGTCAAAAAAAGAATTATTGTTACTGGAGGTCTAGGATTTATAGGAAGTAACCTAATCGATTTATTAATCAAAAAAAAATTTCAAGTAATAAACATAGATAAAGTTACTTACTCCTCAAATTTCTATAACCTATTAGAGCACAAAAAAAATAAAAATTACAAATTTATTAAATGTGATCTAAATAATCAAAATAAATTACAGAAAATTATAAATATTTATAAGCCTATCTGCATTTTTAATTTGGCTGCCGAAACACATGTTGATAGATCAATCGATGGACCAAAAAATTTTATTGAAAGTAATATCCTGGGAGTTTTTAATTTATTAGAGGTATTTAAAAAATATTCAAAAAAAAATAAAAAAACAAAATTAATTCATATTTCAACAGATGAAGTTTATGGTGATGTGCTAAACGGAAGAAGTAATGAACAACACCCATACAAGCCTAGCTCACCTTATGCCGCAAGCAAAGCTGCCTCAGATCATTTAGTTTACTCGTATGTGAGAACTTATAAAATTCCAGCTATAATAACTAATTGCTCAAACAATTATGGACCAAAGCAGCATCCTGAAAAGTTAATTCCAAAATTAATTTACAATATAATCAAAAATAAAAATCTACCTATTTATGGAAAAGGAACAAATTCTAGAGAATGGATTTATGTTACAGATCATTGTGAAGCTTTAATAAAAATATTTACAAAAGGTAAAATAGGTAATTTTTATAATATTGGTTCAAATATAAATAAGACAAATTTAGAAATTACAAAAGGTTTAATCAAAATAGCAAAAAAAAATATTAAAATTGGGAAAAATGTTAAGATTAATTTTGTAAAAGATAGGCCAGGACACGACAAAAGATATGCATTAAATAGTAAAAAAATTCTATCTGAAATTAAGTGGAAACCAAAAATTAATCTAATAAAAGGTTTAAATCTAACATTTAAATGGTACCTCAATAATTTAAAATATTATAATTCTTTAAAAATGAAGGAAGCAACCAAAAGAATAGGTTTGAATAAGTAATATCAATAAAATGGTATTTAAAAAAAAAAATAAAGATTTGCAGGATTTAAATTATAAAAATTTATTATTTATTTCAAAAATTCTTTTTAATATTGAACATTTTATTTGTTACGGAACATTACTTGGCATTGTAAGAGAGAAAAATATAATTAAAGGTGACGATGATATCGATTTTCTAATAAATTATAAAAATAAAAAAAAAATATTAAAAAGAATGAAGTCTTATAAATCTTTTAAAATAAATAAAAAAGTTACAAATGATTTTTTTTTACAATTTATTAAAACTGACAAAGGATTAAAAACTTATATTGATTTTTACTTTTATATAAATAATTTAAATAAAAATTACATA
Source organism: uncultured Pelagibacteraceae bacterium (assembly GCA_902554035.1). Taxonomy (GTDB): domain Bacteria; phylum Pseudomonadota; class Alphaproteobacteria; order Pelagibacterales; family Pelagibacteraceae; genus Pelagibacter. The sequence goes on along the minus strand of CACDMX010000004.1, from coordinate 103,824 downwards.
GTTGAAAGACACAACTTTTTATCAAATGTTAAAGATCCAAAATTTGCACTCCATATACCAAAAAAAATTATATTCCCAATTAGAAAACATAAAAATTTTAAAATAATTTCTATACCAAATAAACCAAGAGAATTATGTAAGTTCTTATATGGAAATAGTTGGAAGACGCCTTTAAAAAAAAATTTTGGTTATAGAATGGAAATAGTTGATAACAAACCACTACTAATTAAAAGAAGCTATACAGGATCACTTACTAGACAATTTAAAAAAGAATTAAGTAAACTCATTTAAAAATAAAATTACTAGATTAGTTCAAGTAATTTCTCAAAAGATATAACATTCATTAAAGTTTTATAGTTATAGAAATATTCTTTAAATTTTAAAGCAGAAAATTTTTTTGTTTCAATTTTTAATAAATTTCTATTTTTTCTATTAAAAATAACACCAATTCCCTGATCTGCGTAGCAAGTATAAACATCTACTTCGGGTTTAGTTCTAAACTCAACAATTGATTTCCATACGTCTCCATTCCAATTTTTTTTACATCTTGGAATTGCTTGAGTAAAAACGCTATCGGGCAAACAATCATGTAATAAAATTATCCCATTTTGATTAAGTGATTTTAGTGAATTAATTATATCTTTTTTTACTTGATGATATTCATGTAGACCATCAATAAAAATACAGTCAAATTTATCAGTGTTTTTTTTAAAAAAGAAATCACTTTTCATTCTCAATGTACCACCGCTTACAGGATCCACCCCAATTTTTTTTTCACAGTTAATTTCAGAAAATAAATTATCGTCTCTACAACCTATTTCTAAATAGCTTTTATAATTTTTTTTATCAATTATCTTTTGAACAATATGTTGTCTTGTTGGTTTATCGCTAAAATTTAAATTCAAACTCCCTAAATCTTTTTCTTTAAACCATTTGTGAATAATAAGATTGATATATAAAATTGCTCTACTTTCAAAAAGTCGTAAATATTTTTTTTTTAAATTGAATTTCATTAATAAAAACTTGTTTGGTAGCGGGAAGTGGGATCGAACCACTGACCTCGGGCTTATGAGTCCCGCGCTCTAACCAACTGAGCTACCCCGCCATTAAAATCATATTGGTATACACTAATTTTAATTCTTTTTTAAGGAAAGATTTACTTATTGATATAAAGAAATATATATAATGTATGAAAGTTTTAATTTTGGCTGGTGGGAAAGGTACTAGAATTTCTGAATATACCCGAGAAATCCCAAAACCAATGATACGTATAGGTGGCAAGCCAATTTTATCACATATTATAAAGTTGTTTGAATCATATAAATTTAATGAAATTATTATAGCTGCTGGTTATAAAAATTTAATTATTAAAAATTATTTCAAGAATAAAAAAAAATTCTCAAAAATTAAAGTTTTTGATACTGGAAAAAATACAATGACAGGTGGTAGAATTTTAAGATTGAAAAAATATTTCAATAAAAATGAAAATTTCTTTATGACTTATGGAGATGGATTAAGCGATATTAATCTAAAAAAATTAAAAAAATTTCATGAAAAACATAATAAAATTGCAACTGTCACTGCGGTAAGGCCTCCTATAAGATTTGGTGAACTTAACGTTGGTAATAATAATATTGTAAACAAATTTGAAGAAAAACCACAACTTAAATCAGGTTGGATCAACGGTGGTTTTTTTATTTTAAATTATGAAGTTTTTAAATATATAAAAAATGACAGCACTCTTTTTGAAAGAGAGCCTATGGAAAAGCTCACAAAAAAAAGAAATCTTATAGCTTATAAACATAATGGTTTTTGGAAGTGTGTAGATACTCTTAAAGATAAATTATATTTAGAAGAAATATATAAAAAAAATAAAAGGAAATGGATCAAATAAAAAAGTTTTATAAAAATAAAAAAGTATTAGTAACTGGTGCTACAGGTTTTAAGGGTGCTTGGTTATGTAGTTGGTTAGTAAAGCTAGGTGCTAAAGTGTCTGGTATAGGTTTTAATCCAAATGAAAATAAAAATCTTTTTTACCAACTAAATTTAAATAAAAAAATTAATTTTAAAATTTTTGACATTAGGAATTATAGTAAACTAGAAGAATTTATAAGAAAAACAAAGCCATCTATTATTTTTCATATGGCTGCTCAACCATTAATATTAAGATCCTACAAAGATCCATATTTAACTTTTACGGTAAATTATCTAGGATCAACTAATATCATGGAAATAACGAGAAAATTTCAATTTATAAAATCTGTAGTTTTAGTTACTACTGATAAGGTTTATGAGAGCAGTGGAAAAACTAAAGGTTTTAAAGAAACAGATCTTTTAGGGGGAATAGATCCATACAGTGCATCAAAATCTTCAACAGAATTAATGATAAGAGCTTATCGGGAAAGTTTTTTTAAAAATAAAATAAAATGTGGAATTTCAAGTGTTAGAGCTGGCAATGTTATTGGGGGTGGTGATTGGTCAAAAAATAGATTGATACCTGATAGTATAAGATCATCAATAAAAAACAAAACTATTGTTTTAAGAAACCCAAATTTTAATAGACCTTGGCAGTTTGTGTTGGAACCTTTAAAAGGTTATTTAATTTTAGCAAAAAAACAATTTGAAAATCCTTTTAAATATTCTACTGCATGGAATTTTGGTAACAAATCAAAGTCGGTTATCACTGTCAGTCAAATAGTTGAATATATAATAAATTATTGGGGTAGCGGTAAATTAAAAAAAATGTCTAAAAACAGAGTATATGAACAAGAAAACTTACAGCTTAATAGTTTAAAAGCTAACAAATTATTAAAGTGGAAACCGACATATAACATTAAACAAAGCGTTAAAGTAACAACAGAATGGTATTATAAAGTTTTAAAATTAAAGAAAAAACCCTCGGAAGTTACAAATAATCAAATTGAAAATTATATGTATGAAAATAAATGGTCTTAAAAAAATAAATATTAAAATTTTTAAAAACAAAAAAGGAGACTTAATAAAATATTTATCCTCAAAAGATAGATTTTTTAAGAAATTTGGAGAGATTTATTTTTCAGAAATTAAAAAAGGACAAGTAAAAGGATGGAATCTTCACAAAAGATATAAATGTCATTTGGCTGTAATAAGTGGATCAGTAACTTTTAATTTTGTAGATAATAGAAAAAAATCAAAAACGTACTTAAAAAAAGATAAGGTAATTTTAAGTAAAAAAAAATATGGTATTCTTATAGTTCCGCCAAATGTATGGTTTAATTTCACAACGAAAAATAAAATTTCCCTTGTGGTTAATGCTCTTAACTATCCACATTTAGACTCAGAGATAAAAAAAACAAAAAAACTATAAAACTATTTCTTAGACGAAGATTGCAACCAATCCTCTAAGATATTAATATTCTTTTCAGTCTCTAATCTTGAGATAGCTGGATAATCTGGTTCATTCTTGTTTTTTAATATTGCACTACTTATTGATTCAATTTCATAAGAATAAATATTTGAAAAATTAAAATTATTTTCAATGATATCCTTATTGTTAAGTGAAATTTTCATAGGATTACAGAACCAACTGTCATGAATTATTAGAGTACCTTTGGAGCCAATTATTTTTGTACCTTTGCCTAAATCTTTTTTAAAAGAACAACCAATATGGGATTTAAAACCATTTGAAAAATTTATTTCAGTATAGGAATCTATATCAACCTCTGATGATGAATATTCAATTTTGGAATTTTTAAGTTCAATTTCTAAACTGTCTGGGTTTTTTAATTGAGAAATTAAAATACTTAATGAAGATGGATAACAACCTAGATCTAATATACATCCGCCTGCTAATGATTTATTAAATAATCTATTTTTTTTATTAAATTTAATTTTTTTAAAACCAAATATATTTCTTTTTTCAATCAAATTAATACCAAAATAAGACTCCATGGAAAGAAGTTCTCCAATTTCATTATTTTTAATTAAAGAAATAATTTTTGATGTTTGAGGATGATAACGGTACATAAAACCCTCGGTAAAAAAAATTTTCTTACTGTTTAATATTTCATTGATTTTTTTTATATCTTTTAATGAAGATGTGGCAGGTTTTTCAGTTAAAATTTTTTTATTATTATTTAGACATTTAATTATCCATTCAAAGTGGAGATTGTGCGGTAAAGCTATGTATATAATATCAATATTTTCGCAGGATATAAGATCATCATAGTTTGAAAAACAATACTTTTGACTTAACTTAAATTTTTCTTTGAATTCTTTTAAATTATCAGGCGTTTTACTTGCTACACCCAAAAGATTAGCATTTTTTACGTCTAAAAATCCTGCAGCAAAATCTCTAGCAATTCTTCCAAGACCAATTATTCCCCAATTTATCATTTAGAAATCTATCCATTTTTTATATTTTTCTTTATTTATTTCTAGATAATCAGGTAATATTTTTAAGTCTACTTTTTTTAATTCTTGATCAAACTCCCATTTTTTAAGATTCTCTTTATCAGCAAAGTGATTATAAAAAACTTTTTTCTCAAATATCTTTTTTTTTATATCCTCTAAAGTGATACCACTCACATCAAATTCATCGTGATGTCCAAAATTTTTCATTTTTTCATATATTTCCTGAGGTGATTTAATGTTAGTGAAATGCCATCCTCCATCATTCACTATTTCAACATTTGTATTTTTTAGTTTTGAAAAATAAGTATCAACCCTCCAGAAAGGATATTTTTTATTTTTAATATTTTTCAACCAAGCAAAAGACTTAAGATTTTTTTTCTTACATGCTCTGGAGCCAAACCAGGGTATGGATTCATATAAAAGATTAAATTTATAATAAAAAAATAATTGTTTAAAAATTATTATTTTTTTTTTTGAATTTTTAAAAGTAGAAGAATTTAAATTTGGAATTTCATCATTATCACTTAGAATAATTAGATCCTCATCATTTGCTTCTTTAATTCCATATTTCATAAAATTATAAGAAAGCTCAATCCTTTTTAAACTATTTAATCTCTTTAAATAAGGGGGACTTTTAGCTGAAATAATATGAAGATCATCTGGCTCATAATCAATAACTTTATAAATAATTTTATCTTTAAATTTAGGAAAGTTGTTTATATTGAAATTTAGCTTTTTTTTATTACCACTATGAGAAAAAGTCGACTCTATTACAATAAATTTATGAACATTTTCGTCTAAAATATTAAATCTTAGATCAAGCATCATGTCCTCAGAATAGTAAGTAGTGCAATCGTATATTTTCATTTTAAAAATTTATTTTTAAAAAGCTATTATTTAACTATTTTTATATTAGCGACATAAAATGCAAGAACAAAATATTGTAATAGAGCGTATAATGCAATTGGAGTAACATAAGCAATATCGCTAAATATCTGTGCGCTGACTATAAAGCCCATAGCACCATTTTGTAATAAACATTCAACAGTAATAGATCTTTGAGAGTCAATTCCGTCTACAAAAAACTTAGTAAAGATTACTGAAACAAATAATACAAAAAATAAAATTATCGGAGCAATAACACCTACATATTCAAAGTAACCACCAAGATTCATTCTTTCTTGATAAACGGCAATGGATATTATTAGCAAAAAAAGTAACATTGAAATTTTATCGAATAATAAAACAATCCTTTGTTTAAAAAAGTTAAAATAACGATTTGTTAAAATCCCAAGGATAGTTGGAATAGAAATAATGATAAAAATTTGAAGACTTACTTTCTTTATATCAAAATTTTCAATTGGTTTATGCATTACAAGCTCAAAAAGGACTGTCATTCCAATTGGAATTGTTATCATGCAAAGCAAACTACAAATTGTTGTTATTGCAATTGATAGTGAAACATCTCCATCTACCAGTCTTGTAGCATAATTTGACATTGTGGCCGAAGGCAATAATAAAAGTAACAATATTCCAATTTTTAATTCGTCAGGCATTGGATAAAAGCTGACAATTAATAAACCAATTATAGGAAGAAAAATTAATTGACAAATTAAACCAGCTATTAAATTTTTAGGGCTTTTCAACAACTCGTAAAAATTAATGAAAGTTAATTTTAGACCCAAAGAATACATTATAAAAAATATTGCGGTAGGTCCTACAAGTTTTACAAATTCCATATTTTATTCAAGATTAGTTGAATGTTTATATTTCATAAACTAAATTAAATCGATATAAAAAAAAGTTATGAAAATATTAGTTTTAATTACGTTTATTATAATTTTTTCAAATCAATCTGCTTACTCTGAAAATGTTAAAGTTGTTGATGGGGATACTATTAAAATTGGAGATGAAAAAATTAGATTTTCAGGAATTGATGCTCCTGAAATTAATCAAGATTGTATTCAAAATGGAGAAAAAATATCTTGTGGTAAATTAGTTAAAGATGTCTTAATTAAAAAAATAGGTGATGAAATACCTAAGTGTACAATTGAAGGAAAAGATTTTTACAAAAGAACTTTAGCTGAATGTTTTGTTAATAATGAAAGTCTCTCTAGTTATTTAGTGAGAAATGGCTATGCATTTGCATATAGAAAATATTCAAAAAAGTTTATTGAGGATGAGAATTTTGCGAAAAAAAATAAACTTGGTCTATGGTCAATGAAATTTAAATATCCTTGGGAATTCCGAAAATTATAAAGAGGCTATAATTCCTGTAATAACTATTACCGAGCTTATAAGACCAAAAAAAACTAAATTTTCTTTTTTTTGTTTTCTCTCTTCTTCTCTTACTCTAGACATCAAATTATTTATATCAACTCGGTTTGACTGTTTAGATGGAGATTTAGAAACTATATCTATATCAGATGGGGTCTTAATAGTTTGCTCAGTTTCTAAAATTCGTTCTCCGCTCATAATTGATTTAATCACGAATTTTTAATCCTAACAAGGAAAACGTTAACCAAATTGGGTTTGACCCAAAATGGATTGTGTCCAGAATGGGTTTGTTGTATATATGTTGAAATTTATGAGAGTAGACATACCAAGTATATCAAACCAGTTGAATGAGGACCAAGTTTTTCAAATAATAAATAAAAACTTTTCACAACTTAACAATATTTGGTTTAAGTTTCAAATGGAGTGGCTTAAAGGAACTTATTCATCATTTAATGACCATGATAAGTATTTAATTATAATATATCTAGTTCAAAAAACGATGAACTTTTTTTCAAGTAGTTTTGTTGTTCTAGATTATGAAAGTTATTATTTAAAAAATAAAATTGAAATCTCAAACTTCAATATAATTAATATTTCTAAAGATCTTCTAATTACAAAAGAAACAGCTAGAAGAAAAGTTTTAGAACTAGAAAAAATAGGTGTTTTAAAAAGAGATAAAAAGAAAATAATTTTAGATAGAAGTAAATTAGATTTTCAAAAAACTGGAAGATCAATAGGTAGTATTTCTAATTTTTTATCTAAACTAACAGAAGCTATTGCTAAAAATGGTTGCCTTGATAAAAAATATTCTAAAGACTTAATCGAAAGTTATATAAAAAAAAACTTTACACATTGTTGGAAGTTATTTTATGAAATGCAAATACCTCTGGTATTAGGTTGGAAAAAGTCTTTTGGTGATTTTGAAACTTGGCACATTTGGGCAATTATAGTAACACAAAATAGTTTTAAAAATTCAAAAGCAATGGGTTCATTAGTAAGTCGGGAGAAATATATAGATGAATTATTTAAAGAAGGAGTTGGTATTAATGCAATGTCAGTATCTGAATTATCTGGAATACCGAGAGCTACAGTTGTAAGAAAAATAAATAATCTTTTAAAAAAAAAATTAATTTTAATTGATGAAAAAAAACTTTATCATCCTGGAAAAATTGATATAAAAAAATATTCGGATATTAATAAAAAAGCAATGGAACTATTATCAACGTTTACTTGCAAATTAATTAATTTAATTCAATTAAATAAACTAAAATAATTTAAAATTTTTATCTTTAAGAGGTTTAAGCTCAACATTAACTGGATATTTTTGTTTTTCAACTTCAACAAATAAATTTTTTTTTGATAGCTCCTCAATAGAATTTCCAGAATTTACATATCCAAAGGACAAATTTTTCTTAAAATTGAATGAATAATTTCCTGAGGTAGTTCTTCCAATTATTTTATCTTCCAAATAAATAGGTTCATCATGTAATAATAGTGGTTCACCAGGTTTGGAGTTTTTAAACGACAACATTACAAATTTTTTAGAAGGTTTTTTCTCTTTAATTTTTAATAAAGAATCTTTCCCAATAAAATCTATATTCTTTTTGTAACTTGCTGCGAAGTTTAATCCAGCTTGATACTGATTTTCCTCTGGAGAAATATCATGACCCCAATGTAAAAATCCACTTTCCATTCTCATAATATCCATAGCATGCATTCCACAATTAGAAATTTTATACTTAGCTCCATTTTCAATAATTAAATTATAAATTTTTTTCGCATCTTTTATTTCTATATATAATTCAAAACCTTGTTCTCCAACATATGATAATCTTTGGGCCCATATTTTTATATCTTCAATATTAATGTATTTTGAGGTAGCAAATTTAAAATTTTGATTTGAAAAATCATCTTTTGATAAATCCTCCATTAAATTTCTGCTTTTAGGACCAAATACTCCAAGCACACAGTAATTATCTGTTACATCATTTATTTTTAGATTTTTTGGCAAGTATTTATTAATATGAAATTTATCTCTCTCTCTTGTTGCTGCAGAGCTTATAATTCTGAAATGATTTTTTTCTAGGCAAACTATTGTTAAATCGGCCTCAATTCCTCCGTCAGGATTTAACATTTGTGTATAAGTGCATTTACCAATTTCATTTTTAATATTAGCTGTACAAAGTTTTTGTAATTCTTCATGTGCAATTTCCCCTTTTAATTCAAATTTAGAGAAAGGAGTTAAATCAAATAGTCCTATATTTTGTGTGGTATTTTTTGTTTCAAATTCTGCTGATGGAAACCAGTTTTGATAATTATAACTATACTCATATTCAGGTTTATTATTTTCCAGGGCAAACCACATTGCTCTCTCGTAACCACCTGACACACCAAAGCAAGCACCGGCTTTTTTTAATTCCTCGTGGTATGGTGTAGTCATTATATTTCTCGATGTCTTATGTTGTTTGAATGGCCAGTGCATTCCATATAAATCACCTAAAGTCTCTGTAATCCTATTTTTAATAAAATCTAATCCTGAATGAAATTTTTGAAATCTTTTAATGTCATAATTAAAAATATCCTCATTAATGTGTCCGTTCATTAACCATTCAGCAGTTACTTTGCCAACTCCTCCTCCGCTTCCAATTCCGATACTATTTAATCCTGTACATACAAAAAAATTCTTTATTTCTGGGACTTCCCCAAGCAAAGTATTTGTATCAGGAGTAAAAGATTCTGGGCCAGCAAAAAATTTTCTGATGCCAGTTGTTTCTAATATGGGAAATCTTTTTACAGCAGCTTCTAAATAAGGTTCAAAATGCTCAAAATTTTCTGGAAATTCTCCAAATGAAAAATCATCTGGAACTTTGTTAGTTTTTTGAAAAGCTGGAATTGATTTTCCTTCAAATATTCCTACAAGAAGTTTTCCAGCATCCTCCTTAATATACAAACTATTATCAAAATCTCTTATTGTTGGTAAAATCTTTGGAAGTTTTTCAATTGGTTCAGTAATAATATAAAAATGTTCTGCAGGATAGAGAGGTATACTAACGCCTGCCTGCTCTCCAATTTGCCTTGACCACATTCCTGTAGCTAATACTATATATTCACATTCAATTTCTTGGTCGTTAACTCTTACTCCAGCTATCTTTCCATTTTTAGTTAGTATTTTCTCCACAGGGGTTTTTTCAAAAATTTTAGCACCTTCTAATTTGGCGGCTTTTGCAAGCATATTTGTTACACCAACTGGATCTGCTGCTCCATCTCCTGGCATCAGAATTCCTCCTAAAATATTTTCTTCATTAATTATTGGAAAATCTTTTTTAATTTCATTTTTTTCTAAAATTTTAACATCCACATCATATAATTGTGCTGTTGTCGCCTGTCTCTTAAGTTCTTGCCACCTTCCTTCATTTTCAGCAATTGATAATGCTCCATTTAATTTTAATCCTGCTGAGTGATCAACTTTTTTTTCTAATTCTTTGTAGAGGTCTAATGTATATTTACGAATTTTAGTAACTGAAGCTGTTGGACCTAATTGGCTTACCAAACCTGCTGCATGCCAAGTTGTACCAGAGGTAAGTTGATCTCTTTCAAATAAAACAATATCTTTCCATCCAAATTTAGCAATATGATATGCGCATGAACAACCTACTACTCCACCACCTATTACAACAACTTTACAACTTGAGGGTATTTTTTTATTCATAATAATATTTATTTTTTTCATATAAAGAAACATTGACTAAAAAAAACGACTTATCAATTATTTTATTATATTTTTGGTCAATATCCGGTGAACTACAATTAAAATCATTTATGGGATAATAACATAAAAACCAAAGTTGTTTATCGTTATTTGACTCATTAAAGTCTAAAAAATTTAAATTTTGATAATTGGAGTAATTAATTTTTTTAAAGTAATTAAGAAGCCATTGATGATCTATTTTACTCTTAGTCAGTAACTTTATTTTTGCTTCATTAGAGGACGATATTAAAGATAATGATTTATCAAATTCAGGCTTAGAGTTAGATCTTTCAAATATTTCTAAATAATTATTACTAAAAGTAGTTAAAACGATCAAAATGATTATAAAATTTCTAGTTTTGTTTGGTTGTTTAAAAGTAAATATAGATATTAATAAAATTATAGGGATTAAAACAAAAATAATATATCTATCAATTAGTATAGGTATTTTAATAAGTCCATACATCAGAGGAAAAAAATAAGACGAAATTAAAAGGATAAATAATAGTTGGAAAGATGAATTTTTTTTAAAAATATTTTTTCTATTTTTTAAAATTAAATAAATCATAATGAATAGAAATAAATAACCCATTATTTTTGATCCAAAAAATCTTGGAAAAAAGAATGATATAAAGAAATTTAAATTTACTTGAGAAATCCAAAACTTATTTGTTGATAAATTTTCTTTTAAAGACGGGAACATTAATATTAAAAAAAAAGATCCCACTAAAACAAAATTTATTAAAAATATATTAAATTTTCTTCTCTTATCAAAAAAATTCAATGTAAATAAAAATTGTGAAAGTATAACTATTCCAAAAAATATATTATTTACTAAGCCTATTAAATTAATCAAAAAATAGAAGAAATAAATCAAAATAAAATTTTTTGAAATTTTTTTTTCAAACTTAATTAAAAAAATAAAAGTAATAAAACTTAAAATTGCAATAAGAAAAATAAAAGAATAAGCTCTCACTTCTTGAGAGTAACTAATTAAGTGCCAACAATGTGAAGCGATGAATGCTGTTAATAAATAACTTTTACTTTTATCAATTTGGTATGATAAATAAGCTAACAATGGAACTGATATAGATCCAATGAAAGCTGTTAAATATCTTCCATTTTCTGGATAATATCCAACTAATTTATAAAAATATTTTAGAACAAAATCAAAAAATATATTTTGACCTTGACCAAGTTCTGGTCCTAAATTTCTCTTAAGAGTTTCGTTAAAATTAATTGAAGGATCCGAAATCCAAAAGCCAAAATATTCATCAAACCAATAATCTTCATAGTTTAATTGATAAAATCTGTAAAATGCTCCTAAAAAAATAATTGATATTAAAATTAAAGAATTTTTATTTATTTTATTTAGCATTTTTTAAATATCGCTATTTGCAATTATTCTCTCATAAAATAACCTTAAATTTATACCCATATTCAAAAAAGGCTGAGGAGGCAACCAAGATGGTTTTTTTTTATCTTTTATAATTGAAATTTCCTCTGAAAATTGATTGCTAGACATAAAAGCTATTTGTTCTCCAAATAAAGTGCCAACTCCTATACCTGATCCATTGTAGCAACCCGCAACAAATATATTGTCATCTATTTTTTCAAAAATTTGAGAACCATTGCCACTTCTACAAACTACTCCCGACCATGTTGATTTAATTATATTTTTAGGAAAAGAAGGAAATCTTTTTTTTAAACCGAAATAATGTAACAAGGCTCTTTTATTTAAATCTAAACCATTCATAAAACTAGGATTTTTAAGCTCGGCAGTATTCCTTATTAAAATTTTTCTATCTTTAGTCATTCTAATTGTTGCGCCCATAGGCCTAATCGGCAAAACCCCCCACTCTTTTGGTCTTCCTATAGCTTCAAATTCTTCATCATTTAATCTTCTTGTCATACTCGCTGTCAAAGTAAGTGGAAAATTATATCTTTTTTTAATTCCAAGTTGGCTCAAGAATCCATTTGTACAAAATATAATTTTTTTTGTTTTAATATTAAAATTTTTAAAACTACAATCAATGCTATTATTAAATTTTTTCCAATTTAACATTAAAGTATTTTCATATAATTTTACATTTTCAGGCAGTGCTTTAATCATTGATAAAATTAGTTTTGCGGGATTTAATAATATTCCACCGTTTGTATAAACTGCAATTTTGTAAAAGTTTGTACCCAATTTAGCTTTAAGTTCATTTTGATATAGAATATTATTTTTATAATTCAGTTTAGTTAATATATTGCTAAATTCATTTGCTTTTCTTTCGTCCTTCAATTTTGATGAAGCAAAATATTTTCCGCATTCATTCCAATCACAATCAACCTGGTAATCTTTAATAAATTTTTTAACAGTTTTGATTCCAAGATTATACAATTGAACTTTTTTTTTATAATTTTTTAAGTTTCTTTCTGATGTAAAACCATCATTAAGAGTTGTGTCAACTAAATAGCCAGAATTTCTACTGCTTGCACCTTCTCCAGCTCTTTGTGCGTCAACCAAGACAATATTTTTATTTTTTTCTATTTCAGATAGTTTTCTTGCAGCTGATAAACCAGTTAATCCAGCACCAACAATTAAGTAGTCACATTTTAAATTTTTATTTAGAGTCTTTAATTTTGATTTTCTGTTATTATAATCTATCCAACCACAGGAAGTATCATTAATAATTTCCATAATTTTTAAAGTTGGAAATTTATTTACAACATTTGTAAACCTACACCAGTTTTTGGATAAGTATAGAGATTGTAATTTGCCGTCAATTCTTCACCTGATTTTATATCTTTTATAGAAACCATAAACATATATTTTGCGTCACTTTTTTCATTTAAATTATAAAACATGTTTTCTCTATCGTTTTTTCCATCTTTTAATTTTTTTGCATTAGCATTTGGATCAACTGCATCACCAAATTTTAACTTCGGCAAAACATCTGAGACCATTCTTATAACAGTTGGATCGTTAGAATGATTATAAAAACCACCTAGTGGCGTTCTTATATATTTATTTTCAAATTGTTCATCTCTAATATGAGTCACTCCAATAAATGTATTTTTTTTAATGTCTATTGTAGCAAACAAGCCTAAACCTTCTATTGGAGATGTTTTGATGGTTAATCCGTCTGGTAATGGTCTATACATTATAATATCGCTTCCTTTGGAGATAAAAATTTGTGACCAAAAGTATCGGCAACTGCTTTGTAAGTGACGTTTCCCTTATGAACATTTAATCCAGCAAGAAAATTCGGATCGTTAGTTAAAGCTTTTTTGTAACCGTCTTTTGCTAATTTAGATAAAAATGGCAATGTTGCTTTATTCAACGCCAAAGTCGAAGTTCTTGGTACCCCACCAGGCATATTAGCAACACAATAATGAACTATATCATCAACTATATAGGTTGGGTCTGCATGTGTAGTTGGTTTACTAGTTTCAACGCATCCTCCTTGATCAATTGCTACATCAACTATTACAGAACCTCTTTTCATTCCTTTTAACATTTTTTTAGTTACTAATTTTGGAGCTTCAGCTCCTGGAATTAAAACACCTCCAACTAACAAGTCACATTCAGAAATTAGTTTTTCTAAATCAACTTTATCACTATGTTGAGGTATGATTTTATCACCAAACATCTGAGTTAATTGTTTTAATCTTGCCTCAGATTTATCAACTATATGAACTTTTGCTTGTAAACCTGTTGCTATAATTGCCGCATTCTCACCTACTACACCACCACCAAGAATAACTACGTTACCTGGTTTTACACCTGGTGCACCACCCAATAATAAACCTCTTCCCTTTTGGTTTTTTTCTAAACAGTGTGCTCCTGCTTGAACTGACATTCTTCCAGCAACAGCACTCATAGGCGCTAATAAAGGAAGTCTTCCATTTTTATCTGTAACTGTTTCATAAGCGATACAAACACTTTTTGAATTTATTAAACCTTGAGTAAGCTCCTTAGCAGCAGCAAGATGAAGATAAGTAAAAACAATTTGATTTTCTTTAATCATTTTTACCTCATTTGACAAAGGTTCTTTTACTTTAACGATTATTTCAGATTCATTAAAAATATCTTCAGCTTTATCAATAATTTTTGCTCCAGCATTTAAATATTGTTCGTTATCAAATCCTGCTTCAAAGCCACCATTATTTTCAACTAATACCTGATTACCATTCGCAGTGAGTATTTTTACGCTTTCAGGTGTTAGACCAATTCTATGTTCTTGTGGTTTTATTTCTTTTGGAACACCAATTTTCATAATTGAAAATTAATTTTTTTTGCTTTTTGCGTAATTATTTATACCTTTTCTAAGTTTCTCAATTATTTCATCAATATGTTTTTTCTCAGAAATAAACATTGGAGCTATTATTAAACAGTCTCCAGTTGCCTTAAAATTTACCCCAGCCTCATAACAGTGTTTAAAACAAGTGAATCCTGCAACACCAGGTTTTTTATCCATTTTCATATCTATTCCACCCATCATTCCATAACCTCGTATGTTGTCTATTACATCAATGTCTTTTAAGGAAAAAAGAGCCTCTTGAAAATAAGGAGCCATTTCTTTTGATCTATTAAAAATATCTTCTTTTTCAAAAATATCCTGAACTGCTAATGCAGCTGAAACAGAAACTGGAATTCCTGAATAAGTATAACCATGAAACAATTCTATAGTTCCTTTTGGTGAACCTTCCATAATTGCATCATAAATTTCTTCTTTACATGCCACAACCCCCATTGGGACAATTCCATTTGTCGTAGCTTTAGCCATAGTCATAAGATCAGGTGTTACACCGAATTCTTGAGCACCAAATGCTGATCCCATTCTTCCCCATCCAGTTATCACTTCGTCAAATATTAAAAGTATTCCGTGTTTGTCACAAATTTCTCTAAGTCTTTGTAAATAACCTTTGGGTGGAACAAGTGTTCCTGTTGATCCAGCAACTGGCTCTACAATACATGCAGCAATATTTTCTGAACCAAAATTTGCACAAATTCTCTCTAGATCATTTGCTAACTCTACGCCTGTTTCTGGTTGTCCTGAAATAAATTTATGTTCTGGTAAGTGAGTGTGTCTCATGTGGACTACTCCAGGCATCAAAACACTTGCAAATGTTTTAACATTATTGATCATTCCTCCTACTGAAGTAGCTCCGATATTCATACCATGGTATGCTCTTTCTCTTCCAACAAATCTAAATCTTTGACCTTCTCCTCTTGCTTTATGATAAGCAACAGAAATTTTAATAGCTGTTTCGACTGCAGTTGATCCACAAATTGTATAAAAAATTCTATTTAAATTACCTGGAGTGTGTTTAGATATTTTCGTAGCTAATTCAAATGAACCACCGTAACCTTGTTGAAAGGGTTGACAGTAATCTAAAGTTTCTAATTGTTTAGTTATCGCACTAATAATTTCTTTTCTACCATGTCCTAAAGGATTACAAAACAAACCAGAGCTTGCGTCTATCATTGTTTTACCTTCATGATTTTTTAAATAACAACCCTTAGCTTCTGTAATAAGTCTAGGTTTTTCCTTAAAATCTTTGTTTGATGTAAATGGCATCCAATGCTCATTAAGAGAATTTGGCATCTTAAATTTGTTTTCTGAGCTCATAATTTTTTTTAAAATTAATTAAGTATATTATCTCTTAGACCAAAAAAATTTTTTTAACTAGAAGATTATTTAACCATTATTTACATAAAGTTTCAAAAATACAATCTTGAGTTGTGCTCAAAATAATTAATTAGATCATTTACATCTATTAAAAATTCAAATTAAATAGCCCTTTTATTAATTAATAAAAGGGGAATAAATGAAAAAAATAATTAGTTTTCTTCTAGGTTGTTTTGTTGCTCTTAACTTAAGTATTACAGCTGCTAATTCTGCTGCAAATGAGGTTAGGGTTGCTTACTTTCTAGAATGGCCTAGTCCAAATTTAGAAGACATGCAAAAGAAAAATTTCGCCAAAGCTTTAGGGGTTCCAGTTAAATGGACAAACTTTACTAATGGTGGAGCAATGACTGATGCTATGTTAGCAGGAGATATTGATATTTCTTACTCTCAAGGATTAGTACCATTTATTAATGCTGTTAAATCTAAAGCACCAATTAAGCTAGTTGACATTGCTATGGAATACGGAATGGGAGGAACAACTTGTGTTACTTCCAATGCTTCTGGTATTACAAAAGCAAATGCTACTGAGTTAGAAGGTAAAAAAGTTGCTGTTCCATTAGGAACAATGGCTGAGTATGTTTTCGACGAAAGTATGAAAGTTGTTGGAGCTGACAGAAAAAAAATGGACATTATTCAAATGGATCCTGAAGAAGGAGCTGCTGCTTTAGTAAGTGGTGATGTTGTTATGGCATGTTTATTTGGTGGTAATTCAATTAAAGCTGCAACTGCAGTTGGATCTAGATTGCTTACTGTTCAAGAAGCTAGAGACGCAGGTATACTTGGTATAGATATTACTTCGGTAACTACGAAGTTTATGAAAGAAAATCCAGGTATGCTTAGAACTTTTATTGAAGTAACTCATGAAGCGAATGCAAGATATAGAGCTGGAAAAAGCGATATGAATTCAATGGCAAAAGCTTCTGAAATGAAAGTTGCTGATATGAAAGAAACTTTAGGTGGCTTTAAATTTCTTACTCCAGAAGAGACTAAACAATCTATGGAAAAAGGAAATCTTGATGCGTTCTTAAGAGGAATGGGAACACCAAGAGGAAATGTAGATACTAGTTTCTTACCTTTATAATTTAAGGGTAAATTAAAATTAAATAGGCGCCAATTTTTAAAATTGGTGCCTATTTTTTTATAAAGAATTCTAATATAAAGTTCTTTTATGAGCGATTTAGTTTCAAAAAATCTAAATATGATTTTTAAATCTCCAAAAGGAGAAACTGTTCATGCTTTAAAAGATTTAAATTTTACAATTAAAAAAGGTGAACTACTAACAGTACTTGGTCCTTCAGGATGTGGAAAAACTACGTTACTAAACATTGCCGCTGGTTTTATTAGACCAACTTCAGGAATTATATCCTTAGGAAATAATGAAATAAATGGACCTGGCGTTGATAGAGGCATGGTTTTTCAGCAAGGTGCTTTATTCGAGTGGTTAACGGTTGCTGAAAATGTGAACTTTGGTTTGAGAATGAAAAAAGAGGATGCAAATACTACTCAAAAGAAAGTTGATGAATGGTTAGAAATAGTTGGACTAAAAGGATTTGGAAATACTCCGACATATCAATTATCCGGCGGTATGCAGCAACGAGTTGCTCTTGCTAGATGTTTAATTAATGATCCAGATTTAATTTTAATGGATGAGCCTTTAGGTGCATTAGATGCTTTAACAAGAGAAAAAATGCAATCGCTTGTTTTAAAAATTTGGAAAGAAACTGGTAAAACAATTATTTTAATTACTCACTCAGTCGAGGAAGCTTTATTACTTGGTGAGAGATTATATGTTATGGCACCAAGACCAGGAAGGATACATAAAGAATATAATCTTCCTTTTGCAGAGATGGGCTTAAAAGAAGATTTAAGAGAAATTAAAAAAAATAAAGAATTTTCATCAAAAAGAGAAGAAATATTATCCATGATCTGGGACATGGAAGAGGAAATAATGGGGAAAGAGAATTAAATGTTAACTCAAGTAATAACAATATTAATTCTTGTATCTATTGTTGGGTGTATTCTTTATGGCAGAAGATTAATTAAAACAGAAAAAGTTGATGCGGTTTTTGGTAATCCAGAAAGAGCTAAAGGGGGTACTCATTGGATTATTGTTGGAAGCAGCGCAATCTTATTAATTTGGCTATATTATTCATGGGATATTGCTAAAGGATTTTATCCTAAATCAGCTAATGAATTATGTCAGGTTGCTAAAATAAATGAATCCTTGTTAGGATTGAAATATCAATTTCCAATAGAAGAAAGAGAATTTAAAAGTACATCAATAATAAAAATTGAAAATAAAAATCTTCAAAAAATAACTACCGAAATTAAAAATTCACAAGATTTAAGCACTCAACAAAAAAAAATTTTAGTTGGGTTTATTAATAAAACTGGTCAATTAATCCCATTACTAACAAACGATAATTTAATGGAAAATGATACAAAAGATAAAATTAAGCAAATGACTGATGAGCTTAAACTACTGAGTTCAAATTTTAAGAAAAAAAATTACCCATTTGAAACCGAAGTAGAGAAGAACGAGAGGCAAAAAGCTATATCAGAGGAAGGTGGATGGGGTATTACAACAGTAAGATCAGGAACTGGATCTATAGAAAATACAATGGAAGTTCCATTAATTCCTGCAACAAATAGAGGTTTAAAATTTCATGCTGCTGCAGAGGAACTAGCAATTATAAATGATAAATTTTTTAAATTAAGAAATCATAATCCACAATTCAAAAACTCAATTAAAAGATTAAAGGAAGATATAAAAGAATATAGAAAAAGCTTAAATGATACTGAAGAAATAGCATCTGCTTATGCAAAAGATATTGTTAAAATTGCAAGAAGAATTGAGTTTGCTAGCATCTATCCACCTAATGCTCTCAATGAAATGCAAAATGCAATCATCGAGTTTGACAATCTTCAAAAATCCGAGCAAGGCGACTTAAGATTAATAGATATACTTTTATTCCCAGCAGGGACAATCGTATCAAGTGGTACTAGCTGTTCTGAGCAAGGATCTGGAAGATGGTTACCTAAGCCATCGGACACACTTAATAAATTTATTTTAATGTCAAAACCCAGCGTTGGTTATAAAAATATTCCTCTTTTATGGATAGATATGATGGATGTAAGCAAAATAGTTGGATTTATTTTGCCTGATTGGTTAGCTGACATTCTTCCTGGAGAGTATCCTATTCATACTAAAGATGGAGTCGTAAAACAAAATTTTAAAGGTCAAGTTCTTAAAGTTGTAACTGGAGATTTTAAACTATTTAAAATTCCAGTACCTTATGGACATATTTGGGATTCGTTTTTAAGAGTATTTCTAGGTTTGGTTTTTGGAATTTTAATTGGAGTACCACTAGGTCTATTTATGGGTCTAAATAGATTTGCTAAAGGTTTCTTTGATCCTTTAATTGAACTTTATAGACCCGTTCCACCTTTAGCATGGGCACCACTAATTATTTCTGTATTAGGTATAGATAATACCGGGAAAGTATTTTTGTTATTTATGGTATCGTTATCAATTATGATTATTTCAGCAAGAGCCGGAGCTTCTGGTACTCAGTTGTCTAAAATTCATGCAGCGCACTCATTGGGTGCATCAAAAAAACAAATACTTAGATATGTAATTTTTCCTAATTCGTTACCAGAAATTCTAACCGGAATAAGAGTAGCCGTTGGTATGTGTTGGGGAACTTTAGTTGCTGCTGAGTTTTTAGCAGGAACAACAGGAATAGGATTTGTTGAAAATGTTGCTAAAAAATACTTTCAATACGAAGTTATTTGGATAACAATATTTATCATGGGAATGTTAGGGCTATTATTTGATGTTACATTAAGAAAAATAATAGACAAAACTATTCCTTGGCGTGGAAAAGGCTAAAATGGGTAATGTTGAATTTGAATTTAAACTATATTCATATGAACAAGTTGCCTCTTACTTTAAAGAAAAAAAATTAAAAAATATAATTTTATTTTCGCAAGCAAGATCTGGATCTACATTTGTAACTGAAAATTTTTCAAAATTTTTAAATTTTAAAGATGAACAGATTTTTAATGAAGCAAATTTTTTAAATAAACATTTTATTTATTTAAATTCGTTTGTAAAAAAACATAATAATTTTTTTTTAAACGTAAATGAATTTGTTTATAAAAGAACAGAATTAGTAAAAGAAGATACTTTGTATATATATCTATTCAGAACACACGCGGAAATTAAACAGTCTTATGAAAAAGCAATAAAAAAAAATATTTACATGGGATGGAATGAATTTTACAGTCGTTACAAGGTTTTATTTCCAGAAATTGAACAAGATATACATGTATCTTTGTTTAATCATTATATATGGGAAAAACAAATAGGAAAATTCAAGCATGCTTTAACCCTAGATTTTAATTCTTTTCAAAACATGAAAGGTTTTTCAAAAGATAGATCTAAATTTTATGGACTTAAACAACAGGATAATTCAACTATTTATAATTTTCCAACAATAAATAAAAATATTAATTTTAATATATTTGAAAAATTTTATTTTTTTTGCAGAAGAATTTTAGAAAGTAGAAAAAAAAATATTATTAATTACTAATTTAATAAATTATGTTATTAAAAACATGCTAAATTATTATGAATAAGAAAAATTTTAATTACCTAAGTAAATTAATTGATAGAAGTACCAAAAAAGAAAAAAATATTTATCAGTTATCTCCAAATTCATTTTCCAATAATGATATGATTGAAGGTATTAAGGTTCTTCTGTCAAAAAAAATTACAATGTCTCAAGTCACTAAAAAATTTGAGAAAAAATTTGCAAAATTTATTGGTTCTAAATACGCTCTTATGGTTAATTCTGGCTCCTCTGCAAATTTACTTGCTACATTTGCAATGATCAATCCATTGAAAAAAGGGCATTTAAAAACAGGTGATGAATGTTTAATTCCTGCCCTCTGCTGGTCAACTTCTTTATGGCCAATTGTTCAAGCAGGTTTAATACCAAAATTTGTTGATGTAGATCCAAAAACATTGAATATATGCTTAAAAGATTTGAAGAATAAAATTTCGAAAAAAACAAAAGCAATATTAGCAGTACATATTCTTGGAAATTCTCCGGACATGAATCAATTTAAAAAAATAATCAAAAAAAATAAAATTAAATTAATTGAAGATACCTGTGAATCACTTGGCACAAAATTTAATAATAAATATCTTGGTAGCTTTGGTGAATTTGGTACTTTTTCTTTTTACTATTCTCATCAAATTACGTCTGGAGAGGGAGGTATGATTACATGTAATGATAGCAATAATTACAGAATAATACACTCTATGAGATCACATGGATGGGATAGAGGTTTAAAAAATAATAAGAAAAACTTTAATTTTATAAATTCAGGGTTTAATTTAAGACCAACAGAAGTTTCAGCAGCAATAGGTTACAATCAATTTAAAAAGTTAAACTTTTTTAAAAAAATTAGGTCTTTTAATAGAAAAAAAATAATAGATAAACTTAAAAAATCAAAAAAATGGAATAATCAATTTACTTTTATTGAATTTGATAAAAAAGTTGAGCCCAGCTGGTTTGGATTGCCCATATTAATTAATAAAAAATATATTAAAAAAAAAAAGAAATTTTTATCTTATTTGAATAAAAATGGAATTGAGACAAGACCAATTATAAGTGGAAATTTTTTAAACCAACCATCTGTAAAACTTTACAATTTAAATCCAAAAAAAACGAAATTTAAAGGTGCGCAAGAAATAGAAAATAGAGGTTTTTTTATAGGTATACATGTTACTAAAATTACAGATAGAGAATTAAATTTGTTAGAAAAAAAATTTCTAAAAATAAGCGATATTTAATTAATTATTTTAATTTATTTTTTATAAAAAATAATTTTAAAATTCCATATAAAGAGGCCATTACTAATTTAAAATTTACAGAACTTTCTCCTCTTGTTCTGTTTATAAAAATAGTTTCTATTTCATCAATTTTCATGGAATTATTTTTTAGAACAATAATTATCTCAGATAAAATTATAAAACCATCTCCAATATTTCCACATTTATTGGTAATTAAATCGGCTGCTTTTTTTGAATAAATCCTAAATCCATTAGTAAAATCTTTTAGTTTTACGCCTAGTAGAAATCTTGCCAAGATATTTGAAAGTTTTGATAGTATTCTTCTATTAATGCCCCAGTTAATTATTTTACTCTTCTTTTGATATCTACTTGCTATTAATAAATCTAAATCATTATCGTAAAAATATTTTAAATTTTTTCTTAACTCATCTGGGTTATGCGAAAAATCTGCATCCATCTCAATAAAAACATCAAACTTCTGCTCTTTTAATGCATTTCTTAAACCATATAAAACAGCAGATCCTCTTCCTTTTAAATTTTCTCTATGAGAATAGATAGCATTTAGATTTTTAGAATTAATCAAATTTCCTATTTCTTTATCAGTTGTGTCGTCAACTATAAATATGGTTGACTCCGGAACATTTTTTGAAATTTCTTTTATCAATTTCTCGATATTCTCTAATTCATTAAATGTAGGAATGATTATAGCTACTTTTTTCACTTTAGTTTTTTTTCATTAAAACTCTAAATTTATAAGATGATAAAATTTCTTTATAATGTTTATTAATATGTTTTGTAAGATGATGCAATCTATATGCTGGCGAAAAATCATTTTCAATTTCTACTTTGTCAGCTATTATAAATTTAACCTTGTTCATTTCGTTTATAAAATCATTTTGGACCTTTTCTGAACCTACGGCCCAAACATAATAATATTTAGTACAATTTTTTTTTCTCAAAAGGTATGGTAAAATTGCATTATTTGTAAACAATTGTATACAGTCTTCATTTTTAAGAATCGGCTTCATTTTATCAATGAATTGCTCATATTGAGCTGGTATAAATTTTCTGTCCTCTAAATTAATATATGATCCAAGTCTATTTGGAAAACTATAAATGTTTTGAGGTTTTATTTCTAAACCAAAGTAAGAAGTTATTAAAATTAATAAGATTATAGATAATCTGTTATTAAAATTATTTAATAATAAATAAAATTTTTTTTCTAAAAAAAATAAAAAGTTAAATAAAATTAAAATTGAAAAAAATATTATAGGAAAAGTAAAACTATTTTTTATATGAATGCCATCCGACCTTCCTATTGCATTTAAATATCCTAAAAAACAGCACGCAGAGATGAAAAATAATATAAATTTTGTATTGTAACTATATTTATCATTTTTTTTCAAAAATAAATTTAAGACTATAATCATGCTTGTAATTATGGCCAATAAACCTTTGGTAGCTCTAGCAGAATTTTGTTCCTCGGATAAAGGAAGAGGATGAATAATTCCATGTATATTGTTGATTTCTTTTAAAATTGAAATGGAGTTTAATATAAAATGATTAAATTCATCCTCCAACAAATAAGAAGATAATAACCATGACATAATTATTGATGTTAATAACAATAATACTTTAAAATAATGATTGATAAGAGCAAAATAAATAAAAATTAAAATTATCAATAAGTTAAAAATTATTCCTCTGTCTAAACTCCAAAAGAAGGTAAACAAACTTATAAATCCTATACAAAATACAAATATATGAGAGTATTTTTTTTCACTTATTGCATAAGGTAGTAATATTAATAGTAACAAAATTGGTAAGTCTCTATAATTAAAATGATCTCCTTTTCCAAAATTGTAATCAATCAAATTTTGAAAAATTAAAAAAATTAATAATAAAAATATACATTTAGAGTAAAATTTTAAATTAACATTGGAAGTAATCTGGAAAGCAAAAAAGGTTAATAAAATTTTATTTATTAGTACTAAAAAAATAAAACCAAATTTTGCTGAACCAATGCTTAAAGTATCAAAAAAATTCCAGGCGAATTTAGACAGTAATGTTTCATTAAAAATTCCAGTAATTATGTATGAACCAGACCATAAAGAATTATCTTGGTAATTTTTAAAAGCAGAAGTTATTAACTGACCATCGTGGTACACATCCAATTTAGGTTTAAATTCAATAGAAAAAAATTCCAAAAAAACCAAAAATATTAAACCTACAAACAATAATATTAAGAAATTATCTTTAGAGTAGGATATTTTTATATTTCTCAAGTTTTCTATAAATATTTTGAATATATTTTTTTCCCCAAAATACTTGGTCAAGATAAAAACTATTAAGGAAAAAGTGATAAAAAAAAGATATCTAAGAAGATCGTTATTTTGGTTGTAATTATTAATGGAATAATTGCCTACAATATCTGTACTGGTGTAAGGTAAAAAAATATACCTCCAAATAACTAAAGAAAATATTATTGATAATGATACTAGAAAAACTTCAAAGATGATTTTTTTTTGATTTTTCATATTAACTATGTTTAAAACTATTTATGAGTCTATCGTTAATAATACCAGTTTATAATGAGGTAAACCAAATCGAATTTTCTTTGAAAAAACTCGCTAAATTCAAAAAAATTTTTAAAAAAATTGAAATTATATTTATTAATGACTTTTGTACTGATGGAACAGAAAAAGTGATTAAAAATTTTAAAAAAAATAAAAATTTTATTAAACTCTTTAATAATAAAAAAAAGGGACTAGGTTCAGCAATTGAGTTAGGCGTGGAAAAATCAACTAATGAATATATATGTATTTTTATGTCCGATATGTCAGATGATTTAACTGATTTAAAAAAGTATTATAGGCGTATTAGCAAAAATAATTTAGATGCTGTTTTAGGTACAAGATTTTCAAGACTGTCAAAAATAAAAAATTATCCCAAAATAAAATTTATTTTAAATAGAATTTTTAACAATTTTGTTAGATTAATATTGTGGTCTAATTACAATGATTTCACAAATGCATTTAAAATTTATAAAAGAAAAACACTATTAAAACTAATGCCATTTGTATCAGAAAATTTTAATATATTTCTTGAACTGCCACTAAAAATTATTATACGAAAATATAATTATCAAATAACGCCAATAAACTGGAGAAACAGGAGCAGAGGAAAATCTAAATTTAAAATAAAAGAACTAAGTTCAATGTATTTATTTACATTATCATACTGCTTATTGGAAAAAATTTTGTTAAAAAATAAGAAATGAAAATTTTAATTACAGGTGGATGTGGTTTTGTTGGAACAAACATTGCTTTACATTTAGCAAAAAAAAAATATAAAATTCATTGTTTAGATAATCTTTCTAGAAAAGGTTCTAAGTATAATTTAGAATTATTAAAAAAAAATTATATAAA
This sequence comes from uncultured Pelagibacteraceae bacterium, assembly GCA_902554035.1. Lineage (GTDB taxonomy): Bacteria > Pseudomonadota > Alphaproteobacteria > Pelagibacterales > Pelagibacteraceae > Pelagibacter. The sequence goes on along the minus strand of CACDMX010000004.1, from coordinate 78,435 downwards.
AAATTATAATTTTAATATTAATAATCAAAAAGTAATAAAAAAATTACCAAAATATAATTTAATTATTGACTGTTGTGCTGAGGCAGCTGTGGAAATTTCAAAAAAAAAAATTGATAAAGTAATTAATACAAACTTAATTGGAACTATTAATATCTTGAAAAAAGCAAAAAAGGATAAATCTAAAATTATTTTTCTATCTTCTAGTAGAGTTTATCCAATTGATCAATTAAGTAATATTATAAAAAATAAAAATATCAAAAAAAATCTTCCTATTAAAAAAACAATAAGCGAAGCACAACCTACAAAAGGAGCAAAATCTATCTATGGACTAACAAAGTTTGCATCTGAAATGTTTATAGAGGAATTTTCATACGCTTTTGGTATTAAATATCTTATTAATAGATGCGGTGTAATTTCTGGACCTCTTCAATTTGGTAAACAAGATCAGGGTTTTGTTAGTTTGTGGATATGGAGACACTTAAACAAAAAAAAATTAAATTATATTGGTTATGGTGGTCATGGAAACCAAGTTAGAGATGTATTACATATCAAAGATCTATGTGATCTCATTCATATCCAAATTAAAAATTTAAAGAAAATAAATAATAGACTTTTTACTGTTGGTGGTTCAAAAAAAAATTTTACATCACTTAAAAATTTAACTTTGCTTTGCCAAAAAATTACAGGAAATAAAATTAAAATTGGTAAAATATCCAAAACTTCAATTTATGACATTCCATACTACATTACTGATAATAGAAATGTTTTAAAAACCTATAAATGGAAACAAAAAAAAACTATGTACGATATTGTTAAAGATACCTATAAATGGTTATCAAACAATAAAACAAATATAAAAAAATATTTTTAATGTCTATAGTCATAATAACTGGTTCTTCAGGTTTGGTTGGTTCAGAGGCAGTTAATTTTTTTAGCAAAAAAGGTTTTGATGTAATTGGAATTGATAATAACTTAAGAAGATTTTTTTTTGGTAAAGATGGATCTACATTATGGTTAAAAAGTAAACTTCTTAAAAACAATAAGAAATTCAAAAATTTTAGCATTGATATTCGTAATTTTAATAGTTTGGATAAGATTTTTAAAAAATATTCTAAACATATTTCTCTAGTTATTCATTGTGCGGCGCAGCCATCTCATGATTATGGAAAAAATTATCCAATAATAGACTTCAATGTCAATGCTACGGGAACCTTGAATTTACTAGAGTTAACAAAAAAATACTGCCAGGAGGCCCCTTTTATTTTTATGTCCACTAATAAAGTTTATGGCGACAATCCTAATAGACTTAAAATTTTAGAAAAAAAAACACGTTGGGAATTAAAAAAAACAGACAAATATTTCAGAGGAATTGATGAAAATTTTTCAATTGACGACTGTACACATAGTTTTTTTGGTGTCTCAAAAACATATGCTGATCTTATTGTGCAAGAGTATGGAAAAAATATTGGTTTAAAAACTGTCTGTTTTCGTGCTGGATGTATTACGGGACCAAATCATAGTGGAGCAAAATTACATGGCTTTTTATCCTATCTGGTAAAAATATCTTTAAAGAATAAAAAATATTCTCTAATAGGCTATAAAGGAAAACAAGTTAGAGATAATATCCATAGTAATGATTTAATTAATTGTTTTTGGGAATTTTTTAAAAAACCTAGAAGAGGAGAAATTTATAATATTGGAGGTGGAAGATATTCAAACTGTTCTATAATTGAAGCTTTAAATCTGGTTGAAGAAATTGCAAATATATCTATAAAAAGAAACTTTATTAAAATACCTCGTGTAGGTGACCATATTTGGTATATATCCAGTTTAAATAAATTTAAAAAACATTATCCTAATTGGAAACAAAAATATAATACAAGAAAAATCATTGGGGAAATAATTGAAAGTTACAAGTAAAAGTTTAAAAAAATTATTAAGAGATATATTCCAAAAGTTTGGACTTAGTAAAGTACATTCAAATATTTGTGCTAATGCGATTATCAATGCCGAATTAGTTGGAGCTCCCAGTCACGGATTATCTAGGCTAAAAATGTATTGTGAAAGAATTAAAAAAAAAGTTATTAACCCAAAACCCAAAATAAAAATTAAAAAAATTTCACAATCTATATCCTTTATTGATGCTAATAATAGTATTGGGTTCGTTGCAGCAGATATTGGAATTAAGCAAGCAATAAAAAATGCAAGAAAAACTGGAATTGGGTTAGTGGGCGTCAAAAATAGTGGTCATTATGGTCTTTCAGGTTATTACGCAGAACAAGCTACAAAAAAAAATTTAATTGTAATTTGTTTTACTAACGCACCACCCGCAATTGCTCCTCACGGCGCTAAAAAAAAGTTGTTTGGAACTAATCCAATTTGTTTTGGAGCACCAACTTATTCAAACACTCCTTTTATTTTAGACACATCTGTTTCTGAAATTAATAGGGGAAAAATTAGAGTTGCAGCACAAATGGGGAAAAAAATTCCGAAGGGAGTTGCTTTAGATAAGTTTGGAAAGCCGACAACCAATGCAAAAAAGGCATTAGCAGGTGTTCAATTGCCAATATCAGGTTTTAGAGGTTCTGGTCTTGCTTGGATGGTAGATATTCTTAGCGGTGTATTTACTGGTGGAAATCATGGAGGTAAAGTAAAAGATCCGTTTGAAGATTTCTCAGGGCCACAAAATATTGGTCATTTATTTTTGGTAGTTAAACCAAATCTTTTTGTTGGAGACTTCAATAAAAGAATAAAAGAAAATATTAAAAGAATAAAAAAATTACCTAAATTAAATGGTGTAAAGGAAATCTTGTACCCTGGTCAAAGTAAATTTAAAAGATATAAGAAAAATATAAAAAGAAAAATTTTGATACCTAAAAATATCTTAAAAGATTTAAATATATTAAATTAAAAATGAAAATAAAAATATTAGTAATTTTTTTTTTATTTTATGCGCAAATTATAAATGCAGATGAATATAATTTTACAAAAATTTTTCCTCTTGATAAACCATGGGGCTCTACATTTGTTAATGATGATAAAATATTAATTACCGAAATAGGTGGAAAAATAAAACTTTTAAATTTAAAATCCAAAAACGTCAAAATAATAAAACATGATTTAGATTTCTTAGAGCACGGACAGGGTGGTTTACTAGATATTTTATATCAAAATAAAAATGTTTGGATCTCCTATACAGAAAATAGAGGAAATTGGAAATCTAGTACTTCAATAGCAAAAGGATACTTTAATGATGAAACAATAGGTTTTTCTAATATTTTTCGTGCGGATCCTCCGATTGATTCTGGGTATCACTTTGGTTCAAGACTTGCGATAAAAGATAATTATTTGTTTGCTTCAGTAGGAGAAAGAGGAAAAGGAATGATTGCTCAAGATGGATCAAAACATCCAGGCAGTATTATAAGAATACATTTAGATGGCAGTATTCCAAAAGATAATCCTAAATTTTTAAATAAAAAAGAATGGTTACCTGAAATTTACCAAATAGGTGTCAGAAATCCCCAAGGTCTAACTTTGTCTCCTTTTGATAGAAAAATTTATATAAGTAACCACGGACCAAGGGGTGGGGATTGGTTTGGAGAAGTTAAAAAGGGAGAAAATTATGGTTGGAAAATTTTAGGTTGGGGAGGAAAAAATTACAGTGGGACAAAAATTGGACCAAAGTGGAAACCTGGATTTACAAAAGCAATTCAATATTGGGTTCCATCTATAGCTACTAGTGCCATAGCGATTTACAAGGGTAAAGAATTTAATGATTGGAACGGACATGCTCTAATAACTTCTTTGAAAGATAAATCTCTAAGAAAAATAGATTTTTCAGACAAAAAAAATATTAAGGAAAAAATAATATTCAAAAATAAAATTGGTAGAATCAGAGATATACAAGTACATCCAAAAACAGGAAAGTTATATTTTTTAAGTCAAGATGCTCTATGGTTAATGGAAAAAAATTAACTTAATTATAATTTATAATAATTATTTGAAATTAAATAAACAATGAGCCCCATTGACACATTTAATTAAATATATATCTAAGAGCTATGAAATTAAAAGAAAATGCTAAAGCTCCGAATTTTAAACTTCAGAGCACAAATGGAAAATTATTTGAACTAAGTAAAATTAAGAAAAATATAATTTTATATTTTTATCCTAAAGATGATACTCCTGGCTGTACTTTGGAGTCTAAAGATTTTAGTAAATTAAATAATATTATATTAAAAAATAATGCGATTGTTTTAGGAATATCAAAGGATAGTATTGAAAGTCATATAAAATTTAAAAAAAAATATAAATTAAAGTTTGATCTATTATCCGATGAAGATCTAAAAGTTATTAAAAAATACGGTGTCTGGGGCAAAAAATCGTTTTTAGGAAAAAAATTTATGGGGATCGTTAGATCTACTTTCTTAATAAATTCAAAAGGAAAAATTTCTAAAATATGGTCTAATGTTAGAGTAAAGGATCATGCTAAAGAGGTTTTAGATGAATTAAGAAATATTTAGATATTTATAATGAAAATTAAAAAATACATTAAATATACGATCTATTTTATAATTTATATATCGTTGGTTTTTATCCTAGCTGTATACTTTTTAAAAAATGGAATAACTTTATTATAAAATTAATATTTCCCAATCTTACTTGATCCACTATAAAAAATTTTTGATAATTCTTTATTGGCCTTATCTCTTATCTCGATATTTTTTTTGTTCATTAGTTCCTTTGCCCTAGTTACATGCTTATGATAACTATAATTGTCTTTTCCTCTTGCTTGTTGCACATACATTTTACCTAAAACTTGATTTACATTGCTACCTATGTAGCTCTGAATAACAAATCCAATTCTTCTATCATTACTTCTATTCAAACCAGAACCATGTACAATAGTAGGATGATGCAAAGACATTTGACCAGCTTTAAGAATAACTGGGCTAGTTTCTTTTATTGGTACGTTCTCAACTGTTTGCCCTCTAGTCAATAAATTGTTTTCATCAAACTTTTGATTATGATATTTTAGTTCATCTTTATGAGATCCAGACCACATCCTCATACAGCCATTTTCCTCATTTGCATCTGTAACTGCAATCCATGCAGTTACCCAATTATGGGGTTCTAAACCAATATATTTTGCATCTTGGTGAAAGCTTACAAACCCTTTTTCATTTGGATTTTTTATAAATAGAGTTGTTCCACAAATAAGTATATCTCTGCCAATAATACTTTCTACAGCGTCTAGTATTTTTGGATTATGACTTACTTTATCGAAAACTGGTGAAATTAAATGAATATAATTTCTCCCTAGACCTTCAATTTCTTTTGGCCATTTTTTTTCTATTAATTCAATTTCCTCCCTTATTTCTAAAGCTTCATCTTTTGATAAAGCATCTATTGGGGAAACGTATCCTTCATCTTTATATTGTTTAAGTTGAGCTGATGACAAGGAAGACATTACTTTGTTTTTTTGATCAAAAAAACAAAAATTAAAGATGTGGCAAACATTATTAAAGAATATATGGCAGCGGGAATAATATAAGTAACATCATTAAAAATCTGCGTTGCAACAAATATAGCCAAAGTTCCATTTTGAAGACCGCATTCAAGAGAAATACATTTTCTTTGTTCTATTCCTGTTGCAAAAAATTTTCCAGCGTAAAAACCAACAAACATCATGATTATATTTAACAGCAAAGTTATTGTTCCTGCTTTCATTAAATATGGTATAATATTATTTCTTTCCTGGATTATTGCTCCAAAAAGAACAATTAGAAATAGAATTAATGAAATAGTTTGAATAACTTTTTCGTTAGAAGAAATAAAATTATTTGCTAACCTTCTTATAATCATTCCTAAAACTACTGGCAAAGTCACAACTAAAAACATTTTTAAAGATATACCAATCATTGAAATTTGATTTGTATTAGCTGATGCATTTAAAAAATCTATAGATTTAAAAATTATAAAAGGGACAGTTATTATGCTTAATAAACTAATAACTGCGGTTAGAGATATTGAAAGAGCCACATCTCCATTTGCAAATTTGGTTAAAATATTAGAAGTAACCCCTCCTGGTGCAGCAGCTATAATCATTAAACCAACTGCTAATTCTACTGGAACATTTAACATAAATACTAAAGCAAAAGCAATTACAGGCAAAAAAACTAGCTGACAGATAAGGCCAACTATAAAATCTCCCGGTTGTTTTATTACTCTGGTAAAATCTCGTATTGTCAATCCCATTCCGAGAGCTAACATTATTAAAGCTAATGATATTGGGGCAATTTTTATTACAATTTCCATTTTAAGACATTTTAACTTACTATATACACATTTGAAATTATATATAAAAAAAAATAATAAAAATGCTGTCAAATAAAGAAATAATTTGTCCAGATAACTTACTGAATGTTGCACATAAAAAAAAAGGTGTAACAGCTGCCATTGTAAATGCTGGAAAACCTTTGCCAATGATATCGGTAATGGACGCAGTTAACGAAGATTTAATTATTCCAGTTTTAATTGGTGATAAAAAAGAAATAGAGAATTGTGCAGAAGATTTAAAGTTTGATATTTCTAAATATGAAATTATTCATGAACCAGTTGAAAATAATACTGCAAAAATTGCTGCTAAATTAGCGTCTAATGAAAAAGTAAAAATAATTGTTAAAGGTCATATTCATACTGATGTTTTAATGAAAGAAGTAATTAAGAAAGAATATAATTTGCTGGGAAAAACAAGATTAAGTCATATTTGGCATATGACTTTAGACAAAAATGATAAGCCATTAATAATAACAGATGGAGCATTAAATGTTTTGCCGAATATAAAAACAAAAATGCATATATTAAGAAATGTTATTGATTTTTCTCATAGAATTGGAATCTCAAGACCAAAAGTTGCTGTTCTTTCAGCAACAGAAGAGGTTCTTGAGAGTGTTCAAAGTTCTTTAGATGCAAAAGATATTACTGAATTAAGCAAAAAAGAAAATTTAAATGCTGATGTTTTTGGTCCACTTGCATTTGATAACAGCATATCAAAAAAATCAGCGGCAATTAAAGGTGTTAATAACTCTGTTGCAGGTCAAGCTGATATAATCTTAGTGCCAGGTGTTGAAACGGGTAATGGTTTAGTCAAAATGATGGTTTATTTTATGGGTGCTTGTGCTGCTGGAGTTGTAATAGGTGGCAAGGTTCCAGTAGTAATAACAAGTAGATCAGATGATGCACCAGCGAGACTTGCTTCTATTGCTGCAGCAGTAGTTGCATTAGATTAATTAATGATTTAAAAACTTTTTAAAATTTATGGCAATTAAATACTTAAAAAAATCACCGAAGACCTCATCAACGGACGATGTAAAAACAAGAGAAATAGTTCAAAATCTTCTTAATGATCTAGAAAAATCAAGAGAAGATGGTTGTAAAGAACTTACAAAAAAATTCGATAAATATGATGGTGATATTATTGTTTCTAAAAAAAAAATTGAAGAAATTCAAAAAAACTTAGATCAAAAAACAAAAGACGATATTAAATTTTCCTATGATAGAGTAAGGAAATTTGCTGAAGCTCAATTAAAAAATTATGGACAAGATTTTGAGGTAGAACTTTCAAAAGGTTTATACGCGGGACAAAAGTTAATTCCAGTAAATACGGCTGGATGTTATATTCCTGGTGGGAGGTACGCTCATATAGCATCTGCAGTTATGAGTGTAACAACTGCTAAGGTTGCTGGAGTTAAAAATATTATTGCATGTAGTCCCCCTAAAGAAGGCGTTGGTGCACATCCTGCTATTGTTTATACAGCAGATCTTTGTGGAGCAGATGTAATATTAAATTTAGGAGGTGTTCCAGCTATTGCTGCAATGACTTATGGAATGTTTGGTAACTCACCAGCTGATATTTTAGTTGGTCCAGGTAATCAATTTGTTGCAGAAGCAAAAAGAATTTTGTTTGGTAAAGTTGGAATTGATTTATTTGCAGGACCTACTGAAATTGCTGTGATAGCCGACGAAACAGCAGATCCAGAAATAGTTGCCGTTGATTTAGTTGGCCAAGCAGAACATGGATATAATTCTCCAGCTTGGTTATTCACGACAAGTAAGAAAGTTGCAGAAGATGTAATAAAAAGAATGCCAGAATTAATTGCAGAGTTACCCGAGGTTCCGAGAATGAGCGCAGAAGCAGCCTGGAAAGATTACGGTGAAGTAATTCTTTGTGATACCGATGAAGATATGGCTAAGATAAGTGATGAGTACGCCCCAGAACATCTAGAAGTACAAACTAAAAATTTGAAATGGTTTCACGATAGATTAAAAAATTATGGATCTTTATTTATTGGTGAAGAAACAACAGTTGCTTATGGTGATAAATGTTCAGGAACTAATCATATTCTTCCAACTAAAGGTGCTGGAAGATATACGGGAGGTTTGTTTGTTGGTAAATTTATTAAAACATTAAGTTTTCAAAGGATGACAAAAGAATCTACTAAAGAAGTTGGCGCAGCGGCAGCAAGAATTTCAAGGTACGAAGGCATGGAAGCTCATGCAAGAACAGGCGATGTAAGATTAAGAAAATATGGGTTTTCAAACTAAATCTAAAATATCCATAAATACATAGCTAGATAAAACAGTCATAAATATTATAATAAAAAAGTTTATGACCTTCCAAGCATTTGAATTAATTAAATAGTTTGAGAAAAATTTTGCTAAATAACCTAATAAAAAAAAAAATAAAAAAGATGCAATTGAGGCACCTATTCCAAAAAAATATTTATTAGTAATTAAAAAATTCTTTGAAAAATTTCCTAAAAAAAATACTGTGTCAGAATAAACATGTGGATTCAAATAAGTAAACCCAAGAGTTTTAACTATTATATTTTTTAAAGATAAAGTAATATTTTCAAACTTAATTTCTGAATTTTTATATAAAGACCTTATTTTATTATAAATAAAATAAATTAAAAAAATAAAAAGTAATAAATTAAATATTAATTCAATACTTTTTGTGAAGTAAATTTTAAAATATTCAAAAAGGAAAATTCCTAAAAAAATCAGAATTAGATCTGATATAGAGCAAATTAAACACACTAAAAAAACATGTTGCCTCTTTAATCCCTGTTCTATAACAAAAATATTTTGTGCTCCAATTGCAAGAATTAAGCTAAGACCTGTTAAAAAACCGAGTATTAAAAATTCCATTTGTTTCTTTTATAATTTCTAATTAAAATAAAAAGTATATTTTATTAATTTATGAAAAGAAGAGTAATATCTAATCCATTAAGTTTAAAATTTGAACCTTTTGATAATTATGGCAAATCAATCGAGGGTATGAGTTGGCATAAAATAAGTTATGAAAAAGAAAAAGGCCAAGGAAGTTATATTTTGAAAATGGATCCTGGTGCTAAAAGTGTACCCCACGAACATGTTAATTATGAAGAATTTTATATGCTTGATGGTGAGTTAATTGATACTGATGGAAAAGTTTTTAAAAAAGGAGATTTCATAAGTTTTGAACCAGGATCAAAACATTCCTCATTTACAGAAAAAGGTTGTTTAATTTTAGTTTTTATGAGATCAAGAAATAAAACAATTTAATCAAAAAATTTATGATCGGAATACTAGGTGGAATGGGGACACAAGCTGGATTGGATTTTTGCAATAAGCTTGCTATTTTAAATAGAGGTAAGATTGATCAAAAATATCCACTTTTTATACTTTACAACAAATCAAATATTCCAAATAGACCTGAAAATCTTAAAAAATATTATAATGTTTTAAAAAGTTTAATTAAAGGATGTAATTTACTTCAAAAAAATAAATGTAAATTTATAGTGATACCATGTAACACAGCGCATCACTGGTATGATGATCTCAAAAAAAAAATAAAAATTCCAATAATAAGTATGCCTAAGGAAGTATATCTGCATACAAAAAAAAATTGTAAAAAAAGTTCAAAAATTGGATTGCTAAGCACTGAAGCAACTTTAAAAACCAATGTTTACAGTAGATATTTCAATAAAGATTATAAACTTATAAGTCCAGGAAAAGAATTACAAAAAAAAAATGTAAATAAAGCAATTAAGTATGTAAAAATGGGTAAAGTTAAAGAAGCAGAAAAAATTCTAAGACCTGCAGTTAATTTTTTAATTAAATTAAAATGTAAAAAAATTATTCTTGGTTGTACAGAGCTACCTATAGCAATATTTGCATACAAATCTTTTAAAAAAATTAAAGAATCAAAAATTTTCATTGATCCAAATTTATTATTAGCTCAAGTTTCTATGAGAAAGTATAAGGCATAAAAAAAACCAACAATCTTAATTAAAAGATTGTTGGTTTAATTATATTAAATTTATTTATGTGGATCTGGTACTTTTCTTAAGTAAGGTTTTATAGTTTCCCATCCATCTGGATATATTTTTTTTGCTTCGTCGTTTGTTACTTTGGGAACTATGATTACTTTTTCACCAGGTTTCCAGTCAGCAGGTGTTGCGATTTTATGTTTTGCTGTACGCTGCATAGAGTCAATTGCTCTTAAAATCTCGCCAAAATTTCGGCCTGTAGTCATTGGGTATGTTAAAAATAATCCAATTCTTTTATCTGGTCTTATAACATAAACTGTCCTTACCGTTTCATTATCTACAGCTGTTCGTCCCATTGAAGTTGTTCCAGCATCTCCCTCTAACATATTATAAAGTTTTGCAACTTCTAATTTTTCATCAGCTATTATGGGGTAAGTTGGTTTCATTCCACATACGTCTTTAATATCGTCTAACCATTTTACGTGATCAGAAACTGGATCAACACTCAAACCAATTACTTTTACATTTCTCGCATCGAACTCAGGTTTCATCTTAGCTAATGCACCTAGCTCTGTTGTACAAACTGGCGTAAAATCTTTTGGATGTGAAAACAAAACTCCCCAACTATCTCCAAGCCACTCATGAAAAGAGATATCTCCCTCTTGAGTTTGTGCTTTAAAATCTGGAGCCACACTATTTATTTTTAATGTCATTTTTTCTCCTAAATAAGTTTTTAAAAAATAAATTATATGCAAGATTGATTTGTCATGCAATTTTTTATAATGTTTTTAAATTAATGATTTTCAATCAATTATTCGACGATAAATCTTCAACCTATACGTACATAATAGCTAGTGGAATAGGTAGAGAGGCTTTGATTATTGATCCTGTTATTGAAAAAACAGAAGAATATATAAAAATATTGAAAGAGCTCAATCTTAAGTTGGTTAAGGTAATTGATACACATATTCATGCTGATCATATAACTGGTCTGAATGAATTAAGTAAAAGAACAAATTGTACCAAAATTATGGGAGATCAGTCTAAATCTGAAGTAATAGATTTAAAAGTTAAAGAAGATGACAAAATTCAAATAGATAAAATAGAGCTTAAAACAATTTATACTCCTGGGCACACTGATTGCTCATATAGCTTTCTAATGAATGATAGAGTTTTTACAGGAGATACCCTTTTAATAAATGGAACAGGCAGAACTGATTTTCAAAATGGGAGCGCAAAAACTCAATATGAATCATTGTTTAATAAATTATTAAAACTTCCTGAGAAAACTATGGTTTATCCAGCTCATGATTATAATGGCAGAAAATTTTCAACTATAGGAGATGAAAAAAATAAAAATCCAAGACTTCAAGTAGATAATGTTGATCAATATGTTGAAATAATGAATAATCTTAAACTTGCAAATCCAAAAATGATGGATATTGCAGTTCCAGCAAATTTAAAAGGTATTACACTAGATCAGTTGTAATTCGCTAAAAATTAATTATTGTAATTTATCATTTAATACCTATATTTTTAGTATGTCTTGCAACAATGAGAAATGTAAATGTGCTAATTGCATAAATGATACTTGCCACAGTGATGGAAGTAGATTATGTGATTGTATGCCTGAAGAAACTAGTTGTTGCTGCAATAAATAGTTTAAAGTTAATTAAACTCTCAATAAATTATGAACGATTATTTAGAATCAATTATTAAAAGGGATCCTGCTGCAAAATCAAAGTTAAGTGTTATTTTAACCTATCCTGGTGTTAAGGCTGTATTTCTTCATAAGATTGCAAATTTTTTCTCGCTAGCAAAATTTGATTTGGTTGCTAGAATAATTTCACAATTTTCAAGATTTTTAACTGGCATAGAAATTCATCCTAAGGCAAAAATAGGTAAAAACTTATTTATAGATCATGGCATGGGAGTGGTCATAGGAGAAACTTCTGAGATAGGTGATAATGTTACAATATATCACGCTGTTACACTTGGTGGTATATCTCCAAGTATTAATTCAGATAATCAAAGAAATACTAAAAGACACCCAACATTGATGGATAATGTTGTAGTTGGATCAGGTGCACAAATTTTAGGACCAGTAGTTATTGGCAGCAATGCTAAGATCGGAGCTAATGCTGTAGTTACAAAAGATGTTCAAGAAAATTCTGTTATGGTTGGTATACCAGCAAAAAATGTTGGAGAAAGTTCATCTAGCGATGAAACTTTTAAGCCATATGGAATTACAAAAGAAAGTGACAATAATTAAAATGAAAAATGCTCAAAATAATTTTGTAGAGGGCATTGGAAATACACCATTAATAAAACTTAAAGCTGCATCTGAAATAACAGGGTGTAATATTTATGGAAAAGCAGAGTATCTAAATCCTGGTGGATCTGTGAAAGATAGAGCAGCATTAGCTTTAATTAAAGACGCTGAAGAAAAAAAATTAATTTCTAAAGGTGGAACAATTGTTGAAGGAACTGCAGGGAATACCGGAATTGGATTATGTCTTATTGGAAATTCTATTGGTTATAAAACTGTGATTGTAATGAATGACAATCAAACTCAAGAAAAAAAAGATATGCTAAAAAACATTGGAGCCGACTTAAGATTAGTTCCACCAAAACCATATAAAGACGATGGAAACTATGTAAAAGTTGCTGGAAGATTAGCTGAGGAATTAAAAAGTACTAATAACCATGGTGTTGTTTGGGCAAATCAGTTTGATAATACGGCAAATGCTAAAGGTCATTATGAGACAACAGGACCAGAAATTTGGAACCAAACTGACGGTAAGGTAGATGCTTTTGTCTGTTCCTCAGGCACAGGAGGAACGATTGGAGGGGTGAGTAGTTATTTAAAGGAAAAGAATAAAGATATAAAAATTTATTTATCAGACCCGTCTGGCTCTTCTCTTTATAATTATATCACAAATGGAGAACTTAAAAGTGAGGGTGGATCAATAACTGAGGGTATCGGATCGAGCAGAGTAACAGCAAATTTTGCTGAAGCTAAAATAGATGGAGCCTTTTCAATTAGTGATCATGAATCATTACCTGTAATTTTTGATTTAATACAAAATGAAGGATTAAGTTTAGGAACTAGTTGTGGAGTAAATATAGCTGGCGCTATTAAACTAGGTAAAGAGTTAGGACCAGGTAAAACTATAGTAACAATACTCTGCGACAAATCAGACAAATACAACTCTAAGCTGTTCAACAAAAAATTTCTTCAGGAAAAAGGTTTACCATTTCCTAATTGGATATAAGACCGCATACCTGCATTGTAATAAAATCTTTACAAATTCTTAATTTTTTAAGTTTAAATACTATTAATCAAAGGAGAAATATGGATGTAAAAGAACAAACGAGAAAAGCATATGAGCTTTTTGGTAAAGGCGATATGGAGACTTTTTTTAATGAAATGATTGATGATAATATTGTATGGACATTTCCAGGTAAAGAAGGTGTGCACCCACTGTCAGGAGTTCACAAAGGTAAACAAGCTATGATGGCTGCGATGTCAAAAATTCCAGCAACATGGCCAAATTTTCATTTAAAAATTTTAGATATGATCAGTGAAGGCAATAAAGTATTTGTTAGAGTACATGCGACTGCTGACAACATGGATACTATGTTTGGTCATTATTTTGAAGTTAGTGATGAAGGAAAAACTAAGATTATGATGACTTTTGATGACACTCTTAGCATGTTTAATGCTATGAAAAAATAACCATTTTAAAACAATCAAGGAGAAAAAAATGGAAAAAGAAATGTTAGCTTTAATTAACCTTAAAGAGGGTAAACTAGAAACTTTTATGGGATGGATGCAGTCTGATGAAGGCATGGAAGTAAGAAAAAGTGTTGCTTATCCAGAAAAAACTATTGGAGCCATGAAGCCAGATAAAAGTGGTATTATGTTTAAGGTTTCAGTTCATAATGAAGCAGGAATGAAAGAATTTGTTGCTGGAAATAATCCAACAGCTAAAGCTATTTATGCTGAATGTGTAGAGAATGTACAACTATGGGAATTATCGAAAGTAAAGGTTTAATTATGAAAAAATTATTTTTGGTTTTATTTAGTATCGTTTTTATTAACTCTGCCAATGCAGGAGATTTAAGTAAGAAAGATATGGAAAAAGCCTGGGATTGTGTTGGTATATACATGGCTAACTATTTTTTACCTCCGGGAGAGACTTTTGAATACAGCATGAAAGAAAAATCTATATCATCAGTTAAAGTATGGAAAACATATGCTTTAGAGATTGGTATTAAAGAGAAAGATTGGGACGAAGGAACTAATAAAGCTGTAGATAAACATTATGGTTCTAAGTATGACAAAGAGTTGACTGATAGTTGTCATGCATTTTTAGAGAAGACAATTCCAAATGGTAAAGAACGAGTAGAAAAAGTTGTGCAAACTTTATACTAAAAAGGAGGATACATGGCTAAGTTTTATCTAATTGGTAAAATAAGTGGAGAGTTAATGAAGAGAATGCAGAATGAACCAACTGCAGACAGATTCGCATCTACAAAAAAGGTAACAGAAGCAGCTGGTTTAAAACTTATTTCTTACGAGTGGGTAAGAGGTAGATTTGACGTAATTTCTTGTGTTGAGGGTGAATACGAGCAAGCCGTTGCCTTAAAAATAGCTTTTAAAAATTCTGGCCTTATGGATGATTTAATGGTGCATGAAGTTATAGATTATAATAAAGCTTTTCAAAATGCTGCTAATGCTGCAAATACGGTTATTAAACCTGGCAAATAATGACTGGTTATATTATAGCTCAAGTTAACTTAAAAAAGAAAGATGGTTTTAAAGACTATGCAAATAAAGTTCCAGAAACTGTAAAAAAGTATGGAGGTGAATATCTTGTGAGAGCAGGAGAATTTAAGTCATTAGAGGGTAAATGGGATTTTACAAGAAATGTAATAATAAAATTTCCAAGCTATGAAAGAGCTTTGGAATGGTATAACTCAGATGAATACAATCAAATCAAAAATTTAAGAGTAGAAAACTCTGAGGGTAATTTAATAATAATAAAAGGAGTATAAATATGTCTATGTTACAAAAATATACTGATGCAATAAAAAATAAAGATGAAGCATCTATGAATGAACTTTTGCATGATGATTTTAAATTTACTATGCATAAATCAGGTAATACTTTAGGAAAATCAGATGTAATTAAGTGGGCAATGAGTGGTGATATTAAACAAGATAAGACAAGAGTGGTATACGAAAATAATGAAGTAGGTATACACCATTCATTTGTTACTTTTGATGATGGAAATGTTGAGGCTGTAATGGCAGTTTATAAATATAAAGAAGGAAAAATCATCAGTCTAGAGACTGGCGCTACACCAATGTCAAAATAAGTGAAAAAAATATTTTTTATATTAATTATATTTTTATTTTCTTCTGGAACGTTTGCCCAGAATAATGCTAGCACGGAGTTAGATAATTTATTTGAAAAATTAAAGAAAACAAACAATCCTGAATCTGCAAAAAAAATTGAGGAAAAAATCTGGAATTTATGGATAACGCATCCCTCTGAAAAAAGTTTGACTGATCTTTTGGCAAAAGGTTCTGAGTACATGTTTCAAAACCAATTAACTAGTGCTCATAATGTTTTTTCAAAAGTAATTGAGTTAGATCCTGATTGGGCCGAAGGATGGAATAAAAGAGCTACTGTTTTATATTTGATGGGCAATTACGAATTGTCTCAAAAAGATATAGATATAGTTTTAAGTTTAGAACAAAGACATTTTGGAGCTCTTTCAGGTCAAGGTTTGGTTCAAACAGCATTACAAAATTATCAGAAAGCTATTGACAGCTATATTGAAGCGCATAAAATTTATCCTGCTATGGAAACACCTTTGATAATGATAGAAAAACTAAATCTGCTTATTAAGAAACAGTCTATATGAATAATATAATTAGTTTTGTTATGGTAGGAACAAATGATCTTGAAAAATCTAGAAAATTTTATGAACCAATAATGAAATTGCTTGGACTAAAACAAGTTTCTGTGACTGATAGATATATTGGATATGGTCACCAAAGCGATGAAGTTAAATTTTATATTACCAAACCGCATAATAAGGAAAAAGCGTCATTTGGAAATGGTACTATGGTTGCTTTATCTGCAGATACAAAAGAGATTGTTGATAGTTTTCATGCGAAAGCTTTAGAAAATGGAGCAGTAGATGAAGGCAAACCAGGTTTGAGATCAGATGGTAATTATTATGGTTACATAAGAGACTTAGATGGAAATAAAATAACAGTAAGATGCGTTGTTAATTAGATGAAAGAAATTGATTTTTATTTTTCTATTGGAAGTACTTACACATATCTAACTGTAACTAGAATTTTAGATGTAGAAAAAAAACATGAAGTAAAATTTAACTGGAAACCATTTAGTGTAAGAGCAATTATGAAGGAGATGAACAATATTCCTTTCCCAAAAGAAAAAATTAATAAAGTAAATTATATGTGGAGAGATATTGAAAGACGTGCTGATGGATATGGTTTTTTTGCAAAAACTCCAGTTCCCTACCCTTTAACTGAGTTTGATTTGGCAAATAAAATAGCGATAGCTGGACTTAGAGAAGGTTGGGGTATCGACTATGTAAGAACAACTTATAAACGATGGTTTCAAGATGGAAAAGAACCAGCCATTGAACCAAATATTTCAGAAATTTGTAAAGAATTAAATATTGATAAAGATAAAACCTTAGAAAAAGCTAATTCAGATGAAATTGAAAAACAATATTTAAAGAATACTGATAGTGCCAGAAAAGATAAAGTTTTCGGCAGTCCATCGTTTATAGTAAATAATGAAATTTTTTGGGGAGATGATAGAATGGAAGATGCTATAAACTGGTCTAAAAAATAATGGGAAATACATCTGCTTACTTCATTTTAATTGTCGCTGTTGTGCTTGGAACTGCAGCTAACGGATTTGCTAAAGGCGCACAAGGTTTCACTATAATAATACCTAGCATCTTAACAGCAATAGCTATAGTTGGATGCATGTTCACATTATCTCTAGTGATGAAAACTATTCCCGTTGGAATAACTTATGCATCTTTTGCAGGATTATGTATTATCGCTACTACGATAGTTGGAATATACAAATTTAATCAAATGCCAAATCTTTATGAAATAATTGGACTTGGATTAATTGTCGCTGGTGTCTTAATGGTAAATTTATTAGGTAAATCAGGTACCTAAATTTTATAATATAATTGAAAAAAGGTTATAAAGAATTATTTATAGTTTATAACCATTATAAACTATGAATTCATTATATAAAGTAATAATAACCTACGAATTAATATTCTTACTATTTTGGAATATTTTATATTTATCTAACTCAGATATAGAAAATTGGTTTACAGAAAAATTCTTAACTGCAATATTTGTATTTTTATCAACCATGGCTCTTGGAACAACACTGATTTATATTATTTTTATTAGCTTAAAAATAACTGGCATATCAAAAATTTTGAAAAGTATAAAAGATCCAAGAAAAAATTAAAAAATGAGTAAATATTTAATTTTTGGTGCAACAGGGTCAATTGGTACTAGTCTCTCAGAGCAATTAAACAAATCAAATAAAGAGATACATTTAGTTGGTAGGAAAGAGGATGAACTTAAAAGTTTATCTGCAAAACTAAATTGTGATTATAGTGTCTTAGATATTCTCTCAGAAAATTTACCAGAATTTTTAAAAGAAGAGTTTGGCAGTATGGATATATCCGGTGTCGCCTATTGCATTGGTTCAATTGATCTTAAACCTTTAAAAAATACAAAAAAAGAAGATTTTAAAAAATGTTTAGATTTAAATTTTTTTCCTGTAATTGAAATAATTAAATCTCTTCAAGATAGTTTAAAAAAAAATAATGGTTCAATTGTTCTTTTTTCAACCGTTGCTGTTCAAAAG
The DNA here is from genome assembly GCA_902554035.1 of uncultured Pelagibacteraceae bacterium. Lineage (GTDB taxonomy): Bacteria > Pseudomonadota > Alphaproteobacteria > Pelagibacterales > Pelagibacteraceae > Pelagibacter. The sequence continues at coordinate 60,165 of CACDMX010000004.1, read as the reverse complement.
GGATTTACTAATCATGCAATAATTGCCTCTGCAAAAGGAGCTATAGAAGGTTTGACAGTTTCTTTAGCTGCAGAATTCGCACCAAACATCAGAGTAAATTGTATTGCGCCGACCTTAACAAACTCAAAAATGTCTCAAAATATTCTAAAAAGTAAATTAATGGCTGAAGGAATAGCTAAATCACATCCAATGAAGAGAGTAGGCAAACCAGAGGATGTTGCTTCTATGGCTAAATTTTTATTAACAGATGAAAGTCCGTTCATAACTGGACAAATCATTGGTGTTGATGGTGGTAAATCCTCTTTAAACTAAAATAATTTTTAAATGAAAGTAAACATTGATGATGTCATTGGAATGGCTTGGTCAGACAAAATTTCTTTTGAAGAAATAAAAAAAAGAACAGGTTTAAAAGAAGCTGAAGTAATATCCATAATGAGAAAAAATTTAAAAAAAAATAGTTATATTCTCTGGAGAAAAAGAGTTAGGGGTAGACCAGCTAAGCACAGAAAAAAGACTAGAGCAAAATATAATAATTATGAATTTTGAGCCTTCTAGAGAATTTGCAATAAAAAAGCTTGAAGATTTTATTGATAAAAATCTTCATGAGTATTCAAAGCTTAGAAACTTTGATTTTGGACCGGAACAAAGAAAAAACGTTTCCTCTATATCTCCTTATATAACACATGGTATTCTGAGTGAAACTGAGATTATTAAAAACTCACTAAAAAAATTTTCTTTTGCTAAGAATGAAAAATTTATTCAAGAGGTTCTGTGGAGAATTTATTGGAAAGGATGGTTAGAATTAAGACCAATGGTTTGGTCAGATTATATTATTGAGTTAAAAAAATTAAAAAAAGATTTTTATAATAATAAAAATTATTTAAATGCAATTGAAGGCAAAACAAACATAGAGTGCTTCAATTATTGGATATCTGAAATTAAAAAATATAATTATCTACATAATCATGCAAGGATGTGGTTCGCAAGTATTTGGATATTTACACTTAATCTTCCGTGGCAATTAGGAGCAGAATTTTTTATGAAATATCTTTTAGATGGTGACAGCGCTTCAAATACTCTTGGTTGGAGGTGGGTAGCTGGTGTTCAAACTAAAGGAAAAAACTATATAGCTTCAGAATGGAATATAAAGAAATTTACTAATAATCGTTTCAGCCAAATAAAACTAAACGAAAATCCACAACCCATTATAGATAATAAAAACTATAGTATTTTAAAAAATGATTTTTTAAATAATGAAATAAATAAAAATGACAATTTAATTGTGTTTGAAAACAGTTTATCGATTGAGTGTTCAGATTTTAAAGAGTTTGATTTTAAGAATGTTTATTTAGTTCAAAAGGATAATGACACAAGAGAAATAAAATTAGATGAAAAAGTTTTAAAATTTAAAGAGGATCTTATAAGTGACCAAAAAATTAGACTTGAAAATAAATCTAGTAAAATTGAAATAATAAATGTTAAAGATTTAAAAAATTTAGATGGAAATAATATTGCTCTATATCCCTCTATTGGTGAAATAAATGATTTTTTAATTTCAAATAATTTAAAAAATATTAAATATCTTTACAGAAAAATTGATCAATATGCATGGAAATATTGTAATAAAGGTTTTTTCAACTTTAAAAATTATATTCCAAAAATAGTGACAGAATTTATTTAAAAGAACATTTTTTTGAACAATATTTAACCCTCTCCCAATTTAGTCTCCATTTTTTTCTCCAATTAAAAGACCTTTTGCAAACTGGACAAATTTTGGAAGGTAAATTCTGTTTTTTCATTTGAGTTGATGTTTATTTTTTAAAAAAAGAAAGTATGCAACAATTTCATAGCCATAGTGGAACAAAACAAATAAAGGTTTTATTGAAAAAATTTTTGCTAAAAAATTATACTTTGGGATTTTTGACCAAATAATAACAAAAGCTTTTGCGCCACCAATAACTTCACCATTGTCAATAACGTGTAATCTTCTTAATAACTCTTTCTGTGATTTTGAGGTAAGTTTTAAAGCTTCATCATTATTTGTTATATCTATCCACTCTAAACTGCTATCAGAAATTTTTTTGTAATGATCAATTTCTAACTTGCAAACATTGCAAGAGTTATTAAAAAAAACTTTAATTGCCATATGTATTTTGTACAATAAATTTTTCAGCTTCAGATAAAATTAATTTTTTTCTATCTAATTTCATTTTATCAAATACTCTAACCATCATTGAAAGTCTTGGGTTTTTTAAAAAAAATTTTCTATTTCTATTTATAAACCTCCAATACAAACCATCCATTGTATTGCACCAATCACCTTTTTTAAAATCCATCATTTTCATAAAATAACTTGATCCGCAAATATATGGTTTTGTTGCAAAAATTCCTCCGTCACTATAAAGACCCATTCCATAAACATTGGGTACCATTACCCAGTCTGATGAATCTACAAACATTTCCATAAACCATTTATAAACATTCTTTGGTTTAATTTCACAAAGGTTCATAATGTTTGATAAAATCATTAATCTTTCAATGTGATGTGACCATCCATAGTTTGCTGCATTTTTAATTGCATAATCTAATGGTGGGAGACCTGTTGTACCTTCATACCAAGAATTTTTCATTTTTCTATTTTGTTTAAAAAAATTTCCACTTTCCATTTCAGAACTATAAGTCTGATAAATGCCTCTCATAAATTCACGCCAACCTATAACTTGTCTAATATAACCCTCTAATGAGTTTAATCTTATTTTATTTTTTTTATGAGATTCTAAAATTTTTTTAATAATAATATCGGGTGTTATTAAACCTAAATTTAAGTAAGGACTAAGAGCACTGTGAAAAAGTATATTATCTTTTTGATTGACCGCATCTTCAAAGTCTCCAAATAGGTTAGCTTTTTCTTTAATAAAAAAATTTAATAATTTAATTACATCTTGATATTCTGTTGCAAACCAGAAATTTTTAGTTTGACCTGGGTGATTTTTAAATAATTTTTCTATTATTGGAGCTAAAGTTTCGGTATGTTTTGATGGTTTTATTTTCGGAAACTTTGGTACGTTAATACTTGCAGGTAATTTCTTTCTATTATCTTCATCAAAACTCCATTTCCCGCCTTCTGGACTACCGTCCTTTTTTAATAATATATTAAATTTTTGTCTTTTCTCTTTATAAAAATTAGCCATAAATGGTCTTTTTGTTTTAGATAAATAATTTTTAAAATCTTCTCTAGAGTTCAAAAACATTGGTGATTTTATATAATTCAACTTAATTTTTGATTTATTTAAAAAGTTTTTTATTTTATTTTCAAAAAATTTATCCTCAATTTCAAAGCTAGTTACTTCTTTTATATTTTTAGATGCAATAACTCTTTTAAGTTTTTCCATATAATTTTTTCTAAAATCAGTTGAATCAATTCTTGTATATATTATTTTAAAGTTATTTTTTTTTAAATTCTCAGCGTAAGAACGCATTGAAGATAAAAATAATAAAATTTTTAATTTATGATGTTTTTCATATGAACAAAGTTCGTAATCTTCAGACATAAAAACTACATGATCTTTTTTAAACTTTTCAATATTGTTTGATGGAAACAGTTGATTGCCAAGAATTAAAAGTAGTTTCATAATCTTATTTGAAGATTATATATTGCGCTGAGTAAATTTATAATGCGTCAGGTTTGACCAGAAAGATTTTATTTATAAATATTGTCTACCTCAACCTGATATGAGTCCACTAGTTTATTATTTTTATTTGCTAACCCGACTACTGCAAACATTTCTTTTAACATTTCATCAGTAGCTCCCTTCTTTTTTGCAGCTGCTGAATGGGATTTAATACAGTATTCACAACTATTAGTTATGGATACTGCAACATATATAAGTTCTTTCGTTACAGGATCCAAAGCACCTTTTTTCATAATATCTTTTAAAGAATTCCATGTTCTATCTAATTCATTAGGATCATTTGCTAACATTTTCCAAAAATTTGGAACTTCAGTAATTTGTCTTGTTGTTTTTATTTCATCATATATTTCTTTGACTTTTTCTTTTGCTTCATTTTCCTCTATCGGTTTAAATATTGGCATTTTTCCTCCTGTTATATTTTAAGAATATCACTCTTAAATTTTGAATACAAAATTTTAGAATAATTGTTCATTTTTTCCATGTTAGTTTGTGCTTCATTGTCAAATTTTTTAAGAGCATTTGGACCTAATGCTTTTTCTAAAGCAGACTTATACTCTGGAACACACCCCCACTCATTTACGGTAGTTTTTTTCACCTCTATATGAAATTGAATTCCATAAGCGTGATTTTGATATTTGAAAATCTGATATTTAGTCTCTGGAGAAGATGCTAAAAGAGTTATATCTTTGTTATCTTCTAAGCCTTGAACCTCATATGAATGCCACTGCAAAGATGTAATTTGTTCTGGAAAATTTGAAAATAAAGGATCGTTATTTTTATTTTGAGAAAAATTAATATTTAACATCCCAATTTCTGGATTGTTTGTTTTTACAACTTTTCCTCCAACTACTTCACCAAGTAGCTGACAACCAAGACAAAAACCCAAATAAGGTTTTTTTAAATCAAGAACAAATTCTTTTATTTTTTTTTTTTCATTAATTAACCATGGATGCTTTTTTTCCATCCAAGTATCCATAGGTCCACCCATGCAAAACATTGCATCAAATCTCGAGAGATCACTTGGAATTTTTTCGCCCTCATCTAGTTCTACTGTTGTTAGTTCGGCTCCATCTTTAATCATTAAATCTTTTATAAAACCAGGATCTTCTATTTTGATATGTTGTAATATTATTATTCTCATTTTCTAATGAGAGTATACTAGAACGTGCTTGAAACTTCTATGGTTGAACCTTTTTTAAACAATTAATTTATATTTGAAACTTGAATATATATCCCGTATTCAGGATCATCTTTAAAAAAATCATAATGACTATCTATATCAAGATTAAAACTCTTAAATTTTCTATTGTGAGATAACTCTGCTGAAGTATCTTCTAAAGACATGGCATAAGAAGACCTTTGAGAACCTCTATAATCCATAGCAATTATAAAACTATCATTTTTATTATTTTGAGATTGGTTTCTAGTGTATTTAGTCATTAAGGTTAGTCCATTTTCTGAGATAAAATCAAATCCAACACCGCTCATAAAATTATGAGTAGAGTTTTGAATATTTTCCAAGGTAAAACTCTCACCATTAGACTCATAAGAGAATATTTGTTTTGAAGCCGGACTCATGTCTGCATAATATTCAAAATCAAAATATGGAACAAAAGATCCAGCTTCAAAATCATAAGTATTATCTAAACTTGTTCCTAATGAAGACGTAAAATTTCCAATATATTGATCTTTATATTCTAAGTTTAATCCTGAAGATCCAGTTTCAGTGTAAGCTCCAAGATGAGTTATCCCATAATTAATTTTTAATTTAGGTGTAAAATTTAATCTGTTTTTTGAAAATGTATCTCTTAAACTTAAGGACCCATATAATTGTTCACCATATCTTTCACCGTTTGTTGAGGCAGAACCGCTATTGTTAATTAGATCAGAATTTATAAAACTTAAGCCTATTAAATGATCTACAAATCTTCGCTCTCCTCTTGGTCTGCTTTCATAAAAAGTTAAACCAAACGAACTCATATCTAGTGCACTTCCCAAATCTCCCACATCAACGTCATCAGTACCAAATCTTAATGCAATACCCCTCATTATATTATCCTCTCCTTTTTTATCTGCCCCGAGAGTAATGGCCGAAGTATTAATGCTTTTTGACGAGGATGATTCTGAATCCCCTGTTAAACCAATGCTGATGGTACCTTCGCTCCAAAAAGACCAATTTGAATTTTGATAATTTAATTCATTGGAGTTATCATTAGAAAAATAAATAGGTATTAAACTACTTGAAAGTGCATTAAGCATTTCATTATTAAATTGAAACTTAATATTTTGATTAGTTAAGTTTACTCTGCCACTGTTTCTTCTTAGCCATTCCATACGATTTAACACTGGATATGTTGTATGTTGTATTAGTTTTTTTGCTCCTTCAGATTGAGACTCAACAGATGCAACATCATCTTTATTTGATGTGGGATCAATACATTTAACAACCCCAAAACCACATGTTAAATCAAATTCAGTGACATCTTTATCGGAAGCTCCGTTACTGAAATCTGTAATAAACATTTTTAACCCATCCGCACTAAATGCTATTCCAGACATTTTAGCAATTTCGCCAGCAACACTATAGCCTCCCTCTTTAGTTACATCAGATAAATCAAAAGGTGTACTCAAAGAAAACTCTACAACGTTATCTTCTTTGTCGCCTGTTAAATACATCTTTGTGCCGTCAGCACTAAATGCCATTCCTTGAGCAAATTGCTCAATTTCCTTTAAAGTTTCACTTGCTGTTCCAGTATATTGTTTTTCTAAAGTTGCATTTGAGAGATTATAAGCACTATTAAGAGAATATTGTTTAACTGAATAGTTTCCAGTTTGATCGTAAATAAATAACTTAGTACCATTAGTATTAAATGCCATTGATCTTGGATCTAGTCCAGCTCCACTAAAAAAAGTATTTTCATAAGAACAGGTTGAGACATCGTAAGCAGTAGATAGTGAATACTCCAATAAAATATTGTTTTCAGATCCAACTAAAAATAATTTGGTTCCATCTGAATTTAATCTTAAATCAACAACATCCTCATCTTTGGGTTGATGATTACATTCATTAGAATTTCTTGTAGCTTCTGAAATATCAAAAGCTGTAGTTAAATCAAATTCATAAACTTTGTTTTGACTCATTCCAGAAATAAACATCTTCGTTCCATCTGGATTAAATACAATGCCTGTTGGAATTCTTTGTGTAACTTGAAAATTATCAACTACACCACTAACTGCTCCCAAAGCTACAGAGTTGAAAAAATTAAGAACGAATAATGAAATGCCAAAAATTGTAAAAATTTTTTTTAACACTAAAATCATAAATAATAACAATTGGCGCATAATAATGTAACAATCTAGTATAGAAAACTATTTTTTTTTACAAAAAGTCTTATAAATCAACTAGAAAGTACCAGTAAGCTCTATATTTGCAACATAATCAGAAATTTTATTTATCGAACTATAATTAGAATTAAATTTTAAAATAAAATTTCCAATATCTTTAGCATAGCTTAAATTTGCAAAATTATTCATAAGAGGATCAAAATCAAAAGCGAACTGAGTATTTTTTTCTTTTGAATTACTAAATTTAACTATGAATCTTTTATCTGTAAAAGATGGAGATTCGTCATCATTTAAACTAATTTTTCTTTGATAGTCTGCAGAAATAGTAAAGCCATTTGTATATATCGCCTCAAATCCAATATTTGTTTTCAAATCTTTTCTTGAATATTTTCCTGGAAGGGTTTTTTTAGTAACAGCGGTTTCTCCTGCATTTTGATATTTATAAGTAATATCATCTGTTAAATCATAAATTATTTCAATTCCTCCCAAAGGTTGAACTGTTACTTGATCTGATACATATTTTTCCATTTCAAATAAGAGACCTCCGGCGAACTGTCCGCTTTTAAAAGTGTCCTCTGCATATCTAACGTTTTTGCTGGGGCTATCAATAGTATTACTTATAAAGTCAGTAAATTCAGATAATTGCGTCACTCCATAAGTTAATTTTCCAGTTGGTGTTATATTAATCTTACTGTAGGCAGTTTTTGTTCTATAATTAATTGTTCCAAACGCTTGTTTTCCATTTCTTTCACCTGATAATCCTCCTAAATACTTATTGTCAAATCTTAGTACGCTTAAACCTAAAACTGCATTTATATACTGAGTATTACTTGTTGGAACGACCCCATAGATATTTAAAGTTAATGACTCAAGATCGACTTCTTGAACAGACCTTCTCATATCAGACTCGCTATTTCCATATCTTAGAGCCAAACCAAAAAACTTATTATCTCCAATTTTTCTATCTGCACCAAATGTTAGTCCTTTGGTGTAAATATCCTTTGGTTTATCTAAAATCGTTTCTTCATAATTTCCAATAGATACTTCCGCTATACTCCACGATGACCATTTGGATTTTTTATTTTTTGCCTTTTTTTCAGTATTTTTTACTAGTGCAGCTAAGTTATTTTTTAAGGATGGCTCAAATTTACTTACTAAAGATTTTAATAGAGGATTTGGATAATTTATATTTATATTATGACTAGAAAGATCCTCATTATCTCTATTTCTTTTAATCCACTCAAATCTTTTAAAAATTGTAGAAGTATTTAAACTGATATTTTGTTTGGCTAATTCTACTTGAGAAACGATAGATGCTCTTGTATCAGAAACACATTGAACTATTCCATAAGGACATTTTAAATTGAATTGAGATAGTGTGTCAACCTTACCGCTAACATTTGGGCCACCATCTAAATTCATAATATATAACTTTGTCCCATCATTACCAAAAGAAATAGCTACCGCATCAGAATTATCTTCAGTTCCATCGTATCCACTTATAACACTAGAACCTACTAAGGTTAGAGTAGTTGTATCGAATGCTACACTTAAGCTAAATTGGAAAATTGTATCGTCATGTTCACCATCTCCAGTATCGTTTACTAATATCATTAATGTCTCTCCTGTATCATTGAAAAGAAAATCATGAGCAGTTTCTGTTCCATCAATAACAGCTTCACTTGTTAAATCGACTGTATTTATTATTGTAACGCCTATAGAGGAAAAAGGTGATGCAGTTGTATATTCTTTAAGGTTGTCGCCAGCTACATCTATGACATACATTTTTGATCCATCATTATTAAACCAAATATCATCACCTCTTATAGCAGAATTAACCCAAGGATTAAGATAACCATCTTTTAAAGTAGCTCCTTTTAATTGAAAAGGAGTTACTAATTTAAAATCAAAAATAGCTCCTTGTTCATTTGTTACAGACATATTTAAACCATCCGGGCTTATATAAATGTCATGACAATCATCTCTTCCACCTGATCGTTTGGCAATAGTATTTAATATATTTGATTCCTCTACAAGTGTAGCAGTTGAAAGTTCAAAAGGTGTTGACAGTTCCAATTGGGTTAAACATCTGTGGTTGCTAGAGGTATTATTGTTTGCATTTATGACAGTCTTACCATCTGGACTTACAAAAACTCCAAATGGATCTTCCAAAGCGTCTCTAACACTTACATTGCCATCCATATTTGTAAATCCACTTGTTCCCGGTCTAATAGCAGTAACAAATGTTCGGGTAATTTCTGCGTAAATATTTGTGCTATATAATAATAAAAATAGAAAAAAAATTAAATTTTTTAATCTATATTTTTTAACAAATTTCATTTTTTTATAATTTTATTTTAGTGCTGGTCTTAAAAATTTTAACATTTTTTTGTGGATATTTCTGTTTGCAGAAAATAAAATATTACCAGCATACTTTGCATCTCTATTATTCCAAGTTGAACCAACACCACCGGCTGCAGAAATAATTGGAATTATTGCATGGACATCCCAGATTTTATTTTGACATTGAAGCACAACATCAATTTTACCTTCACAAAAATGCATATAACTTAAAGCATCAAAGCACGGAAATTGCATTAGTTTTAAGACTCTTGTTATTCTGCTTTGTTTTTTTAATGATAACCAACCATGAAAAGCTCCTGCAAGTTTCATATTTTTTAAAGTTGCTTTCTTATTAACTTGTAATTTTCTTTTTTTACCTTTTTCAATTACATAAGCATTTTTTGTTGAAGTATTTAAATAATACTTATTCAACTTTGGAAAGTTTGCTAATCCTACAACTGGATTTCCTTTGTAATTTAAACCAATTAAATTACTCCAAGTTGGGTTACCAATTATAAATGATCTTGTTCCATCGATTGGGTCGATTACCCAAGTAAAGTCACTTTTAGTTTTTTTGTTACCAAATTCTTCTCCAATTATATTATGTTTAGGAAACTTGTTTTTAATTCTTGATCTTATAAACTTTTCAAAAGCCCTGTCCGCCTTTGTCACTGGATCATAACCTTTTCCTTTGCTTTTGTTTATAACCTTATAAGGTTTATCCAGTTTTTGGGTGTAGTATCTTGTCATGTCTCTCGCTAATTTGTTTAAAAAAGCAGCAAAAAATCTAATCTTTTTTGAATTTAATTCTGACATAAGGTTATCACATACTATTTTATTTATCTTGATTAAAGCATAATTTTAAATAATTCTCAAAAAAGCTTATGAAAATTGAATTAAATAAAAATAAAATTTTTTTTAACAACGGTCAATCTGTTCAAGAAATACACCCATTTTGGTTGAGAGAAAGAGTGGATGGTGATCAGTATTTAGATAAAGGTACTCAACAAAGATTGTTTGATCCTTCAACAATGAATGGTGAAATAGATATAAAAAAAGCTGAAATTAAAAATGGTTTTCTTGAAGTTAATTTCAATGATGGAGTTAATTCTAAAATTGATATTGGTAAACTAGAAACTGAATTTTCAAATAAAGATACTGTAATAAAATCAATTCCTAAAAAAAAATGGGACTCAACTTTGAAAGATGTAAAAAATTTTGAATTTAAAGAAGATTTTTACGAGTCAAAAGAAATGTATGATTTGTTGGTTGCTTTTTATGAATATGGTTTTGTTATAATTAAAAATGTTCCTACAGAAAATAATTATATTGTTAAATTCGCGAATTCTATAGGAAGTGTAAGAAGAACAAACTTTGGAGAACATTTTAATGTAAAATCAAAATCAAATCCAAACGATTTAGCGTATACAACTTTGCATTTAAGCCCACATACAGATAATCCATATAGAAATCCTGTACCGTGTATTCAATTATTACATTGTATTGAAAATGAGGTAAGTGGAGGTTATTCAACTTTAGTTGATGGTTATACTGTTACTGAAAATTTAAAAAAAAATGACCTAGATGCATACAACATCCTTACAGAAATTAAAGTAAGATTTAAATTTACAGATAAAAATGTAATACTTGAGGACTGGTCAGAATTAATTCATTTAGACGATGAAAAAAATTTTAAACAGGTAAGATTTAGTCCAAGATTAGATTATGTTCCAATGTTAGAAAAAGAAAAATTAGATCAGTATTATAAAGCCCGAAAAAAATTATCTGATATGTATAATTCAGAAAAGAATAGAATAGAATTTAAATTAGCACCAAATGATCTTATGATGATGGATAATTATAGAGTGCTACACGGAAGAACAAGGTATGATCCTGATGAAGGTAATAGATTTTTACAAGGTTGTTATATAGATTTCGATAGCACAGAAGGTAAATTAAGACATTTAAAAAGAAAATTCAAAATTTGACTCTTCGTGACTCATTAATTGCTTCATTAGTTCCTATTTTTTTAGGATTTGGTTTTGTAATTGCTAAACCAGCAATGGTTGAACTTCCTCCTTTTTTGTTGATGGGTTTGCGTTTTACTTTTGTAGCATCATTATTAATTTGGTGGTTTCCAATACCAAAAGGATTTCTTAAAAAAATATTTATTGTATCTCTTATAGCGAATACACTTCAGTATAGTATTACCTATACTGGTTTAAGTTTAATAGATGCATCCGCAGCTGTACTACTTGTTCAAACAGAAGTTCCATTTGGAGTAGTCTTTGCATATTTTATGCTTAAAGAAAAACCAACCGTAAAAAGTTTGTTTGGTATTAGTATAGCCTTTATCGGGGTTTATATCTTAACAGGATCACCTAATTTAGATGGTAAATATTTTGGTATAGGGTTAGTAATTTTAGGCTCAGGTATTTGGGCACTTGGACAAGTTTTGGTTAAACCTTTAAGTAAAGAATTAAATCCATTGGCTCTTGTAGCTTGGTTAGGTTTTTTTTCTGGTCCAATCTTAATTGGACTTTCAGCTATTTTTGATGGTAATACAATTACTTATTTTAAGAATGCGAGTCTTGAAACGTGGATGATTGCTTTATATTTAGGCTTTATTATGCAACCTATCACATACGGTTGCTTTTATTACGTTTTAAAAAATAATCCTATTTACAAAGTTTTACCTATAGTAACTATGGGTATACCTCCAACGGGACTGTTAGCTGCAATTTTTCTTTTAGGCGAACAACCAACAAAAGAATTGTTTCTTGGAGGTGCTATAATTGTTATTGGAGTTATGCTTATAGTTTTTAATAAACCAAAAAAAATTAACCAATTCCCTGAAGAAAAGGTAAATAATTAAGTAAGTAAAAACCTAATACTTGAAGTTGGTTTGTAATGATTAAAATACCTGTTATTAGAAGTAAAGTTCCACCTATTTTTTCAATAAGCTTAACCTTCTGCCTTATATTTTTTGAAAATATAATAAATTTTTGAATTAGATATCCAGATAAAATGAATGGAAGGGCAAGACCAAGAGAGTATGAACACAATAATAATATACCTCTAGAAATAGATTCTGTGGTTGAGGCTAAAAGTAAAATTGATCCAAGAATTGGACCTATACAGGGAGTCCAACCAAACGCAAAAGCCATTCCTATTAGAACTGAACTAAAAATACTTTTATTTCTATCTGCTTGGATACGCTTTTCATAATTCAAAAAATTAATTTTAAATATTCCTAACATATGAAGTGAAAATATAATTATTACTAGTCCTGCAACTATTCTTAAAGGAAAGGAATTGCTTAATAGAAATTTTCCTAAAAAAGTTGCTGATGCACCAAAAATTATAAATACTATTGAAAATCCAAGTGTGAATAAAATTATTGGTAATAAGTTTATATTTTTCTTTTCTAACAAATCATTAAGCGAACTTCCAGAAATGTATGAAATATAACCAGGTATCAAAGGTAATACACACGGTGACAAAAAACTTATTAATCCTGCTCCGAAAGCAATAAAAATTTCAGCCATAACAATTTAATTAACCTTTAATACCAAGGTGAGTATATTTAATATTTAAATAGTCTTTGATTGCCATTGAGCCGCCCTCTCTACCATCGCCTGTTTGTTTAATACCACCGAAAGGTGCCTCGGCTTGTGCTACTAAAGGTGTATTCACTGCAACTGCTCCAGTTTCTATTTGTTCAGAAGCCTTTGTTGCTAATTCCATTGAATTAGTGCAAATGTAGCTTGCAAGACCTAGTTCATGATTATTTGCTCTTTCAATAACTTCATCAAATGTTTTAAACGACAGCATTGGACATAAAGGTCCAAAAGGTTCTTCTTTCATAATTGTAAAATCATCTTTTACATCATCAAAAATTGTTGGTTCATAATAAAAACCTTTATTAAACCCTGAAGGTTTTTTTCCTCCTAACAAAACTTTAGCTCCTTCTTTTTTGGTTTTTTCAACCAAATCTTCAATTTCATTAAGTCTTTTTTTAGTTGTCATGGGTCCTAATTGAACATCCACATCCATTCCATTTCCAATTTTTAATTTTTTAGCTTTCTCTACAAATAAATTTACAAAATCTTTTTTCTTATTGTCTTGAATGTAGAATTTGCTTGGAGAAATACAAACTTGGCCATTGTTTCTAAATTTTGAGGCTATTGCCATGTCTGTTGCTTTCTCAATATTTGCATCACTAAACACAATAAATGGTGCATGACCGCTTAACTCCATAGTAACTCTTTGAACTTTTTCAGCCGCTTGTTTAAGTACTAATTTTCCAACTCTTGTAGATCCTGTGATAGAAATTTTTTTAACTATGTCTGACGAAATTAATTGAGAGGCTATGCTTGGAGGGTCGCCAGATAATAAATTAACCACTCCTGGAGGAACTCCGGCTTCTCTACAAATATCAACTAACTCCATCACACCACCAGGTGCAATCACATCAGGTTTAATTATAACTGAACATCCTGCAGCTAAAGCAGTTGATATTTTTCTTCCTGATAAAACTAAAGGAAAATTCCAAGGAGACATTGCTGCAACAACTCCAATTGGTTGATAGTAAACATGAATTCTGGTTTCTTCAAATCTGCTTTCTACTGTTTGTCCATAGATTCTTTTTGTTTCCTCTGAATTCCACTCAAAAATATCTGCTGTAGCTCCTACTTCGCCTTTGCCTTCAAGAAAAGGTTTTCCAACTTCAAGTGTTATCCATTTTGCAAGAACATCTTGTTTAGCTCTTATTATATCAGCGACTTTTCTAATGACTGAGGACCTTTTCCAAGGGGAAGTTTTTTTCCAAACTTCTAAACCTTTTTCAGCAGATTTAAGTGCTCGTTCTACATCTTCTGGAGTAGCTTTTGATGCACGACCTATAACCTCTTCATTGGCTGGATTTATAACTTCATAAGTCTCATTGTTAGAAGATGCTTGCCACTTTCCATCAATGAATTGTCCAAATTTTTCGTACATAAATTTAATTTAACATTACTATAGGTTGTGTCTACTACACAATTTACTCATTATAACATTTTTGAATTAATGATATTCTTAATATTTAAGAAAGGAGGTTGATATGGCTAAATTTTATTGTTTTGGAAATTATACTACCCAAGGATTTCAAGGTTTTATAAAAGATCCAAAATCCGACAGATCTAAAGCGGCGCAAGCTGCAGCAGAGGCAGTTGGAGCTAAAATGGTTTCCTATACTGGTTTAAGAGGAGCATATGATTTCTTTGTAATATTCGAAGGATCTTTTGAACAAGGCGCCGGTATTAAAATGGCAACAGAAGCAAGTGGTTCTCTTTGTAACATTACAATCTGTGAAGAAATTAATATTAATGATGTTGCTGCAAACGCAGCAAAAATTGCAGCTGCTTATAAAGGACCTGGACAGTAGCAAATTATATATTTAACTTCTGGTATTTTACCAGAAGTTAAATGGTTTCGTAAAGAACTGGAAACATTTTTCCACCTAGTGGATCACCATCCTTATATCCAGCGTCTTGCATAGATTTTCTATAATTATAACTTGTCCAATCACCCACATAACTAATTTTTGCATCCTCTTTTGCCACTCTTAATGTGTAGCGACTTAACGTTTTCTCTGGTATTGAGGAACTAAGTGTGCCATGAAGTGTTCTCATATCGAATATTACGCAATCACCCAATTCACAATCCCATTTTAAAAATTCATATTTATCTTTATTTCCTAAAATGTCGGGTGGAAGTTCGTATTTTTTTCCACCTACAACACATTCTTTTCCCTCAACTTTGTGCCCATCTTTAAATAAAACCCGTAAAAATAACTTATTCCATAAATGAGACCCTTTAACCCAAACAACTCCTTCATTTTTTCCTGTAGGTTGTAATGGTAACCACAAAACACACATTGTTCCATCCATATCAAAATAACTTATATCATGATGAAAAGGTGTTGATGATTTAGATCCGCCTTCTCTTAAAAACCAGTTGTCCATAACAAGGTTGATTTTTTTGGCAGACATTAATTCAGCAGCAATTTTTGCATATGGAGAATTAAAAACAAAATCTTTAAATTCTGGAATTACATCCCACGTCCAATAATCTTCTAAGTAAGCTGGAATATCTTTTTCTACTGTATGAGATTTAAATCTGGGACTGGGATTTTTTATATCTTTTTCAATTCCTTTTTCTAATTTTTTTATCCAACTTAAATTAAATAGTCCCTTTAAAAATATAGCACCGTCTTTTTGAAATTGATTAATTTGTTTTTTTGAAAGTATTTTTTCCATCTAAACTAAAAAAATAAATTGATAATTTTTGTTAAAGTATAATCAAAATTTTGATATTTAACATTATTTTTTTTAAGCAAATATTTCATATATTCATGAGCCTGCATTCTTCTGAGCCACCAATTTTTTCTAAATTTTCTAAAATTTGAGTTGATCTCTCCCTTTTTATTTTGGAAATAAAAAGTTAAGTGTTTATTTAAAATTTTAAAATCCTTGAAAATAAATTTTGATATAACAGCTAACCGAAAATCCATGGATAAAAGATCAAAACTTTTTGGTTTAAGTTCATTTTTAATCTTTGAAAAAAAATTTTTTTTTATTGATATGCAACTTGTTGGAGGAAATTTCGGCCACTTTTTTCTTTTAGATGCATTTTTGTAGTCTTTGCTATAGATATAATCTTTTTTTGAATAATAAATGATTGGCTTATCAAATAAAATTTTTTTATCCTTATTTCTATTAAAATATTCGACAATATTTTCGACTTTTTTTTTGTTGAAAAAATCGTCTGCATCTAAAAAAGATAAAATTTTTCCTTTTGATTTTTTAAAAGCATAAAGGTATGTATCTAATAAATAAAATGTACCAAATTTAGATTTAAAATTTTTTCTTTTTTTTTTATAAACTTTTACTCTTTTAAACTTTTTTGCTATTTGATAAGATTTATCTGTTGAACTGTCATCTACAAAAACTATTTCTAAATTTTTATAAGTTTGATCAAGACAAGATTTAATGCATCTATCTATATATTTTTCCCTGTTGTAACAAGCAATTAAAATTGAAACTAAAGGATTTCTCATTTACCTGCTGAATTGACTACATAATTAGAAACAATTTCAATTTCCTCTTTTGTTAGAATTCCATCTTCACCATAAGCTGGCATTACACCAAGTCCATAAGTAACCATATCTATTACAGATTCGATTGTTAAATCTACAGTATCAAGATTTGGTCCAACATTGCCATCTGCTCCTGCTGCTTTCATTGTATGACAACCAGCACATGCGGCAGTCTCATTAAAAATTTCAAGACCTTTAAGCATCTTTTTTTCATCAGCAATTGTTTTTTGAATACTAATTATAAAATAAAATAGAATAATTAATAAAAATCTCAAAATTTTCATTAATTTATTTTATAACTGTTGGAAGTATTATACTACAGTAATATTTACGCTGTGATCCTTCCAACCATTATGAGCATAACCTCTTCTATTTTCCATTCTCAATTCTGGTTGCTTTTTAGAACCATTTGAAGCAAGGCTTGCTATATTGTAAGTTCCTGATTTTAGATTTGCTTCAAAAGCGAACTGTCTCCAAGCATACTTTCCTAAATCAGGTCCAATGAATTTTGCTCTTTTCCAACTTTTGCCACCATCAACAGATACTTTAACACTTCTAACTTTTTTAGTACCACCCATGGCAACACCAACTATCTGAACTTTTCCAGCTCTTACTGTTCCTGTTTCGTCAGTTGGTCTTGTGATCCAAGATTTCACTGGCATTTCCCAACATGATGGATATTGAGATCCTTTTTTGCCAATTGGTGAAATTCTATAACTTTTTTTCATATATTTAACTGAGGATTCTTTTTCAGTGAAAGCTACTTTGCCAAGATGTTTAACATTGTTTATACCAAAATAACCAGGAGTAACCATTCTCAAAGGTCCGCCATGAGCATTTGGCAATGGAACACCATTCATTTCCCAAGCCAACATAGCATCTTTAAAAACCACTTTTGGTACCGATCTTTCAACCATTGCCTTTTTAGGATCTAATCCAGTTGGTTCATGATCAACTCCAGCTGAAGTCATAAATACGGCGCTAGCATTTACACCGCCACATGCTTCTACAACTACCTTCATTGGAACTCCAGTCCAAAAAACACAAGCAGCTGCTCCCGTTTTCCACTGAGATCCTCTTACTTTGTGTTCAAAAAAACCTCTACCGTTACCTGAACACTGTAAAATTGTAGCCATTGTTGTATGGCCTAACTTTTTAAGTTGAGCTAAAGTAAAAGTTTTTGGATTCTTCACACCTTCAATTGAAACTTTCCAATTATTTCTATCGCCAATTTGATCATCCGTCATAGTTGGCATATTATTTCTTATATAAACATTTCTATTAGGGGTAATTAAACTTTCTCCAATTGCACTTCTATGGGTCTCAATTCCCTTGTCTGAATGAACGATTAAAGCGTCTCTGTCTTTCCAGCTAATAAATTCAGGTAATCCTTTTTCGCCATCCTTATGATTTGCATTAGATATACTAATTGGTACAACTGATGCTGTTGCAGCCAATCCAGCTATTGATGCTGTGCTTGCTAAAAAATTTCTTCTATTTAAATTAAGTTTTCTCTCTTTTTTTTTCATGACCCCTCCTTAAACAATATTTAAATTTACCAAAAAAAAGGCATCTCAAAAATAAAAAAAAGAAAATATTTTCAATTTTAAGTTTTGCACTTTCAAGTTGTATAAATCTTATCTTGTAGGCTTTTATCAAGAAATTTTGAATTTATTAATCATTTTTTCTAGTATAAATTTAGATAGTTATGCAGCTTCTTAGAGATAGTTTTGGTAGAAAATTTCCTTACATTAGAATGTCTATAACTGACGTTTGTAATTTTAAATGTGGCTATTGTTTGCCAAATGGCTATCAAGCAGACAAAAGTGATAATAGAAAATTCCTTCATCTAGATGAAATTAAAAGACTTGCTAAATGTTTTTCAGAACTAGGAGTTTGTAAAATAAGAATAACTGGTGGAGAACCAACTGTTAGAAAAGATTTTTTTGATATAGTTAAAATATTAAAGTTTGAGTCAGGAATTAAAAAAGTTGTCATTACAACAAATGGCTATCATTTAGATCAAAAAGCAAAACAATTGATTGACAGTGGACTTAACGGAATAAATATTAGCATAGATAGTCTTGATCGTGAAACTTTCAAAAATATTACAAACCATGACAGATTACCAGAAATTTTGCGGGGAATAAAAAATCTTCAAGATCTAGGATTTGAGAATATAAAAATTAACGGTGTTCTTTTAAATGGGGTTAATGCCTCTGAAAAAGATTTTAATAACTGGTCTGAATTTATTAAAAATAATAAAATTGACTATAGATATATTGAATTAATGAGAACTGGCGATAACTTGGATTATTTTAATAAATACCATGTTTCTTCAAAAGTCTTTAAGGATTATTTAAATAAAAATAAATGGATTTATCAAACACTTGGAAAAGATGCCGGCCCTTCATTAAATTATATTAATCCTGATTATAAAGGTAAGTTTGGAATAATTGCTCCATACTCAAAAGATTTTTGTAAATCCTGTAATCGTTTAAGGATTACTTCCAGAGGAGACTTGAGGTTATGTTTGTTTGGCAATACTGGGATCAGTATTAGACATTTATTACAAAAAGATGAACAACTTGAAGAATTAAAGGATCTGATTTTAAAACAAATGAGATTTAAAAAGGAATCTCATTACTTAGAGCTTGGCGAAACAGGTTTAACAAAAAATCTGTCTACTACTGGAGGATAATGAAAAACATTAAATTAGTAAATCAGGAAGAATTAAAAGACTGGGCAAAAGAAATTTTTAAGAAAAATACTTTTAATATGATTGATGTATCTTCTAAAAAAGAAACTTTTAGAAGAGCGCTTGCATCTGGAAAAATTTATGTAGGTAAAAAAGTTTTCGATTTAATAAAAAATAAAAAAATGCCTAAAGGTGATCCAATTACACTAGCTGAAGTATCAGCGGTTCTAGGTGTAAAAAAAACAAGCGAATTAATACCTTTGTGCCATCCTCTGCCAATTGATCACACTGCAACAAAAATTATTATGAATGAAGTTGATAGCTCACTAGAAGTTTTTTGCGTCGTATCAGCAATTGCAAAAACTGGCGTTGAAATGGAAGCTATTATGGGTGTTAACGCAGCATTAATTACTATTTATGATTTAAGTAAAATAGTAAACCCACATCTTACAATTGATAATGTAAAATTATTAATTAAAGAAGGTGGGAAAAGTGGACTTTGGAAAAATCCTGATGGTCTACCAAAATTTTTAGAAAATATTTTTTAAATATGAAAGTAAAACTTGAATTATATGGAGCCAGTAGAGATTTAAGTGAGAAAAATTTTATTGAATTTAATTTAGATAAAAAAAGCTCAATTAAGGATCTTAAAAAAAAAATATTAAACTACGTTGACAATAATTTTAAGGGGAATAATAATTTCAAAAAAATAATAGAGTCATCAGCTTTTTGCTCAGAAGATAACAATATTATTTCAGACAATTATTTAATAAATAAAGACCAAAAAATCGGAATTATCCCCCCTATTGGAGGAGGTTGATGCTTCACGCAAAAATAATTGATCTAGAAAAAGAAAAGATAAAACCAGAAAACGCAGAGGAATTTATCGCATCATCAAATTTTGGTGCTTCAATAGTCTTTTACGGAACAGTAAGAAATAATAATGAAAATAAAAAAGTAACAGGCATAACTTACGATGCACATGACCTAATGGTAATTAAAAGTTTCAAAGATATTTATAATGAAACTGATAAAAAGCTTAATATAAAAAATAAATCGGTTTTTATTGAGCACGTTAAAGGGTATGTGGGTCTTGGTGAAATAAGTATTATTATTGCGGTTGCCTGTCCTCATAGAGCCGAAGCCTATACTCTTTCAAGATATATTATTGAAGAAATCAAAAAAAGATCACCTATTTGGAAAAAAGAACATTACGAAAGTGAAGATAGTGAATGGTTAAAGGGTAACCCTATTCAAGCTAATTAAAGTCTTTTTTTAAATCAAAATCCTTAAAAATTTTATTTGATGAAACTTTAATAAAGTTTGTATTTCTTTTTAATTTTTTTACCATAAACTTAGCACCAACATCTCCTTTTATTTTTTTAAATTTTTTTAATAATGAAATATCAAAACCGATGGGATTTCCTATTTTATTTTTATAACTAAGGACATGAACTAAAGTTTTTTTCCTTTTAATAGAATTATAAATTCTGTTAATATCTGATGATTTTACAAATGGCATGTCGGCTTGAGCAATTAAGAATCCTTCATCCTTTTTCGATATTTTTTTAATACCAGATTTAATTGATGTTGAAATCCCTAATTTAAATTTTTTATTTATTACGTATATAATTTTTTTATTTTTAATAATTATTTTTTTTAAATGTTTATTTTGAAAGCCTAAAACTATAATAATTTTATTTATTTTACTTTTTAAAAGAGATTTTAATGCATGATTAATAAGATGTTTGCCTTTAAATTTTTTAATCAGTTTATTTTCATTCTTTAATCTTTTAGATTGACCTGCGGCTAAAAGAATTGTTTTAATCATTTATCAATCTCCAATTAAATGATGCGACAGAACCCTATTTTGTTTTTCAATTCGATGCTCAAATAAATATAAACCTTGCCAAGTTCCAAGAACTAAATTTTTATTTTTTAAACTCAAAGTAAGTTGATTATTAGTAAGTGCAGATTTTATATGTGCAGGCATATCATCTTTGCCTTCTGTTGTATGTTTATAAAGTTTTTCATCCATGGGAACTAATTTATGAAAAAAATTTTTGAGATCATAAAGTACATCAGGATCAGCATTTTCTTGTATTATTAGTGATGCGCTTGTATGCATTATGTTGATATTTAATATTCCATTTTTAATTTTTTGTTTATTTAACCATTCTAAGGTGCTTTTAGTAAAATTATAAAATCCTTGTCCGTTAGTTTTTACTTTTATTTCTTCAAAAACTTGTTGCATATTATTTTTTATATGTTTCAGAAACTAATTGTGAAACAATTGATAAGGCTATTTCTGGCGCAGATTTTCCACCCAATTTTATTCCTATCGGCCCATGAATTGATTTTATTTTATCATCACTAAATCCAGCGTCTCTTAATCTTTGACATCTATTTTCATGAGTTTTTTTACTTCCGAGAGCTCCTATATAATAAAAATTTTTTTTTAACGCATGTTGCAAAGCAGGATCATCTATTTTTGGGTCATGAGTTAGTGCAATTAATGCGGTATTCGTATTTGTTTCAATTTCTTTAAAAGCTTCATTTGGCCATTTATTTATGATTTTTATATTTGGAAATCTTTGCTCTGAAGCAAAATACCCTCTTGGATCAATAATTAATATTTCAAAATTCAAGCTTTTAGCAAAATCAACTAAATATTGTGCTATGTGAACAGCTCCCACAATAATGACTTTGATAGGTCTTATATAGGTTTCTACAAATATATCTGTATTATCCACTACACCATTTTTTTTTGATTTATAAAAATTTTTAATTTGATCGATGTATTTTTCAAAGTTTTTGCTTAAAGGTTTATCTTCCTCAAAAATTTCACTTTCGCCACTAGAAAGATTGGTAATAATTGCGAATTCAGTTTTTTTTTCTTTTTTTTTTATTATTTCTTTTAAGATTTCTAATTTCATTAGTTTATTTGTTCTAAATAAACAGCTATTTCACCACCGCAAGCAAGTCCTACTTCCCATGCGCTTTCATTGGAAACTTTAAATTCAATTTTTTTAAAGGGTTTATTATCTTTTATTATACCAATACACTCTCTAACTACCGCTGATTCAACACAACCACCAGATACAGATCCGGAAAAATCCCCTTTTTCATTAACAATCATTCTGCTTCCAACTTGACGTGGGGATGATCCCCAAGTTTGAATGACAGTTGCGAGCACTACCTTTTGATTGGTTTTTATCCAATCGTTTGCCTCTTCTAAAATCTTTTCATCAAATGAGTTTTTCATTAGATGTAAAGGTAATACTGATATATTTAATTAGCAAGCTTCAACGGCTTTTTTTGCAAATATTTTTACCATATTTGCACGATAATCAGCTGATGCATGAACATCAGAATTCATGCCACTTGATGAAATCTTAACACTATCTATTGCCGATGAAGAGAAACTTTTTGAAAGGGCGTTCGAAATATTTTTGTCATTGTAAACACATGATTTAGCACCTGTTACCCCTACATTTACACCACTTTTATGTTTTGCAACATAAACTCCTACTACAGCATATCTAGATGCTGGATTAGGATATTTTTGGTAACAAGACTTTTCAGGAATTTGAAATTCTATCGCTTCAATTAATTCTCCTTTTTTAAGTGATGTTTCAAACATTCCAGTAAAAAATTTATCAGCACTAATTTTTCTGTTATTTGTATGAATTGTTGCATTAAGTGCAATACATGCTGATGGATAATCAGCTGATGGATCGTTGTTTGCAATTGATCCTCCAATTGTTCCTCTATTTCTTACTTGTGGATCACCTATACCTTCAGCTAAAGCAGCTAAAGATGGAATAGCTTTTTTAACTTCTTTTGAGTGAGCAACCTCAGTATGTTTTGTGGTTGCGCCAATTGTAACGGATTTGCCACTTACCTTTATTCCTGATAATTTTTTAATTCTTTTAATATCTATAATATCTTTATAAGTAGCTAATCCTAATTTCATTGAAGGGAGAGTAGTCATTCCTCCCGCTAAGAAAGCAGAACTTGATGAAGCTAGCTTTGTTGCTTCCTTTACATCTTTAGCAGAATGATAATTAAATGTTTTCATATTTTTCTCCTACGCTGCTTTAGAGTTTGATTTATTCATTTTTTGACAGGCTTTCCAAACCTTCTCGGCAGTTGCTGGCATAGATACTTCAGTACCAACTGCATTCATTACCGCATTCATTACTGCAGGCGGTGCAGCAATTGCTCCTGCCTCTCCACATCCTTTTGTACCTAATGGGTTTGATGTTGCTGGTGTACAAGTAAATCCTAAATTAAATTCTGGAAAATTATCCGCTCTTGGCATTGTATAATCCATATATGATGCAGTAACTAATTGACCTGTATCATCATAGTGACAATTTTCATAAAGTGCTTGTCCAATGCCCTGTGCTAAACCTCCGTGAACTTGACCTTCCACGATTAAAGGATTTATAATCGTTCCAAAATCATCAACAGCTGTGTATTTAACTACTTCGGTATTTCCTGTATCAGGATCAATTTCTACTTCGCAAATATGTGAGCCAGCTGGAAAAGAAAAATTTCCAGGATCAAAAAATGAAGTTTCTTTTAAACCTGGCTCTTCACCTTCTGGTAATGGTGATTTTACCTCACCATATTGTCCGGGTAGGTAGCAAGCAAAAGCTACTTCTCCAATTGTTTTCTTCTGATTTGATTTAGCTACAATAAATTCGCCGTCTTTAAATTCAACATCACTTTCATTGACTTCAAGCATTTTTGCTGCAACTTTTTTTCCTTTTGCAACTATTTTATCACAAGCTTTAACAATAGCAGTTCCTCCTACTGTTAAAGATCTAGAACCATAAGTACCATATCCAAAAGGACCTTTGTCAGTATCACCATGTGAAATTTCTATATTTTCGATAGGAACACCTAATCTATCAGCAGCTATTTGTGCAAAGGTTGTATCATGTCCTTGTCCATGACTATGTGAACCGGTAAAAACCGTAACGTTTCCTGTTGGATTAAATCTTACCTCAGCTGATTCCCATAAACCAATTCCACATCCTAGAGACATTACAACGGCAGAAGGTGCAATACCGCATGCTTCAAAATAACTACAAAATCCTACACCCCTTAATTTTCCTTTAGACTCTGACTCTTTTTTCCTTGCTTCGAAACCTTTGTAATCGCCAACTTCCATTGCTTTCTTTAATCCTGCATTATAATCCCCTGAGTCTACTGAATGAACTAAAGTTTGTTGAAAAGGAAATTCTGTTGGAAAGTTTTTCATTCTGATTTCTGCTGGATCCATTCCTAATTCTCTAGCTGCTTTTTCTACAAGTGTTTCTATAGTATATGTTGCTTCAGGTCTTCCAGCTCCTCTATAAGCATCTACTGGAGCAGTATTGGTAAAAACTGCTTTTACATTACTATAAGCTGCGGGCATTTTATAAACACCGGTTGCGCATGGACCAAATAGATATGTTGGTGTTACAGTTCCAAAAACTGAAGCATAAGCTCCAAGATTTGCTATCGTTTCATTTTTAAATCCTAAAAAAGTACCATCATTCTTCACTGCTAATTCTGCATGAGTAACATGATCTCTTCCGTGGCAATCAGACAAAAATGACTCAGTTCTATCAGCAACCCATTTCACCGGTCTTTCAATTTTCTTAGATGCCCAACTACAAACTACTTCCTCAGCATAAGGGTAAATTTTTGATCCAAATCCTCCTCCAACGTCTGGTGCTATTACTCTTAGTTTATTTTCTGGTGCAACACCATTAAATGCTGAAATAATTATTCTAGCTAAATGTGGATTTTGACTTGTTGTATATAAAGTTATTTCTTCAGTCGATGGATTGTAATCTGCATTTGCAGCTCTTGGTTCCATGGCATTTGGAATTAATCTATTATTAATTAAGTCAATTTTAATAATTTTATCTGCTTTATCAAAAGCTTCTTGAGTTTTAGCTCTATCACCTAACAACCAATCAAAGCATAAATTTTTTGGAATATCTTTATAAATATTCTCTGAGTCCATTGCTTTATCTGTTTTAACAACAGCTTTTAAAATTTTATAATCTACCTTTACTAGTTCAGCGGCATTTCTAGCCTCGTCAAGACTTTCGGCAATTACTACTGCTACATGGTCGCCAACGTAGTTTACACTTTCACTAGCTAATGGCGGGTGCGCAGGTACTTTCATGTCAGAACCATCTTCACTTTTAATTCTCCATCCCGCTATTAATCCTCCAATTTTATCGTTTACTATATCTTTACCAGTAAGCACAGCAACTACTCCTGATGCTTTTTCTGCTTTTGAAGTATCTACATTTTTTATTTGAGCTCTAGCATGTGGAGAACGAACAAAATATGCATATGTTTGATGAGCAAAAGTAACATCTGCAGTGTACTTGCCTCTCCCAGTTAAAAGTTTTTTATCCTCTTTTCTCTCAACTCTTGATCCAACTAAACTTGCCATATTAAATTTCTCCTTCCATTACATTTTTGTGGCAGCTTCTTTGACTGCCGCTACTATATTTTGATAACCTGTACATCTACAAATATTTCCCTCTAACCAATCTCTTATTTCTTTATCCGTTGGGTTTTTTTTATGATTAAGTAGGTCAATTGCGCTCATGACCATTCCTGGAGTACAAAATCCACATTGTAAACCGTGCTCTTTTTTAAATGCCTCTTGCATAGGATGCATTTTTCCATTTTTTACCAAACCTTCAATAGTCGTAACTTTTGCTCCATCTAGATCAGCTGCTAATGCAGTGCAGCTTTTTATAGATTTTCCATCAACGTGTACTACGCAAGCGCCACATTGGCTTGTATCGCATCCAACGTGTGTACCTGTTAAGTTTAAAACCTCTCTTAAAAAAACTGATAGAACTGTATGATCAGCGATTTCTTTGCTAACTTTTTTTCCGTTAACTTCCAAATTTAATTTTTTCATAGTCTTCCCTCCTATAAAAAATTTCCCTATTTAAACATAATCTTTAATCATCTTCAATTATATATGAGAATTAAGTTCTAGCCTTACGCGAACTAAAATATTAAATAACCAATAATAATAAGCGTTAGAAGTGCTATGGATGAATAAATATAAATATTTTTATTTAATTTTTTTCCATTTGGTTTTTCTTTTTCAATTTCATGAGACTTTCCTCTGCTTGATACATCTTTATTTGAAACTAGCTCTGAAAATTTTCCGAAAAAAATATCAGCCATTTTTTTAGCAGTCATATCAATAAGTCTTGATCCAACTTGGGCTATCTTTCCTCCAACATTTGCGTCTAACTCATAATTTAATTTTGTACCACCTTCACAATCTTCAAGACTAACTTTGGCTGAACCGGATGCAAAACCAACAGGTGAGTTTCCAGAACCTTCGATAACGTAACTGTTAGGAGCATCGATATCTTTTAGTTCAATATCTCCTGTAAAACTTGCATTAAATGGACCAATCTTATTTGTAGCTGTTGCTGTAAATTCTGTATCAGAATTTTTTTTAAATTCTTCACATCCAGGTATCGATTGTTTTAAAATTTCAGGATTATTAAGAGCTTCCCAAACTTTTTGTTTTTCTAAATTAATTTGATATGATCCATTAAGTTTCATAAATATAAAAAAACTTAACATAAAAAATTATGGATGATAATATAAAAAAAGAATTACAATCTGCTACTTTAGATAGATTATTAAATCATCTTAGAGAAAGAAAAGATGTTCAAAATATAGATTTAATGAATCTTGCCGGTTTTTGTAGAAATTGTTTATCAAAATGGTACAGAGAGGAAGCAGAAAAAAAAGGTATCGAAATTTCAGATCCAGATGCTAGAACGCATGTTTATGGTATGCCTTATTCTGAATGGAAAGAAAAATATCAAAAGTAAATACTTTTCTTTTTAATGATTAGGCTGTTCCCATTAATATTTATTGTTCTCTGGTCTTCAGCATTTATTACCACAAAACCTATTGTTGATTATAGCGATCCTTTTGCTGCTTTAGCATTTAGATTTGTAATTGTAGCATTTGGTTTTTTCTTATTTTCAATTATCAAAAGACAAAATATTTTTGTTCCAAAAAAAAACGTTATAGAATCAATTTTAAGTGGTGTTTTATTTCATGGTTTTTATCTTGGTGGTGTTTTTTTTTCCATATCAAAAGGTCTCCCAACAGGAATTGCTGCATTAGTAGTGACTCTTAATCCGGTTCTAACTAACGCTTTAGCAGGTCCTTTGCTAAAGGAAAAAGTTACATGGAAACAATGGGTTGGGGTGATACTTGGTTTTTTAGGCGCAATAATTGTTTTAGGTTTTGATGTAGGTTCAGAGCTACCGCTAATTGGTATAATTGCAGTTTTTATTTCACTTCTAGCTGTAACTAGTGCAACTTTGTGGCAAAAAAAGCTAAGTGACAACCTGGCATTACCAGTAAGTAATATGTATCAGGCTATTGGTGGATTTATATTCCATCTAATTATAGTTTTATTTTTTACAAAACCTTACATTGATTTTTCTCCAACTTTCATAATTGCTATGAGTCACCAAATTTTATTAGTTTCTTTCGGTGCTTTTACAATCTTAATGTATTTAATAAAACATAATTCAGCTAGTAAAACAGTATCTATATTTTTTTTAATTCCTGCTACATCAGCTTTCATTGCATGGATTTTTTTAAACGAGACTTTAAATATTTATGATATTTTTGGTTTTGCGATTGCATCTATCGGGGTATTTATTGCCACAAGAGAAAATAAGTAAGTTTTTTATTTTTCTTTAAGTCTTGGGAATAGTTCCACAAAATTACAAGGTTTGTGATTAATATCCAATTGTTTTAATAAAATTTTATCCCAAGCATCCGTAACACCACCTGAAGAACCCGGCAACGCAAATATATACTTACCATTAGCAAGAACAGCACATGCTCTAGATTGAATAGATGAAGTTCCAACTGTTTCTAGACTGTAATATCTAAAAATTTCTCCAAAACCTGGTATTTGCTTATCTGCGATTTCATTAAGTGCTTCAGGAGTAATATCTCTACCAGTTAAACCTGTGCCTCCTGTTGTAATAATTACATCTATATTTTTTTTCTTTATCCATTTTTTTAAAATTTTTTTAATATCTTTTTTATTATCTTTGCAAATTTTGCGCTCAACTAAATTATGTTTGGCGTCTTTAATTTTGTTTACCAAAATTCCTCCTGATTTATCAGTTTTTATATTTCTAGTATCGGTTACAGTTAAAAGTGCTATATTTACTTTCATAAAATAAGTTAGTTTTTAATATGATTATATTATCAATTTTATTTTTTGTAACTGCAATATTATATGCAAGTGTTGGGTTTGGAGGAGGTTCAACATATTTGGCTCTCCTTTTATTATGGGGAGTGCCCTACTTTATATTTCCAATAATAGCTTTATCTTGTAATATTATAGTCGTCTCTGGGAATTGCATTAATTATATAAAAGCAGGACATCTTAATTTAAAATTATTAGTACCTTACCTATTTGGATCTATTCCACTAGCTTTTATTGGTGGATCTTTAGCTATTGAAAAAGATTTTTTCGAAGTAATGTTATGTGTAGTTTTAATTATAGCAGGAATATTATTATTATTTAAATTTAAATCCTTTGATGAAAAGGAAGAAGCGATAAGAAAACTTCCGTTAATTATCTCTGTTGTAATTGGAGGAATTTTAGGTTTAATTTCTGGAGTTGTGGGTATAGGGGGAGGAATTTTTTTAAGTCCAATTCTTTTTTTATTAAGAGCTGGAAAACCAAAACATATCGTTACTACCGCCTCTTTATTCATATTAATAAATTCCTTATCGGGAATCGCAGGTCAATTAACAAAGTCTACAGTGTTAAATGAAATTCAAAATTATTGGTTTCTTTTATTGGTAGTTTTGATTGGGGGGCAAATAGGTAATTATTTAAATTTAAAAATATTCCCCACTCGAATATTAGCCCTGATTACTGCTATATTAGTTTTATTTGTTGCTGTTAGAATGTCTTTAAAAATATTTGTATAAATTTATGGATAAAGATTTTTTTAAAAAAATAAGGATTTTAGATGCTGGTATGGGTCAGGAACTACTTGCGAGAGGACTGGTAACGAAAGGGACTCTTTGGTCAGCGACTTCATTATTAGATGAAAAATATTACCAATTAGTAATAGATACTCATTTATCATCTATTAAAGCTGGATCAGATGTGATTTTAACAAATACATTCACTACCAGAAAAGTAAGAATGGAGCAAAACCAAGTATTAGAAAGTTTTAATTTAGTAAATAAAAAAGCTTGTGAGCTTGCTCTAAAAGCAAAAGAATTATCAAAAAAAAATATTTTTATTGCGGGAAGTCTTCCGGCACAAAATGATACATATGAAGTTGACAAAAGAGACAAAAAAATAATTGAAAAAGATTTTTTCGACCAAGCTAAAATTCTTAGTCCACATGTTGATTTTTTTTATTTAGATGTTTTGTCAAGTGGTAGAGAAATAGAAATAGCAATGAATGTCACACAAAAGTTAAATAAATTAGTTTTGGTTGGTGTACATATTAAAAAAAATGGAAAACTCCCATCTGGTGAATCAATAACTGAGACAGTACAAAAGTATAAAAATCAAAGATGGTTAGGCGTCATTGCGGCTTGTGTATCCCTAGAAATAATAGAAAAAACTTGTGATGAATTTAAAAAATTAGATATTCCTTTTGGTTTTAAAGCAAATTTATGGGGTGTTGAAGAACCTTTGCCAGTTCATAAATTTAATAATGCTAAATTTAATGAAATAGGAAAAAATCCAAACATCACTTTAGGAAAAAGAGATGATATAACTGACAAAGTTTTTGGTAAATTTACGGAAAAAATTATTAAAAATGGTGCGACTATTTTAGGTGGTTGTTGTGAAACAAATGCTACACATATAAAAGAAATAGCAAAACTCAGGTAATATTATTTTTAATAGAACGTCTTACAAAATAAATTCCTACAACTACTGCAGCTACAGCAAAGATTACTTTGGTTGTAATTATTTCATCTAAGAAAACAAAACCTAATATTATTCCAAATATTGGAATTAAATAAGCTACCTGTGCTTGGAAAACTAAGCCATTGTTTTTTAATATTCTAAATCTCATAAGCCAAGCAATTCCTGTTGAAAATATACCGAGATAAAATAACGAAATGGTTGAGTCTAATCGTGGATTTAAATTCCAAGGTTGCTCTGTATAAGCCGTAATCGGAAATAAAAATATTGTAGCCCATATTAATATAGAAGCTGTAACATTTTCATTTTTTTTGTTACTAACTTTTAAAGTTAATAATCCACCTATCACATAAAAAGTTGAGCCTCCTAAAATCAGTAAAGCAGAAAAAATATTGTTTTCATTTATTAAAATATCATCTGAAAATAAAAAAACTATTCCTGAAAAACCTATTAGTACACCTAAAACTTTAATAGAATTTATTTTTTCGTTATCAGTGAATATATGGGCTAAAATAGTAGCACTAAGTGGTGTGCTTGCCATAAGAATGGCTGCAAGATTACTTTGAACTTTTTGAACTCCATATGCAATTAAAAAAAAAGGTATTACTAAATTTATAATACCAATAGATGCAAACCAATACCAATCTTTAGAAAAAGCTTCTATTTTAATTTTTTTAAATAAGCAAAGTCCTATAACTGGAATCGCCCCTAAAAATATTCTAAGAAATGCAATAGTTACTGGCCCGTATGAATAAGTTGCAATTTTAATATTAAAAAAGGCAGATGCCCATATAAGAGCTAGCACAATAAGAAAAATATAATCACTTAGATTAGGTTGTCTCATTCAGATATATCCATAATTTTACCTTTGGTAATTTTATTTAAACTACTAAAATCAATTTTAAAAATCGCGTTTGGATGACCTGCGGCTGCAAAAATATCTTGAAATCTGTTAAGCTGATCATCGATCATAATATCTAAATTATTGACGAGTCCCACTGGTGAAACGCCACCAATTGTAAAACCAGTTTGTTTTTTAACGTCTTCTGCGTTAGCCATACAAACATCCTTTTTTCCTGTTATTTTTTTAATTTTACTTAATGAACATTTCTTATCTCCGGAAACTAAACATAATACAAAACCATTATCCGCTTTCAAAAGAAGACTTTTTACAATCGCACCTACTTCACATTTTAAGGAGTTAGCAGCATCAATTGCTGTTCTTGCTGAGCTATTTAAAATCTCAACCTTTAATTTTAAATCAAAAGCTTTTAAATCCTTTTCAACTCTTTTTACCGATTCTTTGTTCAGAACATTTTCCATGCAACTAATAATTGTAACAATATGTGAATTGATAATTTCATATTAAATACCATTTATATATGTAAGAAATGCATAGGTGATATCTTAATAATAAACAACATTAATCTATATTTTTTTGATATTAAGACACATCAATAATTATTTAAGGATGAAATATGAGTTCAAATGAAGTTTTAAAACTAATTAAAGATAAAGAAATAGACTACGTAGATCTTAGATTTACAGACCCGAGAGGAAAACTACAACACTTAACAATGGATAAAACAGTCGTAGATAGCGATATGTTAAATAGTGGAGTTTTCTTTGATGGATCATCAATAGCTGGTTGGAAAGCTATAAATGAGTCTGATATGATTTTAAAACCTGATCTAAGCAGAAAAATTGTTGATCCATATACCTCACATAATACTCTTATTTTGTTTTGTGATATTTTAGATGCTGTTAATAAAAATCCATATGAAAGAGATCCAAGAGGTATTGCAAAAAAAGCTGAAGCATATTTAAAAAAATCAGGTGTAGGAGATAAAGCTTATTTTGGTCCAGAGCCAGAATTTTTTGTATTTGATGATGTTAGAATTAAAAATGATATGAATGAAACAAGCTTTTCAATTGATAGCATGGAAGGTCCTTATAATTCCGGAAGAAAATATGAAAATGGAAACATGGGACACAGACCTGGTATCAAAGGTGGTTATTTTCCCGTTCCCCCAGTTGATAGTGCACATGATATGAGAAGTGAATACCTAAAAGGTTTAAGAGATGTTGGTATAAAAGTTGAAAAACATCACCATGAGGTGGCACCAAGTCAACACGAGCTTGGAATGTATTTTGGAACTTTGGTTGATCAAGCAGATAACGTACAATTATATAAATACGTAGTTCAGATGGTATCTCACTCATTTGGTAAAACAGCAACTTTTATGCCAAAACCAGTGAAAGGTGATAATGGTTCTGGTATGCATACTCATCAATCAATTTGGAAAGGTAAGACTCCAGTATTTTCAGGAAATAAGTATGCTGGTTTATCTCAGACAGCTTTATATTATATAGGCGGTATATTAAAACATGCTAAGGCAATCAACGCATTTTCAAATGCAACTACAAACAGTTATAAAAGATTAATCCCGGGCTTTGAGGCACCAGTTTTATTGGCTTACTCAGCAAGAAATAGATCAGCATCTTGCAGAATTCCAATAACGCTAAGTAAAAACGGTGCAAGATGTGAAATAAGATTTCCTGACGCTTCTGGAAACCCTTATTTGACATTTGCTTCGATGTTAATGGCAGGACTTGATGGAATAAAAAATAAAATTGATCCAGGGAAATCATTTGATAAAGATTTGTATGCTTTATCAGAAAGTGAAGTTAAAAAAGTTCCAACGGTGTGCGGATCTTTAAGAGAAGCAATGGAAAGTTTAGATAGAGACAGAGCCTTTCTTAAGGAAGGAAACGTTTTCACTGATGATCAAATTGATGCTTATATTGCATTAAAATTTGAAGAAATATATAATTTCGAACATACGCCACATCCAATTGAGTTCGAAATGTATTACAGCTGTTAAAATTATTTCTTGCTTTTTAAAATTTTTTCGTCGGCTATTTTATTTTTATTTATACCCTCTTTAATAGTATAATCCAAAGTTCCGTTTGCCCCTGCTTCAACTTCTTTTCTTAGAGTCCTGAATAAATTTTTCTCTTTTTTACTATCAGCAATTTTATTAGAGTGTTTTTCTAAATGTTTAGTATCTCTCATGTAAGGAACTATACCTTAAAAGATTCTCCACATCCACACCTTTCACTCTCGTTAGGGTTTTTAAATACAAAAGACGAGGAAAAATCACCTTTTTTATAGTCCATTTCGGTTCCCAATAAGTACATAACTGCAGAAGCATCAATAAAAACTTTTACCCCTTTTTCTTCTATCATCTCATCACTTGGATTGGTTTTGTCAGTATATTCCATTACATATGCCATTCCAGCGCAACCCCCACTTTTTACACCAATTCTTACCCCAATAGAATTATCTTTGGCTGAAGACATTAATTGTTTAATTCTTTCAGCAGCACTATCGCTTAAAGTTATTATCTGTTTTGTCATAAATTTAATTCTAATTTAGCAGCCTCGGACATCATAGATTTGTCCCAAGGAGGATCCCAAACTAAATCAAGGTCTACCTTTCCAACACCTTCAATTGCAATAATACTATCCTTCACTTCTTTTGGCAAACTCTCTGCTACAGGACAGTTTGGTGTTGTTAATGTCATTTTTACACTTACATCTTTATCTTTAACAGAAACATCGTAAATTAAACCCAGTTCATAAATATTTACAGGAATTTCTGGATCATAAATTTTTTTAATTTCGGTAATTACTTGATCTTTTAAATTCATTAAAATTCTTTACTTTCTATATTAATTTCGTTTTGAGATTTATCAATAGCCGAGATCAGCGTATGCCATGATAAAGTGGCACATTTGACTCTCATAGGATATTGCTTAACGCCAGATAAACACATTAATTTTATTTTTTCATCCTCTTCCAAAAGTTTTGTATTTAAACTTTCTTTTTCTTTAATCATTTCTAAAAAATCATTGATTATCTCTTTTACTTCCTTCTCTTCTTTTCCCTTTACTAAGCTAGTCATTATTGATGCTGAGGCCATAGATATTGCACAACCTTGACCCTCAAAAGATATATCTTCAACTTTTTTATTTTCATTTAATTTTAGATAAATGTGAACTTTGTCACCACATAAAGGATTGTGACCCTTTGCGTCTTTATTAAAATTATCTGTCTTTCTTAAATTTCTAGGATTCTTGCCGTGATCTAAGATGATTTCTTGATAAAGTTCTTTTAAATTCATTTATTCAAATATTTTTTTACATTTATTAATTGAAGAGTTAAGCTGATCAAGATCTTCTTTAGTATTGTAAACGCCTAAAGATGCCCTTGCAGTTGCAACTAGATCTAATTTTTCATGCAAAATTTGACAACAATGATGTCCTGCCCTAATAGCTACCCCATCCTCATCTAAAATTGTTGCAATATCATGAGGATGAATACCATCTATTGTGAATGATAAAACTGCTCCTCTGTTTTTAGGATTACCAATTAATTTGACTGAATTATTTTTTCTAAGTAATTCTTGGCCATAGTTTATAAGTTCATTTTCATGTTTAACAATATTATCTATTCCTATTTTATTTAAAAATTTAATAGACTCATTAAAAGCAATCACTTGAGCAGTTGCCATAGTTCCAGCTTCAAACTTATTTGGTAAATCACCATATGTTATACCTTCTTTTTTAACTTCACCTATCATTCCTCCACCACCCTGATATGGTGGTAATTCCTCGAGCCATTTTTTTTTTGCATATAGTATCCCTAAACCTGTTGGTCCATACATTTTATGACATGAAATTGCATAAAAATCGCAATCAAGTTCTTGCATATCCAATTTTAAGTGTGGTGCACTTTGGCATCCATCTATCAAAACAGGAATATTTTTTGAATGGGCAAGTTCAACAATTTCTTTAACAGGTAATATAGCCCCTGTAACATTAGAAAGATGTGTAATTGCTATAATTTTGGTTTTATCTGTTATTTTTTTTTTAATACTTTCTAAAGTGACTTCGCCATCTTCATTAACTTCTGCAAACTTAATTTTAATACCTTTGGATTTTCTTAAATAATGCCAAGGAACATAATTAGAATGGTGTTCAAGTTCTGTTAACAAAACTTCATCGCCTTCTTTCAAATATTTTTGTCCAAAAGTGCTTGCAACAAGATTGATTGCCTCTGTTGCACCTTTAGTAAATACAATTTCATTTTTATCTTTGGCATTAATATATTTTTGAACAGAAGTTCTTGTATTTTCATATAAATTTGTAGCAGCTACAGCTAAGTAGTGAACACTTCTTCCTACATTTGAGAATTCTTTTGTATAAAAATCATAAATTCTATCAATAACTACTAGAGGTTTTTGAGATGAATTTGCACTATCTAAATAAACAAGATCATTATTATGAACTTTATTATTAAATATTGGGAACTCTTTTTTAATATCTTCTATTTTCATTCTTTTAAACCAACAATATTTTTGATTAAATTTTTAATTTCACTATCCGTAATTTTTTCAACAACATCTAATAAAAATCCTTTTATCAAAAGTTCTTTAGCTTCTTTATAATTAAGTCCTCTGGACATAAGATAAAATATTGAGTTTTCATTAAGACTGCCAGATGCAGAACCATGAGAACATTTTACATCATCTGCATAAATTTCTAACTCAGGTTTAGCATTAAACTCTGTTGTTTCATCAAGTAAAACTGCTTTACTTAGTTGATAACCATCAGTTTTTTGAGCTTCAGAATTTACATATATTTTTCCTTGATAAACAGCCCTTGCTTCGTTTTCCAAAACACTTTTTATTAGTTGATAACTTTTTGTAAGCTCAGTTAAATGATTTACACTGGTTCTAATTTCGTGATGTTTTTTTTTATTTAAAGAAAATATTCCATTGATAAATGCTGAAGCATATTTTCCGTTCAAATTACAATTTATCTCATTTTTATTAAAATTAGAACCAGAGGATACTATAAATGTTTCTGATAAACTGTTTTTTTCATGCTCAATATTAGTGAAGGAATATTTTATATTATTGTTATTTTTATTATCTATTTTATAGTTTTTTAATATCGCATCCTGATTTAATTTAAAACTATAAAAGGTATTTATAAAATTTTTTTCCGATATATCGTTTAAAACATCTATCAGTTTTAAAGAGCTATTTTTTTCTAAAATAAAATTTAATCTAAGATTTATGTTTTTTGATTTAATTTTTTTATTTGTATAATGGTAAATTACTAAGGGTTTTTTAAGGGAGTAATTTTCTTTAATTAGAATTTTAAAACTTTTCTCTACAAATGCACTATTTAAATCAATTAATGAATTAATTTCTGAATAATTGTTATTCAGCTCGAAATCGTCAAGTATTTCTATTTTGTTTTTTTCTTCAAATTGAAAATCTATTTTCTCAGCTCTTCCATTTATGAAAACTATTGAATTTTGCTCCAAACCATTAAGATAAATAGCTGAATCAATTTTATTTGGAGTTGATATAT
This sequence comes from uncultured Pelagibacteraceae bacterium, assembly GCA_902554035.1. Lineage (GTDB taxonomy): Bacteria > Pseudomonadota > Alphaproteobacteria > Pelagibacterales > Pelagibacteraceae > Pelagibacter. The sequence continues at coordinate 23,513 of CACDMX010000004.1, read as the reverse complement.
CGTTATAAAAACTTAGATCACCAATTTCTTTTTTAATAATCTGGTTTATGTCTGAAAATTTCCAATTCTCTAGGCTTTTATTAGGCAAACCATCTTTAATAAATTTATTTAAAAATTCCTTCTTAAGGCTAATACTTTTTGATGAAAAATTTGAATTTTTAAAAGATTTTTCAAAATCATTTTTAAGTTGTTCTTCCATTTAGCTAAAACTTTCGTATCCTTTCTTTTCTAATTCTAATGCAAGTTCAGGACCTCCTGATTTAATTATTTTTCCATTCATTAAAACATGCACATGGTCTGGTTTAATATAATCAAGTAATCTTTGATAATGAGTAATAATTAAAAAGGCATTATTTTTTCTCCTTAAAGAATTAACTCCATTTGCAACAATCTTGAGTGCGTCAATATCCAATCCTGAATCTGTTTCATCTAATATTGAAAGTTTGGGATTAAGTATTGACATTTGCAAAATTTCATTTTTTTTCTTCTCACCTCCGGAAAAACCTACGTTGAGCTGTCTATTAAGTTTTTCTTCGTCAAATTTAAGGTCTTTTGATTTTTGTTTAACTAATTTTAGAAATTCTAATGCATCTAATTCTTTTTCACCTCTGGCTTTTCTAATTGCGTTTAAAGAGGTTTTTAAAAAAACACTTGTGTTCACACCCGGTATTTCTAATGGGTATTGAAAAGCTAAAAAAATACCTTTGTGCGCTCTTTCCTCTGTTTCTAGGGAGAATAAATCAGAGTTTTCAAATAATATTTCTCCGGATACATCATAACCTTTTTTTCCCGATAAAATATTTGATAAAGTGCTTTTGCCAGATCCATTTGGTCCCATAATTGCATGAACTTCTCCGGGGTTTATGTTTAGCGTAAAACCATTTAGGATAGACTTTTCCTCAACTTTTGCTTTAAGATTATTAATTTTAAGCACTTAACCAACACTCCCTTCTAAACTAATTCCAACTAATTTTTGAGCTTCAACAGCAAATTCCATTGGTAATTGTTGAAGTACCTCTTTACAAAAACCATTAACAATTAGTCCTACGGCTTCTTCAGAATTTAAACCTCTTTGCTGGCAATAATGTAGTTGCTCTTCACTAATTTTTGACGTTGTTGCTTCATGAGCTAAATTTGACTCGGAATTCTTATTTTTAATATAAGGAACTGTGTGAGCGCCACATTTGTTTCCCATAAGTAATGAATCGCATTGAGTATAGTTTCTGGAATTGTTTGCTTTCGCGGCAATATCAACTAAGCCTCTATATGTCATATCAGAAAAACCAGCACTTATTCCTTTAGAAATTATTTTGCTTCTAGTATTTTTTCCTATATGGATCATTTTTGTACCAGTATCAGCCTTTTGATGATTATTCGTTATAGCTATAGAATAAAATTCACCTATTGAATTATCTCCTTTTAATATGCAACTTGGATATTTCCAGGTAATCGCTGAACCAGTTTCTACTTGTGTCCAAGAAATTTTTGAATTTTTACCTTTACACAGTCCTCTCTTAGTTACAAAATTATAAATACCCCCTTTGCCATCTTTATCTCCTGGATACCAATTTTGAACCGTAGAATATTTAATTTCCGCATCATCTAAAGCTACAAGCTCTACGTTTGCAGCATGAAGTTGATTTTCATCACGCATTGGTGCTGTGCATCCTTCTAAATAACTTACATAGCTTCCTTTGTCAGCTATGATTAATGTTCTTTCAAATTGTCCAGTATCAGAGGCATTTATTCTAAAATATGTAGATAGCTCCATTGGACACCTGACTCCCGGAGGCACGTATACGAAAGAACCATCAGTGAATACTGCTGAGTTTAATGTTGCAAAAAAGTGATCGGTCAACGGTATAACTGATCCTAAATATTTTTTAACAAGCTCAGGATGTTTCTGGATTGCCTCAGAAATAGAACAAAAGATTATTCCTTTTTCTGTTAATTTATCTTTAAAAGTAGTGGCAACAGAAACTGAGTCAAATACTGCATCTACAGCTATATTATTTAGTCTTTTTTGTTCCTGCAAAGGAATACCTAATTTTTTGTAAGTTTCTAATAATTTTGGGTCTAAATCATCTAAACTTTTAGGTTTTTCTTTAAAGCTTTTTGGAGCTGAATAATAATATAAATCCTGATAATCTATTTTTGGATATTTTGGTTTTTGCCAGTCTGGTTCTTTAAGAGCTTTAAGTCTATTGTATGCTTTTAATCGCCAATCTAATAGCCATTGAGGTTCTTTTTTCATATTAGAAATAAACTTTATTACTTCTTCGCTCAAACCTTTTGGAGCTTTTATATTTTCTATTTCAGTAGAAAATCCATATTTATATTTTTTTAATTTTTCAATTTCCTTTTCTCGAGAAATTTGACTAGAATCTATTTTCATTTTTACCCTTTACTAAATCACTGAGATTTTTTTTACTGAAAAAATCATTTATATGTACTTCCAACTCGTCCCATAAGTTGTGTGTTATGCATTTTGCAGATTTACCATTACAGCCTTTTTTAGACTCTTTTTTACAACGAACTGTTTTAACATTTTCTTGAACAGCAGAAAAAATATTTGAAATCTTAATTTGTTCAGGATTCTTAGCTAACTTATAACCACCATTTGTTCCTCTCACACTTTGAACGATTTGATTTTTTTTTAACATTGAAAAAATTTGTTCTAAATAAAGTAAAGATATCCCCTGTCTAAGAGAAATATCTCTAAGCGAAACTGGGTTATTACTTTCAAACTTAGCAATGTCTGCTAAAGCCATTACAGCGTATCTACCTTTTGTTGTTAGTTTCATAAAATCCTATATTTTACAGCATTTTATATATATACCATACTAAAATAGTCAAGTTTCTTAATTTAAAATTAGCAATTTGTCGCTCAGTTATGCTAGATATAATTTTTTTATTAATAAAATTTGTGAGATTAATTATCAGTTGCATTTATGGAAAAAAATAAAATTGTAGAAATATTCATACCTGGGCCTGCTGGTAGACTTGAAGCCAAATACTTCAAAAGTAAAAAGAAAACTTCTCCGATAGCGCTTGTTTTGCAACCACATCCTCAGTACGGAGGAACTATGAACAATAAAGTTGTTGTAGAAACATTCCATGCTTTTATGGATAATGATTTTTCGGTTTGTAGAGTTAATTTTAGAGGTGTAGGAAAAAGTGATGGAGATTTCGATAACGGCCAAGGTGAGCTAGCAGATGCTGCGGCTGCTTTAGATTGGTTAGAAAAGGAAAATTTTGACAACTCTCAATGTTGGATATCTGGCTTTTCTTTTGGATCCTTAATAGCAATGCAATTACTTATGAGAAGACCTGAAATTAATAGATTTATTGCTATTTCGCCTCAACCAAATGTTTATGACTTTTCATTTTTATCACCCTGTCCTACTTCAGGGTTAATGGTCTATGGAAAAAAAGATGAATTAGTTCCAATTGATTCAATAAATGAATTAGACAAAAGATTAAGCGCTCAAAAAGGAATTAAAGTTGACTTTCAATCAGTAAGTGATGCTAATCATTTTTTTACAAAATCTGAGGAAAGTCTAATCAAAACTTTGGACAAATATATAAAAAAGGAAACTACACTATTTTAAAATGTTTGGAGAATTTTTAAATATAATATTTCGTTCACTAAAACTAGATAAGAATTTATATAAAGATAACAATAATTTTGGAGAAGCTGCTATATATTTTGCTGGATTAATAATGATTTTAGATGGAGTTGCTGGAGCTGTTGCTGCGAATACAATAATTAAAACTGCAATAGGTTTATCAGGTTTAACTGCTATATTTACATGGTTTGTTTGGGGTATTTTAATTTATGTTATTGGAGCTAAATTATTTCCAGATAAAGACAATAAAATACCTTTTAAAAAAGTTCTTATAGGTGTTGGTTATGCGCATGCACCAGGTATATTAAGATTTTTTGCTGTGACACCAGATCTTATCATACCTGTAATTTTTATTACTCAATTTTGGATTTTTGCTGGTTTAATTATTTCAGCGAAACAAACGCTTAATTTAAAATCTAATCTTAAAGCTTTTGGTATAATCATACTATCTTTTTTAATAATTGCTTTTGTTTCAATATCTTTTGTTATGAGCAGGATGGATGCATTGCCTGTAAGCACTATAAGTTAAAAAGGAAAAATAGTTTTGGAGATCCTGCAGGACTCACAAATCTTAAAACCTATTAAAATCGAGTTCTGTCTAACACTTTCATCTTCTATGCTACATTCTTCACAAAGTTGATCATTTTTTTCTTTATCTTCATTTTTATTTAATTTTTTAATCATTATCTGTTAGTCCTGCACCAGCAGCTTTTTTCTTAAGCTCCTCTGTTTCCTCAACAAAAGTTTTTTCTGATAATTTGTAAAGTTCTTGCCAATCTTGATTTGAAAATGAATTTTCGTTATTCAAAAAATTTATTTTTATGTTATTTGCTCTTTCAATAATATTTACATTTAAATTACTTGAGTACATAGATTGATTAAAGTTTAATAAAAATTCTTTTTCATCAATTTTAAGAAATATTTTTTTTCCAATTATTTCAGAAGATCTACTTAAAAAAGGAATAAACAAAATTGGAAATGCAAAATTTTCAAACTCAATTTTTTCAAATCCTTCTAAAGTATGCACTTGGTCCAAGAAGTTTATACCTGATATAATTGGACAGTATGAAATTTTAGAGATATTTGATTTTGATATTACAGTTACATTTTGAAATTTTTTGGAGTTAAAAACTTTAAAATATTCATTAAGATTTTTTAATCCTGGCAATCCAAACATCTCTAAAATACGAATACTTTTTCCTACTTCCTCAGCTATACCCCAAGGAAAACCAACCGCTTTGGTTGCTCTTTTCACAGTTGTATCGATTTCACTTAAACTTATCATTAATTAATAGAATTATATATCCATCCACTATCAAAAGATTTAAGTTCATCTGGTAATGGTGCTCCTTGAAACATACAAATTCTTAACCATTTATCCGATCTTGGATCAAACTTGACTGCACCAAAAAAAGATAATTTTAGTCTAAGCATATCAATTGGCATCAATTTTGATCCAATTGTATTATCTTGAATCTCTGCATATGGAAAATTTTCTGAAATAAATGCTCTTCTAACTACATGTCTTAAATCGTTATTTTCAAATAAAAAATTTCCGATTGTTAGGCTATTTCTTAAATTTAAAATTCTTTTATAAAGTTTGTTAATATCTCTTGCAATTGCTAATGGCTGCTCTAGTTCAGATCCTTTTTCTATATACCTGTTAGCTAATCTTGGTTCTTCTTTATTTTTTGAAATAAACCAAAAATTTTGATTGTTTTCTTTCTTGGAAAAATCAATTTTAATGATTTCAGAGTAATTTTTTTCAAGAATACCCTTCAAAGTCTCAATTTTTTTTTGAGTTGGTATGGTAAAAAATTTATCCTCATCTGAGCTCATTTGGTTAATTAATGGATTCGTAATATTATCATATGGCTCCATTAACATTGAAACTGTGTACTCAATACATTCATCTTTTAAGTTTTTTTCACACCAAATATATAAATCGTTAAATGGATAGTTTTTTTTAAAATCGAAATCTTCATCTAAATAAGAAATCAGCTTTTTTAAATCTTGTTTTAAATCTAAAATTTTTAATTTTTGATACTCGCTACTAGTATTCCAAAAACTTATATTTTTAATAGATTTTTTTAAATATTTTTTAAATATTTCTGCATCATTATTATTAACTATTTTTATCTCTCTAATTTTTTTTAAAGATAATTCTCTTGATAAAACCCAATTATTTAATAATGTTGGGTGATTTACTATAAATGGAGCCATTCCAAGTCCTGTAGAATTTCCAATTCCTAAATTTCTACAAATCTCCCTGTCTAGTTCTACAGCTTTTCTTGGATTTTTTTGTTTTGCTATATGATTTACTTGATCAAATGTAAATTGTCTTACTAGATATACCAACATCATCTCCAATCTAAACGGGCCACAAATCTCAGTTCTATTCTTTATTCTAAATCTATCAGCTAAACCAAATTTACCTGATCCATAAACTGCTGTGGTTCTATATAGATATCCAACCTCTAAAACTTTATTTATATCTGGTTGTTTACCTAAAGATAAGTTCTCAACAACATGATTAAATATTCTTAATGACTTATTTGCTCTAGATAATGTCAGTTCCTTGTAAGATAGTCTCCCTACTTCTTGTTTTGGAACATTTTCTAACAGTCTATCTAAATCTTTTTTAGTAGGTATTCCATCGTGCAATGTAAACGCTGCATCCCATTTAGTTGCTATTACTCTGTCTGATCTTTCAGTATCGCTAATTTGATTTGCAAAACATACCAAGGAGTAAGTTCTATTTTGTTTTTTAAATGAGTAAACAGCTTTTCCGTATCCATTTTCATTCAAATCAAATAAATCTCTCTTATACTCCCAATCTTTAAATTCATTTAAAAAAGATCTTAAGAAAGATAACTTAGACTGATGAAACGAACCAAGCTTTGATAGTTTCATTACTACTTTTGGATCTCTTAATTGAACTTCCATTATATTCCTTTATAAAAGTTAAACCAGTTATTGCCTAAAATTCCATTTATTTCTTTATCATCAAACCCAACTTTTTTAAGTCCATTTTCTAAATTTTTAAAACCTCTAGCGTCAGTAAACCATGTGGGTTGTTTTGGAAATCCTGGCTTCGTTTTTGATCCTTCTCCAAAATTTTTTTTTTTTGCCCAAGTTCCATTTCGCATCCATTCAACTATTTCATCTGGCTGATTTAAGCAAAGATCTGAACCAATCCCAATATTATTAACTCCCATTATTTCGCAAGTTTTTGCAGTCATTTCACAAAAACTTTCTAGCTTACAATTTTCACCATCTTTCAGATGGTGAGAATATAAAGATAATCCTAACATTCCTCCGCTATCACCTAGTGTTTTTAAAAGTTCGTTAGATTTATTTCTTAAAGCATTATGCCAAAAAAAAGGATTAGCGTGGGTTATTGCAATAGGTTTTTCGCTGATTTCAATAGCATCTAGTGTGCTTTTTTCTGCTGAGTGAGACATGTCAATCACAATTCCTAATCTATTCATTTCTTTAATAGCCTCTCTTCCAAAATTTGTGACCCCACTGTCACTTTTCTCATAACATCCAGTAGCCAAAAGTGATTGGTTATTATAGGTAAGTTGCATAAAACGACATCCATTTTGATAAACTTTTTCAATTAACTTTATATCATCCTCAATAGGTGAGCAGTTTTGAAAACCAAAAAAAATAGCAGTTTTTTTCTGTTTCTTTGCTTTCTCTATATCTTTAAAAGTTTTGCCTTGAAAAATTAAATCTTGGTTTTCTTTAAAATGTTTATTCCATTCTTTTACTCTTGTTAAAAATTCATCATAATCTTCATGATAGACCAAAGTAACATGTACAGCATCTAGACCTGCCTCACGATTTATTTTAAATACCTCTCTTGACCAGTTGCAGTACTGTAAATTATCAATTTTATAATTCATACTATTAGATATATATTAGTGCTTAAATTTTTGATATTAAAAGATATAAATGTCGTATAAAAAAAAAAGACCTAAAGTTGGTATTGTTATGGGTAGCCAGTCAGATTACTCAACGATGAAATTGGCTCAAAAAGTACTCAGATTAATGAAAATTAATTGTGAAACCAAAATAATTTCTGCACATAGAACTCCTGACCGAATGTATAAATTTGCCAAAAATTCTGAAAAAAATGGCATTTCGGTAATTATTGCTGGTGCGGGAGGTTCAGCACACCTTCCAGGAATGATCGCTGCATTAACAAGTTTGCCAGTTATTGGGGTACCGATAGAAAGTAAAAAATTAAAAGGTCTTGATAGCCTGTTGTCAATTGCTCAAATGCCAAAAGGAATTCCAGTTGGTACAGTGGCGATTGGATCAGATGGAGCTATAAACGCAGCTTTGCTTGCTGCATCAATAATTTCAATAAGTGACAAAACTATAAGAAAGAATTTAAATCTCTGGAGAAAGAAACAAACTAATTCAGTAAAAAAGAAGCCTAATTAAAATGGTAAATCCTGTTGTTGGCATAATTGGAGGAGGACAACTAGGAAGTTTGTTGTCAGTTGCTGCAAAAAAAATAAATATTAAAACAGTTATAATTAGTGATAATATAGATTCTCCAGCAAAGAATTTCTCTGATGAATTTATTTTTGCTAATTACGATGATGAAAATAAAATTAAAGAATTTATAAATAAAGTTGATTTAGTTACATTTGAATTTGAAAACATTCCTTACAAAACCTTAAATAATATAAATAAAACAAAAAAAGTTTTACCTAATCCAGAAATAAACAGAATAGTTCAAAATAGATTAACAGAAAAAGATTTTTTAAATAAGATAAATATTAATACGACAAATTATGTTTCAGTAAAAAATGAAAGAGAATTAAAATCGAATAATAATTTAGTACCTGGAATTATAAAAACTTGTACGATGGGTTATGATGGAAAAGGACAATATAAAGTCAATTCAAATAAAGAGTTGGATAGTCTTAAATTGGATTTTACAAAAGAATTTATTTTTGAAAAAGTCATAAATTTAAAAAAAGAAATTTCAATAATTATAACTAGATTTAGTAAACTTCAGTATGAGATATACGAACCGATAGAAAATATTCACGAGGACCAAATATTAAAATATTCAAAAATACCTGCTGACATAAGTAAAAGTATCCAGGAAAAATCTAAAGACTGGGCTATAAAAATATCTGAGGAGCTAGATTATATTGGAACTTTATGTGTTGAATATTTTATTGATAAAAATGATAATTTATATGTAAATGAAATTGCGCCAAGAGTTCACAATTCCGGTCACTTAACAATTAATAGTCATAATATTAGTCAGTTTGAAAACCATATAAGAGCAATTTGTGGCTTAGAGCAAATTAAAATTAAAAAAAACTTTAATGCTAAAATGATTAATTTACTGGGTGACAATATTACAGCTTATCGGGGAAAAAAATTTAAAGATAATGAGTTCTTTTTTGATTATTTAAAAAAAGACATTAAAAAAAAAAGAAAAATGGGACACTTAACAATTACAGAAAAATGTTGAAAAACAAACTTCAATTTTATAATTAATTTGTGTTAAGACATTTTATAATCATAATATTTTTAACAAACTGTATAGTAAATTTAAATGCCATGGAAAATAAGCGTTATCATCATTTGAAAGATGGCTCTTTTAGAAATCCAGAAGGTTCTCCAGTAAGAGATATAAAATTTAAATGGAGTTATAAAGTTTTCAATAAAGAAAAAAAGAAGCTAGATATTAATATCCCCAAAGATCACGTGATTGAAAAAAAGAAAGTAATTAAATCTCTACAAGAAAATGAAAATAATGATTATATATTGTGGATCGGACATGCAACTTTTTTAATAAAGCTGGGAAATACAACTATCATTACTGATCCTGTATTTGAAAAAAATATGGGGCCATTAATTTTTGGCCCTAAAAGATTTGTTGATCCAGCAATAAATTTAAATGAGTTACCTAATATCGATTTATTTCTTTTAACACACAATCATTATGATCATCTTAGTACTAGAACAATAAAAAGATTTCCATTTAAAAAGGCTAAGGTTGCCACGGCTTTAAAACTTGGAAAATATTTTACAAAAAACGGTTTTAATGACGTCCATGAAATGGATTGGTATGATGAAATAAAAATTAATGATCTTAAAATAACTTTTGTACCTGCTGTACATTGGTCAAAAAGAAGCCTTTGGGATACCAATAAAACATTGTGGGGAAGCTTTTTAATTGAATATAAAAATAAAAAATTTTTCTTCGCTTGTGATACGGGATATGGAAATATTTATAAAGAACTTGGTAATAAATATGGACCTATCGACTTAACTTTTATAAATATTGGTGCGTATAATTTTTATCCTATGGCTCCCAAAAAAGATAAATCAATTTATCATACCAACCCTGAAGAAGCTCTCAACATTGGAAAAGACTTGAAAAGTAAAAAAGTTTTGGGTATGCATTGGGGAACGGTTGTTTTGTCTCTAGAACCAATAATGGAGCCAGGTAAAAGATTTAAAAATTCTTCTAATCAATACGGTTATCATACTGACGATGTAATTGTTTTTAAAATCGGACAATTAGAAAAAATTGAAAATTTATTAAAATGAAATCAATTGAGGGAAATTTTGATAACCAAGATGTAGATAAACTATTAAGAAAACATTTTGTTGAACTTAGATCTGTTTCACCTGCAGGCAGTACCCACGTTTTGGACATAGAGGGGCTTAAAGATACTTCAATAAAATTTTGGAGTATGTGGGAAAATGATGAATTGATTGGGTGTGGCGCATTAAAATTTTTAAATAAAGATCATGGTGAATTTAAATCTATAAGGCTTGCTGATGAATTTAGAAGAAAAGGTAATGGAATAAAAATAATTAAACACCTTATTGATGAGGCAAGAAAACTGAAAATTAAAAAAATAAGTTTAGAAACTGGAGCAGGTAATTTTTTTAAACCAGCGCGTGAACTATTTATTTTATGTGGTTTTAAAAAATGTGAGCCATTTGCTCATTATAAAAATGATGTTAATTCTGTTTATATGAGTCTATTAATAAATAATTAGAAACTATCTATTTTAAAAAAGTATAAATTGATCTTGAGAATATTCTCTTAGGTTTTCTAACTCTGACATTGAAATAGGTTCAGGTTTTTTTTCTAATACTGGTTTAATATTATCTAAATTATTTTTTACTTTTAAAGCAGAGTTATCCTTATTGTCTTCTGTAGATTTAAAAAAGTCATTAACATGATCAAGGGTTGTTTTTCCGGTGCTCTTATAAATGACGTTGTTTGAGGCATAAGACAAACTTGCTTGATAAATATTGCCTGTAGAACTAACGGTTATGACCGGTCCTAAGAGCGCAGTGGTCTCCACGCAACCACTTAATGTTACAAGACTAAATAGATAAAATATAAATTTTTTAATTTTCAACGATTCGCCTCCCAAATTTTGATATAGACAATTAAAATTTTAAACAATGTGGTTTTTTAAGTTTACCAACAGTTAAAAAAGTTAAACCTGTAGTAGAATTAATTATTTATAGATGTCATTTTATTTTATAAATAATAAATTACCAAAAATGAAAAATAAAAATATTTTGGATTTAAAAGATCAATACAATAATTTTATTTACCCAAAACCAACTGAAAACTTAAATGAAGAATGGATAAAAAAAAATCGTTTTCAAATTTGCGACCCTAATTATTGTTGGCATAGACTTTGGCCTGAAAAACCATATAGTACAAAGAGACTTGAGATTTTAATAGCAGGATGTGGCTCTGATCAGGCAGCAATTTTAGCAAAATGTAACCCTAATCATAATTTTATTGGAATTGATTTATCTGAAAATAGCTTAAAACATCAAAAAAAACTTATTAATGAAAATAATATAATTAATCTCAAATTAATTTGTGATGATTTTAGAAAAGTTAAATTTAAACAAAAGTTTGACTATATTATAAGTTCAGGAGTGATACATCATTTAGAAGATCCATCAACAGGGCTTGAGTATTTTAATAATAATTTAAAAGATGATGGGGTAATTTATATTATGGTTTATGGGGACAAAAAATCTTATGCAACAAACCAACTGAAACAATTATTCAGAAAATTAAATTTAGAACAGAACAATAGCTCAATAGACTTCATTAAAAAAATAACAAGCAAGTTAAATAATTTGCATCCAGCAAAAGTATTTATTGAAACTGAAATAAAACAAGATTTAAGTCATCCATCAGGAATAGTAGATTTTTTTTTACATAAAAAAGAAAATTTTTATTCAATAAAAGAACTAATTAAATTACTTAAAAATAACAATCTAATTATAAAAAATTTTGCTAATGGTAGAATAAAGCCTCTTTCAAAATTTTTTTCAGATTCATCTAAAGAAATAAGAGAAAAAATCGAAAGCATGTCAGTTGAAGAAAAGTTAGAAATTTCACAAATTTTAAATTGGAACGATAGAAAAATTGATATTATTTGTTGTAAATCAAAAAATAAAAATAATTCAGTTGTATATAATAAAATTAATTTAGAAAAAGTATATACATATCAATATCACGGAGTTGAGTATGAAATTAATGAGAATGAATTAAATATAAAAGATAAAATTAATAATAATCTTTTTAAGATGAATTTCGAAAATAATAAAATTAATATCAAAGATATATTAAATGGTAAAAAAATGATTACTGAAATATCTTTAAATTTGAGTGATAGTGAGAAGATTAATTTTTTTAATAAAATACTATTTATGATAGATAATTGTATATTAGACTTTTCTTATCATCCTGTAGCAAACTACAAACATTTCTACTCAGTAAAAACCAATTAATTAAATACTTTGATAACCAAATTCCAAACTTGCATCTGTAATTGAGTGGTATAAAGATTCTCCAAAACTTCTTAGCGCAAATAATCTTATTTTTTCTGGAGAGTCCTCTATCATATCAATTGTTATTGTGATCCCGTGAAAAACTGAATTGATACAATTATTTTTATTTAATTCATTAAAATTAAAAGGGCACCCTTTTTTTAATACTTCTTTTATTAATTTACCCTCAATCTCAATTATTGCTCTAGAGTTGGATAAATCTGTGACGGCAAAATCAGTTTCTTTCGTATTTTTATTTACTTTATGAAATAAATTTTTATCCTCTGATACTACTAGCCAATTATTTGGTCCAAACCATAAGATTCTTGTTTTTTCTTTTGACGTAACAGAATTTATTTTTTCACTTAATTTAATTCCATCAATATCTAAGTCATTAATTGAGACTCTTGAATTTTTATATTTTACGATTTGGAAGATACTTAAATTACTAACTTCTTTAATCTTTATAAGATTCTCTTCATTTTTATTTTCAAAATCACCATAAAATCCTTTTTTATAAATTTTATTTAGTGGAGATTGACTTTTCATGATCTTACCCTTTCGCCCTTAGGATCTACATAATGTGAGGATACTATCTCAACAGGAATTGATTTGTTTTTAAGTGGTGAAAGTGCATATAATTTTTTACCGATCATATTTTTTCCATCTTTCATAATAGCTAATGAAAAAGGGTTATTATATTCAACGCTCCAACATGATGCCGAGATATGACCTAGTTTGGGATTTGGTAATTTAGCTGACGCATCTTTAACTAAATGAGAACCCTCAGGAATACTTGTTTTTTTATCTAATGGAACAACTCCAACTACCTTCTGTCTAGATTTAGCAATAAAAGCTTCTCTATTTAATGATCTTTTACCAATAAAATCTTTTTTTTTACTTATTAATCCATCAAGACCATTATCATAAGGAGTGGTTCTTCCATCTAACTCGGATCCAGCTACATGTCCCATTTCAATTCTTAACGTTGATAAAGCCTCAGTTCCATATGGTTGAATTTCAAATTCATTACCTAGTTCAATTATTTTTTCCCACATAAAGTTTCCAAAATCTGACTGAACATTTAACTCGTAAGCCAATTCACCTGAAAAGGATATTCTAAAAATTCTTGCAGGAACACCAAATAAATCTCCTTCGGTATATCCCATAAAAGGTAAGCCCTCATTAGACAAATCTTTATCTGGAAATAGTTTTTGTAGTAAGCTTCTTGATTTCGGTCCAGCTATTGCTGCTCCTGCCCATTGTTCAGTTGTAGAAACAACATTTACATTTAATTCTGGCCAAACCAATTGTAAATAATACTCCAAATGAGATAACACATTTGCGGCTTGTGCAGTTGTTGTTGTCATATGATAATGGTTTTCAGAAATTCTCGTTGTTGTACCATCATCCATTACTATTCCATCTTCTCTTAGCATCACTCCATATCTTGCTTTTCCAACTGGGAGTTTTAACCATGCGTTTGTATAAACTCTATTTAAAAGTTCTGCTGCATCTGGACCTTTGATATCTATTTTTCCTAATGTGGTAACGTCACAAACTCCAACGTTTTTTCTAACATTCGCTGCTTCCCTTTTTGAAGCTTCAAATAAACCCTCGCTTCCTTTTTTATAGTATCTTGGTCTTAGCCACATGCCTGCATCAACAAATACTGCATTATTTTTTTCATGCCATGAATGTATCGGTGATTTTCTGGTTGGTTTAGAATGTTTTCCTATTTCTCGCCCGACTATTGCTCCAATTGAAACTGGTGTGTAAGGAGGTCTAAAGGTAGTATGTCCTACAGAAGGTACTACCTTATTTTCTACATCTGAGACTAGTTGGAGTCCATTAAGATTACTAGTTTTGCCTTGATCGGTTGCCATACCTAATGTGGTATACCTTTTTACATGTTCTATTGATCTGTACCCTTCTCTTAGTGCAAGCTCTATATCGGAAACTGTGACATCGTTTTGAAAATCTAAAAATCTCTTTAAATTCTTTTTATCTGGTAGTGGTACACACCAAAATTTGTCATGGTTTGTAAATTTTTTTTCAGAGACTTGAGGTGTTGAGACTTTATTATCATTATTAGTAATTTTTTTTGATAACTGATATCCTTTTTCAAATGATGAACTTATTGTCTCCTCTAGATTAAAGATACCATTTGCAGATCCAACCGTTGTTTCATTTTGTTTTGATTTACCAGGAACAAAGGCATCAATTTTTTCATCAAACTTGGTTTTATTTCCTGATTGAGATGATAAATGAATAGTTGGTGTCCAAAAACCTGATACACAAATACAATCACAATTTATTTTTTCTATTTTTCCTAAATTTTTTTTATCAGGTGAAATTTGGGCGATCTGTGCAGATTTAACTTTTTTATAACCATTTGCTGCTACAACTACATAAGAAAATTTAATCTGTATTCCTAAATTTTTTGCTTCTTCTATGATTTCTGATTTTGGAGCGTTTCTTGAATCTAATATAATTGGGTCAATTCCATTTTTCTTAAATTCAATTGCTGTTTCATAAGCGCTATCATTATTAGTGAAGACTAATGGTTTTTTTCCGACTAAAACTCCATAAACTTTCAAATATTCTTTTGCAGCTGATGCTAAAACAACTCCTGGTGTATCGTTATTTCCAAATACTATAGGTCTTTCTATTGAGCCTGAAGAAATTAAGACTTCTTTAGCCCTTATGTACCAAAGCCTTTGTTTTGGACTAAATTTTTTTGATCTAGGTAAATGATCGCTTACTTTTTCCGACATCACCAGCATGTTATGATCATAATAACCAAAAACTTGTGATCGGTTTTTGACAGTAACATTTGGCATTCCTTTTAGTTCTGCTATGATTTTTTCAGCCCAGTCTTTACCACTTTGGTTGCCAATATTGACCTCGCTTGTTAACAAACTTCCTCCAAAACGAGGTTTTTCTTCAGCTAAGATTACATTTGCACCATTTTTTGCTGCTGCATAGGCTCCTGATAAACCTGCTGGACCTGAACCAGCTATTAATAAATCACAATACTCATATTTATGCTCATATCTTTCACTATCGTATTTTGTGGATGCTACGCCAAACCCAGCTGCTTTTCTAATGAATGGTTCATAAATTCTATACCAAAAACTTTTTGGCCACATAAATGTTTTATAATAAAAACCTGCTGGTAAAAACTTGTTAAAAAAATTATTTATTGCACCTATATCAAAATTAACACTTGGCCAACAATTTACACTTTTTGCCTCCAGTCCTTCAAATAGCTCTTGTTCTGTAGCTCTTACATTCGGTTCTGTTTCATTATTTCTAACCATTTGAACAATTGCATAAGGCTCATCAACCCCAGCACCAAAAAATCCTCTTGGTCTGTGATATTTAAAACTTCTACCAACAAGATGTACACCATTAGCCAACAATGCAGACGCCAAGGTATCGCCCTCATAACCAAAATATTTTTTGCCATTAAATTTAAAAGATATTTTTTTATCTCTATTTATTTGTCCAGAATTATTTAGTCTATAAGTTTGGCTCATGGTTTATATTTCTTTATCTGCACTGACTGTTTTAAAAATTTCATGAGTTACGGTGTCTCTTTGAACTTTTATCCACTGTCTGCATCCAGAAATATGATGCCAAAGTTCAACATGTTTTCCTCTGGGACTTTTTCTATTATAAACAAAATTATCCCATTCTTTATCTGAGACTTCTTTGTTTAAAGTTGGTCTTTTTACAGTCCCATCTCCACCATAAGCAAATTCGTTTTGTGATCTTAGGCCGCAATAAGGACATTTAATATACAACATTTAAGAAATCCAAGTTTTTGTACCAAGCCCTTTTTCATCAATTAAGTGTCCTGTATTAAATCTGTTCAAATTAAATCCAGCATTTAAATCATGAACTTTGTCTTGGGCAATTGTATGTGCGAATGTCCAACCCGAAATCGGCGTAGCTTTGAAGCCTCCGTAGCACCACCCGCAATTTAAATATAATCCTTCTATGTGTGTCTTATCAATAATTGGTGATCCATCCATTGACATATCCATAATTCCACCCCAAGTTCTTAACATTTTAAGCTTACTTAAAAAAGGAAGCATAGCTATTCCTTCTGTAAGGACATGTTGTAAAGTTGGTAAATTCCCCCTTTGAGCATAACTGTTATAACCATCTAAATCTCCACCCATTACCATCTCACCTTTATCAGATTGGCTGCAATAAAAATGTCCTGCACCGAAGGTTACAACGTGATCTAGTATTGGTTTAATTGGTTCGGACACGCACGCTTGTAATAAATGAGTTTCTAAAGGTAATGTCATATTTAACATCTCTGCTAAAACTGAAGTACTTCCAGCAACACAAAGTCCAACTTTTTTTGCTTTAATATTTCCTCTTGAAGTTTTTATTCCTTTTATTTTTCCGTTTACAACTTCAAATCCAGTTACCTCACAGTGTTGAATTATATCTACCCCCATTGAATCAGCTTGTCTTGCATATCCCCACGCCACAGCATCGTGTCTTGCGGTTCCACCACTAGGCTGCATTAATCCACCAAAAATAGGAAATCTTACGTTTTCTGAAAAATCTAATATAGGAACTAGTTTCTTTATTTCTTCTCGACCTAAAAGTATTGCATCAATACCATTCAATCTCATGGAGTTTCCTCTTCGTGCGTATGCATTCATTTGCGCATCAGAATGAGCAAGATTTATTATTCCTCTTGGAGAATACATTACGTTAAAGTTAAGCTCTTGGCTCATATTTCTCCATAATTCCATTCCTTTTTCGTAAAACAAACCATTTTCGTCATGCATATAGTTTGATCTAAGAATCGTTGTATTTCTTCCAACGTTACCGCCGCCTATCCAGCCTTTCTCTACGATTGCGACGTTCGTAATATTATGTTCTTTAGCAAGATAATATGCTGTTGCCAAACCATGGCCTCCTCCGCCAATTATTACTACATCATATTCCTCTTTAGGGGTCGGGTCTTTCCAGGCAACTTGCCAGTCTTTATGGCCTTTTAAAGCGTTTTTAAATAAACTAAATGCTGAGTATTTTTGCATATTAAAATTTTATAGTAATAAGTATAATTAGTTCTTTATTTTTTTTATATATAATTTTTAGAACTTTCAAAATTCCAAAAAAAGAGATACTAATCCACCTTCAAATGGTTTAAGGGCTATAAAAAGCCGTTATTTATGAGAAAAGTTAAATCAGATATAGAAATTGCCAGAGCGGCAAAAATGAAACCCATCCAAGAAATTCTTGATGGCATAAATGTCCCAGATAAACCTGAAGCCTATAGTCCGATTGGAAGGTATATGGCTAAAATTAAATCAGATTATTTAGAAAAACTTAAAGATAAAAAAAATGGAAAGCTGATCTTGGTTACAGCTATTACGCCAACGCCAGCGGGTGAAGGAAAAACAACAACATCGGTTGGTCTTTGTGATGGTTTGAATAAAATTGGAAAAAAATCTATAGTTTGTCTTAGAGAACCTAGCTTAGGACCATCATTTGGAATGAAGGGAGGGGCTGCTGGAGGAGGTTATGCACAAGTTGTTCCAATGGAACAAATAAATTTACATTTTACAGGAGATTTTCACGCCATTACATCTGCACACAATTTACTCTCAGCACTAATAGATAATCACATTTATTGGGGTAACAAATTAAATATAGATGTAAGAAGAATTGTTTGGAAAAGAGTTATAGATATGAATGATAGATCTTTAAGATCTATTGTTGTTGATCTTGGAGGTATTGCAAATGGATATCCTAGACAAGATGGTTTTGATATAACTGTAGCTTCTGAAATCATGGCAATCTTTTGTTTGTCTAAAGATTTAAAGGATTTAGAAAAAAGAATTGGAAATATTACTATTGGATATACTAGAGATAAAAAACCAATTTACGCTAAAGATCTTAAAGCAGAAGGACCAATGACTGTTCTTTTAAAAGACGCAATTAGACCAAACGTTACTCAAACTTTAGAGAACAATCCTGCTATTATTCATGGAGGTCCATTTGCAAATATTGCTCATGGATGTAATTCGGTAATAGCAACAAAGGCTGCATTAAAATTATCAGATTATGTAATTACTGAAGCTGGATTTGGAGCCGATCTTGGTGCTGAAAAATTTATAGATATTAAATGTAGAAAATCTGGTCTCAAACCAGATTGCGTTGTTATAGTCGCAACAATAAGAGCTCTTAAAATGCATGGTGGAGTAAAAAAAGATGAATTAAAAAAAGAAAATTTAGATGCGCTAAAGAAAGGATTGGCTAATTTAGAGCGACACATAAATAATACTAGAAAATTTGGAATACCTGTGGCAGTTGCTGTAAACCACTTCGCATCAGACTCAAATAAGGAAGTAAATTTTCTAATCGATTTTTGTAAAAATTTTGGAGTAGATATATCTTTATGTACTCACTGGTCAGATGGAGGAAATGGTACAAGAGATCTAGCTAGCACTGTGGTAAAAATTTGTAATAAAAGTAAAAATACCTTTAGGTATTTATATGAAGATAAGCTTCCTTTATTTAAAAAAATTGAAAAAATTGGCCAAGAAATTTATCACGCAAGTGAAGTAGTAGCTGATACAAAAGTTCGAAATCAGCTAAAAGATTTCGAAAAAAAAGGGTATGGAAAACTTCCAATTTGTGTTGCTAAAACTCAATACAGCTTTTCGACAGATCCGAGTTTAAAAGGTGCGCCGACTGGACATGTTCTTCCTGTTAGAGAAGTAAGGCTCTCCTCTGGAGCTGAATTTATTGTAGTTATATGTGGAGAAATAATGACTATGCCTGGATTACCTGAAAGACCAGCTGCTGAAAATATAAAAGTAAATAAAGATGGTGAAGTAGAGGGTTTATTTTAGTTTTTCTAATTCGTTCCAAAAATCAATTGCTAAATTTTTTCCAGTTAAATTTTTAAATTGTGGAAGACCTGTTGGAGAAGTTACATTTATATCTCCAATTAAATATCCACCGACCAAATCAATTCCTGCAAAAAAAATACCACTTTTCTTTAAACTATTAGCAACAATTTTGGATATTTTTAATTCTCTTGAATTAAGTTTGGTCTTAAGAGCGACACCTCCTTGAGAAATATTTGATAGTATTGAACCTTTTTTAGGTAATCTTCTTATTACTCCTTTTACTTTACCGTTAATGATAAAAACCCTTTTATCTCCTTCTTGAACCTTATTTAAATATTTTTGAACCATTACATGATCAAACTTCTTAATATATTTTTTTAAAATTCCTTGGTTTAACGTTTTATTAATGAAGATAATATTTTTACCTGCATAACCATGAATTGGTTTAACTACAATTTTTTTATGTCTCCTCAGAAAAGAATTTATTTGTTTAATGTTTTTAGTGAAAATTGTTTCTGGCATATATTTTAAAAATTTAGTTGAGTAAAATTTTTCAGATACATTTCTTATTGAAGTTGGGTTATTAATTATTTTTTTTGTTTTAATGTAGTCCAAAAAATGAGTTGAATTAATATAATCCATATTAAAGGGCGGGTTTTGTCTAATAAAAATAAATTTTGCTTGATCCAAATCAAATTTTATCTTTTTTATTACTTTATAAAATTTTTTGGATTTATCTAAAAATCTTACTTTTTTTCCTTCAACAAAAACCTTTGATCTTATTAAATTTAAATCTTTAGTTTCATACCAAATAATTTGATAATTTCTTTCTTGTGCTTCTAGAGCTAGTGAAAGCGTTGTATCAGTTTCTGTATTAATTTCGCTTAAAGCATTTGATTGAATTGCAAGTATCTTTCTCATTTTTTAATTTCTTTTAATGCTTGTTGTGCCTTAGTAAGATTATTTAATAAAATATTATCAATATTTTTTAAATAAACTATTTCATTATTTTTATTCTTATTTAAAAAAGATCTTTTTTCTAAACCTTTTTTTGAGATCTTAAGTAACTCTTTTGACCAAAATAAAAAATCTTTACCGTTGATAATAGTATTCAATCCATCTTTGTAAGAAATAGAATAAGCCTGTTTAACATCTTTTTTTTCCCATTTATTTACAATGTCATATGTTTCATCTAAGCCACCGTATAATAAACCTGTAAAAAATGCAGGACCGGCGCAGTGACAATCCCATTCACATGCATCAATAGATCTTAATTCAATATATTTTTTTAATCTCAATTCAGTAAATATTGTAGATAGGTGCAATTGAAAATTTTCTGTATTAGCTTTACCTTCTTTGATTAAATCTCTAAAAGATTTTTTATTTGGAGAAATATATTTATTATTTTCAATGAGAAATAATAATGAAAAATCTAAACTAAAATCTGCATATTTTTCAAAACTCATTTCTTCTAAAAAAAAATCTGGCAAACCTCCTCTTGAAGTACTTTGCCACACTTTTGATCTATAAGACAAGAAGCCTGTTGGTTTATTTTTTTTTATAGCTGAGTTAGAAAAAAGAGCAATTGTTAATGGAGTTAAAAAAGAAATAACTTTAAATTTTTTTTTAAAATCGCTCTCTGAAGTATAGTCTAGGTTAATTTGTGTTCCACTTGTAAGATACATCATCTCAAGACTTAAATTGCCATTTTTTGGCATCTCTTCTGTCATTATATCGTATCTCTTTTTTGGATTATTAGGCACATCTTTTAAATCTGTTATTGGATCGTAGCCAATTGAAATAGTTTTTAATCCGTATCGATCACAAGCTTCATCTAGTTGTTTTTGGAAAACATAAGACTCAGAACATACTTCATGAATATTTTGGCATAGGCCGCCAGCTAACTCTATTTGATTTCCTGGCTCTAGTGTTATTGATTGTCCATTTTTACTTAAACCAATAATATTGGAATCTTCGTAGATTTCTTGCCAACCAAATTTTTTTAAATAAATTAAAATATTTTTTACTTGATTATAATTAGCTCTTTTATTTGATTTTATATCAAATAAGAATTTTTCATTCTCAACACCTATAGATAAATTATTTGTACAACCACTATTAAAATATTTTATAATATCTTCTTTAGAATTAATTTTCATTTAAATATTGTAACCAATTTTTAAGCTCTTGCATTCTAGAATGTTTGTCTGTGGCTTCATTTTCTTGTTCAATATTTTTAATGTGAATATCAATATCATTTTCACTCTCAAAAACTTTTCTAAAGTTTATCAATCTATCTTTTCTAAAATTAATTAAACTTATCATTTTTTCATAGGTTATCTCTGGGTGGTATTGTATCCCCCAAACTTTACTTACTCCAATTTCAAATTGTAACCCCTGTACACTATTAACTGGATTTGAAGAAAGTAATGTTGTTCCTTTTGGAAGAGTTTCTACCTCATCAAAGTTAAAAGCTGGAGTATTAAATAATGATTTTTTATCTTTATAGATTGGGTGTTTCAAACCTTCGTTATTAATTTTAATATTTTTTGCAATGCCAATATGAGCACCATTTTTTGATTTTCTAACAACACCACCAGCAGCAGTCACTGCAACTTGCATACCCCAACAAATAGCTAAAATATTTTTTACTTTTTTGAAACATTCTTTCATAAAGTATATTTGTCTTCTTATTTCTGGTGTATCATTATAAATATTTAAACTGCTGCCTCCCCAAACAATTCCATTAAAACTTTCAAGTTTACTAATTATTTCATTAAAGTTTTCTTCACTAGATGGATTTAAAACGCTATAATTAATTTTGTTGTGATAGTTTGCAATACTTTCTTTTAAACTCTCGGTATGGGTTTGTATTCCGGCTTCCTTAAAGTTTTTATTTTCGCTTGCCAAATTACCTTCAACAACCAATAAACTTATTTCTTTCATTAAAATAACTTGCCCTCGATACTATATTGGTACATTTTTCTAAAATCTTCTTTTGTAAGTTTAGTTGGATTTGTCGTGGTAGAAGGATCTTCTAAAGCCATCTGTGAAAGTTCTTCAAGTTGATCGGGATTTATTTGAATTAATTCTGATAATTTATGAGGAATTTTAAGCTCCTTTCTTAATTTAATTATCCAGTCTAAAAAGCTTTCAAATGTATTTTCTAAACCAATAAATTTACTTATTATAGAAATTCTTTTTTCGATAAATTTTTTATTAAATGTTAAAACATAAGGCATAAAAATTGCATTTGATAAACCATGATGCATATTAAACTTAGCATTAATTGGATGGCTTAATGAGTGTATCGCTCCTAGCCCTTTCTGAAAAGCTGTTGATCCCATTGATGAAGCTGCCAATAAATTTTGTCTAGCTTCAATGTTTTTTCCATCATTAAAAGCTGTCATAAGCGATGTCTTTATGAGATTAATTCCTTCCAAAGCAATTCCGTCAGCCATTGGATGAAAACCTGGAGCACAAAATGCTTCTAAATTGTGTGCTAATGCATCCATTCCAGTTGCTGCAGTTAATCTTGGTGAAAGATCTAAAGTTAAAATTGGATCTAAAATGACTATTGAAGGTAAAAATTTTGGATGAAATATAATTTTTTTTACTCCTGTTTTTTTATTAATAATCGCAGATGCTCTACCTGTTTCTGAACCTGTTCCTGCTGTTGTTGGGATTGCAATTATAGGAGCAATACTATCACCATTTGCTCTTTTCCAATAATCTCCAATATCCTCAAAATCCCAAATTGGTCTATTTTGTCCAGACATGAATGCAACTGCTTTTCCAACATCAAGAGCGCTTCCTCCTCCAATAGCAATAACACCATCGCTATTATTTTTTTTAAATATCTCTACACCCTCTTCAATATTTTCACCTATAGGATTACCTGTAAAATTTGAAAAAATATTAAACTGACTAAATTTTTTTTTTAAATTAGATATAATATTTTTAATGAACGGCAATTCTATTAGATCTTTATCAGTTACAAGTAAAGGGTTAACAACTTTTAAGCTTTCACATGCATTTGGCAAATCATCAATTCTATTTTTTCCTACCCAAACAGTTGTTGGGTAATTCCAGTTAAATTTCATATCTTTATACTAATTAATCTTTAATTTTTTGT